>NZ_JBSKJN010000009.1:0-200958 GCF_053709515.1 Enterobacter sp. UPMP701 | reverse complement strand
CTAGCCCTCCTCCATCGCAATCACAATCGCTTCACCCATCTTCTTCAACGCCTCGCGATTCTTGTCCGTCGGCGGCAGCGCCACGTTGATCCGCAGGCAATTGCGGTACTTCCCGGAGGCAGAAAACAGCGACCCGGCCGCGGCCTGGATCTTCAGCCGACACAGCTGCTTGCTGACGCACACCATGTCGACCTTCTCCGGTAGCTCAATCCACAGCAGGAAGCTTCCCTGCGGGCGCGTGACGCAAATCTCTGCCGGAAAATACTGCCGCACCCAGCAGGTGTAGGTTTCCATATTCTGCTGATAAATCTGGCGCATGCGGCGCACGTGGCGATGGTAATGGCCGTCGCGAATAAATGCCGCCACCGCCATCTGCGTACCCGGCACGTTAAATCCGCCCGCGGCGTATTTCATGTGCATCACCCGGTCGTAATAGCGTCCCGGCACAATCCAGCCGACGCGCAGTCCCGGCGCCACGGTTTTGGTAAACGAGCTGCAGAGGAGCACGCGGCCGTCGATATCCATCGAATGAATGGTGCGCGGGCGCGGGTACTCCGCCGCCAGCTCGCCGTAAATGTCATCCTCCACGATCACGATATCGTGCCGCTGGGCGAGGGCTAAGACCTGCTTTTTCCTCGCTTCGGGCATGATAAACCCGAGCGGGTTATTGCAGTTGGGCACCAGAATCACCGCTTTGATCGGCCACTGCTCCAGCGCCAGCTCTAACGCCTCGATGCTGATCCCAGTCTCGGGATCGGTGGGAATTTCAATCGCCTTGATGTCAAACCCGCGCAACATCTGCATGGTGCCGTGAAACGACGGCGACTCCACCGCCACGATGTCCCCCGGCTTGCACACCGAGAGCAGGGCGATCGACAGCGCGCCGTGGCAGCCGTTGGTGATGACAATCTCGTTCGCTGCCACGGTAGAGCCGCCGTCCAGCATCAGGCGTGCGATCTGCTCGCGTAGCTCCAGGCGGCCGTCGAGCACGTCATAGCTCAGCATTTCCCCCGGATTATGCTGCGCGATGCGGCTCATCTCGCGCCACAGGGGCTTCAGGCTCGGCTGATTCACGTCCGGCGAGCCGCCGCCGAAGGAGATCATCTCTTTGTCGGCGCGGGCGTCCAGCAGCATCATCACCTCATCCCACTGGGTAACGTCCACGGGGCGCTGCACCGGGCGCGTCATCGCCGGAACGGGCGGCTGGGCTTTGCGTTTCGAGACAAAATAGCCGGAACGCGGCTGAGGGGTGATCAGCTGGAGGTTTTCGAGGATCTGGTAGGCCTGCTGTATGGTGCTGATGCTCACGCCGTGCTCCTGGCTCAGCGTGCGTACCGACGGCAGACGTTCGCCGCTGCGATACAGCCCTTGTTCAATGCGTTCTGCCAGAAGGTTGGCCAGATGTTGATAGCGCGTCATGCTGTATCCTTTGTTTTCACCATACAGATTGTAAAACCAGTACAGATTGCCGTAAAAATTGGCATGCAGATACTGTTTTAGCGGATCTGTATGTTAAACAAAAGGTGTTTTTGAATCTGTATTGTGAAGGCCGATTTCCAGGATGATAACCCCACTGGTAGAGTGAGGAGAGCATCATGGAATTCTATGAGAACCGTTCAAAACGTCCGTTCGTCGCGTTTGTCTGGATCGGCAAAACGATCCGCAACTGGTATCGCATCAACCGTACCCGCCGCATCCTGAGCCAGATGAGCGACGAGCAGCTCAAGGACGTTGGTTTATCCCGCAATGATATTTAAACCACAGGCCGGGTAAGGCGCAGCCGCCACCCGGCGATGTTCAGCTCAACAGTTCAAGCGTCTGCCGTTTCGGCCTTTCCAGCAAATCCAGCGCCTCCTGATAAGACCGCACGTTGTTATAGCCCATCACCAGCCCGTAGCGCTTCCCGGACCCGCGATACCACTCCGAAAGCGCATTCACCTGCAGCTGCTGTTCCTGCCAGCAGCGCGCCACTTCCCGGTCACAACTTCCTTTGCTCAGGAACGCCACGATATGCATCCCGCCGTCGTTTTGCTCGGTGAAAAACAGATCGCCATACACCTCGCGCAGGGCGGCAATCATCCAGTCGCGGCGGGTCTGATACAGGGCGCGCATCTTCTTAAGATGACGGAAAAAATGCCCGTCGTTGAGAAACGCGGTGAGGATCTTCTGCGTCAGCACCGGCTGGCCGCTGGTGGTAATGTCCGCGCAGTCGGTAAAGGCTCCGACGGTGCTGGCGGGCATCACCACGTAGCCCATGCGCAGCGACGGCATGATGGTTTTACTGAAGGTACCCATGAAAATCACCCGGTCGTGCTGGTCGAGGCTTTTCAGCGACGGCAGCACCTTGCGGGTGTAGTGAAACTCACCGTCGTAATCGTCTTCAATAATCCACGCCTCGTTCTGGCTGGCCCAGTCGAGCAGCTGCTGCTTGCGCGGCAGCGAGAGCGTCACCGCCAGCGGGCTCTGGTGCGACGGGGTGACGATGGCAAAACGGGCGTCGCGATGGTGATGGAGCAGGTATTCCGTATCGATACCTGAACGGTCGACCGGCACCGTGTGCAGGCGCGGCACGACCCGCTTGAGCAGCTGTTGGCCCATAAAGTAGCCCGGATCTTCAAACACCACCTTGTCGCTGCGGCTGGCAAGGGTGTCGAGGATCAGCCGCAGGCTGCCGCTGTAGCCGCTGGTGATCAGCACCTGTTCGGCGCTGCAGGACAGCCCGCGCGAGATGTTGAGGTAGCTGGCAATGGCCTGGCGCAGCGGATACCAGCCCAGAACGGGCGGGTTGAGCATCTCCTCCTGTCGCATAGCCCGCGTCGCCTGGCCCGCCAGCAGCAGCCACTTTTTATACGGGAAGCTGTCGAGGGCGGGGATGCCGGGACGCAGAAACCCGGCCCGCTCGCGCTGGCTGATGAGCGAGGCCGGAAGCGTGCCGGTAGGCTGTTCCGCAGGGGCATTGTTATCCGGCAGCAGTAAATCCGGGTTGACCCGCGTGCCGCGCGCGCCCTGGCTCACCAGATACCCTTCACCCGTGAGAATGGCATACGCCGTTTCGACGGTTTTGCGCGCCACTTTCAGCTCTTCCGCCAGCACGCGGATGGCTGGCACCTTATCGCCCGGCTTCAGCACGCCGCGCGTGATGTTGTCGCGATAGCGGGAATAAATGTCGTGATAGCCCGGCTTCATGTCCTACCTCATTTCACGCTTTTTGTATCTTTTTACTATGTCATGAACGGCGTAGATTTGCTGCATCGCATGACACATGCCGCACAAAAGAGGAAAGACAATGAGCACTCGCGTCAACCACCATAAAGCTACACCTGCCCTCGCCAACGCGCTGTCTGCCCTGAGCATGGAGGTGGCAAAAACCTCTATTGACCCGGCGCTGAAGCACCTGATCGATATTCGTGTGTCGCAGCTGAACGGCTGCACCTTCTGCCTGGATATGCACGCGAAAGAGGCCAAAATCGCCGGCGAGCGCGAGCTGCGCCTGTACCATCTGGCGGCCTGGCGCGAGTCCCCGCTGTTCAGCGCCCGCGAGAAAGCCGCGCTGGCCTTCACCGAAGCGCTGACCCAGATTGGCGTTCACGGCGTGAGCGACGCGCTGTACCGCAGCGTGGCGGAGCACTTCTCGGACGTCGAGATTTCAGAGCTGAACTTCGCCATCGTGGCGATCAACGCCTGGAACCGTCTGGGGATCACCTCCCGCATGGCACCGGGCTCGCTGGACGCGGCTTACGGGCTGAATAAGGCTAACCTGGAATAATCCCGCGCTCGCGGATCATCGCCACCAGCGCCCGTAGCCCTGGCGGGACGTGGCGATGGCCGGGGTAATACAGGCGCAGCCCGGCAAAGGGCTGCGCCCAGTCGTTTAAGACGCTCACCAGTTCTCCACGCTCAAGCTCTTCCTGGATATACAGTTCCGGCAAAAATCCCACCCCTAATCCCGCTTTCACGGCGCGGATCGAGGCAAAAAGATCGGACGTCGCAAAGCGCGGCGGCACGGCAAGGGCGTACGTTTCCCCCCGACGGGCCAGCTCCCAGCGGTAGATCCCACCGTGGGCCATGCGCATGCCGATCCCCTGATGTGAAAGCAGATCGTCCGGCGTCTGCGGCGTGCCGTGACGGGCAAAATAGTCCGGCGTGGCGGTGACAAGCTGGCGGATCTCCCCGGTCAGTGGCACGGCGATCATGTCCTGCGGTACGGACTCCTCAAGGCGGATCCCGGCGTCGTAGCCTTCCGCGACGATGTCGATCATGCGCGCTTCGCTGACGGTTTCTACGCGCATCTTCGGGTAGCGGATCATAAAGTCGATCAGCAGCTGGTCCAGAAACAGGGTGCCGATATGGTTCGGCACGTTCAGGCGCAGCGTGCCGGCGGGTTCTCCGGTGTCGCTGTGGATCTCCTCGCTGGCGAGGCGGATCTCCTGCAGGGCCGGGCCAATACGCGCCACGTAGCGCTGTCCGGCGTCGGTGAGCGCCACGCTGCGGGTGGTACGGTTAAAGAGGCGGGTATCAAGGCGGCTCTCCAGCCCGGCGATGGCGTTACTTACCGCCGTGGCGGACATGCCCAGCTCCTGTGCCGCGCCGCGAAAGCTGCCGCGTCGCACGACGGCCATGACCACTTCCAGCTCTGTCAGACCTGAACGATGCATAGATTATCCTGAAAATCGAAACAACCCTTGCAGCATAGCGTGGATTATCGCAACGGAGAAGCCGTGCCAGACTGTGCTCACACAGCCTGAGGAGGTTTATATGAACATCATCGAACAGATCTTTATTAACGGCGAATTTGTTACCCCGCACGGCACCGAGTGGTTTGATTTGTACAACCCGGCGACGGCGCGGGTCATCGGCCAGGTTCGTCTGGCGGATGAGGTTGACGCAGAGCGCGCCATTGCGGCGGCAAAAGCGGCGTTTCCGGCGTGGTCACGGACCACAAAGCAGGAACGCATCGCGGCGCTAAAACGTATGCACGCCGCCGTGGCTGCTTGCCACGACGATCTGCTGGAAGCGGTCATTGAGGAGTACGGCGCGCCCGCCTCGCGCTCGGCGTGGATGGCCAGCTATCCGGCGGAGGTGATTGCTCAGGCCATTGAGGCGCTGGAGGCGTTTGAGTTCGTCACCCGCGCAGGCGCAGCCACAGTGCAGATGACGCCGCTCGGCGTGGCCGGATTGATTACGCCGTGGAACAGCGATGCCGGGTTTATCTGCGGCAAGCTGGCGGCCGCGCTGGCTGCGGGCTGTACGGCAGTCATCAAACCGAGCGAAATGAGCGCCTTGCAAACCCGGATTGTCACCGAAGCGCTGCGCGATGCCGACCTGCCGCCGGGCGTGTTTAATATCGTCACCGGGCGCGGCGAAACGGTCGGTGACACTATCAGCCGCCACCCGGACGTGGCAAAAATCTCGTTTACCGGCTCCACGAATACCGGCAAGGCGATCCTGCGCAACGCGGCGGAGAGCTTTAAGCGCGTGACCCTGGAGTTAGGCGGTAAATCGCCGACGATCCTGCTGGATGACGTGGATTTGGCGCAGGCGATCCCGCTTGTCGTTCAGGCCGGGTTTATGAACAGCGGGCAGGCGTGCGTGGCCGGGACACGCATTCTGGTGCCTTACTCGCGTAAGGCGGAGATCGAAACCGCGCTGGCGCAGGCCGTGGAGGCGGTGAAATCCGGTGACCCGCGCGAAAAATCAACGGACGTCGGTCCGATGGTCAGTGAAAAGCAGTGGCAGCGGGTGCAGGGCTATATCCGTAAAGGCATCGAAGAGGGGGCGCGCCTGCTGGCGGGCGGCGAAGGGAGACCGGACGGGACGCGAGACGGCTGGTTTGTGCGCCCGACGCTGTTTGCCGGCGTGAACAACCAGATGACCATTGCCCGCGACGAGATCTTCGGCCCGGTGCTGTGCGTAATCCCTTATCGGGACGAGGCGGAGGCGATTGCCACTGCCAATGACACAGAATACGGACTGAGCGCGATGGTACTGGGCGGCGATGCGGACCGCGCGCGCCGCGTGGCGCAGCAGATTGTTTCCGGTCGCGTGCTGGTGAACACGCTTGCCCATGAACCGAAAGCGCCGTTCGGCGGGTTTAAGCACTCCGGCGTGGGGCGCGAGATGGGCGAGTGGGGGATCCGCGCGTTTATGGAGCCGAGGTCGATTCTGGGCTAAAGCTTCGCTCTTTACCGAAGCATTGTGCTTTTCCATCCTGCATTCTCTCTTCAACATCACAGCGGAGAGACCATCATGATCGCAGTCCTTTTCGAAGCTAAAGCCGCGCCTGCCCATCAGGCGCGCTATCTTCAACTTGCCGCAGAGCTTAAGCCTTTGCTGGCCGACATCGACGGCTTTATCGATATCGAACGGTTCCAGAGCCTGACGACCGACGGCAAAATCCTGTCACTTTCCTGGTGGCGGGATGAAGAGGCCGTCCGCCGCTGGAAGCAGAATGTCTTCCATCAGGCCGCGCAGGCCGAAGGGCGGGAGTCAATTTTCTCTTTCTACCGTATACGGGTGGCGCAGCTGGTGCGGGAGTACAGTTCCGAAACGGGAGGGCATGCAAATGTATGACGTTCATGTGATTTTCAGCGACAGGCCCGGCGAGCTGGCGCACTTTGGACAGCTGTTAGGGCGCAACGGCGTGGGGCTTGAGGGTGGCGGCGTATTCGGTACCGATGCCCATTTCCTGGTGGAGGACGGGGAAAAAGCCCGCCGCGTGCTGATGGAGGCCGGGTTTACCGTGCAGGCGGTGCGCAGGCCGGTTATCAGAAAACTCAAACAGGAGCGCCCCGGCGAGCTGGGTGAAATTGCGGCGGCGCTGGTGGCACGCGGCGTGTCTGTTCTTACCCAGTACAGCGACCATGCGAATCACCTTATTCTGCTGACGGATAATGATAAGCTGGCCGCAGAGATCACCGAACCCTGGGCGGCATATGTTAAAGACAAGCTTACCGACTGATAACGGCGCGGCGCTGGAACAGGCCATCGCGGCGGTGGCGGCGGCAATGGCCGATCCGTCGCGCGTGAAAATGCTGTGCGCGCTGATGGACGGGCGGGCGTGGACCGCCACCGAGTTGAGCACCGCGGCAGACGTTGCGCCGTCGACCGCCAGTGGGCATCTTGCCCGGCTGGTGGAGGGAAAGTTGATTACCTGTCTGTCTCAGGGGCGGCACCGCTACTATCGTCTGGCGGGGCATGACGTGGCGGAGCTGGTCGAACAGATGATGGGGCTCTCCTGGAGCCGCATTACGCCGCCGGAAACCACCGCGCCGAAGGCCATGCGGGAGGCGCGGACCTGCTACGACCATCTGGCGGGTACGGTGGCGGTAAAGATCTACGATTTCATGCAGGCGGAAGGCTGGCTTGAGCCTGACGGTTCAGCGCTCACGCTGTATGGCCGTGAGCAGTTTCTGAAGCTTGGGATTCCGATAAATTCTCAATCCCGTCGCAAGGCCTGCTGCGCCTGTCTGGACTGGAGCGAGCGACGGTTTCACCTTGGCGGCGAGGCGGGTGCGGCGCTGCTTATTCATCTGGAAAGCAAAGAGTGGATCCTGCGGGTCGCGGGGTACAGGGAGGTGGTGGTGACGACATCGGGAAAAAGTGCTATTCAGCGATTTTTTAGCCGCTAAAAAACGCCCGGTGGCGCTGCGCTTACCGGGGCTACGTGTAAATCGCCTCCCGTAACGCCTTTCGCAATTCCTGCTCTTTCACCTCTCGTTTCTTGATACTTACCCTGATAACTATTATCTTGACCGCGTGTGACGAGAGGTGTCCCCATGAGCGAAGAAGAGCTGTTTAGCCGCAGGCCGATGGGCATGCGGATGGCGATGATCGTGCGTCAGTGGCGTGCCGTCATTGACGATGCCATTCTCGATACCGGGTTAACCCAGTCGAGCTGGACGGTGATGATGCAGCTTCATCAGCTCGGGGATAACGTCTCAATGAGTGAGCTGGCGGAGGTGCAGGGCATTGAACTGCCGCCGCTGATGCGCACCCTGACACAGCTGGAAAAACAGGGTTACCTGCTGCGCACCACATCGCCTTATGACAAGCGCATCCGGCTTCTGACGCTGACGCCTGAGGGAAAAGCCATTTTAAAAAGGCTCACTCAGGTGATTGAGACCTGTCAGGCGCGCGTATCGCAAAATATCGCGCCGGAGCATATCGAGATTTTCAGCGCCACGTTGAATCAAATCGCCTGCAATTTGCGGACAATCCGCGAAGAAGACAACAAGACCGAAAAATAATGACCCCTGAACAAAAGTTTGCCCGCTGGGTAAGGGTGAGTATTGCCTCTTTCCTGCTGATGTTTATCTATTTTGTCGTCGCGGATATCTGGATCCCACTGACGCCGGACTCCACCGTGATGCGCGTGGTGACGCCGGTTTCTCCGCGCGTCTCAGGCTATGTGGCGGCGGTACATGTCCACAACAACAGCCAGGTGAAGAAAGGCGATCTGCTGTTTGAGCTCGACGACACGCCGTTTCGCAACAAAGTGGAAGCGGCGCAAATCGCGCTTGAGCAGGCGCGTCTCTCTAACGAACAGCTGGACGCGCAGATCGCCGCCGCGCAGGCCAGCCTGAAAACCGCGGTGCTGACCGCGCGTAACGACAAAGTGACCTTTGAACGCTACCAGAAGCTGAGCACGTTACAGAACGTCTCGCAGGCGGATCTGGATAAGGTCCGCACCGCCTGGCAGAGCAGCGCGCAGTCCGTCAGCTCCATCCAGGCGAACATCCATAACCTGCGCATTCAGCGCGGCGAGCGGAACGAGCACCGTAACGTAACGCTGCAAAAATACCGCAACGCGCTGGATGAAGCAGAGCTGAACCTCGGCTGGACAAAGGTCTACGCTCAGGCGGACGGCACGGTCAGTAACCTGCAGCTAAGCCCCGGTTTTTATGCCTCATCCGGCTCCGCCGCGCTGGCGCTGGTAAACAACCAGACCGATATCGTGGCCGATTTCCGCGAGAAGAGTCTGCGCCATACCCATCAGGGCACCGATGCCGCCGTGGTGTTTGACGCCTTCCCGGGGCAGGTGTTCCGCGCCCATGTCACCAGCAGCGACGCGGGGATCCTCGCAGGTCAGGAGGCGGTTAACGGTCAACTCTCCCAGCCGGAGACCTCTAACCGCTGGGTACGAGACGCCCAACGCATGCGCATTCACGTCACGCTGGATGAGACGCTGCCGAAGCCGCTGCCAACGGGCGCGCGGGCGACCGTGCAGCTCTATAACAGCGAAGGGCCGTTTGCGCGCTTCTTCTCCGGGATGCAGATCCACCTGGTAAGCCTGCTTCACTATGTCTATTAATACGCTGGCGCGGGTCTTTACCCCGCACGGCAACATCGTCTACACGGCAAATGACTTTCGCCAGACCCTGCGCATCGTCTTTGCCGGGATGATTGCCCTGAGCATATCGAGCTTCTACAACACCAGCTACGGCGTGTTTTTCGTGGTCTATCCGATCATGCTGCTGTCGCTGGTACCAGTATTTAACCGCCATGTGGCGAAGCAGTTTATCTTCAGTGCATCGCTGAACTGCGTCGAAATGGTGATTATCATCGGCTATCTGTCGCAATGGCCGGTCATTATGACGCTGGTGGTGTTTGCCCTGTACGTGATGCGTTTTCGCTTTATGAGCAAAGGGCCGCTGTTTCTGTTCGGCTCAATGGGCGTGGTGTGCCAGAGCGTGATGCTCAACTTTATGAGCTACCCCACCACCAACTGGCACACGCTGCTGTTTTCCAACATCGAAGCGAGCGTGATGGCGGTATGCCTGAGCGCGTTGATGAACTACCTCCTGCCGGACGTGGAGCCCCGCAAGCCGCCGCCGCTGATTGAGAAGGACGATGCCCGCGTGCGCCACGAGTCGCTGCTCTCCGGCAGCGTCGCAACGATGATTTTCGTGGTGTTTCAGATTAGCGACTTAAGTGATTCGCTTTCGGCGCTGATGGCGGGGATTTTGATCCTGTTCCCGATGCACTATCGCGGCGCGGTGATGAGCTCCATCTGGCGCGTGGTCGGGGTGGTTCTGGGCTGCCTCTACATTCTGGTGGTGCAGCTCATCCTCTACGACCACAGCAGCCATATGCTGCTGATGATGCCGCTGATTGGCCTCGGCCTGGCGTTTGGCGCGCGGCTGCACGTGATGGAGAAAGTGGGCGCGGGCGTGGGGTTTTCCAGCATCACCACCATCGGCATTATGTTCGGGCAAAACATGCACCCGGACAGCGACCTGGTGTTCAGCGATCTCTATCGCATCACTTCCGTCACCTTTTCGCTGGTGGCGACGCTGACGATGGTCTTTCTGGTGCATTTGATCCTGAATCGCTTCGAGGCGACGCGTTACGTCATCGCCCCGCCCAAAGCGGATTAATGCCCCAGCACGGCAGGCAGCTGTGAGAGTAAAAAGAGGATCAGGCCAATCGTCCCGCCGACCAGCGTGCCGTTGACGCGGATGAACTGCAGATCTTTGCCGATGTTAAGTTCAATCTGGCGGGACATGTCTTTGGCGTCCCAGCTTTTCACCGTGTCGCTGATGTGGCGCGTCAGGAACGCGGCGAAATCCGGCGCCACGCGGTGCGCGGCCTGCTCCAGATGCTCATTCAGCGACGCGCGCAGGCTGGCGTCGTTAGACAGCGTTTCACCAAACCACAGCCCGGCGTTGGCGATGCGTTGCTTCACGCGGGAGTCCTCGCTCTGCATATCCGCCTTCAGCCACTGGCGCAGGTCGGCCCACATCTCCCCCAGATAGCGGTTAAACGCCTCGTCGTTTTTCAGGTAGTGCTTGATGTTGTCGGCTTTCGCGGCCATTTCCGGGTCGTTTTTCAGGTTGTCGATAAGTTTCAGCGTGGCGCGGTCGAACGCCTGACGGATCTGGTGCGTGCGGTCGTGGCTGATATCGTCCAGCAGCGTGTTCACCGCGTTCGACACCATCTCCGCGCTTTGATCGCCCAGCCACTCGGTGGGTAGCACCATCGCTTTGCGCGGGTGTTCGGTCTTCAGCCAGTGGACGATCTGGTCAGAGATAAAGTCGCGCGTGCTTTCCCGCTGGATCAGGGTAATCAGGCGGTTGATGATCGCATCCAGCAGTACCTGGTGGCGGTTGTTTTTGGTCATGCTCTCCAGCATCACGGCGCTGGTTTCGGTGAAGTCGACCTTGTCGATGGCCTTATGCACCGCCCGTTTGAGCAGGCGCTGTATGCGTCCGTCGTCGGTGAGTTCGAGAAAACCGCTCATCACCTGAATCAAATGCTGCCCGACCCGCTGAGCGTTGTCGGGCTGGCTGAACCAGGTACCAATCATCTGGGCCGGCTCGTAGCGACGGATAAGGTCGACAAGGGATTGCGTATCGAGAAATTTCTCCTGCACGAACTGGCCGAGATTGTCGCCGATTCGGTCCTTATTGCGCGGAATAATCGCCGTATGGCGCGAGATAAAGGGAATGGGCACCCGGCGGAACAGCGCGACGACGGCAAACCAGTCCGCCAGCGCGCCAACCATTGCCGCCTCGGCAATGGCTTTGACGCCACGCACCCAGAAGGTTTGTGGCAGGAAGAGGGTGGTGATAAACGCCGCGGCGGCAATCAGCAGCAGCGACAGCGCAAGAAGCTTGGCGCGTTTGAGTTCAGCTATTTTTTCCATGGGTTAAGGATAGAGGGAAGCGGGGGGAATGTGCAAAGCCCTTAGCTAAACAAAGATTAGTCATTATCATTTAACATATTTTCTTTAATTTTATATGATACAGGCAGCATAACGGCATACTTTATGATGTCGTCAATCTCCTCGATTTTTTGGTTGCTATTATTGTGAATGTAACCTTCAAAATATTCATAGGCTTTTATATCAGTAGGTGAAAGTTTCTTTTTTTTGTCTGGAAGTAATGAGCTTGAATAAGAAATAATATCAAAGTTTGTTTTTCCTTTTGTTGATATTTGATAAATGGCGGTGCTAAGGAGTTTTTCCCGCAGCATATCTAGTTTTCCGAGGATGGTTTGCTTTTGTGCTACAACAAGATCTCTGTTTAATTTATCAAGAAAATTTTGCTTCTCTAACAGAACGGTGTTTGTTTTGTTAAGTTTTTCATTGAGTTCATTCAAACGATTGCTCGAGGCTATGAATTTATTTTTCAGTAAGAGATTGTCAGTACTTAATCTACTCTTCTCTGATTCAAGACTAAGCTTTTCTGCTCTTAAGCCTTGCAACTCTTTTTCTTTTTCAAATACGGGGTGTATCGTATTAAAGTAGGCATAAATGCCGAAGGCTAACGTTCCTGTTGTAGCAAATATTGTGCTAATTTTTGATACTCTATCGAAGAAAGCATCGTCATTTTTGAATAGTTTCACTATGTTACCTTGATGGTCTTAATAACTATTGTCAGTAATTAGTAGGTTTCGGATTAATCGATTGATAGTAGTTAATGCCATTATCTATCTCAAGAAGAAAATGGCGAGGCGGGAACTTCGAGTCAGCATACATACCAAACTTTACTTTTACTTTCAGTCATGTTGACTACCCTTAATACCCTAAGCGGTAAAACAAGGAGATTCGACATGGCTTATCAGACAGTAAATCCTGCCACTAACCAGCTCATCAAAGAATACCCCTCACATACCGACGCGGATATCGAAGCGGCGCTCAAGGCGGCCGATGCGCTTTACCATTCGGAATGGGCGAAAGGCGACATCAGCCAGCGCCTGCCAGTGCTGCATAAGCTTGCCGACCTGATCGACGAGCGCGTGGAGGATCTGGCGAAAATCGCCAGCCAGGAGATGGGTAAGCTCATCGAACAGAGCCGCGGGGAGGTGAAGCTGTGCGCGCAGATCGCCCGCTACTATGCCGACAACGCGAAGCAGTTCCTCGCCCCGGTGAAGTATCCGTCTGAACTCGGGGAAGCGTGGGTGGAGCATCACCCCATCGGCGTGCTGATGGCCGTCGAGCCGTGGAACTTCCCGTATTACCAGCTGATGCGCGTTCTGGCGCCAAACCTGGCAGCGGGGAACCCCGTTATCGCTAAGCATGCCAGCATCGTGCCGCACTGCGCCGAGACCTTTGCGCATCTGGTGCGCGAGGCGGGCGCGCCGGAAGGGGCGTGGACAAACCTGTTTATCTCGTCCGAACAGGTGGCGAATATCATCGCAGACGATCGCGTGCAGGGTGCAGCGCTAACCGGTTCTGAAAAAGCAGGCAGCGTGGTGGCCGCGCAGGCGGCGAAGCACATCAAGAAATCCACGCTGGAGCTGGGCGGTAACGACGTCTTCGTGGTGCTGGACGATGCGGACCTTGAGAAGGCCGTGAAAATTGGTGTGAATGCCCGACTCAACAACGCCGGGCAGGTCTGTACCGCGGCGAAGCGCTTTATTCTGCACGAGAAAATTGCGGATGCCTTCCTGAGCAAATTCACCGAGGCGTTTAAGCAGGTGAAGATTGGCGATCCGCTGGATGAAACCACCACGCTGGGTCCGCTGTCGTCTAAAGATGCGCTCGAAACGCTGACCAAACAGGTTAACGAGGCGGTGAAAAACGGTGCAACGCTGCACTATGGCGGCAAGCCGGTGCAGCGCGACGGGAGCTTCTTTGAACCGACGATCCTGACAAATATCTCCCGCGACAACCCGGCGTACTTCGAAGAGTTCTTCGGCCCGGTGGCGCAGATGTACGTGGTGAAAAACGACGACGAGGCGGTCGCGCTCGCGAACGACTCCCACTACGGCCTGGGCGGGGCGGTGTTCAGCCAGGACATCGAGCGCGCGAAGAAAATGGCGTCGCGGATCGAGACCGGGATGGTGTACATCAACTGGCTCACTGATACCGCAGCAGAGCTGCCGTTCGGCGGCGTGAAGCGTTCCGGTTACGGACGCGAGCTGTCGGACCTGGGGATCAAAGAGTTTGTGAACCAGAAGCTGGTGGTGGTGCGTAAGTAAGCGGTAATAAAAAACCTGCCGGTTGGCAGGTTTTTTTTCAATTGATTACTGAACTTCAATCTTGTCCCAGCCGCTTTTGAACATGCAGCTGTCGACTAACGTATCCCGGCGATATTCATTCGCGTCTTCAACCGTGTAGCTCGTGGAAATATCCTTTTTCTTGTTCTTTTTGTCCGTTTTTTCCGAGTTCGAACCGGTCACCACGTTGTCCGGGGGCAGATCGATCAGGGCCTGCGCTTCGCATTCCGTGAGCTTTTTATTCATCTCAGCGTCGCTGACGCCCGGTTTTACCCATTTGTACTGGACGCAGCCGGTGAGCATCAGCGTGAGGCTCAGCACGCAAAGCGCGGTAATGCGGTGTTTCATCAGAAGGTGACTCCACCGCCAACATATGCGCCGTCAATCAGCGTGTGGCCAGGACGGCCATCTTTGCCATCCACGCTTACGTGGCGGTAACCCACTTTCAGGGTCACTGGCGTGATCGGCGTCCAGCTTACGCCGCCGTTGGCTTCCACGTAGTTTTTCACGCTGTTGTTCAGGCCTTCTGGTGCCACATAGCCTTCACCGTACACGTGGATGCTGTCGGTCAGGGCAACGTTTACGCCACCGCCAATCGGGAACGCCACGCCGTTATCGCCTTTTTTCGGGCCGATGTAGATGGCCTTTGCGCCCGCGTTCAGCATTACCGGGCCAAGACCCAGGTTGTAGCCAGCGCCCACACCACCGGTCTGGGTACCGTCATCGGTGTTTTTCAGCCAGTTGCTTTCCACATACAGGCCGGATGAGGATTTGCCCATTTCCAGGTTGAGGTTAGTAAAGTTTTTACCCTGCTCAACGCTGCCGCCCATGGCCAGTGCGGAACCCGAGATGGCGGTCAACGCAGAAAGAAGAAGGATATTCAGTTTTTTCATGGTTCGTGCCTCGTCATCAAATTAATCTGGGGGCACCTTAACAAGCGATGTTTATGACTGCAAATGTGATACAAATCGACTTTTCATGCTGTGATTGTTAATTTCTTTATTTTTATTTGTAACGCTGAAGTTGGGTTGTGGGGGTGTCAATGCGCAATTTTCAGGCGTTGAGGAACAGTTTACTTTTTTGACTAAACGAAATCTGAACGAGCCAGGGAAAGTGATTTGAGATGAATTAATTGGGTTTCTAATAATTTCCAATTCCATTTCTAAAATCACATAAAAAAACAAATTTTTACATTTTAACGGTCAATATTCGTTCAGATGCCCGGCCACGTTTCCTTTCCATGTCATTTTTCTGACACGTTTGTTCATTACGTTGTGGGCTTCACTTTCTGGATGCTAACAATATGAAAAGAAAAATCATTCCTGTGCTTATCGGTTGTGCGCTCTCTTTCTCTGGCCTGGCGGCGCAGCCCACCGCTGAGCGCTACGTCGTCAGCTTCCCTGACGGCTCGCACGTGAAATACAGCGGCGCGTTTGCCAGCGCGTTTCCGAATGGGCTCCCGGTAGGGATTGGCTCCGGTCTGCTGTTTACGGGCAAGCAGGGCGATACCCTGACCTTCGCGACCGTGACCGATCGCGGTCCAAACGCTGATGCGCCAAAAATGGGTAAAAACGAAGCCAAAATTTTTGTCACGCCGGATTTCGCGCCGCTGCTGATGACCATCCGCGTTCAGAACGGCAAAGCGGAGGCTGTCGATGCCCGCCCGCTGCATGATGATAAAGGCGAGATTAACGGTCTGCCGCTGCAAAGCGGCGTGATTGGCTCCACCAATGAAGTGGCGTTCAGCGATACCCTTAAAATTCTGAAAGGTGACAACCGTGGGCTGGACACGGAAGGCATCACCCCGGACGGGAAAGGCGGCTACTGGCTGTGC
This sequence comes from Enterobacter sp. UPMP701, assembly GCF_053709515.1. Lineage (NCBI taxonomy): Bacteria > Pseudomonadati > Pseudomonadota > Gammaproteobacteria > Enterobacterales > Enterobacteriaceae > Enterobacter > Enterobacter sp. UPMP701. The sequence continues at coordinate 185,183 of NZ_JBSKJN010000009.1, read as the reverse complement.
GACGAGTATGGCCCGTTCCTGATTAACGTCGACAGCAAAGGGAAGATCCTGGCGATCCACGGGCCGCAGGCGGCTGAAGGGGAAAAATCCATCGCGGGCGGTCTGCCAAACATTATCAAATGGCGTCAGCCGAACCGGGGCTTTGAAGGCCTGACCCGGATGCCGGACGGGCGGATTATTGCCGCCGTACAAAGTACGCTGGATATCGACGGCAAGAGCAAAAAGCAGGCGCTGTTTACGCGTCTGGTGAGCTTCGACCCGGAGACCGGGAAAACCGCGATGTACGGCTACCCCATCGACAGCGCGGCCTACAGCAAAAACAGCGACGCTAAAATCGGCGACATCGTGGCGCTGGATGACCAGCACATCCTGTTGATTGAGCAGGGAAGCGATAAAAACGACGCGATGCGTAACCTTATCTACAAAGTGGATCTGAGCAAGGCGAGTGACCTGACCGCCTTCGACAAGCCGGGCGAGTACCCGGAATTTGATGATGAGAAAACGCTGGCGCAGCGCGGTATAACGCTCGCGGCTAAAACGCAGGTCGTCGATTTGCGCGCGCTGGGCTGGCAGCAGGAGAAGGCCGAAGGGCTGGCGTTAATTGACAGCAAAACGCTTGCGGTGGCGAACGATAACGACTTTGGCGTGAAGGTGGCGATGCAACATCCGGTCGAGGGCAAGAAGCTCAAGGATTATCGGGTGAACGCGGAGGGCACGCTGACGCTGGATGATAAACCGGTGGAAACCACGCTCAGCGTGAAGCCGCTGAAGAAGCCGGAGTCGGACAGCGAGCTGTGGATTGTAACGCTGCCGGAGGCGTTGAAATAATTTTACCCCTCACCCTAACCCTCTCCCCGCAGGGGAGAGGGGATTGTTCGGTGCTTACTGGACAGCTAGACCGTCTTAACGCTCTTTTCCCAGGTCTCGACCAGATGATCTCGCAGACTTCCGGTTCCGTGCATGGTCACCAGAAGATTCTGGCGCGCGCGGGTAAATCCGACATACAGCCGCTTAATATCGTCGCTCAGATCTTCTTCATCCCTTTCCTTTGCGGCATCCATAATGGCGACCGATTGAAATTCAAGACCCTTACTGCTTGGCAGCGGCATTACGCAGAGGAAATCATTCTGCGGTGACCAGTGTTTTTTATCATCGCTGGAGACAATCATCTGGTAAGGGATCTTGCGGGCTTCGAGCCTTGGTCCGAGCATACCCGAAATGCTGTAAGTTGAGGGGCAAAGTATAGCGATTTCCGACCAGGCAACACCCTGTTGTCGCTGCTCAGTGACCCAATTGAGAACGCGTGTAATCTCCTCGTCCTGATTATCAAAGCTGGCCAGCGCCGGATACTTTCCTGACAGTCCTCCTGCGGCGGGCAGCTGGTATTTGAGGGAATCTTCAATGTGATTATTGAGATAATTAAAAGCAATACTGCTGGCAAAATGGAGTATTTGCCGGGTGTTGCGATAATTGGTATCCAGAATAGTGGTGCGGCCCTGCGCCTTTATATCGACGCTGGAAAGGGTAAAATCGAGCGCTTTCTTTTTCTGATAGATTGACTGAGCGTCATCGTAGAGGAAAAGCAGGCAGCTATCTTTATCGTCCGGCATCTTAGCGAGGATTCTTAGCCATTCCGGCTTAAAATCATGTCCTTCATCTATCAAAACGGCGCTGTACTGTTCCGGTTTGATAATGCCCTCTTCAAATGCCACCGTCAGCGAATTTTCCATCAGCTCAATAAAATTTTTGCTCCTGGGAGGAAGACGCCGATGCGCGTTTAATTGTTGATAACACCAGGCGTGAAAATGGATAACCTCGACAGGAAGCCTCAGGTTGTGCTGTTCGAGCTGCGCTTTAAGCTTTTTGGCCAGCGTAATATTGTAGCAAATCACCAGTATCGGTTTGGTGTTTTCCATATTGTTGGCAAGCTCAATGCAGCGGTGATACAAAATGAGCGTTTTGCCTGATCCTGCCACACCATGAATGACCCGGTGCCCGGTCCCCATACTTCTGGCGAGTTGTTCCTGGTACCTGTCCATCATGCATACCACATCTGGGGTGTGGAACGTAAAATTATCCAGGTCAACCCGCGTGACCGATGGGTTAATGCGGACATCGGGATAAAGATGCCATCGGATGCGGTCGAACTGCTGTGGTGTTGTGTGATGAACGAAGCGATGTTTAAGGAGGGATTCGAGCCGGGCGGAGATTTGTTCTCGGGTCATAAACTCGGTCAGCTCATCTTTGCAAATCACCTGGCTGGTGGGCAGTATTTCTTCTAACGCTTCGGGGGTAAAACTCTTTTCCAGCTGTGCCCGGGTGATGTTGCTCAAATAAACACCGTATCCATACGGCATAATAAAGCTGCCTTCATAATCCCCTTGTTGTTGACGAAGCAGAGGATCGTTTTTCAGGCTATCAATGGTGTTAAAGGTATATTGTCGAACCTGTTCGAGTGGGTTTTTCAACGGCTCAACGCCGTTTTTGGTTTCATAGTGAATATGCGTTTTGTTGGCCGACTTTATTTTTGTGATAAACCAGTCTTTAACTTCTATAAACAGCAAACCTTTTTCGGGGGCGAGAATCACAAAGTCAGGATGCTCTTGCTTATCGCCCATTCGGGTGTCATACCAGCAGGTACACTGTTCGCTGAGGCCCCCTTCCAGGAGTCTTGCCAGCCTTTTTTCTCCAGCCGTGATTTTCTCGCTACAGCTGCTGATTGTGGGAATAATGAGTGCCATGTGATGTCTACCAATTCATGAATAAAATAACTCTGCGCAATTAATATTGTTGTAAATATTAATCTAAGCAGGATTTCATTATTGTTAAGGACATTAACAGACAATATTGCAAACAGAAAGCGTGAATCGAGGAATTTGCTTTAGGGGAATGCGCTCCCTTTCACGATTAAAAGGGAGCGATTGTTTATTTCTTCAGCCCCGCAAACGCCGCCCGTATTTCTTCTTCCGGCAGCTGGATGCCAATAAACACCATCACGCTGTGCGGCGCTTCATCGCCCCACGGGCGATCCCAGTCGGCGCTGTACAGGCGCTGTACGCCCTGAAATAGCAGACGGTTCGGCTCGCCGTCGATCCACAGCATCCCTTTGTAGCGCAGCAGCTTGTCGGCAAACGACAGCAGCAGGTTTTCCATCACCCGCGAGACCTCGCTGATGTCCACCGGGTAGTCCAGCTCCACCACAATCGACGCCACGTCGTTTTGCTTGTCTCCCATAAAGTGGAAGCGCGGTTTCGCGGTGACGGTCTCCTCCAGCATAAAGCCGTTGGTGTTAAACAGCTGAGACAGGTCGATGTCACCATGCGTTACCGTATAAATCGGCGCGCGCGAGTTGATGCGCGTCAGGCGCTCGCGCAGTTTTTCGCTTCCGCCCGCCACGTCGGTTTTGGTCAACAGAATGCGGTCGGCGTAGCCCACCTGAGACTGGGCGATGGTGAACTGGTTCATCTGCTCGTCGGCGTGGATCGCATCGACCAGGGCAATCACGCCGTCCAGCAGGTAGCGCTGGCAGAGGATCTCGTGAGAGAAAAAGGTCTGAATAATCGGGCCGGGGTCGGCCATGCCGGTGCACTCGATCACCAGACGGTCAAAGTTGATGTCGCCGCGATCGTGGCTGTCGAGCAGGTCCAGCAGGGCGTCTTCTAATTCGTTAGAGCGGGTGCAGCAGATGCAGCCGTTGGTCAGGGTTTTGATCTGCGTGGCGCGATCGCCAATCAGCTGATCGTCAACCGAGACTTCGCCAAACTCGTTTTCGATGACGGCGATTTTGAAGCCGTGCTGTTCGTTCAGAATATGGCGCAGCAGGGTGGTTTTACCGGCGCCGAGGAAACCGGTCAGCAGGGTGACGGCAATCGGGGTCATGGTCTCTCCTTTAGCAGCAGCGGACGCCGCCTTCTCCACTTCCGCCGTAGCGCGCTTCCTGACGCTCGCGGAAGAATTCAGTGTAGGTCATGTACGGCTTATCCGGATGGTTGGTCTTCATATGCTCAACGTAGTTGTCATAATCTGGAATGCCAATCAGCATTTTCGCCGCCTGACCGAGGTATTTTTTGGCTTCGCCTAAGTGACCAAACATTGTGGGTTCCAGACAGAAAAAGCCCGGCGATGTGAGTCCGCTGGGCTTGTGTTCCCCTCACCCCAACCCTCTCCCAAAGGGAGAGGGGGAGGATTGCGGATTAATGGTGCGAAGAGGTCTTCACGCCGCCTTCCGGCACCGGCACGTACGGGGTCTCTTTATCCGTACGGACGTCGGCGTTACGCACTTTCAACCAGGTTTTGATGCCGTAGAAGATGATGCTGTACACCACCACCAGGAACAGAATGCTCAGACCCGCATTGGTGTAGTTGTTCACCACGATATGGTTCATGTTGGCAATCTGCTGCGCGGAAAGGCTCTCGCCGCCTGCGGCAATCTTCTCTTTGTACTGGTTAGCCATGAAGAAGAAGCCTTCCAGCTGCGGGTTGGTGCTGAACAGCTTCAGGCCCAGCGCCCAGGTGGTGCAAAGCAGCAGCCACAGTGCAGGAACGACGGTTACCCAGATGTATTTGGTGCGTTTCATCTTCACGAGGACAACGGTACCGAGTACCAAGGCCACAGCCGCCAGCATCTGGTTAGAGATGCCGAACAGCGGCCACAGGCTCTTCACGCCGCCGAGCGGGTCGACAACGCCCTGATACAGCAGGTAGCCCCACAGGCCCACGCAACCAGCCGTACCGAGCACGCCTGCTACCAGAGAGTCGGTTTTCTTCAGGAACGGTACGAAGTTACCCAGCAGATCCTGCAGCATGAAGCGGCCAGCACGCGTACCGGCGTCCAGCGCGGTAAGGATGAACAGCGCTTCGAACAGAATACCGAAGTGATACCAGAAGCCCATGTCCGCCCACGGCAGCACTTTGTGGAACACGTGTGCGATACCTACCGCCAGCGTCGGTGCGCCACCTGCGCGGTTCAGCACGGACGGTTCGCCGATGTCTTTCGCGGTCTGCATGATCTGCTCAGGCGAGATCACGAAGCCCCAGGAGCTGACGGTCGCCGCCGCGTGTGCGCTGGCCTCTTTCAGCTGCGCCATGATCAGCGCGGTATTTTCGCCGCCCATTTCGTGCAGGTTTGGCATGGTGATGCCCAGACCCGCCGGCGGGGTGTTCATCGCAAAGTACAGGCCTGGCTCGATAATCGAGGCCGCGACCAGCGCCATGATCGCCACGAAGGATTCCATCAGCATCGCGCCGTAACCGATAAAGCGCGCGTCGGTTTCGTTAGCCATCAGCTTCGGTGTGGTGCCGGAGGCGATCAGCGCGTGGAAGCCAGACACGGCACCGCAGGCGATGGTAATAAACAGGAACGGGAACAGGGCGCCTTTCCACAGCGGACCGGTGCCGTCAATGTACTGGGTCACCGCTGGCATTTTCAGCTCAGGGTTGATGATTACAATCCCGATTGCCAGCCCGACGATGACGCCGATTTTCAGGAAGGTCGCCAGGTAGTCGCGCGGGGCTAGAATCAGCCACACCGGCAGAAGCGCAGAGATGAACGCGTAGCCAATTAGCGCAAAGGTGATAGTGGTGTCTTTAAAGGTCAGCGCCGGGCCCCAGTACGGGTCGTGGGCAATCACGCCACCGAAGTAGATGGAGGCGACCAGCAGCACGATACCGATGACCGATACCTCGCCGACGCGGCCAGGGCGCAGGAAACGCATGTAGATGCCCATGAAAAGCGCAATCGGTACGGTAGAGCAGACGGTGAAGACGCCCCACGGACTTTCGGCCAGCGCTTTCACCACGATCAGCGCCAGCACCGCCAGGATGATGATCATAATCAGGAAGCAGCCGAAGAGGGCGATAGTGCCCGGTACGCGGCCCATCTCTTCTTTGATCATCTCGCCCAGCGACGAACCGTTACGGCGCGAGGAGATAAACAGCACCATAAAGTCCTGCACCGCACCCGCCAGCACCACGCCCGCGAGCAGCCACAGGGTGCCCGGCAGGTAGCCCATCTGCGCGGCCAGCACCGGGCCAACCAGCGGTCCCGCGCCTGCAATGGCGGCGAAGTGGTGACCAAACAGCACGTAGCGGTTGGTCGGCACGTAGTTCAGGCCGTCGTTGTTAATGACCGCCGGGGTGGCGCGCGTCGGGTCGAGCTTCATGACCTTCTGCGCGATGTACAAGCTGTAGTAGCGATAAGCCACAAGGTAGACGGAGACCGACGCGACCACGATCCACAGGGCGCTTACGTGTTCGCCCCGGCGTAATGCGACAACCGCCAGACAAAAAGCGCCGAGGATCCCGAGTAAGGCCCAGGGCACGTGCTTAAGTAGTTTTTGAGTATCCATAGTAAGACCTGGTTTTTTATGTAAAGAAAAAAGGGTCAGGGTTCGTTGTGAGGAGGTATTGATTAATGCTGGAGCGATCGTGCCAGATCCTCGCGCGTGTAAAGGAGGGTAAATGAGTGAGTGGTTGAAAGTGCCGGGTGAGCGGTCAAAGGACGCGGCGAGTGGTTCAGGCCCGCCGCCGGTGGGGAAAATTATGTGATTGAGATCACGTGGTTTTCTGGGCTGCATTCCATCGTCAGGTAGTGTTCCAGCGTCTTTATGAGCTTCTCCTTCAGCCAGTGCGGTTCCAGAATCTGAATGTTCGGCAGCCAGTAGAAAAGCAGCGGCAGGATCTGATTTTCGTGTGCCGCCTGGCAGCGCAGCGTGACGCCGCCGCGTTGTTCCTCCAGTAGCTCCTGTTCCGGCAGAAGATCGCGGCGCAGGAAGTAATGTGAAATATTATCTTTAATGAATATTTTCACTGTGAAAGTATTTTCTGACACCCACGGGTCGAGGCTTTTTTCCAGCAGCTCACGCACATTTTCTTCAGGAGTAAATACGGTTTTTTGAATATCAAACCAGCTAATCTGACTCAATGAAAAGGATTTAAGCCTGCTATTTTCGGTAGCTTGTAAATACCATATGTTTTTTTTGTTAATGAGTTTATATGGATTAATCAGACGGGTTTTACCCTTATAAACCATCTGGCAGACGTTATGGTTCTTAATAGATTTTTCAATTTTCGCTAAATGACGGCGGATATCACGCTGTACCGTGTGTTCTGCGTCATTACCGAGGATAAGAATATGGTTCTCGTCAACGCGCGTTTCCAGCTTTTGCCAAAAGTCCGTATTTCTTTCAGGGAAAAAATTGTCAGCATTCAGAAAGTTAGCCAGGGTATGATGCAACCCTTGCCCGCCGGGAGATTGCGCTGAGTGGATCAGCCGATATAGCCCGTTACCGGTATGTTCAACAATGGGTGAGAGTGCATTTAAATCCCGGTAGACGGTACGCTCGGTAATTTTAAATTTCTCCATTAGCGCACTGCGGTTTACCACGCCGTGTAAATGTAGCTCAAGGAGAATATCGACCAGACGTTCAGCCGAGCGGCTCCGCGTCGTTTTAGCCATAAGGTCTTCCTGTATATTAGGTATGTGCTGAATGATGCGGGTAGCCCTGACCAGAGATGTCAGTATTCAGGCACAGAAAATTTATCTTATGGTTATATAACGGCGTGATTTAGCGGAAACCTTAGGAGTTTTTGCAGAAAGCGGCGCTGGCCGGAACAGGCCAGCGCGGGAGGGCGTTAAACGGCAGCTTCAAGCTCCATCATGACCGGGTGGAAACGGCGTTTGAAGTAGATCAGGCCGTGTCCTGCGTCACTTAGAATAATATTTTTCACTTCGACAAGATAAACCAGATGCGTGCCGATGGTTTGTACCTGGCTAATCTCGCCTTCGAGGCTCGCCAGCGCGCCTTTCAGCACCGGCTGCCCCAGCGGGCCTTTCTGCCAGCAGGAGAGGGCAAAGCGCTCCTCCATTGCCATCCCCGTCATCCCGGCGAAGTGGCGGGCCATGATCTCCTGCTCGTGGTTCAGCACGTTAACGCACAGTTTGCCGTTGCCCTGGAATACCGGGTTCATGGCGCTGTTGGCGTTGATGCACACCATCACCGACGGTGGGGTGTCCGTCACCGAACAGACGGCGGTGGCGGTAATGCCGCAGCGGCCCGACTCGCCCTCGGTGGTGACCACATTGACCGCCGCCGACAGGCTGCTCATTGCGTCGCGAAAACGCAGGCGTTGTTCATCTGAATGCATTGCAACCTCCCGCTGCGCTATTTCAGCAGCTTGTCCAGCATGTTGATATCGGTGTTGTTGTGCAGGTGCGGTACCGTCCAGCCGTGCTGGTCGTACTCGGACATGCAGCGGTCGACCATTGCCATCATCTTGTCCATATTCCCGGAGCTTTGCGCCTGGCGCAGGCACTGCAGGCGGATCTCATCCTGGCTGCCGGAGTAGTTGATTTCGTACAGCTCGTGACGGCCGCCAAACTCGCTGCCGATGGCGTCCCACATCAGTTTCAGAATCTTGATGCGTTCAACGTGATCCATGCCGTTGGAGCCGCGCACGTATTTCGCCAGATACTGATCGATCTGCGGGTTGTTCAGATCCCGGGCGCTGGACGGCAGGTAGATCAGGCCGGACGTCACGTTACGTTCGATGATGTTTTTGATCTTCGCGTAGGCCATCGGGGCCATGACGCGGTAGGTCTGCAGCGCGGCGTGATCCGGCAGATATGCGCCATTCACCCACGGCGTGGCTTCGGAGCACATGGAGTCGCTCAGCGCCCAGAACATGTTGCGCCAGGCCACCACTTCGCCGAGATCCGCCTGCACGCCGCGGAACTCCAGGGTACCGGTGCATTCCAGGGATTTCTTCAGCAGGGCGGTGATGAAGTCGAGCTTCACCGCCAGGCGCACGCAGGCCTGCAGCGGGTACATGCGGGCGAAGCCACCCTCCATCGTCCAGCGACGGCAGCGGTCGAAATCGCGGTAGATCAGCACGTTTTCCCACGGGATCAGCACGTGATCCATCACCAGGATCGCGTCGTTCTCGTCGAAGCGGCTGGAGAGCGGGTAGTCATACGGGGAGCCGGTGGCACCAGCCACCATCTCGTAAGAGGCGCGGGAGATCAGCTTCACGCCTTCGGCATCCATCGGCGCGACGAACATCAGCGCGAAGTCCGGGTTTTCGCCCATTACCTGCGCGGAGCCGAAGCCGATCATGTTGTAGTGAGTCAGCGCCGAGTTGGTTGCCACCACTTTCGCGCCGCTGACGATAATCCCGGCGTCGGTCTCTTTCTCCAGCTTGATGTAAACGTCCTTCACCTCGTCCGCCGGTTTATGGCGATCGATCGGTGGGTTAACGATGGCGTGGTTGAAGTACAGGCCGGTCTCCTGAATACGGGTGTACCAGTTGCGGGCGTTCTGCTCGAACTGGCCGTAGAAGGCCGGGTTAGCGCCGAGCGCACAGCCGAACGCGGCCTTGTAGTCCGGTGTGCGGCCCATCCAGCCGTAGCTCAGGCGCGACCACTCGGCGATGGCATCGCGCTGCTGGCGCAGGTCGTCGGCGCTTTTCGCCACGCGGAAGAATTTATGGGTGTAGCCGCCGCTGCCGGTGTCGGTGCCCCAGCACAGCGTGTCCTGCATGTCCGGCTTGTGAAGCGCGTCGTACATTTGTGCGATAGAGGCCGCCGCGTTGCGGAATGCCGGATGGGTGGTGACGTCTTTGACGCGCTCGCCGTAGATGTAAATCTCACGACCGTCCTGCAGGCTTTTTAAATACTCTTCACCGGTTAACGGACGTTTGGCATCAGCGCGGAAATCTTCAGGCTTCATAGGGACCTCGTATCGGAAGATGATTGTTAAATTTATGTTTTGTTTTTGTTGTTTAATTGAAGCCTGAGAGGGGCGGAACGTGAAGGGACGATTGGGACAACGGCAGGTACTTTTCGGGCCGGATTGGGATTTGTGATCGTTGTCCCCTCACCCTAACCCTCTCCCCATAGGGGAGAGGGAACAATTACACCTTCTCCCCTATGGAGAGAGGGCCGGGGTGAGGGGAAACCGGTACTTTCTGCGCCCGATACGCGCTCGGTGAGCACCCCACTAAGCGGTTAAAAAACCGCGCAAAATAGGCCGGATCCTTAAACCCCAGCTGCCAGGCAATTTCGCTCACCGCGCTGTCGGAGAAGAGCAGCAGCCGCCTGGCTTCCCGCAGCTGGCGGTCGAAGATCAGCCGCTTCGGCGGGCGGTTGGCGAAGCGGCGGCAGATATCGGTCAGGCGGGATTCGGTCAGGTGCAGTTCGCTGGCGTACTCCGGTACCGTCCAGTGCTCATGGTAATGAATGTCAATCATCTGATTGAAGCGCTGGAACAGCTTCAGCTCGCCGCGCATACCGCCCGAAGCGTGGTCGTCGAGCTTTGCGTTTCGCAGCAGCAGGGTAAACACTGCCTGCGCCAGCAGAACCAGCGTGTGTTCCCGCCCCGGCAGCTGTTCCGTGGATTCCCGGGCAATCAGCTGCCAGTAGTGCTTCAGCGCCGCCAGCTCGTCCGGCCTGTCGGCCAGCGAGAGGCAGATCCCCGGCAGGCCGAACGCTTCCCGCGTGCCGGGGTAGAGCACCTCCAGCAGCGGCCAGATCAGATCCTCGCGTACCGTCAGCACGTGGCCGTCGCTGTCGGATTCGGTGATAAACGCGTGCGGCACCGACGGCGGCGTGAGGACGAACAGCGGGGCCTGCACCGAGTAGCGGTGATCGTCGAGCTGGAGCTCAATCTGTCCGGTATCGAGAAAGTGCATCTGAAAATACTGGTCGTGGCGGTGCGCCTGCATGTCGCGGCCAAAAAAGGCCGCCATGCGGGCAAACGACTGGTAGTGCACATCGTCGGTGCCCAGACTTTCGTCGTACTCCTTGCTGATATCAATGTTGGCGATGGGGCTCTGGCACATGATCGTTCCTCTGTTGATCCCGCTGCGTCATCGGAATGCGCGTCAGCACCAGCGCGCCGACCACCAGCAGCCCGGCCACAAACCACAGTCCGGAGCTGAAGCTGCCGGTCGCGTCGCGCAGGATCCCAATCAGCAATGGGCTGACGGCGGATCCGACGTTGCCGATGGCGTTGATCACCGCCAGCGCCACCGCGCGGGATTGCAGGCTAATAACCTGGTCCGGCGTGGTCCAGAATATCGCCATGGCGGTAAACGATCCGGTTGAGGCCATGATGATGCCAAGCAGCTGGATCAGGCTGTGATCGGTGGCTGAGGCCAGCATCCATCCCGCCGCGGCAAACAGGTACGGCAGGATGGTGTGCTTTTTTCGCTCTTTCAGCCTGTCGGAGCGTCGGCTCCACCAGATCATCCCGAGGATGGTACAAAACTGCGGGATCGCCGCCAGCAGGCCGATGACGATATTGCTGCTCCCCGTGTTAAAGCTTTGCAGGATCTGCGGCGTCCAGATGTTGATGGCGCTCAGCGTGTTGGTCAGGCAGAAGTAGGCCAGCGTGTAGAGCAGCACCGCCGGAGTCAGCACTTCGCGCAGCGTCGAACGCGGCGTGACGGATTGGGCAATGGCGACCTCCTGCTCGCGGGCGATCATCGCTTTCAGCGCCTGCTTTTCGTCATCGTCCAGCCAGGTGGCCTGATCCGGCGTGTCGTTGAGGTAAAACCAGGTCACCACGCCGAGCACCACTGACGGCAGCCCTTCCAGCAGGAACAGCCACTGCCAGCCTTTCAGGTTCCACAGCCCGTCCATCGCCAGAATATAGCCGGAGAGGATCGAGCCGAGCATCATGGTCACCGGCATGGCGATCATAAACAGCGCGTTAGCGCGGGCGCGGTGATAGGCCGGGAACCACCAGGTGAGATAGACCAGAATGCCCGGCAGGAAGCCCGCTTCGGCAATGCCCACCAGCATGCGCAGCACGTAGAGCGTTTCCGGGCTGGTGGCGAACATGGTGCAGGTGGAGGCGATGCCCCACACCACCATGATCCCGGCGATCCACCGGCGCGCGCCGATCTTCGCCAGCATGATGTTGCTCGGGATCCCGCACAGCACGTAAGTAACGTAAAACAGCGTCGCGGCCAGGCCAAACATGGTCGACGTAAGGCCCAGATCTTTGCCCATCGTCAGCCCGGCAAAGCCGATGTTAATGCGATCGAGAAACGAGAAAACAAACAGGATAAAGAGAAACACGATCAAACGACGGAACAGCTTGTTGATCGCGCGATGTTCTATAGCTTTCTTATCTTGCAGGGTAGAGGTCGTCATGCTGCGCTCCAGATCTTACGTTTAGTAGACGGATTTATTGTTATTCACTGACGTAACCGGTTTTTCGATAAAGCGCGCCGCCAGCGCTTCGGCGCTGCGGGCGAGCAGGGTGGTATCAACGCCGACGGCAACAAACAGCGCGCCGAGTTCCAGGTAGCGTTTCGCCAGCTGCTCGTTCGTCATCAGGATGCCGGGTGCTTTATCGGCGGCGCGTATCTGCGCGATCGCCTGCTCGATGGCGGCCTGCACTTCCGGGTGCTGCGGGTTGCCGGCAAAGCCCATGTCGGCGCTCAGATCCGCCGGGCCGATAAACACGCCGTCGACGCCTTCCACGTCCAGGATCTGCGGCAGATTTTTCAGCGCCTCGCGGGTTTCGATTTGTACCAGCACGCACATGGCGTCGTTAGCCTGCTGGAGGTAATCCGGGATGCGGTTCCAGCGCGAGGCGCGCGCCAGGGCGCTGCCGACGCCGCGAATGCCTGCGGGCGGGTAGCGTGTGGCACTCACCGCCAGCCGCGCTTCGTCGGCGTTTTGCACCATCGGCACCAGCAGGGTTTGCGCGCCCACGTCCAGCAGCTGTTTGATCTGCACCGGGTCGTTCCACGACGGGCGTACTACCGGCTGGCTGGGATAAGGCGCGATGGCCTGTAATTGGGTTAACACGGTTTGTACATTATTCGGCGCGTGCTCGCCGTCGATCAGCAGCCAGTCGAACCCCGCGCCTGCTAACAGTTCAGCGCTGTAGCTGCTGGTCAGACCCAGCCATAACCCGATTTGCGGACGGCCCGCCTGCAGCGCCGCTTTGAATGCGTTTTGCATGGTGGCCTCCTAAACAAAGCGGCAGCTGATGGAGCCCATGCTGCCGTAGTCGACGTGGAAGGTGTCGCCTCTGCTGGCGGGCACCGGGCGGGTAAATGAGCCGCCGAGGATGATCTGGCCGGGCTCAAGCTGCACGTCGTACGGCGCAAGCTTGTTCGCCAGCCACGCCACGCCGTTCGCCGGGTGGTTAAGCACGCCTGCGGCAACGCCGGTTTCTTCGATCACGCCGTTGCGGTAGAGCAGGGCGGAGATCCAGCGCAGATCCAGCTCGTCGGGCTTAATCGGACGGCCGCCGAGGATCACCCCGGCGTTGGCGGCGTTATCGGAGATGGTGTCGAACACCTTGCGCGGGCGCTGGGTTTCCGGGTCAACGTTGTGGCAGCGGGCGTCGATCAGCTCCAGGGCGGGGATGACGTAATCCGTGGCGTTGTAGACGTCGAAGATCGTGCAGTTCGGGCCGCGCAGCGGTTTTGCCAGCACGAAGGCCAGCTCCACTTCGATACGCGGGACGATGAAGCGATCGACGGGGATATCGCTGCCGTCGTGGAAGAACATGTCGTCCAGCAGCGCGCCGTAGTCTGGCTCGCTGATCTGCGAGCTGGCCTGCATCGCTTTCGAGGTGAGGCCAATCTTGTGGCCCTTCAGCACGCGGCCTTCGGCAATTTTCAGGTTCACCCATTCGCGCTGTACGGCGTAGGCATCTTCAATCGTTATCTCCGGGTACTCCAGCGAGATCGCGCGGATCTGCTCCCGGGATTGTTCCGCCTGATGCAGGCGGTGGGCGATCAGGGTATGGGTGTGTTTGTCGAGCATGGCGATATCCTGTTTTATGTTTTTTCTCCCTCTCCCCGTGGGAGAGGGGACAGACCGTGCGGTATTACTTAAACAATGCGTGCACGTTGTTCTGTTTGTAATTGAGCGTCGGGTGCAGTTCGTCGAGCTCAAACGACAGCGCCAGGTAGCGGCTCGCCATCAGTTCCGCAAAGTGCGTTTTGATCAGCGCAAACAGCATCTCCCCCACGGCTTCCCGGCTTTCCAGGCTGCGCCCGGCACCAATCTTCAGCGTCATATGCACAAAGGCGTAATCGTGCTTTCCGTCGGCCATCTGCCAGGTGTCCAGCCAGTGGGCGCGGCTGCGGATGCCGCCGATGGGGAAAATGCCCGTAGCGGCGAGCGCCTCGTTCACTTTGGCGAACAGCCCCGGCAGGTCGGCCTGCTCGCGGATGTTGTCGGTACATTCAGCAATAAAGTGCGGCATGGTGGCTCCTTACGCGGGCAGCGGGAAAACGGCGTTAACCTGGCCGGTGCCGGAGCTGGCGAACAGCTCGGTGAGAAACTCCACCTTGCCGTCGTATTTGTCCCAGCCGAGCATCCCCAGCAGCATCACCGTATCGTGCATGTTGCCCTCGCCGTAGCAGTAGTCAGCGTACTCCGGCAGCATGCTGCAAAACTCTTTGAACTGGCCCTCGCGCCACAGCTTCACTACCCGCTCGTCCATCTGGCGATCAAACTCGCGGGTGTAGCTGTTCATCCCTTCCTCCGCGCGCTGGTCGTCGATAAAGCGGTGCGACAGCGAGCCGCTGGCGAGCACCGCCACGGTACCGTCGTATTTTTCGATGGCGCTGATGATGGCTTCCCCCAGCCTGCGGCTGTCGGCGAAGTCATGAACCGTGCAGAACGCCGAGATGGAGACCACTTTGAAGTGCTTATCCGCATTCATGTAGCGCATCGGCACCAGCGTGCCGTACTCCAGCTTGAGGCTCGGGATGTTGTGCGCCTTGGCGCGCACGCCGAGCTTCACCGCCTCATCGGCAATCAGCTGGCCGAGTTCCGGGTTGCCGTCGTAGTCGTAGGTCATGTCGCGGATAAAGTGCGGCAGCTCGTTGCTGGTGTAGACGCCTGAAAAATGGTCCGCACAGTTAATGTGATACGCGCTGTTCACCAGCCAGTGGGTATCGAACACGATGATGGTGTCCACGCCCAGCTCGCGGCAGCGCTTGCTGATCTCTTTATGCCCGTCGATGGCCGACTGGCGGCAGCCGTGGTTTTTCCCCGGCAGCTCGGAGAGGTACATCGACGGGACGTGGGTGATTTTTGCCGCTAACGCTAATTTACCCATGGTCAGATCCCCCACTTTGGAATCGGATGGTCGCCCATGGAGATACAGACGTTCTTCATCTCCGCGAACACTTCAAAGCTGTACTCGCCGCCCTCGCGGCCGGTGCCGGAGGCCTTCACGCCGCCAAACGGCTGGCGCAGGTCACGCACGTTCTGGGTATTGACGAACACCATGCCCGCTTCGATGCTTCGCGCCAGGCGCAGCACTTTGCTGACGTCCTGGGTCCAGATGTACGATGCCAGGCCGTACTCCACGTCGTTCGCCAGGCGCAGGCCTTCCGCTTCGTCCTTAAACGGCAGCAGGCAGGCCACCGGCCCGAAGATCTCCTCCTGCGCCACGCGCATGCGGTTGTCGACGTCCGCCAGCACGGTTGGTCGCAGGAAGTTGCCGCCCTTCAGGTGCGCAGGCAGATCGGTTGGTTTGTCCGGGCCGCCCGCCAGCAGGGTCGCGCCTTCTTCAATGCCGAGGCGGATGTAGCCGGAGACTTTTTCCCAGTGTGGCTTGCTGATGAGCGCGCCAATCTGGGTATTCGGATCGGTCGGGTCGCCTACGCGCAGGCGGTTGGCGCGCTCGGCAAAGCGCTTGACGAATTCCGGGTAGATGCTCTGCTGGATAAAGATGCGCGAGCCGGCGGTGCAGCGTTCGCCGTTGATGGAGAAGATGGTGAACAGGGCGGCGTCCAGCGCGCGCTCGATGTCGGCATCTTCAAAAATCAATACCGGAGATTTGCCGCCCAGCTCCATGGAGTATTTCTTCAGCCCGGCGTTTTTCATGATGTTGCGCCCGGTGGCGGTGCCGCCGGTGAAGGAGACGGCGCGCACGTCGTGATGGCGCACCAGCGCGTCACCTGCCGTGGCGCCATAGCCTTGTACCACGTTGAGCACGCCCGCCGGAATGCCCGCCTCCAGCGCCAGCTCGCCCAGACGGTCGGCGGTCAGCGGCGAGAGTTCAGACATCTTAAGCACCGCCGTGTTACCCAGCGCCAGACAAGGCGCGACCTTCCAGGTGGCGGTCATGAACGGCACATTCCACGGCGACACCAGCGCGCAGACGCCCACCGGCTGCACCAGGGTGTAATTGAGCATCTTGTCGTCGACCGGGTAGGTTTTGCCGTTCATCTGCTGGCACACCTCGGCGAAGAACTCGAAGTTGTGCGAGGCGCGCGGAATGAGCACGTTTTTGGTCTGGTGGATCGGCAGGCCGGTGTCGGCGGTCTCCATGGCGGCGATCCCGGGCACGTTCTGGTCGATCAGGTCGCCCAAGCGACGCATCAGGCGCGCGCGCTCCTTCATCGGCAGGTTAGCCCATTTCGGGAAGGCCTCTTTGGCTGCCGCCACGGCCTGATGGATTTCGGCTTCACCGCCGGAGGCGACTTCCGCTAATACCTCGCCGGAGGCAGGGTTGGTGGTGTGGAAGTACTCGCTTCCGGCGACGTTTTTACCGTTGATCCAATGGTTAATTTTTTTCATTTTGCAGTCTCCTCGCTGACAATCCGGTTCACCAGGCGCCCCACGCCCTCTACTTCCACCACCACTTCGTCCCCAGGCACCACGTTGGACAGCCCTTTCGGCGTGCCGGTGGCAATCATGTCGCCCGGCTGCAGGGTCATAAAGTCGCTCAGGTACGCAATCAGGAACGGAATGCTGAAGATCAGATCCGCCGTGGTGCCTTCCTGACGCAGTTCGCCGTTAACGTAGGTGCGAAGACGAAGGTTGTGCGGGTCAGGGATGGCTTCTTTTGGCACGATGTTCGGGCTGATGGGGGTCAGCCCGTCGCGGCTTTTCACCCGCAGGTTCGGGCGGTAGTAATTTTCGAGATAGTCGCGGATGGCGTAGTCGTTGCAGACCGTATAGCCCGCAACATACTCCATCGCTTCGGCTTCGCTGACTTTACGCGCGGTTTTACCGATGACCACCACCAGCTCCGCTTCGTAATGCATGTAGTCGATATTGTTTGGACGCACCGACGTCTGGTTATCGCCGTTGAAGGTGTTTGGCGCTTTGATAAACACCAGTGGCTCGGTGGGCGGCTTGAAGTCCAGCTCGCTGGCGTGATCGGCATAGTTCAGACCGAGGGCAAACAGCGTGGCGTGCGGCGGCGTGCTGTGAGCAAGAGTGACGTTGTGCTCATCCACCACCGGGTTTTCCAGCGGCGGGAAACCTGCCGCCAGAATACGTACGCGATCGCCCGGTCGGATCTCCACGCGGTTTTGCGGTGTGCCAAGCAGGATCGCATCGCCAGGATTGAGGGTGGCGAATTCGCTCAGGGCGCTCAGCAGTTCGGCGGCGTTGCGCTGAAGATCGGCGGTGTTCCAGTGATCCGCTTCGCGGCCGTTGATCTCGGTGATGATGGTCAGGTTATCCACGTTATCCACGCTCACCAGCTCGCCGAGCGGGCAAAATCCGTCCCGGCATTTAGCCTTGATGGCCGGGCGGTAGAAGCTCTCTTCCGGCAGGCTCACTTCGTTGGCCAGCGCGTATCCCGCGATGTACGTTGCGGCGTACTCCACGCGCACCTTGCTGGCGGTTTTGCCCACCACCAGCGCCACCGTCGCGCCGCTCAGCACTGTTTCCCCCTGCGGGAAGGGGATCGGTTCGCCCGCGCGAATTACCGTGTTGTGCGGCTTGATAAACCACACCGGCGTTTTTGGCGGCGTGTTGTAAGGGGCTTTTTCAAACGCCTCAGCCCAGGCTTCTCGCTGGCTCTGGTGGTTCAGCGCGACGGCAAAAACGGTACCTTTCATTCACATACTCCTCACCCCGGTGATCCGGGTTATGATATTCATTAATATGTTAATGATCTGGTTTTATGCTTTTGCTGTTTATTTCGCAATCAGAAGTGAAGAATTTGTGATATGAATAACAATAAATTTACATATTGTTTTTTATTTCTATGTAAATCATTCGGTTAATAAAACTGAATGGTTTCTGTTAGACTTTTTGACGGAAAACATGTTGTTTATAAAAACATCTTTCAGTGATTGTTTACTTATTAATGATGTAAAGGGGAGAGGCTATGCATGATTCATTAACCATCGCGCTGCTGCAGGCGCGGGAAGCGGCGATGTCCTACTTCCGTCCGATTGTGAAGCGGCATAACCTCACCGAGCAGCAGTGGCGCATCGTGCGCGTGCTGGCTGAACATCCGTCGATGGATTTTCACGATCTGGCGTTTCGCACCTGCATTTTGCGCCCGAGCCTGACCGGCATTCTGACGCGCATGGAGCGCGACGGTCTTGTGTTGCGCTTAAAGCCGGTGAACGACCAGCGCAAGCTGTACGTGTCGCTGACCAAAGAGGGGAATGCGCTGTACGCGCATGCTCAGGCGCAGGTGGAAGAGGCGTATCAGCAGATTGAGGCGGAATACACCCCGGAGAAGATGAAACAGCTGACGACGCTGCTGGAAGAGTTTATTGAACTCGGAAACCGGCATAACGCAGCGCGGGAAGAAGAGTAAAAACCACAAATTCCAGGATGA
The DNA here is from genome assembly GCF_053709515.1 of Enterobacter sp. UPMP701. Lineage (NCBI taxonomy): Bacteria > Pseudomonadati > Pseudomonadota > Gammaproteobacteria > Enterobacterales > Enterobacteriaceae > Enterobacter > Enterobacter sp. UPMP701. Next base: position 166,614 of record NZ_JBSKJN010000009.1, on the reverse strand, counting down.
TTTTCGTAAAGTTTTCCCTTTCCAGGCCGAAAATTCTGTATCTGTCTGAGGAAAGAGAAAACATGTTAAACCGTATCAAGATTGTCACCAGTTTAATGCTGGTTTTAGCGATATTTGGCCTTTTACAACTCACATCCGGTGGTCTTTTCTTTAATGCTCTGAAGAATGACAAAGAGAATTTCACCGTCCTGCAAACCATTCGTCAGCAACAATCCACCCTTAACGGGAGTTGGGTTGCGCTGCTGCAAACCCGTAATACCCTGAACCGTGCGGGCATCCGCTACATGATGGACCAGAGCAATATCGGCAGCGGCGCGACCGTTAACGATCTGATGCAAATTGCGTCTGCGTCTCTGAAACAGGCGGAAAAAAACTGGGCTGACTATGAAGCCCTGCCGCGCGACCCGCGTCAAAGCGACGCCGCTGCGCTGGAAATCAAACGTAACTACGATATCTACCACGGTGCGCTGGCTGAGCTGATTCAGCTGCTGGGGGCGGGCAAAATCAACGCCTTCTTCGACCAGCCAACCCAGAGTTACCAGGATGGATTCGAGAAGCAGTACGTGAGCTACCTGCAGCAGAACGACAAGTTGTACCAGATGGCAGTTGAAGACAGCAACAGCTCTTACACTCAGGCTATCTGGGTGCTGATCGGCGTGCTGATTGCCGTGCTGGTGGTGATTGTGGCCGTCTGGCTGGGCATCAAGCAGGCGCTGATCTCTCCGCTGACGCGTCTCATCGACAACATTCGCCATATCGCCAGCGGCGACCTGGTGAAGCGTATTGAGGTGCAGGGCTCCAACGAGATGGGCGAACTGGCCGACTCGCTGCGTCATATGCAGGGCGAGCTGGTGCGTACCGTGGGCGACGTGCGTAACGGCGCGAACGCTATCTACAGCGGTGCAAGCGAAATCGCGATGGGCAATAACGACCTCTCTTCCCGTACTGAACAGCAGGCCGCTTCCCTGGAAGAGACCGCTGCCAGCATGGAGCAGCTGACGGCGACCGTTAAGCAGAACGCCGAGAACGCCCGTCAGGCGAGCCACCTGGCGCTGAGCGCGTCTGAGACCGCGCAGAAAGGCGGCAAAGTGGTGGATAACGTGGTGCAAACCATGCGTGACATCGCGGGCAGTTCGCAGAAAATTGCCGATATTATCAGCGTAATCGACGGCATTGCCTTCCAGACCAATATCCTGGCGCTGAACGCAGCGGTAGAAGCGGCGCGTGCGGGCGAGCAGGGACGTGGTTTTGCGGTGGTGGCCGGTGAAGTGCGTAACCTTGCACAGCGCAGCGCCCAGGCCGCGCGTGAGATCAAGAGCCTGATTGAAGACTCCGTGGGTCGTGTGGAAGTGGGCTCAACGCTGGTAGAAAGCGCCGGTGAAACCATGGGCGAAATCGTGAATGCGGTGACCCGCGTGACCGATATCATGGGCGAGATTGCGTCTGCGTCTGACGAGCAGAGCCGCGGTATCGACCAGGTGGGTCTGGCGGTTGCTGAGATGGACCGCGTGACCCAGCAGAACGCCTCGCTGGTTGAGGAATCTGCTGCGGCAGCGGCGGCGCTGGAAGAGCAGGCGAGCCGTCTGACTCAGGCCGTGGCGGTGTTCCGCATTCAGCAGGAGCAGATGAAGGCGCGCGAGTTCGCTTCCGCGAAAAGCGTTGCCGCGCCGGTGATGTCGCGTAAAGCGGCAACGGCAGACGCGGGCGATAACTGGGAAACGTTCTGATCCTGCGCGTTGTGCCGGGTGGCGGCTACGCCTTACCCGGCCTACGGAATGACGATGTACGGTTTCGTAGGCCCGGTAAGCGTAGCGTCACCGGGCAATATTACAGAGGCAGGCGCATGGCGCAGCGCGATTCATACGCTAAACCGTGCGCCGTCTCTTCTTCGCGTTTTTCACGCAATTCAGGCGTCAGCGTCGTCATCATTTCAAACCCCAACCGCGCATAGAATGGCGCATTCCACGGCACGTCCCGGAACGTCGTCAACGTCAGCGACGTCAGCCCTATTTGGCGGGCATGGTCAGCCGCACAGGCAATGAGCTGCCGACCGATTCCTTTTCCCTGCCAGTCCAGAGCAACCGAGATCTCCACAATAAACAGCGACGCAGCGTGTGCTTCTGTGAGGATAAACCCCACGGGACGGTCGTTCGCCAGCGCCAGCCAGCTTCGCCCCCGTTCGGCATAGTCGAGATGCTGTTCAGCGGAAATGACCTCGCCATCGGCAAGCCAGGCAAGGTCAGGGTAGTCACGAAAACGCTCGCCCGCCGCGCGCTCTATGGCGGGCAGGGCGGCAACGTCGTTGGAACGAGTGCGCCGAACGGAGAGGTTAAGAGTGACCATTAGCCTGCACGACTCACGATTTTAATTTCGACCATGCCAATGCCGAGTTCGCGCGGTGAATGGCCGAGAATATTCCCTTCATTGGTCGACTGCGGATCCGGCGGCACAATGACCAGAGTATTGCTGCGCGATGGATTCTCAAAATGCAGCGTGTGCGTGCTTACGTCGTTTCCGAGCGTCAGCGTCTGCTCTTGATCGCCCACGCGCACCGGTACGGGTTTATTCGCGTTAGGCCCGAATGCTCTGGCCGTGATCACCAGATCAAATTGTTCCGGCAGCGGATGGGTGTACTCAATTTTTACCTCGTTGCCCAGCTGCGCGTTCGACCAGCGTCCCCAGGACTCCGGACGGGAGATGCCGCTAAACTGCTTCACCTCTTCGGGCGCGCCGGCCACGTTAAAGATAAAGCTATCCGCTTTATAGCGGATGTCGTTATCGACGATTTTCAACATGTCGACATTCCGCTGATAGCGCGCGGTATCAATTACCGTATCTTTAAATGCGGTTTTGCCTTTCCATTGGGCTTTATCCACATGCTGCACGGTTTGCTCCCCGCCAAGCTGGCCCTGGGAGACGCACCAGTCGGTAGAAAGCGCCAGCGGCTGGGACCAGAGCTGGCCCATTTTGTAACACCGGTCAATCCAGACGAAGTTATCGCGAGGGGCGAAATCGGCCAGCTGGAAACGCAGCGGCGCGGAATACTCGCTTTCCGGCAGCGGCTCGATGCGACTATCCGACACACGCACCAGCAGCGGCAGACGGAAATTGCTGCCGGAGAAGGCGATGGTGTTTTTATCCCGATCGACGGTGAAGTCTTTCATCTCTTTCGGGAAATTCCACAGGCGGATGATATCGGGCTTCCAGGCGAGAATTTTTTCCTTCATGTTGAGGAACACTTCCGACAGGGATTGCCCCGACAGCGTGCTGCGGCCCAGGCCAATAAAGTTGTCGCCCCCCAGAATGTCCAGCACGGTTGCACCGTTATCCATGGAGTTGCGTTTGGTGGCGATGAGCTCCTGCTGCGGCTGGTCGCCGCGCAGCACGAAGAACAGGTTACTGCGATCCTGCTTGTTGAGCTGGTCCCATGCGCTATTTTTCATTGCCAGATGATCGGACGAGACCACGATGACGGTGTTTTTAAACCAGGGTGAGGCTTTGATTTTCTCGACCAGCGCGGCAATGTGCTCCTGGCTACAGGTCACGGCGCTGAAAGATTTGTTGTTTTTGCCTTCAACGTCATAGCTTTTGCGTTTGCAGGTGCGCGAGACGAACCCGTCGGGATGGTGAGTATCCACCGTCAGCGTAAAAAGCGAGAAGCGTTTGCCCGCACGGGAAAGTTCCTCGAATTTCTTCCAGGTTTCGTCCAGAACCGTATCGTCATAGAAGCCCCAGTCGTTGCGGTAGTGAGGATCGGCAACCGTCGTTTTTAACTCTTCTGAGCCATACAGGTGGTCAAAACCGTGGGATTTCAGAAACACATCTTTTCCGGCAAAGCGCAGATTAGCCCCCTGCACAAAATAGTTTTCGTAGCCGGAGTTTTTCAGAATATCGCCGAGGCAAATATTCTGTGGGAAGAACGTCGACATCGAGGCTGAGGCGTTACCTTCGAAAGGCGCGAACAGCGGGATACCACACTGGGAGGCAACCATCCCGGCGATGGTGTAATCCGTGCCGGGTAATTGCATGGTGTGGCTGAAATCGAGACCTTCGTTTTTCAGCGCGCCCAGCTCCGGCGTCAGGTTCGGGAAGGCATCGTTATCAAAATAGGTGCGTTCCAGGCTTTCACCGTAGATATAAACCAGGTTGAGTTTCGGGTTGGCGATCGTTTTCGACGGCTCTTTGTAGTAGGCCACAAAGTCCGGATCGCCGTCGCGCGACTGGGATTTCACCAGCTCGGTGATCTGATGAAACGCCGGGCTGGCGTCGACGGAGGCCAGCGCCAGGAACAGTGCCAGCAGGCTGTAACCATGATGGTGCGGAAGATGGCGACGGCGGCGCAGCACCCAGGCGAGCGCGCCAAAAATCGTCACCAGCGCGACGATGAGACCGAGCCCCGGAAGGATGTACTTGCCCACACCCGCGCCCGTGAGGCTGTTCGTCAGGGTGTAGAGCACCGCATCGTTAATGCCGTCACCGGTAAAGTAATCGCTGGCGTATAAGGTAATGTTTAAAATAATAAAAATGCCGAGCACTACCAGCGTGGCGACAAACCACCAGGTGTGACGACCGGCTTTCCAGGCATAAACGCCGACAGAAGCCAGAAAAAGGATAAGAGAGATGAATTCTGACAACAGCATATCCTCATGAGGCCAGGTGCTTCGCTGGCTAACTGTTTATTTTTTGGTAAGACAATGTAATGGCGATGTCGTTTAGCTGCAATTTTAGTGTCACGAAAGTGTGCTGTTGTTAGGATTTGGTTTAGAAAATCGTTTTTATGAAGGAGGTCGCATCCTGACAAACGGGCTTTTAGACGGTGGCAGGTAGGAAAAACGCTCGTTTAACGCCGCGTTGCAAGACTATCGCATTAAACGCGGCGTGTTGTGGCAGAAAATGGGGGGAGATCAGGAGATGAATTTAACGCCTTGTTTCAGCACCAGATCGCAGGCTTTGGTTTTCACCTGTTTTGCCAGAGCGGAGTTGCCGAGGGTGCTCAGGTTAAGCTGCTGGCCGTTTTGCGCATTAAGCAGGCCCTGAATGCCGTCCATATAGCTGGTATCCGCTTTTTGTTCCTGGGTATCCAGACCCAGTTTACCCAGCACCTGGTTTTTCACGTTTTGCGCGTCGGTCACCGAGGCCAGCTTTTGCTTCGCGCAATATTCCAGAATCCCCGCCGCGTTGTTCATCGTACCCGCGCTCAGGCTCTGGGAGCTGTTGCTCAGCAGGCTGGTGAGAGAAGAGGCGGAGAGGCCACCCTGAGAGCCGCTGCTCTCTTTGGTCAGCTCATTTGCTGCGCTTGACAGGGACTCCTGCCAGGAGGCCGCCTGCGCTGCGCCGGTAATCAGCAGCGCGCCTAAAAAGGTGCTGATAAGAATCTGTTTTTTCATCATGGCTTTCTCAAAAAGGTCCGTTTCGGGGCGGAAAGGGGTCCAGTATATATCACCACCCCAGCGGCGATCCCTGGAACTGTCTTAATACTCTTTGCCGGTAACGCGGCTACGGTAACTGTCCCAGTCAAAAATGACGTACAGACTGTTGCCCAGCTTCATGCGGTCCATGACGCGTTCCCCCAGCAGGCGGGTCATCTCGTCGATATTGTGGTTCGTCAGCATGCCGGTGGGGCGTTTGGACGAGGATCGGCGATCGACAATCTGGTTGATGATCACTTTTTCATAGCGGGATTCTGTCTGAACGCCAATCTCGTCGATGACCAGTAAATCGACATTGCTCAGATCGTTAAGCAGCTGCTCTTCGCTGGTTTCGCGGTTGCTGAAGGTGTCTTTCATGGCAGACATGATATCGGCCACGGTGATGATCAGAACCGATTTACCGCGCAGAAGCAGTTCATTGCAGATGGCCGCCGCAAGGTGGTTTTTTCCGGTGCCCGGCTTGCCGCTAAAAATGAAGCTGGCGATATTGCCGTCGAATTCATCCACATACTGACGTGCGGCGGCGAGCGCGTGCATCTGCCCGGTGGTCTCAACTTTGTAGTTATCAAATGAGCAGTTCTGATGCAGGGGACGAATACCGGAGCGGTTAAAAGTGCGCTGCATTTTCATCGCCCGATTTTCGCGGGCGAGCGCGGCGGCACGAATTTCACCTTGTTCTTTTTGCCACGCCAGCAGTTCTTCACCCGTAGTGAAAGCGGGTTTCACGTTGGCAGGCATCATTTTTTGCAGACGTTTCATCAGGTCGCCGACGTTCTTCATTTCGCACCTCGGAATCCACTCGGGATCTGTTTATCCGGTTCTGAAAAAGCGTTGATATCGCGTTTGGGCTGGCCATTGTTGCTGGCGCGGGTAATTTGAAGATGTCGCGCGAGCTTTTGCTGCCACTGAATATGGGTGAACACTTTGCCTTCCGCCTGCCACCAGGCGATAAACGCGGCCAGCTCTTCCGCCGTAGCCGGCTGGGTTAACGCAATGCCCCACAGCGCCGCCTGCCGCTGGAAATCCGCATCCGGCTGCCAGCCCGCGTACAGGACAAATTTGCCCATCGGAACGGTCAGCGGGGTATTAACCGGTTCTTCAAAGAACTGGTTATCCAGCGTGACGTCGCTTGCAGGGCGTGACAATTGTGCTTCGATCTCCAGAAGCTGCGCCAGACGTTCCGGTGTGATTGCGTAAAACGCCGGCGCGTTGTCGGCAAAAACCGCAACCGTGCCGCCTTCGGCGTGGGTCAACACACCGCGTGGGTCGCGCATAAAGGCATCAATGCCAGCAATGCTGGTGGTCAGAATTCTGGAGGACATAACGCTTACTCAACTGATTACTACGGGCGTGATATGGGCTTATGGTAGCACAGAGAGAGGAAAGGGAAGGAGGGGATTTCCCCGGTGGCGCTGCGCTTGCCGGGGATAGAGTCATAGGCCTGTAAAGCGCAGCGCCATCAGGCAGTTATCACGCGATGATATTCAGGGTCACGTCGATGTTGCCGCGGGTCGCGTTAGAGTACGGGCAGACGATATGTGCGGCATCCACCAGCTTTTTGGCTTCCGAAGGATCCATACCTTCAACGTGGATGTTCAGCTTCGCTTCGATACCAAAACCGGTTGGCAGCGGGCCAATACCCACTTCGCCTTCAATAAAGGCATCTTTAGGCAGGGTAAATTTATCGCGTGCTGCGACAAACTTCATCGCGCCCAGGAAGCAGGCAGAATAGCCCGCAGCAAACAGCTGCTCAGGGTTAGTGACTTCGCCCCCCATGCCGCCCATCTCTTTTGGCACACCCAGTTTAACGTCCAGAACACCATCGGAAGAGGTCGCGCGACCGTCACGGCCTCCGGTAGCTTTTGCTTTGGCGGTATAAACAACTTTTTCTAAAGACATGGCAGGTTCCTCATCTTACATTTATGTGTGCTATTAAATAGCGTGCGATGTATATAGGTAAATAAATACGCGTAAAGTATAGCCTCACGCGCGTTGAATCTGTTGGCGCAAAAGTTCCAGCTGATGCTTGAGTGACAGCATGGTCTCGGTATCACACTGGGCTGCACACCCTACCGCATGGGGGATCCCTGCGGCCTCATTCTGGAGGTGTCGTCCCGCATCGGTCAGCGTGACGGCGACCTGACGTTCATCTTTTCGCGAGCGGTGACGGTTGATCAACCCTGCACTTTCCAGACGCTTTAGAAGCGGCGTCAGCGTGGCGGAGTCCAGGAACAATCGTTCACCAATGTCCGACACCGTCACGTCATCCTGCTCCCACAGCACCAGCATCACCAGGTATTGTGGGTAAGTCAGGTTTAGCGGTGCCAGCAGTTGCCGGTACAGCTTATTAAGCGCCAGATTTGCCGAATAGAGGGCAAAGCAGAGCTGGTTATCCAGCTTGAGCGCAGCGGTCGTGTCGTTCGTTTTTGCGTTCATGAGATGAATATAGATAGTGCGCGATTTAATTGCAAGCAATTTTATGGGCAGGTGTAACGGAGCGCTACCTGAACGGCCATTTTGCGATAGTGCTGGCGCTGAGCCTGTTCGTCTGCACCGTCTTCAAACAGGAGCGTGAAGGTGTAGCTGTTGGCAACGTAGTGAAAGCTGAAGCTGCTTATCAGGCGGTGAAGATCGCGGGCGTCGACCGTCTGGCTGAACAGCTGTTTTTCTTTGCCCCGGCGCAGGATCCCTTCCAGCAGATCGAGCGCGCTGCGGTTGACCTGGCGCAGATAGCTTGACTGCTGCATAAAGCGGCCGCGCTGCATGTTTTCCATACAGATAATGCGGATGTAATCCGGGTGGTCGGCGTGATAGTCAAAGGTGGCTTCAACCAGGTGGACCAGCGCTTCAACGGGAGGCATATCCGTCAGGCTGAGCGCTTTTTCACTGGCGCGAATTTGGGTGTAAACATATTCCAGTACTAGGAGATAGAGATTCTCTTTGTTTTTAAAATGGTACACCACCATACGTTTGGTGGTGCCTGCTTTCTCGGCGATCTGCTCCATGCGGGCACCGTTCAGCCCATATTCGGCAAACAGCGCGATAGCGCTCTGAAAAATTTTCTCTTTCAGGCTGGATTCTTCACTGTGCTCGGGGTGTTCGCTGCCGGGGTTAGCCACATCCTTTCCTTATTTTCACCAAACGGACCAGAAAGATTATCTCCACGGCAGCGGAATAACACAAATATCAAACGCGCGGGCGTTTGCGGTACAGCCATAGCCCGGGGATAGACAGCCCGATAGAGAGCGCGCCGACGATGGACGACGCCTTAAGAAAGTTGCTCAGAAGAAGGATCATCTGCGGCTCGGTGTAGCCAAAATGGCTGATTTTTACCGCAGAAATCATCGCCGTATAAGCCGATATGCCGGGAAACATGGGGATCACGGCGGCGACGGTGAACACTTTCGGATGCGCCAGATACCAGCGTGACCACTGAATACCAATACTGCCGACCAGCATTGAGGCGATAAATGTCGACCATTCGATGTTAAAGCCCGCCGTCATCATCACCATTCGCGAGCCATGCCCAATCGCGCCCAACAGCGCACACCACGGGAGAGCACGTTGCGGAACGTTAAATACCATCGCAAAACCGACGGCAGGAATGGCGGCCAGAAGCATGTCCTGCAACAGCGCCAGCAGAAAATCTATTATGCCCATCCGCGTAACCCCCAGAGTGTCATTGCCATCACCACGCCGATGCAGGTCGCCAGCGTCAGCAGGCTGGCGATAGCCCAGCGCGCCAGCCCGGTATTGATGTGCCCTTTAAACATGTCGGCGACGGCGTTAATCAGCGGGAAGCCCGGCACCAGCAGAAGCACGCTGGCGGCCATGGCAATCGTCGGGGTTGCGGCAAACTGCGGCAGGCGCAGCAGCAGGCCAGACACCGTGGTGGCAACAAACGCCGTGATGCAGAAGTTAATTTGCGGATGCAGCTGCCGGTGCGTCAGCAACTGGCGAACATACATGGCGATGCTGCTGGCGAAAAAGGTGACGAGCGCACCGTCCCACCCGCCTTTATTGAGCTTGCAAAAACAGGCGCATGACAGCCCCACCATGAGCACGACAAGCCAGCGCGGATAACGTAATGGTTTGATCTGATTGAACCGTTTTTCAATTTCATGGAGATCGAGAAGCTTATGCTCAGCAAGAATAACGATGTGCTGCACTTCGGTCACCACGTGCATGTTAATGCCGCGGTCGTGGTTTTTACGGGTCGAGGTCAGACACTGACCGTCTTTAATGGTGGTCAGTACGATGGCGTTGGATGAGATAGCACTTTCAACGCTGTCCATACCCAGCGCCAGCCCCAGCCGGGTTGAAAGCTCCTCGACCAGCGCGCTTTCGGCGCCGTGCTGGAGCAGAAAAAGACCGCACTGAATACAGAGTCGCGTAATAGCGCGCTGCGTTGACCTGTCTGCCTGCATGTCGTGTCCTGAAAAGAAGGTAGATAGTTGCCGGTTGGCCCGTAACGCCTACTTTTAGCACAAAGTGCAGTGGCTCTTGCTGTGGGTCAGATCAAGGTTTGTGCAAACAGTTACCTCCCCGTATTGTGAAAGAAGTCCTGTTTTAATTTATCAATACAGTGAATTATTAATATGGAAATATAAAATATTTGTATTTAGTTATTCTAATTTTATTTTGTCGTTATTTTAATGCCTTAAGAATTAAATTTATTTGTCTTTTGTGAGATATTAGCGCTGGTTTAGGCATTTCTTAACCAAAGAACACATCTCATCTTCTGCTTGTACTAATTAGTTTTACACTCAGGGACGAAAATACTTATACATTGATGCGGTTAATGTTACGCATCAAATGAAAATGGACACGGAGGGTCTATGTTGTCATTGCATGGTAAGCATGGCGTTGTCATTAGCCGGATACCCGTCATGCAAAACGGGTTAGGGGGGATAATGACACGACATTTCCCCGATTTTGAATTGACCTATTGTCGCTCGTTGCAGGAATTAACCCTGCTTCAGTTACGCCGTGCAGACGTCATCATCGCTGATATTTCAGGTGAATACAGGAACCCGCGGGGCACGCTCGAAGAGTATTACAGCCTAATGAACCAGTACCGGGAAATTCACTGGATCTTTTTGGTCTCCCGGCCGTTTTATCCCATTGCTGTTGAGCTGCTTATGCGGCCGGAAAGCACGTTGCTTTCTGATATGGAGCCTATTGAAGGTGTGGTTAATGCTATCCGGGCCGGTAGCGAGCGGGCAGAGCGGATAAGCCAGACCTTATTAACGCCGCCAGAACCTCAGCATATAGAGGATGACGAGGAACAATTTATTGCGCTCACGCACTCTGAACGCAAGGTGCTTCGTCTGTTGGGCAAAGGTTGGGGTATTAACCAAATCGCCACATTGCTGAAGAAGAGCAATAAAACGATCAGTGCGCAGAAAAACAGTGCGATGCGACGGCTGTCATTACGGAGTAATGCCGATATGTATGCCTGGATCAATAGTACACAGGGAATGAGAGAGCTGAGTTTAATGTCAGCCTATGGAGAGTTCGAGGAATGGAAAAAACCGATTCAACAAGACACATCGCCATCATCGAAAATTGCACGATGAGTGCTGTCGGGCTGCAACATCTTTTTACGCAGCCCGAACTTAGCCAATATCAGTTGCACTTGTTTAATGATTTTGATGGCTTTAAGCACGCATTGCATCACGTTAATTTTTTCTCGCTGCTTTATTCGCTTTCCGATGCGCGAGAAGAACGTCGTAACTGCCTGGCGCATCTGCGGGATCTCGCGTTTACACATAGCCATATTCAGCGCATTATCCTGGTATCGGATGAGATGGAGGCGCGGTTGATTAGCCATCTTTCGCCTTCACGTCTTCACGGTGTGGTCAGTAAATCGGTGACACTTGACCACCTGTTGAAGGAATTTGTGATGTTGTTAAGCGAAACGCAACGCATTAATGACAATATGCTGAATCATTGGTACTGCAGTCAGAACCGAATGTTAAGCCCAACGGAAAGGGCTATTTTGCGTTATATGTCATGCGGATATTCTATCCCTGAAATCGCAGAGCAGCTTGAGCGTAATATCAAGACTATCCGCGCGCATAAGTTTAATGCGATGGTAAAACTGGGAGTGAATTCTGACGTAGGGCTTCTTGATGCGGCGGATATTCTTACGCATCTCCCGGTGAGGGAACCGCGAGCTACGGGGCCAGGCAAACCGACATTTTTATAACCTGCCTTTTGCGCCAGATACGTTCTGGCGCACCAATCAGATACAAACATCAACCCATTTTGCGGATGTCAGCTCTGCCATTCTATCTGGAGAAATACGCACGGCACTGTGGATGGCACCTGCAGCGGGAAGCACTTCAGCGTACTGTTTTAAAGAGATATCGCAGTAAACCGACAGCGGGTTTTCCAGCCCGAAAGGGCAGACGCCACCAACCGGATGACCGGTAACGGTGACCACTTCATCACTGCTGAGCATGCGGGCTTTCGCGCCAAACGTGTCTTTCAGCTTTTTGTTATCGAGACGCGCATCACCCTTCGCCACGACCAGAATCACCTCATTTTTAACCTTTAACGATAAGGTTTTGGCAATTTGTCCCGGCTCTACGCGGTGGGCGGCTGCAGCCAGCGCAACGGTCGCGGTACTCTGGCTAAGTTCTATAACCTCTATCTCCGGCGCGTTGTCGGCAAAAAACTGCTGTACAGACTGCAAACTCATTGTTTCCTCCTGACAAATATCCTGCGTAATCTGTCATAAGAATTTATGCTCTGTAAATATCTCTTAAGTAACAAATATCCAGGATGGCTGATTTCTGGATCCTCTTCACAATCACAGAAACCGGTTACAGTAACCGGTTGCAGAGCGTGATGCGTCGATTAATACTGAGTACGTAACGTCCCCTGTATCCAATAATAAGAGCCAATTATGAAACCATTCTGTCTGAGCAGTACCGCTGGAACGCAAGCCAGCAAGGTTGTGAAGCTGATTTATGGAACAACGTGCGGCGCGAGTGCGCCAGTAAGAAACGTCTGACAGGAGAGCAACCATGTCTGCCAACCATGCTGCGTTTAATCTGATATTCCGTTTCGTTGAAAATTACGTGAGCCCGATTGCCGGGCGGATCTCTTCCCAGCGTCATGTGATGGCTATCCGTGATGGGTTTATTTCCGCGATGCCGTTTATGATTGTGGGTTCATTTTTATTAGTGTTTGCCTACCCGCCATTTTCGCCTGACACCACCTGGGGCTTCGCACGCGCCTGGCTGGATATGGCGAAACAATTCGAAGGCCAGATCCTGACGCCGTTTGATATGACCATGGGGATTATGTCCATTTATATCTGTGCGGCCATTGCCTATAACCTTGGCAAACACTATGTGAAAACGCATCAGCTGGATCCATTCATGTGCGCCATGCTGTCGTTGATGGCGTTTCTGCTGGTTGCGGCCCCTAAAACCAAAGGCACGCTTCCCGTCGACAGCCTGGGCGGGACCGGTATTTTTACCGCGATTCTGGTAGCGATTTACTGCGTTGAGATGATGCGTTTCCTGAAAGCGCATAACATCGGTATTCGCCTGCCAGACCAGGTGCCGCCGATGATCAAAAACTCCTTTGATCTGCTGATCCCGGTGCTGGTGGTGGTGTTAACGCTCTATCCGCTGAGCCTGTTTATTCAGTCTCAGTTTGGCATGCTGATCCCGCAGGCGATTATGTCGATCTTCAAACCTCTGGTTTCAGCGGCTGACTCGCTGCCTGCGATTCTGCTGGCAGTGCTGATTGGCCACCTGCTGTGGTTCGCCGGGATCCACGGTGCGGCTATTGTCTCCGGGATGCTGCAGATGTTCTGGCTGACTAACCTCGGGGCGAACCAGACCGCGCTGGCCGCCGGTCAGCCTCTGCCACATATCTTTATGGAAGCCTTCTGGACGTTCTTCATTGTAATTGGCGGGTCAGGAGCGACGATGGGGCTGGTGATTTGCTATCTGCGCAGCCGTTCAGCGCACTTACGCTCTATCGGCCGATTGAGCGTGGTGCCAAGCTTCTTCAACATCAATGAACCCGTTATCTTCGGTACGCCGATTGTGATGAACCCGGTGTTCTTTATTCCGTTCCTGCTGGCCCCGATGGTTAACGCCGTGCTGGCCTGGGCGGCGATGACGTTTGATCTGATTGGTCGTGTTATCTCAGTGGTTCCCTGGACGGCACCGGCGCCGATAGGCGCGGCATGGGCTCTGGGCTGGGATTTCCGCGCGGCGATTCTGGTTGTGGTTCTGGCCTGCGTGTCGGCAATTATCTACTTCCCGTTCTTTAAGGTGTATGAGAAACAGCTGCTGGAGCAGGAAGCGGAAGAAGCGCAGCGTAATGCGGAAGAGGACAATCAGCAGGTGGCCTAGGTAAAAGCAAAACGGCAACTTTCAGGTTGCCGTTTTTAGTGTTTGTTCCCTCTCCATTAAGGGAGAGGGTCAGGGTGAGGGCATCAGGCCGGGCCCGACTACTTCAGCGTGCAATCCCCGCACTGCTTAACGTCCGGCAGGCGATAGCGCTGGCAGCAGGTGCGACGCACCAGAAGCCCGTCCCGGAGCACAACGGTGCGGAATAACGGGTTATCGCGGCCATCGGAAAGCTGTTTGGCAAAGAAACAGGACTGACGCAGAGCCTCCACTTTCTCATCGCCGAGCAGCGGTTTCATTTCCGTTAAATACCAGTGAATTAAATACCCGGTATTACTCCAGATAAGCTTCCCGTTGATCTCTCCCGTCGCTTCTAGAGCATCCACCACCGGAATCAGTGCCTGAGTAATAAGTTGCTCTAAACGCTCCTGTGCAGAGAGCTCCCCGGCACCGCGAACTTCGTGCAGATCGATCCAGAAACAGGCTGCCCGGCCAGTTTCGTGGAACTCGACGTGAAAATGATCCGGCGAGAGCGCCAGCATGCTTTTTTGGGTTAATACCGCCAGCATGAGTGGGGGAACCATCAGCCCGATATACCATTGCGCCCAGAGAGAGAGCAGGGGTTTATTTTCCCGCGTAAGCGTTGGCTGATTGCGATAAATGTGATCGGAATAGGTGGCAAGCAGTGACTGCAGTTTAGATGGTTGTTGCCACTCTGAGAGCGTCATGGCGTGATGCGGGGGCACTTCATCAAGCCTGATAAAGTCCAGCAGATGCGCGCGCGTTTCCGCAATCTTATCCCGTATGGCATCCGCAAGCGACGCATTCCCGCTGGTGAGAGGTGTTCGCCAGAGGAGTGGTTCAACGATGTGTGCGGTTTGCGTTGCCATAGTTGAGATAGGAATCTAAATGATAATGATTGCCAATCCTAACTATTGCTCATTCCAATGGCAAGACTTTTGTCCAGATTAACCGCTCACGTGCTTAAGCGGTTTGCAGCTCTTCACTCAGCAGTATGTTATTGCGCCCCAGATGCTTTGCTTCGTAAAGGGCTCTGTCCGCTTTTTCCAGCGCACCTTCCACATCTTCATTCTCGAAAATAGCAATACCGATGCTGATGGTGACATTGGTCGCCACGCTTTCGTTAAACAAGTGTGGGATTTTTAAATCGTATACTTTCTGACGGATCCGCTCTGCCGTCAGCCGGGCGTGTTCAAGTGAAATATTCGTCAGCAGCACCATAAATTCTTCCCCGCCAAAACGCGCCACAATATCCCGCGAACGGACGGCATCACGAATGGCTGCAGAAACGCGTTTCAATGCCTGATCGCCCATCATATGGCCGTAGTGGTCGTTATAGGCTTTGAAGTGATCGATATCCATCAGCAGAACAAAATGTTCGCCGTTTTCCACCGCCGGCAGGTTCTCCAGACGACTTTGCAGGCCGCGACGATTATAAAGCCCGGTTAGCGGATCCATCATGCTGAGATCGGTGAGGGTTTCCCGTTCTTCAAGCAGGCGGGAGAGCAGCTCCTGGGCGAAGCGATCGTTGCGCCTTTGCAAAATGTTATGAATAGCAACTGCCACCACAGGAAGTGCGAAATAATAGGTCATTCTCAGCCATATGTCTGGGGTGCTTAACCACAGGCAGACAATAAAGGCGGGGAGCGAGTGCAGCGTAAATGCTTTGATATTACTGGCGAATGCCAGCGTTCCGATAAAAAGCACCGTTAATAGCGCGATGATCAAATACGTCGCCTGGTCGTGGGTAATTAGCGAAAATTTCGAGTCAATTTGCCATGCCCATAAAATACCGAATATCCCTGAAACGACAGGAATATTTATCTTTCGCGCGCGCTTTCTCCAGTGCCAGACGAACAGGCCCGTACTGATGGCGAAAATAGCCATCAGAGGAACAGAAAACACGCGTAGAGAATAGAGCGGGTTTGTTACCGAGAACACGGCGGAAGTTGCGTTCAGAAATAAAAATAAACGTAACGATAATTGATATTTTCTTTGAACCAAAGACCGCCAGGAGTGTGATGTCATAGTCGTGCGTTTTTATTAAAATTTAATTAAAACAGATAAATAAGTGTTGTTTCGCAATAAGTTATGCAAAAAACTCAAAGAGTAATTATAAGAAAAGCTTTATGTGAAGTTAACAGGTGGGCAATTTATCACCTTAGGGTATTCCTGTCATTCTACATAAAGGCAAAGGGCGATCTTTTTTTGATTCATCGCGCTGACAGATGATAATTTTTATCATATGATAGTGTTTATCATTATCGTTATGAAAGGGCGATGCATGTTGAACAGGGCGCTGGGAAGTGCATGGGGAGTATTGCTGCCGGGCGTAATCCTTGGCGGTTTGATGTTTGCCGATCTTTCCATCGAAAGCTGGAAGGCTATCATTGTGTCAGGGTTGCTGATGACGTCAGGCATGATCTGGCATAAGCAACTACGTCACTATGTGTTACTGCCATCATGTGTCGCATTGGTCAGTGCAATTCTGGTGATAACGATGAGTGTGAAATAACCGGGAAAAAGGACGTACTAAAGAGGGGAGGTAAGATAATTGGTGCGAGGGGGGGGACTCGAACCCCCACATCCGTAAGGACACTAACACCTGAAGCTAGCGCGTCTACCAATTCCGCCACCTTCGCACAGTCATCTTACTATTTTTTGATATCGCCTCGTTGGTGCGAGGGGGGGGACTCGAACCCCCACATCCGTAAGGACACTAACACCTGAAGCTAGCGCGTCTACCAATTCCGCCACCTTCGCCCAGTGCGAGCAATATCAACGTGATTTATGGTGCGAGGGGGGGGACTCGAACCCCCACATCCGTAAGGACACTAACACCTGAAGCTAGCGCGTCTACCAATTCCGCCACCTTCGCATACCATCGATACTGTAAAAGTATCGTAACCACGGAGGCGCATTCTAGATGTTTTCAGCATTACGTCAACAGAAAAGTGCGCGCCTTTTATTGATTGCTGCAAAAATGGCCGGAATTGAGACGCCTGCTTGCCGGATGGCGCTGGCGCTTATCCGGCCTGGATTGCATGGCGAATTATTTCTTTGCCTGACGCGTCATCACGGTGCGGTAGACCTTAAAGCGGCCTGTCTGAGCGATGACTTCGTGGAAGCCGAAAGTTTCGTCCAGCACTTTCGGGTACGCGAGGAAGGCGTTCGCGACGATGCGCAGCTCGCCGCCGCTGTTCAGGTGACGAACGGCTCCGCGGATCAGCGTTTGCGCGGCTTCCAGGCTGGTCTCCATGCCGTCATGGAACGGCGGGTTAGAGATGATCATGTCAAAGCGACCGGTAACGTCAGAGAAGACGTTGCTGGCAATCACGTCGCCTTCAATGCCGTTTGCCGCAAGCGTTGCGCGGCTGGCTTCTACCGCCGGTGCGCTGACGTCACACAGGGTTAAGCGGACTTTTGGAGAATGGCTGGCAAGCACCGTTGAGAGCACGCCTGCGCCACAGCCCACGTCCAGCACCTTGCCCTTGGTGTGCGGCGTCAGGGTGGAGAGCAGCAGCTTGCTGCCCGTATCCAGCGCGTCACGGCTGAACACGCCCGGCAGGGTTTTGATGGTCAGACCGTCAAGCTGGTACTCGTCCCAGTAAGTCTGCGCATCAAAGGTTGTCTGTTTTTCCAGACGGCCATGGTAAAGACCACAGCGGCGGGCGCTGTCGACTTTATTCAGCGGCGCGTAACCTTCCAGCATCTGTTCAGCGCTGCGCACGCCGCTGCGGTTCTCGCCCACCACGAAAATATCGCAGCCGACCGGCAGCAGGGAGAGCAGATTCATCAGCTGGAACTGGGCTTCCGGCTTGTTCTTCGGCCAGTAGTAGATCAGCGTATCGCAGTCCGCAATGTCGCTCTGCTCCGCCACCAGGCTAAAGCGCGCGCGCTCGCCCATCTGGCGGCTCAGCACCTGCCAGTGGTGGTAGTATTGGGTATGGGCACGGCTTTCAGCACAGTCGAAACGCGCAGGCAGGTCATCCTGCATATCTCCGGCAAACAGAATACGGCTTTCTTCGAAATCATCACTGTGACGCAGCAAGACTTCACTTGCCGGGGTAAATGCAGACATGAATTGTTCCTCAATAAACTCAGGCGGGGATTATAGTAGGTAGATGGCGCACTTTCGACACATTTGCTATATTTGCGCGCCTGAGAGACAGGAGTTATCCCTATGACATCCCGACGAGACTGGCAGTTGCAGCAACTGGGCATCACCCAGTGGGCCTTGCGTCGCCCGACGGCGTTGCAGGGCGAGATCGCCATCTCCATCCCTGCGCACGTACGCCTGGTGATGGTGGCGGAAGAACTGCCTGCCCTGAATGAACCCCTTATCGGCGATGTCCTTCGCAGCCTGAAGCTGACGGCCGACGAGGTTTTACAGCTGACGCCGGAACGTGTCGCGATGCTCCCTCCCGAAAGCCGCTGTAACAGCTGGCGCATTGGGGAGATAAACGATATGCCTCTCCAGGGGAGCCAGATCTGCTCGCCAGCGCTGGACGAACTGAAAGCCAATCCAAAGGCGCGCAGCGCGCTATGGCAACAAATCTGCGAATATGAACACGATTTCTTCCCTCACGACGTCTGACCTGACCGCAGCGTTCGCGATTGAAACACGCGCCCACGCCTTTCCGTGGAGCGAAAAAACGTTTGCCAGCAATCAGGGCGAACGGTATCTGAACTACCGTCTGGACGTTGACGGCACCCTGGCCGCGTTCGCCATTACGCAGGTGGTTCTTGATGAAGCGACGCTGTTTAACATCGCCGTCGACCCGGCGTATCAGCGCCGTGGGCTGGGAAGGGAACTGCTCGAGCACCTCATCCGCGAGCTTGAAACCCGTGACGTTTTCACCCTGTGGCTGGAAGTGCGCGCGTCGAATGTCGCCGCCATCGCGCTCTATGAAAGCTTAGGCTTTAACGAGGCGACAGTCCGCCGTAACTACTACCCCACCGCAGAGGGACGTGAAGACGCCATCATAATGGCTCTGCCAATTGGATAACGAAAAAAGGTTGTAACGATGAAATGGGACTGGATTTTCTTTGATGCCGACGAAACGCTGTTTACGTTTGACTCGTTCGGCGGCCTACAGCGGATGTTTCTCGACTATAGCGTGACCTTCACCGCCGAAGATTTTCAGGACTATCAGGCGGTGAACAAGCCGCTGTGGGTGGATTACCAGAACGGTGCCATCACTGCGTTACAGCTTCAGCACCAGCGGTTTGACGTCTGGGCGGAGCGCTTAAACGTGAGTCCGGGTTCGCTGAACGATGCTTTTCTGAATGCGATGGCGGATATTTGCGCCCCGCTGCCGGGCGCGGTTTCTCTGCTTAATGCGTTAAAAGGCAAGGTAAAGCTTGGAATCATTACCAACGGTTTTACCGCCCTGCAGCAGATCCGCCTGGAGCGCACCGGCCTGCGCGATTATTTCGACGCGCTGGTGATCTCCGAAGAGGTGGGCGTACCGAAGCCGGACCCGCGTATTTTCGACTATGCGCTGGCGCAGGCCGGAAATCCCGACCGCGAGCGCGTCCTGATGGTGGGGGATACCGCAGAGTCTGATATTCTTGGCGGCATAAAGTCAGGTCTGTCGACCGTCTGGCTAAACGCGCATGGCCGCGTACCGCCGGAAGGCATTGAACCGACCTGGACCGTTACGTCATTGAACGAACTGGAGCAGCTCCTGTGTAAACAATGATTGCCTGCCCCCTGTTGATGGGTAAAATAGCCGCATTTTTCGTATTCCATGATGCGCGGCCTGCTGCCGCGCTTACCTAAGAAGAATTGATTATGACGTTGTCTCCTTATCTGCAAGAGGTGGCCAAACGCCGCACTTTTGCCATTATCTCGCACCCGGATGCCGGTAAAACGACCATCACCGAGAAGGTGTTGCTGTTCGGACAGGCGATCCAGACCGCGGGTACCGTTAAAGGCCGTGGCTCCAGCCAGCATGCTAAATCCGACTGGATGGAGATGGAAAAGCAGCGTGGTATTTCGATTACCACCTCCGTGATGCAGTTCCCGTATCACGACTGCCTGGTGAACCTGCTGGACACCCCGGGCCACGAAGACTTCTCCGAAGATACCTACCGTACTCTGACGGCAGTGGACTGCTGTCTGATGGTGATCGACGCCGCGAAAGGTGTAGAAGACCGTACCCGTAAGCTGATGGAAGTTACCCGTCTGCGCGATACGCCGATCCTCACCTTCATGAACAAACTCGACCGTGACATCCGCGATCCGATGGAGCTGATGGATGAAGTGGAAAACGAGCTGAAGATTGCCTGTGCGCCAATCACGTGGCCAATCGGCTGCGGTAAGCTGTTCAAAGGGGTTTATCACCTCTATAAAGACGAAACTTACCTGTACCAGACCGGTAAAGGCCACACCATTCAGGAAGTACGTATTGTGAAGGGTCTGGACAACCCGGATCTTGATGCTGCAGTTGGCGAAGAGCTGGCCGCGCAGCTGCG
The DNA here is from genome assembly GCF_053709515.1 of Enterobacter sp. UPMP701. NCBI lineage: Bacteria > Pseudomonadati > Pseudomonadota > Gammaproteobacteria > Enterobacterales > Enterobacteriaceae > Enterobacter > Enterobacter sp. UPMP701. The sequence goes on along the minus strand of NZ_JBSKJN010000009.1, from coordinate 146,306 downwards.
CGACGAGCTGGAGCTGGTGAAGGGCGCGTCTCACGAGTTCGACAAAGAGCTGTTCCTGAGCGGCGAAATTACCCCGGTCTTCTTTGGTACCGCGCTGGGTAACTTCGGCGTTGACCACATGCTGGACGGCCTGGTGGAGTGGGCGCCGCAGCCGATGCCGCGTAAAACCGACACCCGTGAAGTGGAAGCGAAGGAAGAGAAGTTCTCCGGCTTCGTCTTTAAAATTCAGGCCAATATGGACCCGAAACACCGCGACCGCGTAGCTTTCATGCGCGTGGTCTCCGGTAAATATGAAAAGGGCATGAAGCTGCGCCAGGTGCGTATCGGTAAAGACGTGGTGATTTCCGACGCGCTGACCTTTATGGCGGGCGATCGCTCTCATGTAGAAGAAGCGTATCCGGGCGACATCATTGGTCTGCATAACCACGGTACCATCCAGATCGGCGATACCTTCACCCAGGGCGAGATGATGAAGTTCACCGGTATTCCGAACTTCGCACCGGAACTGTTCCGCCGTATTCGTCTGCGCGATCCGCTGAAACAGAAACAGCTGCTGAAAGGCCTGGTTCAGCTCTCCGAAGAGGGTGCCGTGCAGGTGTTCCGCCCAATCGCCAACAACGATCTGATCGTTGGTGCGGTCGGTGTGCTGCAGTTCGACGTGGTCGTTGCGCGTCTGAAGAGCGAATACAACGTTGAAGCGATTTACGAGTCCGTAAACGTGGCGACGGCGCGCTGGGTTGAGTGTTCCGACGTGAAGAAATTCGAAGAATTTAAACGTAAGAACGAAATTCAGCTGGCGCTGGATGGCGGCGATAATCTGACCTATATCGCCCCCACAATGGTGAACCTGAACCTGACGCAGGAACGTTATCCAGACGTTCAGTTCCGCAAAACGCGCGAACACTAATCCCCTCTCAGAGCACGGCAATCGCCGTGCTCTTCTTTTATTCCTGTCTTATTAGTCCCTTGCGGAATGTTCTTAATTCACCGCAATTTCACGCTATTCGCGCGTTTTTTACCCAATTCTGAAAGCGGCATTGTGAGAGTGATCTATATTTAACTCAGTGTTTAGCACCGGGCGTGGATGAATTAACTGTTCAATGCATGTCGATTGGTTCTCCATTTCACCCGTGTGTTTATTCGCAATATATAAAACTACTAAGGAAGTATGTAGCCCGAATAACGGGTAAAACACAGGAATACATCGATGAATATGACAAGACTGAAGATTTCTAAAACTCTGCTGGCTGTAACACTGGGTAGCGTTCTGGTTAGCGGCTCCGCTCTCGCGGAAAGCAGCACCATGGATAAAGCGCAGTCCACGGCCGATACCGCAGGGCAAAAAATCGATAGCTCTATGAATAAAGTCGGTAATTTCATGGACGACAGCTCTATCACAGCAAAAGTGAAAGCCGCACTGGTGGATGATGAAGCCATCAAGAGCACCGATATTTCCGTTAAGACCGATAAGAAAGTGGTCACGCTGAGCGGCTTCGTAGAAAGCCAGGCTCAGGCCGAACAGGCTGTGAAAGTCGCTAAGGGTGTCGAAGGCGTTGCGTCCGTGAGCGATAAGCTGCACGTTCGCGACAGCAAAGACGCCTCGGTGAAAGGTTATGCCGGGGATGCGGCAACCACCAGCGAAATCAAAGCTAAACTGTTAGCAGATGACATCGTACCGTCCCGTAAGGTGAAAGTGGAAACCACCGATGGCGTGGTGCAGCTTTCCGGTACGGTTGATTCACAGGCGCAAAGTGAACGCGCCGAGTCAATTGCGAAAGCGATTGATGGTGTGAAAAGCGTTAAAAACGATCTGAAAACGAAGTAAATCTGGACCATTCGCCCGTAAGGCTTAACCCCTGCGGGCGGAATAAGAACGACTCTGGAAAAACGCCGGTGAGTGACCTGAGCGCTCACGTTTAGCGGCCGACATTAACTATGGTAAAGGAGAAGCTTATGTTTCGTTGGGGCATTATATTTCTGGTTATCGCGTTAATTGCCGCCGCATTGGGCTTTGGTGGACTGGCAGGTACAGCGGCATGGGCAGCTAAAATTGTCTTCGTTGTGGGTATTATTCTGTTCCTGGTCAGTCTGTTTACGGGTCGTAGACGTCCGTAGCAAACGCAATATTCCGTCAACAAAATAAAGCCAGTCACTGCGACTGGCTTTTTCTTATTTGCGTTACAGGTCGGGTGCGTTACTGTGGAGTGATAAATAATCAAAACAGGAAAGCAGAGGTGGGGCAACGAATTCCCGTTACGCTCGGCAATATTGCGCCGCTGACGTTAAAACCGTTTCGCGCGGGTCAACTCGCACTGGTCTGTGAGGGGGGCGGGCAGCGCGGCATTTTTACCGCTGGCGTGCTGGATGAATTTATGCGCGCGCAGTTCAACCCGTTTGACCTCTACTTTGGCACGTCCGCCGGGGCGCAGAATCTCTCTGCCTATGTCTGTAACCAGCCCGGCTACGCGCGAAAAGTGATTATGCGCTACACCACGGCGAAAGAATTTTTTAACCCGGTGCGCTTTGTGCGCGGCGGGAACCTGATCGATCTCGACTGGCTGCTGGAGTCGACCTCCAGTCAGATGCCGCTGGCCATGGATACTGCCGCCCGTCTGTTTGATAGTGGCAAAGAATTCTGGATGTGCGCCAGCCGGGGGGATGACTATTCTCCAGGCTATTTCTCTCCGCAGAAGGAGAACTGGCTGGACATCATCCGCGCCTCCAGCGCCATTCCCGGTTTTTATCGTACCGGCGCGCTGCTGGACGGCATCAGCTATCTGGACGGGGGGATCAGCGACGCGGTGCCGGTGCAGGAAGCCGCGCGACGCGGGGCGAAAACCATCGTGGTGATCCGTACCGTGCCGTCGCAAATGTATTACACGCCGCAGTGGTTTAAACGGATGGAGCGCTGGCTGGGCGACAGCAGCCTGCAGCCGCTGGTGAATATTGCGAAGCAGCATGAAACCACCTACGGCGCGATGCAGCGTTTCATTGATAAGCCGCCGGGTAAGTTACGTATTTTCGAAATCTATCCGCCTAAGCCGTTAGTCAGCATGGCGCTGGGCAGTCGCGTCCCTGCGCTGCGCATGGATTATAAAACGGGGCGGCTGTGCGGGCGTTACTTCCTGGCGACGGTCGGAAAAATGCTGGCCGAGCAGCCGCCGCTTCATCGGCATAAGCGGATTATTACGCCACCCGCAGTTGTCGCCAATGACGCCCTGACGATGCCGCTGGTGGATATTCCGCAGGCGAATGATGCTTTACTGGATAACGAGGATCTGGCGTGACGCACCGCTTTATTGATACCCACTGCCACTTTGATTTCCCGCCGTTTACCGGGGATGAAGCACAAAGCATTGCGAAAGCTGCCGAAGCAGGCGTGCAGGCCATTATTGTGCCGTCCGTCGAAGCGGCCTATTTTTCCCGCGTGCTGGATCTTTCCACACAACACCCTGCGCTTTATGCCGCGCTCGGTCTGCATCCGATTGTGATTGAGCGCCATCATGATGAGCATCTTGAACAGCTGGATCAGGTGCTGCAAAGCGCCGGAGACAAACTTGTCGCCATCGGTGAGATCGGGCTCGATCTCTATCGTGAAGATCCGCAGTTTGAACGCCAGCAGACGATCCTCGACGCGCAGCTTCGGCTGGCGAAGCGTCACGATCTGCCGGTGATCCTCCACTCCCGACGCACCCATGACAAACTGGCGATGCACCTGAAGCGCATTGACCTGCCGCGCAGGGGCGTTGTGCACGGTTTCGCCGGTAGCCTGCAGCAGGCGCAGCGTTTTATTGAGCTGGGCTACAAAATTGGCGTCGGTGGCACCATCACCTATCCGCGTGCCAGTAAAACCCGCGACGTGATGGCGCAGCTGCCCCTGTCGGCGTTGTTACTGGAAACGGATGCACCCGATATGCCGCTGAATGGTTTTCAGGGCCAGCCGAATCGCCCGGAACAGGCGGCACGCGTTTTTGATGTGCTGTGCGAACTGCGTCAGGAACCTGAAGAGGTCATTGCCAGTGCGCTGCTGGAAAATACCCGCGCCGTATTTGGCATCACGCTATAGATAAAGCGCAGGGCGGATTACCCTTATCTTCTGTTTTTCCAGCGCCAATGCCAGCGGCTCAATATCCTCCGGCGTGGCGCTGCGCCATGATGCCGCTTCCCCGTAAACCCCGTGGGCATGAAACGCGTTAATACGCACCGGAACATTTCCCAGCCCGTGGATGAACGTTATCAACGGTTTGAGATGTTCCAGATAATCACACTGTTCCGGGATGACCAGCAAGCGGAGCTCCGTCAAACGGTGACGGTCTGCCAGCCAGCGGATGCTCTCCTTAATCTGCGGGTTTTCGCGCCCGGTCAGGAAACGGTGATGCTCATTCCCCCATGCTTTGAGATCCAGCATTGCGCCATCGAGCACCGGCAGCAATTTTTGCCAGCCGGTTTCGCTTAGCAGACCGTTGCTGTCTACCAGGCAGGTGAGGCGGCACAGGGCGGGATCGGCTTTGATCGCGGTGAACAGGGCGATCAAAAACGGCAATTGCGTTGTGGCTTCGCCGCCGCTCACGGTGATCCCTTCGATAAAGGGCGCGGATTTACGGACCTGGATGAGGATATCGTCCACGCTCAGGCGGTGCGCCATGGGCGTTGCCCTCTGCTGGCAAAGGTGCAGGCAGGTGTCGCACTGCTGGCAGTGACTCTCCTGCCACCAGACGCGTCCGGCCTGAATGGTCAGCGCGTCGTGCGGGCAGTGGGGTACGCAGTCTCCACAGTCGTTGCAGCGGCCGATCGTCCACGGGTTGTGGCAGGTTTTGCAGCGCAGATTGCAGCCCTGCAGGAACAGCGCCAGGCGGCTGCCCGGCCCGTCCACGCAGGAAAAAGGAATGACCTGACTAACTAAAGCGCATCTGCTGTTCATGGCTTATCACGCGCGGCTGACGTTCCAGAATGCGGGTATTGCGCGCGGCCTCTTCCCCCAGCCACGTGGTGTTTGTTCTTGAACCCGCTTCCCGGTATTTCTCCAGATCCGACAAGCGAACCATATAGCCAGTCACGCGCACCAGATCGTTACCCGCCACGTTCGCGGTGAACTCACGCATACCGGCCCTGAATGCCCCCAGGCAAAGCTGGACCACCGCCTGAGGATTGCGTTTAACCGTCTCCTCCAGGGTGAGAATATCGCTGATTCCGGAGTGATAGTATTTGTGATGCGGCGCAACGGCCAGTAGATGGCTGACGGGATCCGGCTCGTCACCGTACGGCAGACGCGCCCCCGGCGTGGTGCCCGAATCGGAGCTGATGCCTGACTGGGCGTGCAGCATCGCGCGTTTTTTCCAGCCGTGTTTTACCGGTGCGTTTTCCACAAACGCCGCCAGCTGCCCGCTGATGCGGTAGCCCAGCGCGTTAGCCTGCTCGTCTTTCCCGTAACGGCCTTCAATGCCCTCCTTTTCACAGAGTGCATTCACCGCTTCCGCCAGACCATACATGCCAAACATCGGCACAAACCGATCGGCATCAATCAGCCCCTCTTTCACCAGGAAGCTATTCTCAAAGAAGCCGGATTGCTGATACAGAAAATCACAGCGGGAATCGATGATGGCGATTTGCTGCTGGCAGTAGTGCGGAAGCGTGCGGGTGAAGAATTCGTCAACCGATGCGCTGTGTTCGGCAATGGCCTTGAGGTTAAGGCGCACCAGGGTGCTGCCACCGCCCGCCAGCGGCAGTGAGTTGTAGCAGCTCACCACGCCATAGCGGCCTTTTGTGAAAATTTTATCATTCACTGGGCCATTTGAAATATGCGGCTTGCTGCATTCGCAGATGTTTTTTGCCACCTCAAGCAGCAAATCGTCCGGGGTGATATCAGGATCGTAGATAAAGGTCAGATTGGGCGCAACCTGCTTCAGTTCAGCATCTGCACGCAAAATGGCACGGGTGACAGGGCCGTCTGCCGGGCCAATATTGGCGTGCATAAAGGCATCCGGCAGGGTTCTGTCGAGATAGCGCCAGAAACGTTTTATTCGGCTATCGATTTCTTCTTGTGTTAGAATTCTAACATACGAACTCAGTATCGCATCAAGCTGCCCCAGATAGACCGGCTTGGATGTGACGGACGGAACATGGTGGTAGAGAATGGTTAACATCGAGAGGGCGTCATCAAGATCTTTCGCGCCTTCCAGCTCCAGCCACTCTGAACCGTTAGCCAGGAATTTTTCATAATCCGGTAGCACGTAGCGCGGTTTGTAGGGCGCGTGGCCTTCGAACATGTCGCAGATAAACCCCTCGTCCAGCGCGGCGCGGGCCGCCTCTGGCAGAGCGGGATAGGGCAGATAATTTTCCGCTTCCAGTGCCAGAAAATGACGTTTTTGCTCCGGGGTTAACACCGGGCTTGTCACAATGTGCTGGCAACGTTGTTGCAGGGCGTCGGGCATGTTCACTTCCTTGAGGGTTCTGCGGATGGTGAGTGAATTGTAGGAAGCCAGCCTGCCGGCGCTTTTGATCCGACAGGGGGTATCGCTGCTTTAGTCAGCAATTTGCACGCTAAAGTTTGAAGAAGATCTCATTACAGTAATGCAAATTTGTACGCAGTTTTCATTAACTGTGATGAATGTCGAAGTGTGGATGCGGGTGAATGTTAGAATACTCACAGACCCGCAAGGTAAAATTTATACGGCACTGCCGTTGGAGAATGTTATGACCGATTTAACTGCAAGCAGCCTGCGCGCGTTGAAACTGATGGACCTGACCACCCTGAACGATGACGACACCAATGAGAAAGTCATCGCCCTGTGCCATCAGGCGAAAACGCCAGTGGGTAACACCGCCGCCGTCTGTATCTACCCGCGCTTTATCCCGATTGCCCGCAAAACGTTGAAAGAGCAGGGCACGCCGGACGTGCGCATTGCCACCGTCACTAACTTCCCGCACGGCAACGACGATATCGAGATCGCGCTGGCGGAAACCCGTGCGGCGATTGCTTACGGCGCAGACGAAGTTGACGTGGTGTTCCCGTACCGCGCGCTGATCGCCGGCAACGAGCAGGTCGGTTTTGACCTGGTGAAAGCCTGTAAAGACGCGTGTGCGGCGGCAAACGTGCTGCTTAAAGTGATCATCGAAACTGGCGAGCTGAAAGAAGAGGCGATGATTCGTAAAGCGTCCGAAATCTCCATCAAAGCCGGTGCGGATTTCATCAAAACCTCTACCGGTAAAGTGCCGGTCAACGCTACTCCGGAAAGCGCGCGCATCATGATGGAAGTTATCCGTGATATGGGCGTGTCCAAAACCGTTGGCTTCAAACCTGCGGGCGGCGTACGTACCGCGGAAGATGCGCAGCAGTTCCTGGCGATTGCCGACGAGCTGTTTGGCGCCGACTGGGCCGATTCCCGCCACTACCGCTTCGGCGCGTCCAGCCTGCTGGCCAGCCTGCTGAAAGCACTGGGTCACGGCGACGGTAAGAGCGCAAGCAGCTACTGATTGCCAGACAATGCCGGATGACGCTTCGCTTATCCGGCCTACAGGATCGCAGGGCGGGTAAGCGTCGCGCCACCCGCCACAATTCCCTCGATTCCGCATGGAGGTTACCGTGTTTCTCGCACAAGAAATTATTCGTAAAAAACGTGATGGTCATGCATTAAGCGACGAAGAAATTCGCTTTTTCATCAACGGCATTCGTGATAACACCGTCTCTGAAGGGCAGATTGCGGCTCTGGCGATGACCATCTTCTTCCACGATATGTCGATGCCTGAGCGCGTGTCGCTGACCATGGCGATGCGAGATTCAGGAACCGTTCTGGACTGGAAAAGCCTCAACCTCAACGGCCCAATCGTTGACAAACACTCCACCGGCGGCGTGGGTGACGTAACCTCCCTGATGCTTGGCCCCATGGTGGCAGCCTGCGGCGGTTACATCCCGATGATTTCCGGGCGCGGCCTGGGCCACACCGGCGGTACGCTCGACAAACTGGAAGCCATTCCGGGCTTCGATATCTTCCCGGATGACAACCGCTTCCGCGACATTATTAAAGACGTTGGCGTGGCGATTATCGGCCAGACCAGCTCTCTTGCGCCGGCAGACAAGCGTTTCTACGCGACGCGTGACATTACCGCGACCGTTGACTCCATCCCGCTGATCACCGCCTCTATCCTGGCGAAGAAACTGGCAGAAGGTCTGGACGCGCTGGTGATGGACGTGAAAGTGGGCAGCGGCGCGTTTATGCCGACCTATGAACTCTCTGAGGCGCTGGCCGAAGCGATTGTTGGCGTCTCCAACGGCGCGGGCGTGCGCACCACCGCACTGCTGACGGACATGAACCAGGTGCTGGCCTCCAGCGCCGGTAACGCGGTCGAAGTCCGCGAAGCCGTGCAGTTCCTTACGGGCGAATACCGCAACCCGCGCCTGTTCGACGTCACCATGGCGCTATGCGTGGAGATGCTGATCTCCGGCAAGCTCGCCAAAGACGATGCCGACGCCCGCGCGAAGCTGCAGGCGGTACTGGACAACGGCAAAGCGGCGGAGATCTTCGGCCGCATGGTGGCGGCTCAGAAAGGCCCGACCGACTTCGTCGAAAACTACGCGAAATACCTGCCGACCGCGATGCTCAGCAAAGCCGTTTATGCGGATGGCGAAGGTTTTGTCTCGGCAATGGACACCCGCGCGCTCGGCATGGCTGTCGTGTCTATGGGCGGCGGTCGCCGTCAGGCATCGGACACCATTGATTACAGCGTCGGCTTTACCGATATGGCCCGTCTGGGCGACAGCGTTGACGGCCAACGTCCGCTGGCGGTGATCCACGCCAAAGACGAAGCCAGCTGGCAGGATGCGGCGAAAGCGGTGAAAGCGGCAATATCTCTTGACGATAAAGCACCGGAAACCACACCGACGGTCTATCGTCGTATCACCGAATAGCGGTATACTGATTTGATCGCATTTTTATGAAGCACTAAGTACGGAGAACAATTATGAAACGTGCATTTATTATGGTGCTGGACTCATTCGGCATCGGCGCAACCGAAGATGCAGAACGTTTTGGTGACGTGGGTTCCGATACCATGGGTCACATCGCGGAAGCCTGTGCAAAAGGCGAAGCGGACAACGGTCGTAAAGGCCCTCTGACTCTACCTAACCTGACCCGCCTCGGGCTGGTAAAAGCGCATGAAGGTTCTACCGGTAAAATTGCAGCCGGTATGGACGGCAACGCGGAAGTGGTGGGCGCCTACGCATGGGCGCACGAGCTCTCTTCCGGGAAAGACACCCCGTCTGGTCACTGGGAAATCGCTGGCGTGCCGGTTCTGTTTGACTGGGGCTACTTCTCCGATCACGAGAACAGCTTCCCGCAGGAGCTGCTGGATAAGCTGGTGAAGCGTGCCAACCTGCCGGGCTACCTCGGTAACTGCCACTCTTCAGGTACCGTGATTCTGGATCAGCTCGGCGAAGAGCACATGAAAACCGGCAAGCCGATCTTCTACACCTCTGCTGACTCCGTGTTCCAGATTGCCTGCCACGAAGAGACCTTTGGCCTGGATAAACTCTACGAGCTGTGCGAAATCGCCCGTGAAGAGCTGACCGAAGGTGGCTACAATATTGGCCGCGTGATCGCGCGTCCGTTTATCGGCGACAAGGCGGGTAACTTCCAGCGTACCGGTAACCGTCACGACCTGGCCGTTGAGCCACCGGCACCGACCGTGCTGCAGAAGCTGGTTGACGAGAAAGGCGGCCACGTGGTGTCCGTGGGTAAAATCGCGGACATTTACGCCAACTGCGGCATCACCAAAAAAGTGAAAGCCACCGGTCTGGATGCGCTGTTCGATGCCACCATCAAAGAGATGAAAGAAGCGGGCGATAAGACCATTGTCTTCACCAACTTCGTGGACTTCGACTCCTCCTGGGGCCACCGTCGCGACGTCGCAGGCTACGCGGCCGGTCTGGAGCTGTTTGACCGCCGTCTGCCAGAGCTGATGGAGCTGGTGGGGGAAGATGACATTCTGATCCTGACTGCGGACCACGGCTGTGACCCAACCTGGACCGGTACCGACCACACCCGTGAGCACATTCCGGTGCTGGTGTATGGCCCGAAAGTGAAGCCGGGCTCGCTCGGTCACCGTGAAACCTTCGCGGACATCGGCCAGACTATCGCGAAATATTTTGGTACGTCTGACATGGAATATGGCAAGGCTATGTTCTGAATCAAGTTGGGTGCGGTCTGATGCCCTCACCCCGGCCCTCTTCCACAGGGAGAGGGTGAAAAGAATAAACAATGTAAAAGGAACTGAAGATGGCAACTCCTCACATTAATGCAGAAATGGGTGATTTCGCTGACGTCGTATTGATGCCGGGCGACCCGCTGCGCGCGAAGCACATTGCAGAAACTTTCCTGGAAGACGTGCGTGAAGTGAACAACGTTCGCGGCATGCTGGGCTTCACCGGTACCTATAAAGGCCGCAAAATCTCCGTCATGGGCCACGGTATGGGTATCCCATCCTGCTCCATCTACACCAAAGAGCTGATCACCGATTTCGGCGTGAAGAAAATCATCCGCGTGGGCTCCTGCGGCGCGGTGCGTATGGACGTTAAGCTGCGTGACGTAGTAATCGGCATGGGCGCGTGCACCGACTCTAAAGTTAACCGCATCCGCTTTAAAGATCATGACTTTGCGGCCATCGCTGACTTTGACATGGTGCGTAACGCGGTTGACGCGGCAAAAGCGCTGGGCGTTGACGCGCGCGTGGGCAACCTGTTCTCTGCCGATCTGTTCTACTCGCCAGAAGGCGACATGTTCGACGTGATGGAAAAATATGGCATCCTGGGCGTTGAAATGGAAGCGGCGGGTATCTACGGCGTTGCGGCTGAGTTTGGTGCAAAAGCGCTGACTATCTGCACCGTGTCCGACCATATCCGTACCCACGAGCAGACCACAGCTGCCGAGCGTCAGACAACCTTCAACGACATGATCAAAATCGCGCTGGAATCCGTATTGCTGGGCGATAAAGAGTAAGAGCTGTTGTGCCGGGTGGCGGCTTCGCCTGACCCGGCCTACGGTTTTCCAGGCCCGCTAAGCTGAGCGCCAGCGGGCTTTTTTATTAGCGTACTGCCTGCGCAATCCATGCCGATAACTCCCGCAACTCTTGTTCCTGTTCCGGAAAATCAACAAGTAACGCGTCACACTCCTGCTGCAGCATATCCGCCCGATACAAACAGCCCTGCAAACGAGCCGCCAGCGCTTCTAACGGTGCCGGATTAAGACTATCCGTAAATACCTGGGTACGAGAGATATGGCCTTTCTCGACGTCAAAGTGCAGCTCCACGCCGCCCCAGGTAAAACGCTCATCCAGCAGATGGGAAAACGCAGGCGCCTGGCCGAAGTTCCACTCCCAGCTGCTCTGGCGGGCGAAGGTTTCGGCGAAGTTGGGCAGGTCCGGAGTTTTGTCAGGAGAGATCACTTCTGCTTCCACGCGCTCGCCGTAGTGTGCAAAGAACGCGTCACGGATCGCATCGCAAATCTGCTCGTGCGTAATCCCCGGCAGCAGTTCTACCAGATTCGCTACGCGCCCACGCACGGAGGTAATCCCTTTAGCCTGGAGCTTTTTCTTATCAGGATTCAGGTAGTTCGCCAGACGGCTCAGGTCAGCGTTCAGCAACAGGGTGCCGTGGTGGAAACCGCGATCCATCGTTTCGCGGTAGGCGGAGCCTGACACTTTCCGGTCGCCCTCGGGGGTTTTCACTACCAGATCGTTACGTCCGGAGGCTTCTGCCGTCACGCCCAGAGAATTCAGTGCGTTAAGTACAATAGCGGTCGAGATGGATTTGTCGTATTCCGGTTTGCCCGCCATAAAGGTAAAGCAGGTATTGCCGAGATCGTGGAACACCGCACCGCCGCCGCTGCTGCGGCGAGCCAGACGGACGTTGTCCTCTTCCATGCGCCGCGTATTGCACTCTTTCCACGGGTTTTGCGCGCGGCCAATGACCACTGTATCGGCATTACGCCAGAGAAACAGCACGCGCTGGGTGGCGGGCATCTGGCGGAAGATGCACTCTTCCACCGCGAGATTAAACCAGGGATCGTAAGAGTCAGAGATAAGCAGGCGTAGCGTCGTCATGGCAGAGTTCCTTTTCCATATCTTTCGCCTACTTTATCACTATTCCTTCTTCTCGCTCTCTTCGTCTTCGGGAACCGACTTGCTGGCGGTCAACAGGAACGGTGACTGCTGCCAGCGGGTGCGCTTGCCCTGGAGCAACGTGCGCGCCAGCACAACGCCAATGGCCAGCGAGAGTAACAGCATCAGGCGCAGAATATTGGTGGTGTTATCCACCTGCTTGGCTTCGGTTGGCAGGGTGTGGGTATCCAGCGTCAGGCGCAGATACCCCAGCGGGCCGTTTTTACCCTGAACAGGTTCGACAATCTGCTGGTTGAAATAGCCTCCGGCTTTTTTACCGTCCAGCGCCAGCCTGTCACGCACGTCGACGTGCTCACCGGCGCGGGCAATCAGGTCGCCTTTTTCATCGTATACGCCCGCATCCAGGATGCGGCTGTTCTCGGTGAGCTGACGCAAGACCTGGCTTATCCGCTTATCGTCCGGCGTTTCATTGCGCATCAGGGGCGCAACGTTGAGCGTCACCTGCCGCGCCAGCGTACGGGCCAGTTCTTCAAACTGCGGGTTGCGCTGCCGCTGATGGTTCTGGCTAAACCACGATGCCCCTTGCATCAATGCAACTAACAGTGCGAGACAGATCAGGACAATCACGGCGCGATGAAGCCGGAATTTCAGTTTTGCGCGAGCCATATTCCACCTGCTGAAAATTTAGGGCTTAATGTTGCCAGAAGTGATGGTTACAGGGTAGCCTCATGCGTTATTTTCCCTCTGGAACCTTCCGGCGCGAACGAATTTACAGGAGCTTTAATGCCGAACATTACCTGGTGTGACCTGCCAACGGATGTCTCTTTATGGCCAGGATTGCCGCTCTCGTTAAGTGGCGATGAGGTGATGCCTCTGGATTACCACGCTGGCCGTAGCGGCTGGCTGCTGTACGGACGCGGCCTGGATAAGCAACGCCTGACCCAGTATCAAACCAAACTGGGCGCGGCCATGGTCATCGTTGCCGCCTGGTGCGTGGAAGATTACCAGGTTATCCGCCTGGCGGGCTCCCTGACGCAGCGCGCAACGCGTCTGGCGCATGACGCCGGGCTGGACGTCGCGCCTCTCGGCAAAATTCCGCACCTGAAAACGCCGGGTCTGCTGGTGATGGACATGGACTCCACCGCCATTCAAATCGAGTGTATTGACGAGATTGCTAAACTGGCAGGCAGCGGCGAGCTGGTAGCGGAAGTCACCGAGCGCGCGATGCGCGGCGAGCTGGACTTCACCGCCAGCCTGCGCCAGCGCGTGGCGACCCTGAAGGGGGCAGATGCCAACATCCTGCGCCAGGTGCGCGACGTGCTGCCGCTGATGCCGGGGCTGACGCAGCTGGTACTAAAGCTGCAGTCTCTCGGCTGGAAAGTGGCGATCGCCTCCGGCGGCTTCACCTTCTTCGCGGATTATCTGCGGGAAAAACTGCATCTGACAACCGTGGTGGCCAACGAGCTGGAGATCATGGACGGCAAGCTGACCGGCCAGGTGATCGGCGATATCGTGGATGCCCAGTACAAAGCCAATACGCTGACGCGTCTTGCGGAAAAGTATGAGATTCCGGTCGAGCAGACCGTCGCCATTGGTGATGGCGCGAACGATCTGCCGATGATCAAAGTGGCTGGCCTTGGTATTGCTTACCATGCCAAACCAAAAGTGAATGAAAAGACGGAAGTCACTATCCGTCACGCTGACCTGATGGGGGTGTTCTGCATTCTCTCCGGCAGCCTTAATCAGAAATAACGAGGTAAACCGTGGCGAAAGCTCCAAAACGCGCATTTGTCTGCAATGAATGTGGTGCGGATTATCCGCGCTGGCAGGGGCAATGCAGCGCCTGTCATGCCTGGAACACCATCACCGAAGTGCGTGGTGTGGCGGCTTCGCCGAGCGTGGCCCGCAATGAACGGCTGAGCGGCTATGCAGGCAATGCAGGCGTGTCGAAGGTCCAAAAACTTTCGGATATCAGCCTTGAGGCGCTGCCGCGCTTCTCAACCGGCTTCAAAGAGTTTGACCGCGTACTCGGCGGCGGCGTGGTGCCGGGCAGTGCGATCCTGATCGGCGGTAACCCTGGGGCGGGGAAATCGACCCTGCTGCTGCAAACGCTGTGCAAACTCGCCGAACAGATGAAAACCCTGTACGTCACGGGCGAAGAGTCACTCCAGCAGGTGGCGATGCGCGCGCACCGCCTCGGTCTGCCGACCGGCAACCTGAATATGCTGTCGGAAACCAGCATCGAGCAGATCTGCATGATCGCCGAAGAAGAGCAGCCGAAGCTGATGGTGATCGACTCCATTCAGGTGATGCACATGGCGGACATTCAGTCCTCGCCGGGCAGCGTGGCGCAGGTGCGTGAAACGGCAGCCTACCTGACGCGCTTCGCTAAAACGCGCGGCGTGGCGATAGTGATGGTCGGCCACGTGACCAAAGACGGCTCGCTGGCGGGGCCGAAGGTGCTTGAACACTGTATCGACTGCTCCGTGATGCTGGACGGCGATGCGGATTCCCGCTTCCGCACCCTGCGCAGCCACAAGAACCGCTTTGGCGCGGTGAATGAGCTGGGCGTCTTTGCCATGACCGAACAGGGGCTGCGCGAAGTCAGTAACCCGTCGGCCATCTTCCTGAGCCGTGGCGATGAGATCACCTCCGGCAGCTCGGTGATGGTGCTGTGGGAAGGCACGCGCCCGCTGCTGGTTGAAATTCAGGCGCTGGTGGATCACTCGATGATGGGCAACCCGCGGCGCGTGGCGGTCGGTCTGGAACAGAACCGCCTGGCGATCCTGCTGGCGGTGCTGCACCGTCACGGCGGTCTGCAAATGGCGGATCAGGATGTTTTCGTCAACGTGGTCGGCGGCGTCAAAGTCACAGAGACCAGCGCGGACCTGGCGCTGCTGCTGGCGATGGTCTCCAGCCTGCGTGACAGACCGCTGCCGCAGGATCTGGTGGTGTTTGGTGAAGTGGGCCTGGCCGGGGAAATCCGCCCGGTGCCGAGCGGCCAGGAGCGTATCTCCGAGGCAGCAAAACACGGTTTCCGCCGGGCTATCGTTCCGGCCGCCAACGTGCCGAAAAAAATCCCGGAAGGGATGCAGGTCTTTGGCGTTAAAAAACTCGCAGATGCGTTAAATGTCTTTGACGACTTATAATTACGTATTCGATTTTGCAGGAGGCACCGTAATTTATGTCATCATTTGACTACATCAAGACCGCGATCCGCCAGAAGGGCTGCACGCTGCAGCAGGTCGCGGACGCCAGCGGTATGACCAAAGGCTACCTGAGCCAGTTGCTGAACGCCAAAATCAAAAGCCCCAGCGCGCAGAAGCTTGAAGCGCTGCACCGCTTTCTGGGGCTGGAGTTCCCGCGGATGCAAAAGAACATCGGGGTGGTGTTCGGCAAGTTTTACCCGCTGCATACCGGGCATATCTATCTCATCCAGCGCGCCTGTAGCCAGGTGGACGAGTTGCACATCATTATGGGCTACGACGAAACGCGCGATCGCCAGCTGTTTGAAGACAGCGCCATGTCGCAGCAGCCCACCGTGCCTGACCGCCTGCGGTGGCTGCTCCAGACCTTTAAGTACCAGAAAAACATTCGCATTCATGCCTTTAACGAAGAGGGCATGGAGCCGTATCCGCACGGCTGGGACGTGTGGAGCAACGGCATCAAAGCGTTTATGGAAGAGAAGGGCATTACGCCTAACTGGATCTACACCTCTGAAGAGTCCGATGCGCCGCAGTTCCGCGAGCATCTGGGCATCGAAACGGTGCTGATCGATCCGAAACGCACCTTCATGAACATCAGCGGGGCGCAGATCCGCGAGAACCCGTTCCGCTACTGGGATTACATTCCGACTGAAGTGAAGCCGTTCTTCGTGCGCACCGTGGCTATTCTGGGCGGCGAGTCGAGCGGCAAATCAACGCTGGTCAACAAGCTGGCGAATATCTTCAATACCACCAGCGCATGGGAGTACGGACGCGATTACGTCTTCTCGCACCTGGGCGGCGACGAGATGGCGTTGCAGTATTCCGACTACGATAAAATCGCGCTCGGGCATGCCCAGTACATTGATTTCGCGGTGAAATACGCTAACAAAGTGGCGTTTATTGATACCGATTTCGTCACCACGCAGGCGTTTTGCAAGAAGTACGAGGGGCGCGAGCACCCGTTCGTGCAGGCGCTGATTGACGAATACCGCTTTGACCTGGTGATCCTGCTGGAAAACAACACCCCATGGGTGGCCGACGGCATGCGCAGCCTTGGCAGCTCCGTGGACAGGCGGGAATTCCAGTCCATGCTGGTGGAGATGCTCAACGAAAACAACGTTGAGTTTGTCCATGTTGAAGAGTCGGACTACGACTCCCGCTTCCTGCGCTGCGTCGAGCTGGTGAAGGAGATGATGGGGGAGCAGGGTTAAATCACTGCCCCCTCACCCTGACCCTCTCCCCAGAGGGGAGAGGGGATCGCACGGAGCTGTCTTTACCCTCTCCCCAGAGGGGAGAGGGCAGGGTGAGGGGAACAAACCACTCAATACTCAACCACCACCTTCCCGCGCATATGCCCCTCCAGCACCTTACGGTGCGCTTCGGTAATGCTTTCCACGCTCAGCCCGTGCAGCGTTTCGCTGAGCGAGCTTTCCACCACGCCGTTATCCACCAGCTTCGCCACCTCATTTAAGATCTCACCCTGACGCGCCATATCAGCCGTCTTGTACATGCTGCGGGTGTACATAAACTCCCAGTGCAGGGCGGCGGATTTGGACTTCAGCTTGTCCTGGTTCAGCGGATGCGCATTCTCAACGATAGAACAGATATGCCCCTGCGGCGCAATCAGTTCGCTGACCGCATCCCAGTGCCCGTCGGTGTCGTTGAGGATGAAAATGTAATCCACAAAGGTGAGCCCCTGTTTCGCCAGCTCGCCTTTCAGGTCGCGGTAGTTGACGACGACGTCAGCCCCGCGATCGCGACACCACCGGGCAGAATCTTCTCGTGAAGCGGTTGCGATAATCTTCACCTTGCTGTTGTGCTTAGCAAACGGGATCGCCAGCGAGCCCACGCCGCCTGCGCCGCCGATGATCAGCAGCGTTTTGTCCGCGTCGGCATCCTGGATGTTCAGCCTTTCAAACAGGCCTTCCCACGCGGTAAGCGCGGTTAAGGGTAGTGCAGCGGCTGCCGCCCAGCCGAGGCTGGCAGGCTTGTGACCAACAATGCGCGCATCGATCAGCTGATGCGTGGTATTGCTACCCGGGCGGGTGATGTCGCCTGCATACCAGACCTCGTCACCCGGTTTGAATCCGGTGACGCCAGCGCCAACGGCTTTGACGATCCCGCTGGCATCCCACCCGAGAATGCGCGGCTCGTTCAGCCCGTTCTTAGCAATGCCTGCGTGGACTTTGGTATCGACCGGGTTAACGGAGACGGCTTTCACCTCCACCAGCAGATCGTGCTCGCCGGGCTGAGGCATCGGCGGGGTGATTTCAATAAAGCTGGACGGATTTTCTGGATTAACGGCGATGGCTTTCACTGACATGGTGTGCTCCTCAATGACATGCGTTTTGTTGAGGCTAGTCTATTAAGTGGTCAGCTGCGTGATAAGATGGACAATCAAGAACTCAGCGTTCGTACAGGGTGAACAATCATGTTTAAACAGCTGCAGGATATGGCGCTGTTTGCGCTGGTGGCAGAGATGGGCAGCTTTACCGCGGCGGCGCAGAAAGCCGAACTGCCGAAATCCAGCGTCAGCCAGCGAATTAGCCAGCTGGAGCAGCAGGTGGGGATCCGTCTGCTTAACCGCACCACGCGCAGGATCAGCCTGACGTTTGCGGGCGAGCACTATCTGGTGCACTGTCGCGAAATGCTGGCGGCCAGCGAGCGCGCGGAGTATGCCATCCAGCGGCTGCGCGAAAACCCGAGCGGGCGGCTGCGGATCACCTGTCCGGCGGGAATTGGTGCGACGCTGCTGGCGCATATGAATGCCGAGTTTCAGCTTCGCTATCCTGATGTGTCGCTGGATGTGTCGATCTCTGACGACGTGGTGGATCTGGTCGAGTCCGGCTTTGACGTGGCGCTGCGCACCGGCAAGCCGCAGGACTCCTCCCTGATTGGCAGGATGATCGGGCACTGTCCACGCTACATGCTGGCCTCGCCGGACTATCTGGCGCGTCGGGCGCCGCTAACGCATCCCCGTCAGCTGGTGGAGCACCGCAGCATTACGCACAGAGCCTGGTCGGAGTGGCTTTTGCGAAGCGAAAGCGAGGATTACCGCTACCTGCCGGATAACGCGCACATGACCGATAATCTGGTATACGCCCGTGAGTGTGCAATTGCCGGTGCGGGGATCACGCTATTACCCGCGTTTCTGCTGGAGGATAAGATCGATAAGGGTGCGCTGGTGAAGGTGCTGCCGGAATGGAGCGTTGAAGGCAACGATCTCTGGCTGGCGTATCCGAGCCGGAAGCTGAATTCGCCCGCGCTGATGAGCTATATCGAGTTTGCGATGCAGTTTGATGAGGTGAAGCGGTACTACGTGGGTGGGTGATTTTGTGCGGCCTGATGCCCTCACCCTGGCCCTCTCCCAAAGGGAGAGGGTACAAACATAAAAAACGGCAACCGAAGTCGCCGTTTTGCTTTTATTTCGCGATACGCTTGTACTTAATACGCTTCGGCTCCAGCGCGTCGGCGCCCAGCGTGCGTTTTTTGTACTCTTCGTATTCGGTGAAGTTACCTTCGAAGAACTCCACTTTACCTTCGTCCTGATAGTCCAGGATGTGGGTCGCGATACGGTCCAGGAACCAGCGGTCGTGCGAGATCACCATCGCGCAGCCCGGGAACTCCAGCAGGGCGTTTTCCAGTGCGCGCAGGGTTTCGATATCCAGGTCGTTTGTTGGTTCATCAAGCAGCAGAACGTTACCGCCCACCTGCAGCAGCTTCGCCAGGTGCAGACGACCACGCTCACCGCCGGACAGCTCGCCCACGCGTTTACCCTGGTCGGTGCCTTTGAAGTTAAAGCGGCCAACATAGGCGCGGCTTGGCATCTCGGTGTTGCCGATACGCATGATATCCAGACCGCCGGACACTTCTTCCCACACGGTTTTGCTGTTATCCATCGCGTCACGGAACTGGTCAACGGACGCCAGCTTCACGGTTTCACCCAGAGTGATAGAGCCGCTGTCAGGCTGCTCCTGACCGGACATCATGCGGAACAGGGTCGATTTACCCGCGCCGTTCGGACCGATGATCCCGACGATAGCGCCTTTCGGCACGGAGAAGGTCAGGTCGTCGATCAGCAGACGGTCGCCGTAGGACTTACGCAGGTTAGTCACTTCAACCACTTTATCCCCCAGACGTGCGCCAGGTGGAATAAACAGTTCGTTGGTTTCGTTACGTTTCTGGTATTCGGTGTTGTTAAGCTCTTCAAAGCGTGCCAGACGGGCTTTGCCCTTGGACTGACGGCCTTTCGCGCCCTGACGCACCCACTCCAGCTCTTTCTCGATAGACTTACGACGCGCCGCTTCCTGAGACGCTTCCTGCGCCAGACGCTGATCTTTCTGCTCCAGCCAGGAGGAGTAGTTGCCTTCCCACGGAATACCTTCGCCGCGGTCCAGCTCCAGGATCCAGCCGGCGACGTTGTCGAGGAAGTAACGGTCGTGGGTAATCGCCACAACGGTGCCTTCGAAGTCGTGCAGGAAACGCTCCAGCCACGCCACGGATTCTGCATCCAGGTGGTTAGTCGGTTCGTCGAGCAGTAGCATGTCTGGTTTTTCAAGCAGCAGGCGGCACAGCGCCACGCGGCGGCGTTCACCACCGGACAGGTTTGCGATTTTCGCATCCCAGTCTGGCAGGCGCAGGGCATCGGCCGCGCGCTCCAGCTGCACGTTCAGGTTGTGGCCGTCGTGCGCCTGGATAATCTCTTCATACTTACCCTGTTGTGCAGCAAGTTTGTCGAAGTCCGCATCCGGTTCGGCGTATTTGGCATACACTTCATCCAGTCCTTTCAGCGCGTTAACCACTTCGGACACCGCTTCTTCAACGGATTCGCGTACGGTGTGTTCCGGGTTCAGCTGAGGTTCCTGCGGCAGGTAGCCGATCTTGATGCCAGGCTGCGGACGGGCTTCACCTTCGATGTCTGTATCGATGCCGGCCATGATGCGCAGCAGGGTGGACTTACCGGCACCGTTGAGACCCAGAACACCGATTTTTGCGCCCGGGAAGAAGCTCAGCGAGATATTTTTAAGAATATGACGTTTCGGCGGGACAACTTTGCCGACACGATGCATGGTATAAACGAATTGAGCCACGTTGGACTTCGCCTCTTTTATCGTGATGAGAAGGAATTTCAGCCTCGAAGTGTAGCCTTTTTCACGCCCTAATCCCAGCCAGGAACGTCGGGAGTGTTAAAACGCGCAAGAAAGGTAAAAAAGTGTCCATGACGTGGCGCGTTGCAGGATGCCTGGTTAGCATAAGTGAATGCAACTTTGACGTGGCAAGACGCTGCAAATGATGAAAAAACAATGAGGAAGAGCTTGTGGAAAAAGCCAAACGGGTGGTCTGGCGTCTGCTGGCTGCCAGCGTATGCGTAATGGCGGTAAGCCAGGCGGTGCATGCCGATTCACTGGATGAACAACGTAACCGCTACGCCCAGATTAAACAGGCGTGGGACAACAAGCAGATGGATACCGTGCAGGCGCTGATGCCGACGCTGAAGGACTATCCGCTGTATCCGTATCTGGAGTATCGCCAGATCACTGACGATCTGATGAATCAACCTACCGTCACGGTGAATAACTTCATTCAGGCGAACCCGACCCTGCCTCCTGCGAGAAATCTCCAGTCTCGTTTTGTGAATGAGCTGGCGCGGCGTGAAGACTGGCGAGGGCTGCTGGCGTTTAGCCCTGAGAAGCCGAATACCACTGAAGCACAATGTAATTATTATTACGCCAAATGGGCGACCGGTCAGCAGGAAGAGGCCTGGGCCGGGGCGAAAGATCTCTGGCTGACGGGCAAAAGCCAGCCGAACGCCTGTGACTCGCTCTTTGGCGCATGGCGCGCGTCCGGCAAGCAGGATCCGCTGGCCTACCTTGAGCGCATCCGCCTGGCGATGAAAGCCGGCAACACGCGTCTGGTGACCGCGCTGGCAGGGCAAATGCCGTCCGATTACCAGACGATCTCCTCGGCGGTTATCGCCCTGGCAAACGATCCGAACAGCGTCCTGACCTTTGCCCGCAGCACGGGATCGACCGATTTTACCCGCCAGATGGCGGCGGTGGCCTTTGCCAGCGTGGCGCGCGACGATGTGGAAAACGCCCGGCTGATGATCCCGCAGCTGGTCCAGGCGCAGCAACTCAATGAGGAGCAAACCCAGGAGCTGCGCGACATCGTTGCATGGCGACTGATGGGCACGGATGTGACCGACGAGCAGGCGCGCTGGCGTGACGATGCGATCATGCGCTCAAACTCGACCTCGCTTGTTGAACGCCGCGTGCGCATGGCGCTGGGAACAGGCGATCGTCGCGGGCTGAATACCTGGCTCGCGCGTTTGCCAATGGAAGCCAAAGAGAAGGACGAATGGCGCTACTGGCAGGCCGATCTGCTGATGGAGCGCGGTCGTGAAGACGAAGCCAAAGATATTCTTCACTCACTGATGCAGCAGCGCGGGTTCTACCCGATGGCGGCGGCGCAACGGCTGGGCGAGGAGTACACTTTCCGTATTGATAAAGCGCCCGCGAACGCCAACCCGGCGCTGACGCAGGGGCCGGAGATGGCGCGCGTGCGCGAGCTGATGTACTGGAATATGGACAACACCGCGCGCAGCGAGTGGGCTAATCTGGTCACCAGCCGCACCACCGACGAGAAAGCCCAGCTTGCCCGCTACGCGTTCGATAATCGCTGGTGGGATCTGAGCGTGCAGGCGACGATCGCCGGGAAGCTGTGGGATCATCTCGAAGAACGTTTCCCGCTGGCTTACAAGGATCTGTTCGATCGCTACACCAGCGGCAAAGATATTCCGCAAAGTTATGCGATGGCGATAGCCCGTCAGGAGAGCGCGTGGAACCCGAAAGTCCGTTCCCCGGTGGGCGCCAGCGGTCTGATGCAGATTATGCCGGGCACCGCGACGCACACGGTGAAGATGTTTAATATTCCAGGGTACAGCAGCCCGTCACAGCTCCTGGATCCGGATACCAACATCAACATCGGTACCAGCTATCTCCAGTACGTGTATCAGCAGTTCGGTAATAACCGCATCTTCGCTTCAGCGGCGTATAACGCCGGGCCAGGCCGCGTGAGGACATGGCTTGGCAACAGCGCAGGGCGTATCGACGCCGTGGCGTTTGTCGAGAGCATTCCGTTCTCGGAAACGCGCGGCTATGTGAAGAACGTATTGGCCTATGACGCCTACTACCGCTACTTCATGGGGCAGAAAGATACCCTGATGAGCGATGCTGAGTGGCAGAGACGTTACTGATCGGCCCGGGTTGTGTTATGCTGTACTCGCTAATGAGTACAAGAGGCAGCATAACATGACCCAGCATTCCCCGTATTCCTCGGCAATGGCCGAACAGCGTCACCAGGAGTGGCTTCGTTTTGTGGAGCTGCTTCGTCAGTCTTACGATCAGGATTTGCACTTACCCCTCATGCAGCTGATGCTCACGCCGGACGAGCGCGAAGCGCTGGGCACAAGAGTGCGGATTATCGAGGAGTTATTGCGCGGCGAGATGAGCCAGCGAGAGCTGAAAAACGAGCTGGGCGCGGGCATTGCAACGATCACCCGCGGCTCGAACAGCCTGAAGTCTGCGCCGGTTGAACTGCGCCAGTGGCTTGAGTCAGTCTTATTGGGCGATCAACGATAAATGGCGTTATGAAACGGGCTTAACGCCAGGATCACCGCCTGATGGTAAACCCCTGAACGCGTGAGCTTACCCGCCGTAAAGACGCCAATCGCCCCTTCTTTTCGGCCAATCTCATCGATGCCGGTGTACTGCGACATCACCGGCCCGAGCGCTTCGCCTTCGCGCACTTTCTCCAGAATGATCTCCGGTAGCGGCAGGGTGGCCGAACGCGCTTCACCGCGCTGCTCTCGGCTTTCAATCACTACCCAGCTAAAGGTTGCGCCTTCGTCGATGCCCGCTTCAATGGCGACCCAAAAGTCAGCATTCGGGACAGCGGCTTTCGCATTCGCCACGCGATTTCGTGCGCCAGCGCGCGTTTCCTCGCTGCCAAACGGCTGTTCCGGCACACCGCTCTCGACGCCGACGGCCTCAATATGGCAGGATCCTGCGCCGAAGATCTCGTCAAATGCCCTTAGAATTGCCTGAATTTTGGCAGGATTAGTGGTAGCAGAGACAACATGGTGCATAATTAAGCTCGATTAAAAAAAACTCATCGCAGTATAACGGAAAAAAAGCATGTTACAGGTATACCTTGTTCGCCACGGTGAAACGCAGTGGAACGCCGAGCGACGTATTCAAGGCCAGTCAGACAGTCCTCTCACCGACAAAGGTGTGCAACAAGCGTGGCAGGTGGCAGAGCGTGCCAGAACGCTGGGTATCACTCACGTCATCTCCAGTGATTTAGGCCGCACGCAGCAGACGGCACGCATCATCGCCGATGCCTGTGGCTGCGATGTTATCCTCGAACCACGCCTGCGCGAGCTGAATATGGGCGTGCTGGAAAAACGCCCTATCGATACGTTAACGGAAACCGAAGAAGGCTGGCGTCGCACCCTGGTGAACGGTACCGAAGATGGCCGTATACCAGAAGGCGAATCCATGCAGGAGCTGAGCGTGCGCATGCATGCCGCGCTGGCGGAGTGTCTGAAGCTCCCGGCCGGAAGCCGTCCGCTGCTGGTGAGTCACGGTATTGCGCTGGGCTGCCTGGTGAGCACCATTCTGGGGTTACCGGCTTACGCCGAGCGCCGTTTGCGTCTGCGCAACTGCTCCATTTCCCGTATTGATTACCAGGAAAGCGCGTGGCTAGCGTCGGGCTGGGTGGTGGAGATGGCAGGGGACATTTCGCATCTCGATGCCCCTGCGCTTGACGAACTACAGCGTTAACGGCGGATAGGAATCAAGAATTCCATGCGCAGATTGATTGGGCCTTCTTCCGGTTTGGCATCCTGCGCCGGGTAGTAGCGCTCAATATCCTGACCTTTACGGCGGTTCAGATTCAGCATTGGCATGCAGGTCCCGTAAACGGTCAGGATAAACTCCTGAACCCCCGTACCCAGTCCTTCATACGAGAACATCACGTACTCGCCACCTTCCAGCATGACCGGCTTCGAGCCCTGAATGTAGCCATTCGCCAGTTCCGGCGTCAGCGCGGTGGTGTAGAACACCTCCTGCTCGTCGTCTTTTTCCTGGCTTGGGTGCGTTTCGTTCAGGCCGTACAGAATGGGCGGGATCCCCGGAGCGTGGCTCAGGAAATCGCGCCAGAACTGAACGCGCATTTGATGGCGGAACTCAGAAATTTGCTCCAGAGAGCAGGAGTAGCTCTGGGTCGTACCGATCAGATGGGTTTCCGGCAGGGTGACGATTTCGTATTTCGGCATCGCGAACTCGCCCAGACGCAGTGGCGGACGCATGCCAAACGAGCTCCAGTCCGGCGAGCGGCGATAGAGCGCGGGCGTCAGCGAGAACTGTTTTTTAAAGGCGCGGGTGAACGTTTGCTGCGAATCAAAACGGTACTGCAGGGCAATGTCCAGAATCGGACGTGCGGTCAGGCGCAAGGCCACCGCAGATTTTGATAAACGGCGTGCGCGAATATAGGCACCGATAGCATGACCGGTGACATCCTTGAACATCCTTTGCAGATGCCACTTGGAATAGCCCGCTTTAGCCGCCACATTATCCAGTGACAAAGGCTGGTCGAGATGACCTTCCAGCCAGGTTAGCAGGTCGCGAATAATTCCAGCCTGATCCATATACTATCCTCATCCTTAAAACAGCAGGTGCCTGATAACAGGTTAGCGGATAATAGCATTTTTTGATGTTTTAGCATTCAGTGTTTTTTTTGCGCATTAATGCCTTTTATGGCTCGTTTTGGGTGAATATATTCTAATGCTGTGATCTTGCTACATTTTTGTCTAAAGTGTTGAATAATCGCACAGTGTAATTTTAAAGAATGGTAACAATATGAAATACAAGACTTTGATCTTCACCGCGTTGCTGTTGATGGTTGGCCGCGCCGCGCAGGCAGAACAGATTGGTTCCGTCGATACCGTGTTTAAGATGTTTGGCCCGGACCACAAAATCGTGGTGGAGGCGTTTGACGATCCGGACGTGAAAAACGTCACCTGCTACGTCAGCCGCGCGAAGACGGGCGGTATTAAAGGCGGCCTGGGGCTGGCGGAAGATACCTCCGATGCGGCGATCTCCTGTCAGCAGGTGGGGCCGGTTGAGCTGAGCGATAAAATCAAGAACGGCAAAGCGCAGGGTGACGTGGTATTCCAGAAACGGACCTCGCTGGTGTTCAAAAAGCTGCAGGTGGTGCGTTTCTACGATGCCAAACGCAACACGCTGGCCTACCTGGCGTATTCCGACAAAGTCGTGGAAGGCTCACCGAAAAACGCCATTAGTGCGGTGCCGATTATGCCGTGGCATTAATAAAAAAACGGCGCAAATGCGCCGTTTTTTAATGCGTTAACTGCGGGATTACTCCTGCAGGTCACCGCAGAAACGGTACCCTTCGCCGTGGATGGTGGCGATGATTTCCGGCGTATCAGGCGTCGATTCGAAATGCTTACGAATACGACGGATGGTCACGTCTACGGTACGGTCGTGCGGCTTCAGCTCACGGCCGGTCATTTTCTTCAGCAGTTCTGCACGGGACTGAATTTTGCCTGGGTTTTCACAGAAGTGCAGCATCGCGCGGAATTCGCTGCGCGGCAGTTTATACTGCTCACCGTTCGGGCTAATCAGTGAACGGCTATTGATATCAAGTTCCCAGCCGTTGAATTTGTAGCTGTCAACGCTACGACGCTCTTCGCTGACCGTGCCCAGATTCATGGTGCGGGACAGCAGGTTGCGTGCACGAATAGTTAACTCGCGAGGGTTAAACGGCTTGGTGATGTAGTCATCCGCACCGATTTCCAGGCCAAGAATTTTATCAACTTCGTTATCACGGCCCGTCAGGAACATTAACGCGACGTTCGCCTGCTCGCGCAGTTCGCGCGCCAGAAGAAGACCGTTTTTGCCAGGCAGGTTGATATCCATGATCACCAGGTTGATATCATTTTCAGAAAGGATCTGATGCATCTCTGCGCCATCGGTCGCTTCAAAGACATCGTAGCCTTCTGCTTCGAAAATGCTCTTTAACGTGTTGCGTGTTACCAACTCGTCTTCAACGATAAGAATGTGCGGGGTCTGCATGTTTGCTACCTAAATTGCCAACTAAATCGAAACAGGAAGTACAAAAGTCCCTGACCTGCCTGATGCATGTCGCAAATTAACATGATCGGCCTAACGTGACTAAAGTACGTAATTGCGTTCTTGATGCACTTTCCATCAACGTCAACAACATCATTAGCTTGGTCGTGGGCACTTTCCCTTTGGACCCGACAGTGTCAAAAACGGCTGTCATCCTAACCATTTTAACAGCAACATAACAGGCTAAGTGACACCAGACACCCAATAAAACTACGCTTCGTTGACATATATCAAGTTCAATTGTAGCACGTTAACAGTTTGATGAAATCATCGTAGCCGAATGCTAGCCTTTGTCACAATTTTTCAATAAACCAACTAGTTGCGGACATTGATATATAAACGAAGTGAATCCAATCAGATTACGGTATTCATGTGGCTATTATCATTATAAAACATAAGGATAATAGACTCCTGTTAACATTCTAACTGATTGTTCAGACACAAAATAGTTTAGCGTCTTTAATTTGTTATGAAACGCTATTTCGGTGATTTGTGTTGCAAATTTGTAAATTCGCGCTGCGTAATATGTTGAAGCGCATCACATTTTTACCGGTTAACTGATTAAAAAGAGAGCATAAATGCATCTGTCGATTGTACTGGTCGCCCCAGCCAGAGCAGAAAATATAGGCGCTGCGGCGCGTGCCATGAAGACCATGGGTTTTACCGATTTGCGTATTGTGGACAGCACAGCGCACCTGGAGCCTGCCGCCCGCTGGGTGGCGCACGGTTCGGGCGATATTCTCGATAATATAACCACTTACGCGACACTT
Source organism: Enterobacter sp. UPMP701 (assembly GCF_053709515.1). Classification (NCBI taxonomy): domain Bacteria; kingdom Pseudomonadati; phylum Pseudomonadota; class Gammaproteobacteria; order Enterobacterales; family Enterobacteriaceae; genus Enterobacter; species Enterobacter sp. UPMP701. The sequence continues at coordinate 119,006 of NZ_JBSKJN010000009.1, read as the reverse complement.
GCTGATGCGCTGCACGACATTTCGTTTACCGTAGCGACCACTGCGCGCAGCCGGGCGAAGTTCCATTACTACGCCACCCCGGCGGAGCTGGTGCCAATGCTGGAAGAGAAAAGCCAGTGGCTTGAGAGAGCCGCGCTGGTGTTTGGTCGTGAAGATTCCGGGCTGACCAACGAAGAGCTGGAGCTGGCCGACGTCCTCACCGGTGCGCCAATGGTCGCTGATTACCCCTCCCTGAATTTAGGCCAGGCGGTAATGGTCTATTGCTATCAATTAGCTTCCCTAATGCAAATCCCACAACCGCAGGCAGAAGCCGCCAACGAAAATCAGCTGGCCGCGCTTCGTGTTCGCGTAGAGAGTCTGTTATCGAGCCTTGGCGTCGCGGACGATCAAAAAATGGCCGACTGGCTGCAACAGCGACTCGGACGACTTGAGCAGCGAGACACGGCAATGTTGCATCGTTTGCTGCACGATATTGAAAAAAAATTGGCCGAGTAAAATGCTGTCATAACTTTTTACTATGGCGAAATAGTCTGTCAGGAAGGGTTGCGTCTGGGCGAATCGGATGAAAATAAATCGGCAAACAGAGGGGCGTGAGAGTCTGCGGAATTGTGATCAAATTAAAAATTCATTGACTTAAGGTGCCCGATCCTTTAACCCTAAAAGAATACAGCACAGACAGATAATAATGACAGAGTACACAACATCCATGAAACGCATCAGCATCACCACCATTACCACAACCATCATCATTACCACAGGTAACGATGCGGGCTGACGCGTACAGGAAAAACAAAAAAAAGCCCGCACCTGAACAGTGCGGGCTTTTTTTTCGGCTAAAGGAAACGAGGTAGAACCATGCGAGTGTTGAAGTTCGGCGGTACATCAGTGGCAAATGCAGAACGTTTTCTGCGTGTTGCCGATATCCTGGAAAGTAACGCCAGGCAGGGGCAGGTTGCGACCGTGCTCTCTGCCCCGGCAAAAATCACAAACCATCTGGTGGCGATGATTGAAAAAACCATCGGTGGCCAGGATGCACTCCCGAACATCAGCGACGCAGAGCGTATCTTCGCTGATCTACTGCAAGGGCTGGCAGAGGCGCTGCCTGGCTTCCCTCACGCTCAGCTCAAGTCCTTCGTTGAGCAGGAATTCGCGCAAATCAAACACGTCCTGCACGGCATCAGCCTCCTCGGCCAGTGCCCGGACAGCATCAACGCGGCGTTGATCTGCCGTGGCGAGAAGCTCTCTATCGCTATCATGGCCGGAGTGCTGGAAGCGCGCGGTCACAACGTTACCGTGATCAATCCGGTTGAGAAATTGCTGGCGACGGGCCACTACCTCGAATCCACCGTTGATATTGCCGAATCAACCCGCCGTATCGCCGCAAGCAAAATTCCCGCTGACCACATGATCCTGATGGCAGGCTTTACTGCCGGAAATGAGAAGGGCGAGCTGGTGGTGCTGGGCCGTAACGGCTCCGACTACTCCGCCGCCGTGCTGGCCGCCTGTTTACGCGCGGACTGTTGTGAGATCTGGACTGACGTCGACGGCGTTTATACCTGCGACCCGCGCCAGGTGCCGGACGCCAGGCTGCTGAAGTCGATGTCGTACCAGGAAGCGATGGAGCTTTCCTACTTCGGCGCCAAAGTGCTTCACCCGCGTACCATCTCCCCGATTGCCCAGTTCCAGATCCCTTGCCTGATTAAAAACACCGGTAACCCGCAGGCGCCGGGCACGCTGATTGGCGCCAGCTCTGATGAAGATGGTTTGCCGGTGAAAGGCATCTCCAACCTCAACAACATGGCGATGTTCAGCGTCTCCGGTCCGGGGATGAAGGGGATGGTCGGCATGGCGGCACGCGTTTTTGCGGCCATGTCCCGCAACGGTATCTCCGTGGTGCTGATCACGCAGTCTTCTTCCGAATACAGCATCAGCTTCTGCGTGCCGCAGGCTGACTGCCTGCGCGCCCGTCGCGCGCTGGAAGAAGAGTTCTACCTGGAGCTGAAAGAAGAGCTGCTGGAGCCGCTCTCGATTCAGGAGCGTCTGGCGATTATCTCTGTGGTCGGCGACGGCATGCGCACCCTGCGCGGTATCTCCGCCAAATTCTTTGCCGCGCTGGCGCGGGCCAATATCAATATCGTGGCGATTGCCCAGGGCTCGTCCGAGCGTTCAATTTCCGTTGTCGTGGATAACGATGACGCTACTACCGGCGTACGCGTGGTGCACCAGATGCTGTTCAACACCGATCAGGTCATTGAGCTGTTCCTGGTGGGTGTCGGCGGCGTCGGCGGCGCGCTGCTGGAGCAGGTGAAGCGCCAGCAGGAGTGGCTTAAGAAGAAACATATCGACCTGCGCGTCTGCGGGATTGCCAACTCCAGAGCGCTGTTGACCAACGTCCACGGTCTTAACCTGGAAAACTGGCAGGCGGAGCTGGAAGAGGCGAAAGAGCCGTTCAATCTGGGCCGTCTGATCCGTCTGGTGAAGGAATATCATCTGCTTAACCCGGTGATTGTCGACTGTACCTCAAACCAGGCGGTAGCCGATCAGTACGCCGACTTCCTGCGCGAAGGTTTCCACGTGGTGACGCCGAACAAAAAGGCCAACACCTCGTCGATGGATTACTATCACCAGCTGCGTCTGGCGGCGAGCAAGTCGCGCCGCAAGTTCCTGTACGACACCAATGTCGGCGCGGGGCTGCCGGTTATTGAAAACCTGCAGAACCTGCTCAACGCGGGCGACGAACTGCAGCGTTTCTCCGGGATTCTCTCCGGCTCGCTGTCGTTTATCTTCGGCAAGCTGGATGAAGGGATGAGCCTGTCGGAAGCGACCCGCGCCGCGCGCGAGTTGGGCTATACCGAGCCGGATCCGCGTGACGATCTCTCCGGTATGGACGTGGCGCGTAAGCTGCTGATCCTGGTGCGTGAAACCGGCCGCGAGCTGGAGCTTTCGGATATTGTGATTGAGCCGGTGCTGCCAGCAGAATTTGATGACAGCGGTGACGTCGAGGCCTTTATGGCCAGGTTGCCGCAGCTTGACGATGCGTTTGCTGCGCGCGTTGCGAAAGCCCGTGATGAAGGTAAGGTATTGCGCTATGTTGGCAACATTGAAGAAGATGGCGTGTGCCGGGTGAAGATTGCCGAAGTGGATGGCAACGACCCGCTGTACAAAGTCAAAAACGGCGAAAACGCCCTCGCGTTTTACAGCCACTATTATCAGCCATTGCCGCTGGTGCTTCGCGGCTATGGCGCAGGGAACGATGTTACGGCGGCGGGTGTGTTTGCCGATCTGCTGCGTACCCTGTCATGGAAGTTAGGAGTTTAACATGGTCAAAGTTTATGCCCCGGCTTCCAGCGCCAATATGAGCGTCGGATTTGACGTGCTGGGTGCGGCGGTGACGCCGGTGGATGGTTCGCTGCTGGGCGATACGGTAACGGTGGAAGCGGCTGACAGCTTTAGCCTGAATAACGTGGGCCGCTTCGCCAGCAAACTGCCGTCTGAGCCGCGCGAAAATATCGTCTATCAGTGCTGGGAACGCTTCTGTCAGGAGATCGGTAAAAACGTGCCGGTCGCCATGACGCTGGAAAAAAGCATGCCGATTGGCTCGGGGCTGGGCTCCAGCGCCTGCTCGGTGGTCGCCGCGCTGGTGGCGATGAACGAGCACTGCGGCAAGCCATTGAATAATAGCCGTCTGCTTGGGCTGATGGGCGAACTGGAAGGGCGCATCTCCGGCAGCATTCATTACGATAACGTTGCGCCGTGCTTCCTCGGCGGTATGCAGCTGATGATCGAAGAAAATGGCATCATCAGTCAGCAGGTGCCAGGGTTTGATGAGTGGCTGTGGGTGCTGGCCTATCCGGGCATTAAGGTCTCTACCGCAGAAGCGCGTGCGATCCTGCCCGCGCAGTATCGTCGTCAGGACTGCATCGCCCACGGACGTCATCTGGCGGGCTTTATCCACGCCTGCTACACCCGTCAGCCGCAGCTGGCGGCTAAGCTGATGAAAGACGTCATTGCCGAGCCGTACCGCACGAAGCTGCTTCCGGGCTTTAACGAGGCGCGACAGGCATCGATGGATATCGGCGCGCAGGCGTGCGGCATCTCCGGCTCCGGCCCGACGCTGTTCGCCTTATGCGATAAGCCAGACACCGCGCAGCGCGTGGCGGACTGGCTCTCTAAACACTACCTGCAAAATCAGGAAGGCTTTGTTCATATTTGCCGTCTGGACACGGCTGGCGCACGAGTACTGGGATAATTAATGAAACTCTACAACCTTAAAGATCATAACGAGCAGGTCAGCTTCGCGCAGGCGGTAACTCAGGGGCTGGGCAAAAACCAGGGGCTGTTTTTCCCGCATGACCTGCCGGAATTTCAGCTGACCGAGATTGATGAACTGCTGAAGCAGGACTTTGTCACCCGCAGCACCAAAATTCTCTCTGCGTTTATCGGCGACGAAATCCCGCAGGAGCTGCTGGAAGAGCGCGTGCGTGCGGCGTTTGCTTTCCCGGCGCCGGTGAAGCAGGTGGAGCCTGACGTTGGCTGTCTGGAGCTGTTCCACGGCCCAACCCTGGCGTTTAAAGACTTCGGCGGCCGCTTCATGGCGCAAATGCTGACCCACATCAGCGGCGACAAACCGGTGACCATCCTGACCGCCACCTCCGGCGATACCGGTGCGGCGGTGGCACACGCGTTCTACGGCCTGAAAAACGTCCGCGTGGTGATCCTCTATCCGAAAGGCAAAATCAGCCCGCTACAGGAAAAACTGTTCTGCACCCTCGGCGGCAACATTGAAACCGTAGCGATCGACGGCGATTTCGATGCCTGCCAGGCGCTGGTCAAGCAGGCCTTCGACGATGAAGAGCTGAAGGCCGCGCTGGGGCTGAACTCTGCCAACTCCATCAACATCAGCCGTCTGCTGGCGCAGATCTGCTACTACTTCGAAGCGGTTGCGCAACTGCCGCAGGAAGCGCGCAATCAGCTGGTGGTTTCGGTACCAAGCGGTAACTTCGGTGACCTGACCGCGGGCCTGCTGGCGAAATCCCTGGGTCTGCCGGTGAAGCGTTTTATCGCCGCCACCAACGCCAACGACACCGTGCCGCGCTTCCTGAAAGACGGGAAGTGGGCGCCAAACGCGACGCAGGCAACGCTCTCCAATGCCATGGATGTGTCGCAGCCAAACAACTGGCCGCGCGTGGAAGAACTCTTCCGTCGTAAGGTGTGGCGTCTTGGTGACCTGGGCTACGCAGCGGTGACGGATGAAACCACCAAAGCCACTATGCGCGAGCTGAAAGCGGTGGGGTACACTTCTGAACCGCACGCGGCGATTGCGTACCGTGCGCTGCGCGACCAGCTTAACCCGGGTGAATATGGCCTGTTCCTGGGCACCGCGCATCCGGCGAAGTTCAAAGAGAGCGTGGAAGAGATTCTGGGTGAAACGCTGCCGCTGCCAAAAGAGCTGGCCGAGCGTGCCGACCTGCCGCTGCTGTCGCATGAGCTGCCGGCGGACTTTGCCGCGCTGCGTAAGCTGATGATGGCTCGAGCGTGATTTTTGTCGGGTGGCGGCTACGCCTTACCCGACCCACAACGGCTCAGAACGTAGGCCGGGAAAGGCGAAGCCGCCACCCGGCTTTTTTATGGAGAAATTAAGGAGAAAAACAGCAGGAAAAAAGCAGAAATTCCCAATAAATGCGGTCACTTAGCGTTTAGGATTGCAGAGAATAACATCCCCCGTTCCCCTCGCGTACTCTCCTTACATCGGCCCACGTTGGGCAAGAAGAATAAGGAGTCACCTGTGTCTACACTGAAACCTGCACTCATCGCGCTTTCTCTGGTGCTGGTCGCCCCTATGGCGGTACAGGCATCTGAAATTACTCTCGTACCTGCGGTAAAATTGCAGATTGGCGATCGGGACAATAGCGGGCATTACTGGGACGGTGGCCGCTGGCGCGACCACGACTGGTGGAAGGCGCATTATGACTGGCGCGATAACCACTGGCGTCCACATGACGAGCATCGCGAACGTGACCACCATCATGACGACCATCGCCATGACGATCATCGTCCGGGCCCGGACTGGAAGCACCATTAACGCAAAACCCCGCCAGATGGCGGGGTTATGTTTTACTGCTCGTGGCGCTTAAATACCAGCTCCCCTTTCCCTGACGAGGCCTCGTCAAAGAAATAGCCATCGGTGTTGAATCCGGTTAACTGCTCCGGCTTCGTCAGGCGGTTCTGGATGATGTAGCGGCTCATCAGGCCGCGCGCTTTCTTGGCGTAGAAGCTGATCACCTTGAACTTGCCGTTCTTCTCGTCGAGGAACACCGGCTTGATAATTTCCGCCTCCAGCTTTTTCGGTTTCACCGACTTGTAGTACTCATCGGATGCCAGGTTAATCACCACATTATCGCCCTGGGCGTGCAGCGCCGCGTTCAGCTTGTCGGTGATGATGTCGCCCCAGAAATGGTACAGGTCTTTGCCTTTGGCGTTTTCCAGGCGAATGCCCATCTCCAGACGATACGGCTGCATCAGATCCAGCGGGCGCAGTACGCCATACAGACCCGACAGCATGCGCAGATGCTGCTGGGCAAAATCAAAGTCGGCTTCGCTAAAATCTTCCGCCTGCAGGCCGGTGTAGACATCGCCTTTAAACGCCAGAATTGCCTGGCGAGCGTTGGCGGGGGTGAAATCCGGGTGCCATTCGTGGAACCGGGTCGCGTTCAGGTCTGCCAGCTTATCGCTGATGCTCATCAGCGAGGCGATTTGCGGCGCAGAGAGCTTGCGCGCTTCGCGGATCAGCTGTTGCGAGTAGTCCAGCAATTCTGGCTGGGTATAGCGCTCGGTGGCGAGTGGGCTCTGGTAGTCGAGCGTTTTTGCAGGTGAAATCAGAATCAGCATATCCAGTCCTTGCAGGAAATTTAGAGCGACTTTAACAAAAAATCGCCCTGAATTGATCGATAGCTGTTATTGCCGGGGCAAATCATCCCAGGTGCCGGGAGCAAGTTGAGACGCAATTTCGGGATAGCGTGCGGCATCAAATACCGGCGGCACGCCGAGCTTGCGCTGGCGAAGGTAATCCCTGGCAATAAGCGTCACTACGGGCGAGAGCAGCAGGATCGCCGTCAGGTTAGTGATGGCCATTAACGCCATAATGACATCTGCCAGCTGCCAGACCAGCGGCATGGTGAGAAGGGCACCCGCGAGCACCATCAGGATCACACCCAGGCGAAGCAAGATGATGACAGGACGAGAGTCAAATCTCAGGAAAGTGAGGTTATTTTCGGCGTACAGGTAATTCACCACGATCGAACTGAAGGCAAACAGCATCAGAATGAGCGAGACAAATCCCGAACCCCAGCCGCCGGTCAGGTTCACCAGCGCCTGCTGGAGAAGCTGTATTCCGTCGATATCCGAGTTATGCGCCACCGGACCGGCCAGCAGAAGGATCATGGCGCTGGCAGAACAGATAATAACGGTATCCATAAACACGCCTATCATCTGCACGATACCCTGCGCAGCCGGGTGTGGCGGCCAGGAAGAGGCGGCCGCAGCGGCGTTGGGAGTGGACCCCATTCCGGCTTCATTGGAGAACATGCCCCGTTGAAATCCCGCCATCAGAGCCTGGCTCAGGGTATAGCCCAGCGCGCCTGACGCCACTTCACGCCAGCCAAAGGCGCTTTTAAAGATGGTTGCAATGACGTCCGGAACCTGGTCAACATGCAGTGCAGCGACGACCAGACTCGCGGCCACCCAGAGCAGCGCCATAATCGGAACCAGCCACTGCATCAGGCGGGCGATGCCTTTAAGGCCGGTAGATATGGTGAGCAGTACAACGAGGGCTAAAACGCTGCCGGTGAGCCACTCCGGGCAGGAGAAGGCATAGCGGAGGGCATGGGCGACCGAGTTTGACTGCACGGTATTAAAAATAAGACCGTACGCGAGGAGTAAAAAAAGCGAGAACAGAACGCCCATCCAGCGCATCCCTAAGCCACGGGCCATATACCAGGCCGGGCCGCCGCGAAACTGGCCGTTTCTGTCTTTCTCTTTGTAGAGCTGCGCCAGCGAACTTTCGGCAAAGGAGGTGGCCATCCCGAGTAGCGCCGTCACCCACATCCAGAACACCGCGCCTGGCCCGCCAGCGCTGATGGCCAGCGCAACGCCCGCCAGGTTGCCGCTGCCGAGTCGTGCCGCCAGGCTGGTACAGAGCGCCTGAAACGACGTTAATCCGCCCGGCTGGGGCGTGACGCTGTTTTTCAGACTTCTGCCAAATTTGCGAATATAGCGAAACTGGATAAACCCACTGCGTAGCGTAAACCAGATACCTGCTCCCAGAAGCAGGTAGATCATTATCGAACCCCAGAGGACTTCGTTAATAAAGAAAAAGAAATCAGGCATTAACGTCCCTCTTGTTGATGCCAGCGTGAATATGTAAGCGCTACCACTGATTGGGTATGCTGTTGCTTAGCAGCCTGTTAATACGCTGAGTTTATCATACTCTGCCTAAGCGCACTGTCTGCGGTTGCGCTACCCCTCCGTCGTGTTATCATCAGGGCAGACCGGTTACATCCCCCTAACAAGTAAACCTGTCATTTTTCCGCTGCAGGCATGCTGTCGGTAGCGTGAATTATCCAGGGCACGTTAAAAGAGAAACACTATCATGACGGATAAATTGACCTCCCTTCGTCAGTTCACCACTGTCGTAGCTGACACCGGAGATATCGCGGCAATGAAGCTGTACCAGCCGCAGGATGCCACAACTAACCCTTCTCTGATCCTTAACGCCGCACAGATCCCTGAGTATCGCAAACTGATTGACGACGCAGTGACCTGGGCGAAAGCGCAGAGCAACGACCGCGCGCAGCAGGTTGTGGATGCTACCGACAAGCTGGCAGTGAACATCGGTCTGGAAATCCTGAAGCTGGTTCCTGGCCGTATCTCTACTGAAGTGGATGCACGTCTCTCCTACGACACCGAAGCGTCTATCGCCAAAGCGAAACGTCTGATCAAAATGTACAACGATGCTGGCATCAGCAACGATCGTATCCTGATCAAACTGGCTTCAACCTGGCAGGGCATTCGCGCCGCTGAGCAGCTCGAAAAAGAAGGCATCAACTGTAACCTGACCCTGCTGTTCTCCTTCGCGCAGGCGCGCGCATGTGCAGAAGCTGGCGTATACCTGATTTCTCCGTTCGTGGGCCGTATTCTGGACTGGTACAAAGCCAACACCGACAAGAAAGAGTACGCGGCGTCTGAAGATCCAGGCGTGATTTCCGTGACTGAAATCTATGAATACTACAAACAGCATGGCTATGAGACCGTGGTTATGGGCGCAAGCTTCCGTAACGTTGGTGAAATCATCGAACTGGCTGGCTGTGACCGTCTGACCATCGCCCCTGCGCTGCTGAAAGAGCTGGCGGAAAGCGAAGGTGCTATCGAGCGTAAACTGTCCTACACCGGCGAAGTGAAAGCGCGCCCTGAGCGCATCACTGAATCCGAGTTCCTGTGGCAGCACAACCAGGACCCAATGGCCGTAGACAAACTGGCGGACGGTATCCGTAAGTTTGCTATCGACCAGGAAAAACTGGAAAAAATGATCGGCGACCTGCTGTAATCATTCTGCGTGACCGGGCTCCCGGTCACGCCTCTTCCCCTGCCTCTGTCTGAATGTCCTCTCTGCGTGTATCATTCCCATTAATCAGTACTTTTTGAATGGAATGGATATGAATACCTTACGCATCGGCTTAGTGTCGATTTCTGACCGCGCCTCCAGCGGTGTTTATCAGGATAAAGGCATCCCCGCTCTGGAAGCGTGGCTTGGCAGCGCGCTGACCACCCCGTTCGAGATCCAGACTCGCCTGATCCCCGACGAGCAGCCGATCATTGAGCAGACCCTGTGTGAGCTGGTGGATGAGATGAGCTGTCACCTTGTATTGACCACGGGCGGAACCGGCCCCGCGCGTCGCGACGTGACGCCGGACGCGACGCTGGCGATTGCCGACCGCGAAATGCCGGGCTTTGGTGAACAGATGCGCCAGATCAGTCTACACTTTGTCCCGACGGCCATTCTCTCCCGCCAGGTGGGGGTGATCCGCAAGCAGGCGTTGATCCTTAATCTGCCGGGCCAGCCGAAGTCGATCAAAGAGACTCTGGAAGGGCTGAAGGCGGAAGACGGCAGCGTCATCGTGCACGGCATCTTTGCAAGTGTACCGTATTGTATACAGCTGCTTGACGGTCCCTATGTGGAAACCGATGAGAAAGTGGTAGCAGCTTTTCGTCCGAAAAACGCACGCCGCGATACAATCTCCTGAAATTAACAAATATGTGACATTAGCTGAAGTGGCGATAGCGTGGTAAAGCTTTTACGGTATAGTAATTTTTTCTTTACGATTGCTGTAAAAATATATCCACAACACACGCATAATGGTTCGCTATGTCACATAACACCCGACCTCTGAATCGTCAGGACTACAAAACCCTCACGCTCGCCGCTTTAGGCGGCGCGCTGGAGTTTTACGACTTCATCATCTTTGTTTTCTTCGCTGCCGTAGTGGGAGAGCTCTTCTTCCCGGCAGATATCCCGGAATGGCTGCGTCAGGTGCAGACCTTCGGCATTTTTGCCGCCGGGTATCTGGCGCGTCCGCTGGGCGGCATTATCATGGCCCACTTTGGCGATCTGGTCGGGCGTAAGAAAATGTTTACCCTCAGCATCCTGCTGATGGCCGTCCCGACGCTGGCCATCGGCCTGCTGCCCACCTATGCCTCTATGGGCATTCTTGCTCCGTTGCTGCTGTTGCTGATGCGCGTCCTTCAGGGCGCGGCGATTGGCGGTGAAGTGCCGGGCGCGTGGGTGTTTGTCGCGGAGCATGTTCCTGCCCGCCGTATCGGCATCGCCTGCGGAACCTTAACGGCGGGGTTGACCGTCGGGATCCTGTTGGGGTCGGTGGTGGCGACGATAGTCAATACCAGCATGACGCAGCAGGCCGTGCACGACTGGGGCTGGCGTATTCCGTTCCTGCTGGGCGGGGCGTTTGGTCTGGTGGCAATGTACCTGCGCCGCTGGCTGCAGGAGACGCCGATTTTCCTCGAAATGCAGCAGCGTAAAGCGCTGGCGCAGGAGCTGCCGGTCAAAGCCGTCGTGGTGCGTCATAAAAAAGCGGTGGTGGTGTCGATGCTGCTCACCTGGCTGCTTTCGGCAGGCATTGTGGTGGTGATTTTGATGTCGCCGGTGTGGCTGCAAAAGCAGTACGGTTTTGCACCCGCCGTGACGTTACAGGCGAACAGTATCGCGACAATCATGCTTTGCGTTGGCTGTCTGGCCGCCGGACTGGCGGCGGATCGCTTTGGTGCCAGCGTAACCTTCATCGTCGGCAGCCTGCTGCTGGCGGGATCAAGCTGGGCATTTTACCACCTGGCGGGCAGCCATCCTGAACAGCTGTTCTTGTTGTACGGTGTGGTAGGCCTTTGCGTGGGCGTCGTCGGCGCGGTGCCGTACGTGATGGTGCGCGCCTTCCCGCCGGAAGTGCGTTTCACCGGGATTTCGTTCTCTTACAACGTCTCATATGCCATTTTTGGCGGTCTGACGCCTATTGCCGTCACCGTGTTGATGGGCGTGTCGCCGATGGCGCCAGCCTGGTATGTGCTCGCACTTTCGCTGATGGGGCTGGTATTAGGATTATGGCTTCGTCAGGCGGGGGAATGTCGTGCCCGAGAGGCGGGCACGACAGAGGGATCAGTGTTTTTCACCAACAGGTAAAATGGTGCGGTCAAACTGCTCGTTCAGCACTTCACCCATGGCCAGGTAGATAGCGCTTGCGCCGCACACCAGGCCAATCCAGCCTGCAACGTGAACGATGCCTTCGTTATCCGCCAGGTGGCCAATCGCCAGCAGGGCGAACAGCACGGTCAGGCTCAGGAAGACGAACTGCAGCGCGCGGTTACCTTTCAGGGTACCGAAGAACATGAACAAGGTGAATACGCCCCACAGACCCAGGTACACGCCCAGGAAATGGGCGTTTGCCGCGTCTGCCAGACCCATTTTAGGCATCACCAGAATGGCAACCAGGGTCAGCCAGAACGAGCCGTAAGAGGTGAAGGCGGTTAAGCCGAAGGTGTTGCCTTTCTTATATTCCAGCAGGCCCGCGAAGATTTGCGCGATACCGCCGTAAAAAATGCCCATCGCCAGGATAATGCCATCCATCGGGAACATCCCGATGTTGTGCAGGTTCAGCAGGATGGTGGTCATGCCAAAACCCATCAGGCCCAGCGGAGCCGGATTAGCCAACTTAGTGTTGCCCATAAGTCCTCAAAAAAAATCATCATTAATATGGTGAAATGGTTAAACCCGCGTCAATACTCCCTGACGGGGCGCGGCATCATAATGGGCGCAATCGATGCCGTCTATGATCTCATCAGGGTGAAATTAAAATTTTTTTTATGCTTGCCCCTTGATGGATGCCGTCGCGACCCCATCTTGTAGTCAACCGCAGTGTGTGGACCTGAAAAAAATCAAATCTGGGCAGTTGAAAAAGCACGTTCTGCCCTTATTACAGGTACACAACCACATGTTGACTGAATTTTTAGTGGAGACGTTTAGATGGGTAAAATTATTGGTATCGACCTGGGTACTACCAACTCTTGTGTAGCGATTATGGATGGCACGACTGCTCGTGTGCTGGAGAACGCCGAGGGCGATCGCACCACGCCTTCTATCATTGCTTATACCCAGGATGGTGAAACTCTGGTTGGTCAGCCGGCTAAACGTCAGGCAGTGACAAACCCGCAAAACACCCTGTTTGCGATTAAACGCCTGATTGGTCGCCGCTTCCAGGACGAAGAAGTTCAGCGTGACGTTTCTATCATGCCTTACAAAATCATCGCGGCAGATAACGGCGATGCATGGCTTGATGTGAAAGGCACCAAAACTGCACCACCGCAGATCTCTGCTGAAGTGCTGAAGAAAATGAAGAAAACTGCTGAAGATTACCTGGGTGAGCCGGTAACTGAAGCTGTTATTACCGTACCTGCTTACTTCAACGATGCTCAGCGTCAGGCGACTAAAGATGCTGGCCGTATCGCAGGTCTGGAAGTAAAACGTATCATCAACGAACCAACCGCAGCTGCGCTGGCTTACGGTCTGGATAAAGAAGTCGGCAACCGCACTATCGCGGTTTACGACCTGGGTGGTGGTACTTTCGATATCTCTATTATCGAAATCGACGAAGTTGACGGCGAAAAAACCTTCGAAGTTCTGGCAACCAACGGTGACACCCACTTGGGTGGTGAAGACTTCGATACCCGTCTGATCAACTACCTCGTTGACGAGTTCAAGAAAGATCAGGGCATTGACCTGCGTAATGACCCGCTGGCCATGCAGCGCCTGAAAGAAGCCGCTGAGAAAGCGAAGATCGAGCTGTCTTCCGCTCAGCAGACCGACGTGAACCTGCCGTACATCACTGCAGACGCGACCGGTCCTAAACACATGAACATCAAAGTGACCCGTGCGAAACTGGAAAGCCTGGTAGAAGACCTGGTGAACCGTTCTATCGAGCCGCTGAAAGTTGCCCTGCAGGACGCTGGTCTGTCCGTATCTGACATCCAGGACGTTATCCTGGTGGGTGGTCAGACCCGTATGCCAATGGTTCAGAAGAAAGTGGCTGAATTCTTTGGTAAAGAGCCACGTAAAGACGTGAACCCGGACGAAGCGGTAGCAATCGGTGCTGCGGTTCAGGGGGGGGTACTGACCGGTGAAGTGAAAGACGTACTGCTGCTGGACGTTACCCCGCTGTCTCTGGGTATCGAAACCATGGGCGGTGTGATGACTCCACTCATCAACAAAAACACCACCATCCCAACGAAGCACAGCCAGGTGTTCTCTACCGCTGAAGACAACCAGTCTGCGGTAACCATCCATGTGCTGCAGGGTGAGCGTAAGCGTGCGTCTGATAACAAGTCTCTGGGTCAGTTTAACCTGGACGGCATCAACCCGGCACCGCGCGGCATGCCGCAGATCGAAGTCACCTTCGACATCGATGCTGACGGTATCCTGCACGTGTCTGCGAAAGACAAAAACAGCGGTAAAGAGCAGAAGATCACCATCAAGGCATCTTCTGGCCTGAACGAAGCTGAAATCGAAAAAATGGTTCGCGATGCCGAAGCTAACGCGGAATCCGACCGTAAGTTCGAAGAGCTGGTTCAGACCCGTAACCAGGGTGACCATCTGCTGCACAGCACCCGTAAGCAGGTTGAAGAAGCAGGCGATAAGCTGCCAGCGGAAGACAAGACTGCTATCGAAGCTGCACTGAGCGCGCTGGAATCCTCACTGAAAGGTGAAGACAAAGCGGACATCGAAGCGAAGATGCAGGAGCTGGCGCAGGCTTCCCAGAAGCTGATGGAAATCGCTCAGCAGCAGCACGCACAGCAGCAGGCGGGTGCTGACGCTTCAGCGAACAACGCGAAAGACGACGACGTTGTCGACGCTGAGTTCGAAGAAGTTAAAGATAAAAAATAATCGCCCTGATGCAGGGTAATTAATCGGCACGGGCGTAGGAGAACTCTCCACGCCCGTGCTCGCATGTTAAGGGGCTTAAAAAAACCAATGGCAAAGCAAGACTATTACGAGATTTTAGGCGTTCCGAAAACTGCGGAAGAGCGTGAAATCAAAAAGGCGTATAAGCGCCTGGCCATGAAATTCCACCCGGACCGTAACCAGGGTGACAAAGAGGCTGAAGCCAAATTTAAAGAGATCAAAGAAGCCTACGAAGTCCTGACCGATGCGCAAAAACGTGCAGCCTATGACCAGTACGGTCACGCAGCTTTTGAACAGGGCGGCATGGGCGGCGGTGGATTCGGTGGCGGCGGCTTTGGCGGCGGCGCTGATTTCAGCGACATCTTTGGCGATGTGTTCGGCGATATCTTCGGCGGCGGCCGTGGTCGTCAGCGCGCTGCGCGCGGCGCAGACCTGCGCTACAACATGGAATTGACCCTGGAAGAGGCCGTTCGCGGCGTTACCAAAGAGATCCGTATCCCGACGCTGGAAGAGTGTGACGTTTGCCACGGCAGCGGCGCGAAAGCGGGTACGCAGCCACAAACCTGTCCAACCTGTCACGGTTCCGGTCAGGTGCAGATGCGCCAGGGCTTCTTCGCGGTACAGCAGGCCTGTCCGCACTGTCACGGTCGCGGTACGCTGATTAAAGATCCATGCACCAAATGTCATGGCCACGGTCGCGTTGAGAAAACCAAGACTCTGTCGGTTAAAATCCCGGCTGGCGTTGATACGGGCGACCGCATCCGTCTGGCAGGTGAAGGCGAAGCAGGCGAGCACGGCGCACCGGCAGGCGATCTGTACGTTCAGGTTCAGGTGAAACAGCACGCTATTTTCGAGCGTGAAGGTAATAACCTGTACTGTGAAGTGCCGATCAACTTCGCGATGGCGGCACTCGGCGGTGAAATCGAAGTGCCGACACTGGATGGTCGCGTCAATCTGAAGATCCCTGGAGAAACGCAGACCGGTAAGCTGTTCCGCATGCGTGGCAAAGGCGTGAAATCCGTTCGCGGTGGCGCGCAGGGCGATCTGCTGTGCCGCGTCGTCGTGGAAACGCCGGTTGGCCTGAACGACAAGCAGAAACAGCTGCTGAAAGAGCTGCAGGAAAGCTTTGGTGGCCCAACGGGCGAGAAAAACAGCCCGCGTTCCAAAAGCTTCTTCGATGGCGTCAAAAAATTCTTCGATGATTTGACCCGCTAACCCGTTAGCTGGTTTTGAACTTCAAAAGCCCGGAAGCGATTCCGGGCTTTTTTATTTGCGCGTATAGCTCGGTTAAACTGAGTCTATACTCAATATATATCTGTTTTTGCCGAGTTGTTTGGCTTGGTATTATGGTTTTATCGAGGTATTGTTGTAAAAGAGAGAACTTAAATGAAATTACTACACCGTTTCTTTAGCAGTGAGGCGTCCGGTGGCGTGATCCTGATTATTGCCGCGGCGGCCGCAATGGTGCTGGCTAACCTGGGCATCACGAAGGAACTCTACCATGCATTTCTGGAAACGCCCGTTGAGCTGAAGGTCGGGGCGCTGGAAATTAACAAGAACATGCTGCTGTGGATCAACGATGCGCTGATGGCGGTGTTCTTCCTGCTGGTAGGGCTTGAGGTGAAGCGTGAGCTGGTGCTGGGTTCGCTTGCCAGCCGCCAGCGTGCAGCGTTCCCGGTGATTGCTGCCATTGGCGGGATGGTCGTTCCGGCGCTGCTTTTCCTTGCATTTACCTGGCAGGATCCTGTAGCGCGTGACGGCTGGGCTATCCCGGCCGCGACGGATATCGCGTTTGCGCTTGGTGTCTTAGCTTTGCTCGGCAGCCGCGTGCCGGTTGCGCTGAAAATCTTCCTGATGGCGCTGGCGATCATTGATGACCTGGGCGCGATCGTGATTATTGCGCTGTTCTACACCAGCGATCTGTCGATCCTGTCGCTGAGCGTAGCCGCAGGGGCAATTGCGGTGCTGGCGCTGTTAAATATTTTCAATGTCCGTCGCATCGGTATCTACATTCTGGTGGGGATGGTGCTGTGGACGGCGGTACTGAAATCCGGCGTGCACGCCACGCTGGCCGGGGTGATTGTTGGCTTCTTCGTGCCGCTTAAGCCGCAGGAGGGTAAATCACCCGCGAAACAGCTGGAACATGTGTTGCACCCGTGGGTTGCTTTTATGATCCTGCCGCTGTTTGCCTTTGCCAACGCGGGCGTTTCGCTGGGCGGCGTGACGCTTGACGGACTGACGTCCGTGCTGCCGCTGGGCATTATTGCCGGGCTGTTTATCGGTAAACCGCTGGGGATCAGCCTGTTCTGCTGGCTGGCGCTGAAGCTTAAGCTCGCGTCGTTGCCGAACGGCACAACCTTTGGGCAGATTATGGCCGTCGGCGTGCTGTGCGGGATCGGATTTACCATGTCGATCTTTATCTCGACCCTGGCATTTGGCGCTAACGCGCCTGAGCTCATCGTCTGGGCTAAGCTCGGTATTCTCATCGGGTCATTACTGGCCGCAGTAATTGGTTACACCTTGCTGAAGGTGAAATTGTCCGGACAGGCTGTCCAGGCATAACGGAAACCGGGAGAAGGGGCTCCTTCTCCCGATACACACTCAGGGAGAGAACACGCGATGTCTCATTTGAATTACAACCATCTTTACTACTTCTGGCACGTTTATAAGCAGGGCTCGGTCGTGGGCGCGGCAGAGGCGCTTTATCTGACGCCGCAAACCATCACCGGGCAAATCAAGGCGCTGGAAGAACGGCTGCAGGGAAAGCTGTTCAAGCGCAAGGGGCGTGGGATTGAGCCCAGCGAGCTGGGCGAACTGGTTTTCCGTTATGCCGACAAAATGTTTACCCTCAGCCAGGAGATGCTGGACATCGTCAACTACCGCAAAGAGTCGAACCTGCTTTTTGACGTGGGGGTCGCGGATGCGCTGTCCAAAAGGCTGGTGAGCGGCGTGCTGGATGCGGCGGTGGTGGAAGATGAGCAAATCCACCTGCGCTGCTTTGAATCCACCCACGAAATGCTGCTGGAGCAGCTGAGCCAGCACAAGCTGGACATGATTATCTCGGACTGCCCAATAGACTCCACCCAGCAGGAGGGGCTGTTTTCGGTGAAAATTGGCGAATGCGGCGTCAGCTTCTGGTGCATCAATCCGCCGCCGGAGAAACCCTTCCCGGCCTGCCTGGAAGAGCGTCGTCTGCTGGTGCCGGGCAGGCGTTCCATGTTGGGACGTAAGCTGCTGAACTGGTTTAACTCACAGGGGCTGAACGTGGAGATCCTCGGCGAGTTCGACGATGCGGCGCTGATGAAGGCCTTTGGCGAAGCGCATAATGCGATCTTCGTTGCGCCAACGCTGTACGCGCACGATCTCTATTCAGACGATAAGATTACGGAGATTGGCAGGGTGGATAACGTGATGGAGGAGTACCACGCCATATTTGCGGAAAGGATGATTCAGCACCCGGCGGTGCAGCGCATCTGTAACCGTGACTACTCGGCGCTCTTTACGCCACCGGCAACCTGAAGGCATAAAAAAACCCGCGTTAAGCGGGTTCTTTAAACAAGCAACAACAAGTAGCGATTAAGCCAGTTTGTTGATCTGCGCGGTCAGGTTTGCTTTATGACGCGCTGCTTTGTTTTTGTGGATCAGACCTTTAGCAGCCTGACGATCCACGATTGGTTGCATTTCGTTAAATGCGTTCTGCGCTGCAGCTTTGTCGCCAGCTTCGATTGCTGCGTATACTTTCTTGATGAAAGTACGCATCATAGAGCGACGGCTTGCGTTGTGCTTACGAGCCTTTTCAGACTGAACGGCACGTTTCTTAGCTGATTTGATATTAGCCAAGTCCAACTCCCAAATATGTTCTATGTGGACAATTCAAAGGCCGAGGAATATGCCCTCTTTGCCTTCTTTTGTCAATGGATTTGTGCAAATAAGCGCCGTTAATTAGCGACGCTACGTTACGTAGTGATGGCGCAGGATTCTACCAGCTTGTCTTTCGTGAATACAGCCTTTCGGCATAAAAATCGCAGTTCACGGGCAGATTTTTTCGCTGTGAAAGGTCAGCCTGATGAAATCATTACGGCTTTCTGTTTTGCGCGAACAATCGCCGGTTAACCTTAACCGCTGTACAAGGTATACTTTGGCGATTTTCACTGTTTTGAGCCAGACATGAAGCTGATACGCGGCATACATAATCTCAGCAGAGCGCCTCATGGGTGCGTGCTGACTATTGGTAATTTCGACGGCGTGCATCGTGGTCATCAGGCGCTGTTGCAGGGATTGCGTAAAGAAGGGGAGGCCCGTGGCCTGCCCGTTGTGGTGATGATTTTCGAGCCACAGCCGCTGGAGCTGTTCGCGGGTGATAAATCTCCCGCCCGCCTCACTCGCCTGCGCGAGAAGTTGCGCTACCTGGCAGAGTCCGGCGTGGACTATGTGTTGTGTGTGCGTTTCGATCGTCGCTTTGCCGCGCTGACAGCACAAACGTTTGTCAGCGACCTGCTGGTAAAGCGTCTTGGCGTGCAGTTTCTCGCCGTGGGGGATGATTTCCGCTTTGGCGCTGGTCGTCAGGGCGATTTCTTGCTATTACAGAAGGCTGGTCTGGAATATGGCTTTGATGTCACCAGCGCGATGACCTTCTGTGAAGGCGGCGTGCGCGTCAGCAGCACGGCGGTACGCCAGGCGCTGGCCAATGATGAACTGGAGACAGCAGAAAACTTGCTGGGTCACCCGTTCACTATCTCTGGTCGCGTGGTCCATGGCGATGCGCTGGGCCGCACGATAGGTTTCCCGACGGCGAATATACCGCTGCGTCGTCAGGTTTCCCCGGTTAAAGGGGTCTATGCGGTGGAAGTGGCAGGACTGGGTGAGAAGCCTTTCTACGGTGTTGCCAACATTGGCACACGTCCTACCGTTGCCGGTGTGCGTCAACAGTTAGAAGTGCACCTGCTGGACGTTGTAATGGACCTCTATGGTCGCCATATAGATGTGATACTGCGTAAAAAAATACGCAACGAGCAGCGATTTGCTTCGCTGGACGAACTTAAAGCGCAAATCGCGCGAGATGAATTGACGGCCCGCGAGTTTTTTGGGCTTTAGAACCGGCTTAACTGCCTACGTGATAAATACGGAACCGAGAATCTGATGAGTGACTATAAATCAACCCTGAATTTGCCGGAAACAGGGTTCCCGATGCGCGGCGACCTCGCCAAGCGCGAACCGGGAATGCTGGCGCGTTGGACCGATGATGACCTGTACGGCATCATTCGTGCAGCCAAAAAAGGCAAAAAATCCTTCATTCTGCATGATGGCCCTCCATATGCGAATGGCAGCATTCATATTGGTCACTCGGTTAACAAGATTCTGAAAGACATTATCGTGAAGTCCAAAGGACTCGCGGGATATGACTCGCCTTATGTTCCGGGCTGGGACTGCCACGGTCTGCCAATCGAGCTGAAAGTGGAGCAAGAGTACGGCAAGCCGGGCGAGAAGTTCACCGCCGCCGAGTTCCGTGCGAAATGCCGCGAATACGCTGCCACCCAGGTTGACGGTCAGCGCGCTGACTTTATCCGTCTGGGCGTGCTGGGCGACTGGTCGCACCCGTACCTGACCATGGACTTCAAAACCGAAGCTAACATCATCCGTGCGCTGGGTAAAATCATCGGCAACGGCCACCTGCACAAAGGCGCGAAGCCGGTGCACTGGTGCGTGGACTGCCGTTCTGCGCTGGCAGAAGCGGAAGTTGAGTATTACGACAAAACCTCTCCGTCTATTGACGTGGCGTTCAACGCTGTCGATCAGGATGCAGTGAAAGCCAAATTTGGCGTGTCGTCCGTTAACGGCCCGATCTCTTTGGTTATCTGGACCACCACCCCATGGACCCTGCCAGCGAACCGTGCGATCTCCCTGTCCGGTGAGTTCGACTACGCGCTGGTACAGATTGACGGTCAGGCGGTTATCCTGGCGAAAGATCTGGTTGAAAGCGTGCTGAAACGCGCGAACATCACCGATTACACCGTGCTGGGCACCGTAAAAGGCGACGCGCTGGAGCTGATGCGCTTCAAACACCCGTTCCTGGACTTCGACGTTCCGGCGATCCTGGGCGACCACGTGACGCTGGAAGCGGGTACCGGTGCGGTGCATACCGCGGGTGGCCACGGTCCTGACGACTACAACATCAGCCTGAAATACGGTCTGGAAATCGCTAACCCGGTTGGCCCGGACGGCTCTTACCTGCCAGGCACCTGGCCGGCGCTGGATGGTATCAACGTCTTCAAAGCGAACGACATCATCGTCAACATGCTGCGCACCAGCGGCGCGCTGCTGCACGTTGAAAAAATGCAGCACAGCTATCCGTGCTGCTGGCGTCACAAGACCCCGATCATCTTCCGTGCGACCCCGCAGTGGTTCATCAGCATGGATCAGAAAGGCCTGCGCGCGCAGTCTCTTTCCGAGATCAAAGGCGTGCAGTGGATCCCTGACTGGGGCCAGGCACGTATCGAATCCATGGTGGCTAACCGTCCAGACTGGTGTATCTCCCGTCAGCGTACCTGGGGCGTGCCGATGTCGCTGTTCGTGCATAAAGAGACGCAGGAGCTGCACCCGAACACCCTGGAACTGATGGAAGAAGTGGCGAAGCGTGTTGAAGTTGATGGCATTCAGGCGTGGTGGGATCTCGACGCCCGCGACATCCTGGGCGCGGACGCGGACAACTACGAGAAAGTGCCAGATACCCTGGACGTGTGGTTCGACTCCGGGTCTACCCACTCCTCCGTGGTTGACGTGCGTCCGGAATTTGCCGGTCACGCTGCCGACATGTATCTGGAAGGCTCCGACCAACACCGCGGCTGGTTCATGTCATCGCTGATGATCTCCACCGCGATGAAGGGTAAAGCACCTTACCGTCAGGTACTGACCCACGGCTTCACCGTGGATGGACAGGGCCGTAAGATGTCCAAGTCCATCGGTAACACCGTTTCTCCGCAGGACGTGATGAACAAGCTGGGCGCAGACATTCTGCGTCTGTGGGTGGCCTCAACCGACTACACCGGCGAAATGGCGGTGTCTGACGAGATCCTGAAGCGTGCTGCCGACAGCTATCGTCGTATCCGTAACACCGCGCGCTTCCTGCTGGCGAACCTGAACGGGTTCGATCCGGCAAAAGACATGGTGAAACCGGAAGAGATGGTAGTGCTGGACCGCTGGGCGGTAGGCTGCGCGAAAGCAGCGCAGGACGATATCCTGAAAGCCTATGAGTCTTACGACTTCCACGAAGTGGTGCAGCGCCTGATGCGTTTCTGCTCCATCGAGATGGGCTCGTTCTACCTCGACATCATCAAAGACCGTCAGTACACCGCGAAAGCGGACAGCGTGGCGCGTCGTAGCTGCCAGACCGCGCTGTTCCACATCGCAGAAGCACTGGTGCGCTGGATGGCGCCGATCATGTCCTTCACCGCGGATGAAATCTGGGGCTATCTGCCGGGCGACCGTGAGAAGTATGTCTTCACCGGCGAGTGGTACGAAGGTCTGTTCGATCTCTCCAGCACCGAAGCAATGAACGATGCCTTCTGGGACGAGCTGCTGAAAGTGCGCGGCGAAGTGAACAAGGTTATCGAGCAGGCGCGTGCGGACAAGAAAGTCGGCGGCTCTCTGGAAGCGGCAGTGACCCTGTACGCCGAACCGGAGCTGGCGGCGAAGCTGACCGCGCTGGGCGATGAATTGCGATTTGTCCTGTTGACCTCCGGTGCGAAAGTTGCGGATTATGCCGAAGCTACTGCTGATGCTCAGCAGAGCGAACTGCTCAAAGGACTGAAAGTCGCGCTGAGCAAAGCCGACGGTGAGAAATGCCCGCGTTGCTGGCATTACACCACCGATATTGGCCAGGTGGCGGAACACGCAGACATCTGCGGACGCTGTGTAAGCAACGTCGCCGGTGACGGCGAAAAACGTAAGTTTGCCTGATGAGTAAAACTCTCTGTTCAACAGGACTGCGCTGGCTGTGGCTGGTTGTGGTGGTGCTGATTATCGATCTGGGCAGCAAGTTCCTGATCCTCCAGAATTTCGCTCTGGGGGAGACGGTCCCGCTGTTCCCGTCGCTTAACCTGCACTACGCCCGTAACTACGGCGCGGCGTTCAGTTTCCTTGCCGACAGCGGTGGCTGGCAGCGCTGGTTCTTTGCGGGTATCGCCATCGGTATCTGCGTGGTACTGGCGGTGCTGATGTACCGCTCGAAGGCCACGCAAAAGCTGAATAACATCGCCTACGCGCTGATCATTGGCGGCGCGCTGGGCAACCTGTTTGACCGCCTGTGGCACGGCTTTGTGGTCGATATGATCGACTTCTACGTCGGCGACTGGCACTTCGCGACCTTTAACCTCGCCGATAGCGCAATTTGCATCGGTGCGGCGTTAATCGTGCTGGAAGGCTTCTTGCCTAAACCGGCCGCGAAAGAGCAGGCGTAATTATCAATGCCGGGTGACGCGCTGCGCCATCCGGCACAACATTAAAGAGCAATGTGCATGTCTAAATCCGTACAGAGCAACAGCGCGGTTCTCGTTCACTTCACGCTGAAGCTGGATGACGGCTCCACCGCCGAATCCACCCGCAACAACGGCAAACCGGCCCTGTTCCGTCTTGGCGATACGTCGCTGTCTGAAGGTCTTGAGCAGCAGCTTCTGGGCCTGAAAGAGGGTGAGAAAAAAGCCTTTTCGCTGGAGCCGGATGCGGCATTTGGCGTGCCAAGCCCGGATCTGATCCAGTACTTCTCGCGCCGTGAGTTCATGGACGCGGGGGAACCGGAAATCGGGGCGATCATGCTCTTTACCGCTATGGACGGCAGCGAAATGCCTGGCGTGATCCGCGAAATCAACGGGGACTCCATTACCGTTGATTTCAACCATCCGCTTGCCGGGCGTACCGTTCATTTTGATGTCGAAGTGCTGGAGATCGATCCGGCACTGGAGGCCTGAAATGCAGATCCTGTTGGCTAACCCGCGCGGCTTCTGCGCCGGTGTAGACCGCGCTATCAGCATTGTTGAAAACGCGCTGGAGATTTACGGCGCGCCGATTTACGTGCGTCACGAAGTGGTGCACAACCGCTACGTGGTCGACAGCCTGCGCGAGCGCGGTGCGATTTTTATCGAGCAGATCAGCGAAGTGCCGGACGGCGCAATCCTCATCTTCTCCGCGCACGGCGTCTCACAGGCGGTACGCAACGAGGCGAAAAGCCGCGATCTGACCGTATTCGATGCCACCTGTCCATTAGTGACAAAAGTGCATATGGAAGTGGCGCGCGCCAGCCGTCGCGGTGAAGAGTCGATTCTGATTGGCCATGCCGGTCACCCGGAAGTCGAAGGCACCATGGGCCAGTACAGCAACCCGGAAGGGGGCATGTACCTGGTCGAGTCACCGGAAGATGTCTTTACGCTGAACGTGAAAAATGAAGCCCGTCTGTCGTTTATGACCCAGACGACGCTCTCCGTAGACGATACCTCGGACGTGATTGACGCCCTGCGCCAGCGCTTTCCGAAAATCGTCGGGCCGCGTAAGGATGACATCTGCTACGCCACCACTAACCGTCAGGAAGCGGTGCGCGCGCTGGCTGAGCAGGCGGATGTGGTGCTGGTTGTCGGCTCCAAAAACTCCTCTAACTCCAACCGTCTGGCCGAACTGGCGCAGCGCATGGGGAAAGCGGCGTTTCTGATTGACGATGCAACGGACATCCAGGAAGCGTGGGTGAAAAATGCGGCCTGCGTTGGCGTGACCGCAGGTGCTTCCGCACCGGATATCCTGGTGCAGAACGTGATTGCGCGTCTGCAGGAGCTGGGCGGCGGCGAAGCGGTGCCGCTGGAAGGACGTGAAGAGAACATCGTTTTCGAAGTCCCGAAAGAACTGCGCATCGACGCCCGCGAAGTCGAATAGTCCTTTTTCTGATAAAAGGCCAGCACCTCCTGTGCTGGCCTTTTTTTTACCCGTTACTTTATCGTGACGACAAAATCATGTCTTTTACTGATATTTAAGTCGGTTTCACGTTAAATTCTAATTATCGGTGTTTTCAGTTGGCAGTGCTTCTCAAGGCTGGTTAATCTGAAAACGATTTACATCATTTTAACGTAAGAGAATAACTATGCATGATGCACAGATCCGCGTTGCCATTGCGGGCGCGGGTGGACGTATGGGCCGTCAGCTGATTCAGGCGGCACTACAGATGGATGGCGTGGCGCTTGGCGCGGCGCTGGAGCGTGAAGGTTCCTCACTTCTTGGTGCCGACGCAGGTGAGCTGGCAGGCGCGGGAAGGACGGGCGTTACCATCCAGAGCAGCCTTGATGCGGTTAAAGATGACTTCGATGTATTCATCGACTTTACCCGCCCGGAAGGGACGCTGACGCATCTGGCGTTTTGCCGCCAGCACGGCAAGGGGATGGTGATAGGCACCACCGGTTTTGACGATGCGGGCAAGCAGGCTATTCAGGACGCATCAAAAGAGATTGCGATTGTCTTCGCCGCAAACTTCAGCGTGGGCGTTAACGTCATGCTGAAGCTGCTGGAGAAGGCCGCTAAGGTGATGGGCAACTATACCGATATCGAGATCGTGGAAGCTCACCACCGTTACAAAGTTGATGCGCCATCAGGTACGGCGCTGGCGATGGGCGAAGCGATTGCTCATGCACTCGATAAAGATTTAAAAGACTGCGCGGTCTATACCCGCGAAGGTCACACCGGCGAACGCGTGCCTGGCACTATAGGTTTCGCAACGGTTCGTGCGGGCGACATCGTCGGCGAACATACGGCGATGTTCGCCGATATTGGCGAGCGTGTGGAGATTACGCATAAAGCTTCCAGCCGAATGACGTTTGCCAACGGAGCCGTTCGCTCAGCACTGTGGTTAAAAGATAAGAAAGATGGTCTTTTTGATATGCGAGATGTGCTCGATCTCAACAATTTGTAAGCTTTATTACCCATCGTGATGTGGTTATTGCAGTCGTAACTATTTGATTGCATAGGGCAATATTTTATTGCCCTTTTATTTTACCTCTTATCAGTATTTATTGTCTTCAAACCATTAAAAATGGCGTTATTCCTGATGTTTTGTGTTGCTGGATTGTAAATTTTGACCGGCTGGTCCACTTTTCATTCTCGCTCGACGCTCATTTCTATTAAACTGCGCACGCAAGCGGTTTCCACAGTGATTTAGCTGATCTTTTTGCCGCTTAATTCGAAATGAAGCCGCCAGGCTTGCAAAATAACAAACAAAATATCCGTTTTAAGTTGACTTTTACCTGGCAAATCCCCAGAATGCCGCCGTTTGCCAAAAATCCGCTGGCAACACATTTGCATTGATCCATGACATGGTTATGAATTAATATGCAAATAAAGTGAGTGAATATTCTCTGGAGGGTGTTTTGATTAAGTCAGCGCTATTGGTTCTGGAAGACGGAACCCAGTTTATCGGTCGGGCCATAGGGGCAACGGGTTCGGCGGTTGGGGAAGTCGTTTTCAATACTTCAATGACCGGTTATCAAGAAATCCTCACTGATCCTTCCTATTCTCGCCAAATCGTTACTCTTACTTATCCTCATATCGGCAATGTCGGCACCAATGCTGCTGACGAAGAATCCTCTCAGGTACATGCGCAAGGCCTGGTCATTCGCGACCTGCCGCTGATTGCCAGCAACTTCCGCAACACCGAAGACCTCTCTTCTTACCTGAAGCGTCATAACATCGTGGCGATTGCCGATATCGATACCCGTAAGTTAACGCGCCTGCTGCGCGAGAAGGGTGCACAGAACGGCTGCATCATCGCGGGTGATAACCTTGATGCAACGCTGGCGCTGGAAAAAGCAAAAGCCTTCCCGGGCCTGAACGGCATGGACCTGGCGAAAGAAGTGACTACCGCGGAGGCTTACAGCTGGACGCAGGGGAGCTGGACGCTGGAAGGCGACCTGCCGGAAGCGAAAAAAGAGAGCGAGCTGCCGTTCCACGTGGTGGCTTACGATTTCGGCGCCAAGCGCAACATCCTGCGCATGCTGGTTGACCGCGGCTGCCGCCTGACGGTGGTTCCGGCACAAACGTCTGCCGAAGACGTGCTGAAGATGAATCCGGACGGTATTTTCCTCTCTAACGGTCCTGGCGACCCGGCGCCGTGCGATTACGCTATCGACGCCATCAAGTCCTTCCTGGAAACCGACATTCCGGTATTCGGCATCTGCCTCGGCCATCAGCTGCTGGCGCTGGCGAGCGGTGCGAACACTGTGAAGATGAAGTTCGGCCACCACGGTGGTAACCACCCGGTGAAAGATATCGACAACAACACGGTGATGATTACCGCGCAGAACCACGGTTTCGCCGTCGATGAAGCGTCAATGCCGGCTAACCTGCGCGTGACCCATAAGTCGCTGTTCGATGGCACCCTTCAGGGCATTCATCGCACCGATAAACCAGCATTCAGCTTCCAGGGCCACCCGGAAGCCAGCCCGGGCCCACACGACGCCGCGCCGCTGTTCGATCACTTCATCGAACTTATCGAGCAATACCGTAAGACCGCTAAATAATCAGGAGCCGAGAAGACAATGCCAAAACGTACAGACATAAAAAGCATCCTGATCCTTGGCGCTGGCCCGATCGTCATCGGCCAGGCCTGCGAATTCGACTACTCCGGCGCGCAGGCGTGTAAAGCCCTGCGTGAAGAGGGTTACCGCGTTATCCTGGTGAACTCTAACCCGGCGACCATCATGACCGACCCGGAAATGGCTGATGCAACCTACATCGAGCCGATTCACTGGGAAGTGGTGCGTAAAATCATCGAGAAAGAGCGTCCGGACGCGGTGCTGCCAACCATGGGCGGCCAGACGGCGCTGAACTGTGCGCTGGAGCTGGAGCGTCAGGGTGTGCTGGAAGAGTTCGGCGTGACCATGATTGGTGCGACCGCCGACGCGATTGATAAAGCAGAAGACCGTCGCCGCTTCGACGTGGCCATGAAGAAAATCGGCCTCGACACCGCGCGTTCCGGTATCGCGCACAACATGGAAGAAGCGCTGGCCGTTGCGGCAGAAGTGGGCTACCCGTGCATCATCCGTCCATCGTTCACCATGGGCGGCACCGGCGGCGGTATCGCCTACAACCGCGAAGAGTTTGAAGAGATTTGCGAACGTGGTCTGGATCTCTCCCCAACCAAAGAGCTGCTGATTGATGAATCGCTGATTGGCTGGAAAGAGTACGAGATGGAAGTGGTGCGTGATAAAAACGACAATTGTATCATCGTCTGCTCCATCGAAAACTTCGATGCGATGGGTATCCACACCGGTGACTCCATCACCGTTGCGCCAGCCCAGACCCTGACCGACAAAGAGTATCAAATCATGCGTAACGCCTCGATGGCGGTACTGCGTGAAATCGGCGTGGAAACCGGCGGTTCTAACGTGCAGTTCTCCGTTAACCCGAAAACCGGCCGTCTGATTGTTATCGAAATGAACCCGCGCGTGTCCCGCTCCTCCGCGCTGGCCTCTAAAGCGACCGGCTTCCCGATTGCGAAGGTGGCGGCGAAACTGGCGGTGGGCTACACCCTCGACGAGCTGATGAACGATATTACCGGTGGCCGCACCCCTGCGTCCTTCGAACCGTCCATCGACTACGTTGTGACTAAAATTCCTCGCTTTAACTTCGAGAAATTCGCGGGCGCGAACGACCGTCTGACCACTCAGATGAAATCCGTCGGTGAAGTGATGGCGATTGGCCGCACGCAGCAGGAATCCCTGCAGAAAGCGCTGCGCGGCCTGGAAGTGGGTGCGACCGGCTTTGACCCGAAAGTGAGCCTGGACGACCCGGAAGCACTGACTAAAATTCGCCGCGAGCTGAAAGACGCGGGCGCAGAGCGTATCTGGTACATCGCCGATGCCTTCCGTGCGGGCCTGTCCGTCGACGGCGTGTTCAACCTGACCAACATCGACCGCTGGTTCCTGGTGCAGATTGAAGAGCTGGTGCGTCTGGAAGAGAAGGTCGCGGAGCTGGGCATCAACGGCCTGGACGCTGACTTCCTGCGCATGCTGAAGCGTAAAGGCTTTGCCGATGCGCGTCTGGCTAAGCTGGCGGGCGTGCGTGAAGCGGAAATCCGCAAGCTGCGCGACCAGTACGACCTGCACCCGGTTTACAAGCGCGTGGACACCTGTGCGGCGGAGTTCTCAACCGACACCGCCTACATGTACTCCACCTATGAAGACGAGTGTGAAGCGAACCCGTCCGTCGACCGCGACAAGATTATGGTGCTGGGCGGCGGTCCAAACCGTATCGGCCAGGGCATCGAGTTCGACTACTGCTGCGTACACGCCTCTCTGGCGCTGCGCGAAGACGGTTACGAGACCATCATGGTCAACTGTAACCCGGAAACCGTCTCGACCGACTACGACACCTCTGACCGCCTCTACTTCGAGCCGGTCACTCTGGAAGACGTGCTGGAAATCGTGCGCATCGAGAAGCCAAAAGGCGTGATCGTGCAGTACGGTGGCCAGACTCCGCTGAAGCTGGCGCGCGCGCTGGAAGCGGCAGGCGTGCCGGTTATCGGCACCAGCCCGGACGCAATTGACCGTGCGGAAGACCGCGAGCGTTTCCAGCAGGCGGTTGACCGTCTGAAGCTGAAACAGCCGGCGAACGCCACCGTCACCGCCATCGAAATGGCCGTTGAGAAGGCGAAAGAGATTGGCTACCCGCTGGTGGTACGTCCTTCCTACGTACTGGGCGGACGCGCGATGGAAATCGTCTACGATGAAGCCGACCTGCGCCGCTACTTCCAGACCGCGGTGAGCGTTTCCAACGATGCGCCAGTGCTGCTCGACCGCTTCCTCGACGACGCGGTTGAAGTCGACGTGGATGCCATCTGCGACGGCGAAATGGTGCTGATTGGCGGCATCATGGAGCATATCGAGCAGGCGGGCGTGCACTCCGGTGACTCCGCCTGTTCTCTGCCAGCGTACACCCTCAGCCAGGAAATCCAGGACGTGATGCGCCAGCAGGTACAGAAGCTGGCCTTCGAGCTGCAGGTTCGCGGCCTGATGAACGTCCAGTTCGCGGTGAAAGACAACGAAGTCTATCTGATTGAAGTCAACCCGCGCGCGGCACGTACCGTACCGTTCGTCTCCAAAGCCACCGGTATTCCACTGGCGAAAGTGGCGGCGCGCGTGATGGCAGGCCAGACGCTGGCGCAGCAGGGCGTGACCAAAGAGATCATCCCGCCGTACTACTCGGTGAAAGAAGTGGTGCTGCCGTTCAACAAATTCCCTGGCGTTGACCCGCTGTTAGGGCCAGAAATGCGCTCTACCGGGGAAGTGATGGGCGTGGGCCGTACCTTCGCCGAAGCGTTTGCGAAAGCGCAGCTGGGCAGTAGCTCCACCATGAGAAAATCTGGCCGTGCGCTGCTCTCCGTTCGTGAAGGCGACAAAGAGCGCGTGGTTGACCTGGCCGCCAAGCTGCTGAAACAGGGCTTCGAGCTGGACGCAACCCACGGTACGGCGATTGTGCTGGGCGAAGCCGGCATCAACCCGCGTCTGGTGAACAAGGTGCATGAAGGGCGTCCGCACATTCAGGATCGCATCAAGAATGGCGAGTATACCTACATCATCAACACCACCGCAGGCCGCCAGGCGATTGAAGACTCCAAGCTGATTCGCCGCAGCGCGCTGCAGTACAAAGTGCACTACGACACCACCCTGAACGGCGGTTTCGCGACGGCCATGGCGCTGAACGCGGATGCCACCGAGAAGGTAATTTCAGTGCAGGAAATGCACGCGCAGATTAGCAAGTAAGACACATTGCCCGGTGCCGTTCGGTTGCCGGGCATTTTCCCCATCTTCAGAACCTTCTGGTTTTTCATCCGCTTTCAGTCAGTTAGCCTAAAATTGTTAGGTCGATAACGAAATTCAACTGAGAGCAGGGGAAAACACCATGCAAAATAAATTACTGATCGCTTCCATTCTGGCTGCCACGACAATGTTTACCGTTGCAGGCTGTTCCTCTAACCAGGCCGTAAAAACCACCGATGGTAAAACCATCGTGACTGACGGGAAACCGCAGGTGGATGACGATACCGGTCTGGTGTCATATAAAAACGCCGAAACCGGCCAAACTGAGCAGATTAACCGCGACCAGGTGAAATCCATGGGCGAGCTGGATAACTAATTCAGAATTCTGACGTAAGCCCGTCAATAATATTCACTATTAGCCTGTTGAATTACTGACTACACTCTTTTGTTAAAAGAGAGCAGTAACAACAGGCTAATCAATGATTCTGATAATTTATGCCCACCCTTATCCGCAACACTCGCATGCGAATAAGCGGATGCTTGAGCAGGTAAGGATGCTTGATAACGTAGAGA
Source organism: Enterobacter sp. UPMP701 (assembly GCF_053709515.1). Taxonomy (NCBI): domain Bacteria; kingdom Pseudomonadati; phylum Pseudomonadota; class Gammaproteobacteria; order Enterobacterales; family Enterobacteriaceae; genus Enterobacter; species Enterobacter sp. UPMP701. Next base: position 88,133 of record NZ_JBSKJN010000009.1, on the reverse strand, counting down.
TACGTTCCCTCTATGAACTCTATCCCGATTTTAATATCGATATCGCCGCTGAACAGGAGGCGCTCATCCGCGCCGATCTGATCATCTGGCAACATCCCATGCAGTGGTACAGTACGCCCCCGCTCCTGAAACTGTGGATTGATAAAGTCTTCTCTCACGGCTGGGCGTATGGCCACAACGGCCATGCGCTAAAAGGCAAAAGCCTGATGTGGGCGGTGACCACCGGCGGAGGCGAAAGCCACTTTGATATTGGCGCTTTCCCGGGGTTTGATGTGCTGGCACAGCCGCTGCAGGCGACGGCGCTTTACTGTGGGCTGACCTGGCTCCCGCCTTTTGCGATGCACTGTACCTTTGTTTGCGATGATGAAACGCTGCAGGCTCAGGCTCGCCACTACAAACAACGCTTACTTGAGTGGCAGGAGACGCACCATGGATAGCCATACGCTGATACAGGCGCTGATTTATCTCGGCGCGGCGGCACTGATTGTGCCGGTGGCGGTACGCCTGGGGCTGGGCTCGGTTCTTGGCTATCTGATTGCAGGCTGCGTCATTGGGCCATGGGGCTTTCGTCTGGTGACGGATGCGGAGGCTATCCTCCATTTCGCTGAAATTGGCGTCGTGCTGATGCTGTTTGTGATTGGTCTGGAGCTCGATCCGCAGCGGCTGTGGAAGCTTCGCGCCTCGGTATTTGGCGGCGGGGCGTTACAAATGGTGGCCTGTGGCCTGCTGCTGGGTGGGTTCTGCATCCTGTTGGGCATGGAGTGGAAGGTTGCGGAGCTGATTGGCATGACGCTGGCGCTCTCCTCGACGGCGATTGCCATGCAGGCGATGAATGAGCGTAATCTGACGGTTTCGCAGATGGGACGCAGCGCGTTCTCGGTGCTGCTGTTCCAGGATATTGCCGCTATTCCGCTGGTGGCGATGATCCCGCTGCTGGCCGCCAGCGGTTCGTCTACCACGCTGGGCGCTTTCGCGCTGTCGGCACTGAAGGTGGTGGGCGCACTGGCCCTGGTGGTGCTGCTTGGTCGTTACGTGACCCGTCCGCTGCTGCGGTTTGTTGCCCGCTCTGGCCTGCGCGAAGTGTTCAGCGCCGTGGCGCTGTTCCTGGTGTTTGGTTTCGGTTTGCTGCTGGAGGAAGCCGGGCTGTCGATGGCGATGGGAGCATTCCTTGCGGGCGTTCTGCTGGCGAGCTCTGAATATCGTCACGCGCTGGAAAGCGATATCGAGCCGTTCAAAGGGCTACTGCTGGGGCTCTTTTTCATCGGCGTGGGGATGTCCGTCGACTTCGGCACGCTGGTGACGCATCCGCTGCGGATCGTCATCCTGCTGGTAGGCTTCCTGGTGATTAAAATGGTGATGCTGTGGCTGATTGCGCGTCCATTGAAGGTGCCTGACAAGCAGCGCCGCTGGTTTGCCGTGCTGCTGGGGCAGGGGAGCGAATTTGCCTTTGTGGTGTTTGGTGCCGCGCAGATGGCAAACGTACTCGATCCCGAGTGGGCGAAAGCGTTGACGCTGGCGGTTGCGCTGTCAATGGCGGCAACGCCTGTTTTGCTGGTGGTGCTGACGCGCCTGGAAAAATCAGGTAGCGAGCAGGAGCGCGAAGCAGACGAGATCGACGAGGAGCAGCCGCGCGTCATCATCGCCGGATTTGGCCGCTACGGGCAGATCGTGGGGCGTTTACTGCTGTCGAGCGGGGTGAAAATGGTCATCCTCGATCACGACCCCGACCATGTCGACACCCTGCGTAAATTTGATATGAAGGTGTTTTACGGGGACGCAACCCGCGTCGATCTGCTGGAGTCCGCCGGGGCGGCAAAAGCCGAGGTGTTGATTAACGCCATTGACGATCCGGAAACCAGCATGCAGATGGTGGAACTGGTAAAAGAACATTTCCCGGGGCTGACCATTATCTCCCGCGCGCGCGATGTGGATCATTACATCCGGCTGCGTCAGGCGGGCGTAGAGGCACCGGAGCGTGAAACGTTCGAAGGTGCGCTGAAGTCTGGCCGTATGGCGCTGGAAAACCTTGGGCTCGGCGCATATGAAGCGCGTGAACGTGCGGACCTGTTCCGCCGCTTTAACACCGGGATGGTGGAAGAGATGGCGGCGATGGCCGGCAGTACGGCCACCGAGCGTGCGGCGGTGTTTAAACGCACCAGCGCGATGCTCACAGAAATCATTAACGAGGATCGTAATCACCTGTCGCTGATCCAGCGTCATGGCTGGCAGGGCACGGAAGAGGGCAAGCATACCGGCGATCCGGCTGACGAGCCCGAGAGTAAACCTTCCGCGTGAAGTGGAGTTGCCAGCAATAATAAAAAATTTCTGTATCTTTACCCTGCCGCCAGTCGACGAAAGATTAAGCTTTCCGTATAGTGGCGGCAATTTTTTGCATCCGGGAAATTTTCAATGATCAGTCTGATTGCAGCGCTGGCGGTGGACCGCGTTATCGGTATGGAAAATGCCATGCCGTGGAACCTGCCTGCCGATCTCGCATGGTTTAAACGTACTACGTTAAACAAGCCGGTAGTGATGGGCCGCCTGACCTGGGAGTCGATTGGTCGTCCATTACCGGGCCGTAAGAATATTGTTATCAGTAGCCAACCGGGCACTGACGATCGCGTCGAATGGGTTAAGTCCGTTGATGAAGCGATTGCTGCCTGCGGTGACGCCGAAGAGATCATGGTGATCGGCGGTGGGCGTGTGTACGAGCAGTTCCTGCCAAAAGCGCAGAAGCTGTATCTGACCCACATTGATGCGGAAGTGGAAGGGGACACCCATTTCCCGGATTACGATCCGGACGAGTGGGAGTCCGTGTTCAGTGAATTCCATGATGCGGATGCGCAGAACTCCCACAGCTACTGCTTCGAGATTCTGGAACGTCGTTAGGTGATGTACCCCTCACCCTAACCCTCTCCCCAAAGGGGAGAGGGGACTGTTCGGTGCGGTTTTTTGGGGAGGGGGGCACTAGTCAGGAGGCGACGGCCTCACTTTCTCCTAAGTCCAGCTGTCGGTTGGACGGTTGCACAAAGTAAGCTTTATCTTCCCAGCGTAAGCAGGTTAACTCTCCGCCCCAGCAGCATCCGGTATCAAGACCGTAGATCCCTTCCGGCGTACCTTTACCTTCAAGCGCGGCCCAGTGACCAAATACGACGCTGTACTCGCTTGTCACCGGCCCAGGAATGGCAAACCACGGTTTGAGCGGAGCGGGCGCGCTTTCCGGTGTCTCTTTGGAATACATATCCAGCTGTCCGTTCGGGAAGCAGAAACGCATGCGGGTGAAGGCGTTGGTGATGAAGCGCAGACGGGCCAGGCCGCTGAGCTCTTCACTCCAGTGGTTCGGCATATCGCCGTACATGGCATCCAGGAAGAAAGGGTACGAGTCGCTCGCCAGCACCGCTTCAACGTCACGCGCGCAGGTTTTTGCCGTCTCAAGATCCCATTGCGGGGTGATGCCGGCATGGGCCATGACCAGCTTTTTCTCTTCGTCGACCTGCAGTAAAGGCTGACGACGCAGCCAGTTAATCAGCTCGTCCGCGTCTGGCGCATCCAGTAGCGGAGAGAGACGATCTTTGGGTTTATTACGGCTGATCCCGGCAAATACGGCCAGCAGGTGGAGATCGTGATTGCCCAGCACCATGCGCACGCTGTCGCCCAGCGATTTGACGAAACGTAAAACCTCAAGCGAGCCGGGGCCGCGCGCGACTAAATCGCCCGTCAGCCAGAGTGTGTCCTGTCCTGGCGTAAAGTCGACCTGTTTTAACAATGCGATCAGTTCATCGTAGCAACCGTGAACGTCGCCAATCAGATATGTAGACATTAGATTAATGAATGAGTGTGGTTACGGCGAGGCGGAACACAGGAATGGCAACGCGGAATCCGTTACCATCGACGTCGACCATTTCATAATGGCCTTGCATGGTACCCATTGGCGTTTCAATCACCGCGCCGCTGGTGTACTGGTACTCTTCGCCTGGGGCGATGTGGGGCTGTTCACCGACCACACCTTCGCCCTGAACTTCGATTTCACGGCCATTGCCGTTGGTGATAAGCCAGTAGCGCCCGCGCAGCTGCACGGGCGTCCGCCCCAGGTTGCGAATGGTCACGGTGTAAGCAAAGACAAAACGTTCTTCTTCCGGTGAGGACTGTGATTCAACATAGACGCTTTGTACATGGACACATACGCGGGGCGAATCAATCATGGCTTAACTCTCCTTCGGCGGCGCATTTTCGCTAATGTAATTAGCCAGCTTGCAGTACTGCTCTACGGAAATGTTCTCCGCACGCATTGCCGGGTCGATCCCCAGCTCGGCTAACACCTCAACGGTGAACGAATTGCTCAGGCTGTTACGGATCGTTTTACGGCGCTGGTTAAAGGCTTCTGTAGTAATACGGCTCAGCACGCGCAGATCTTTAACCGGATACGGTTTCGTTTTGTGCGGCACAAGGCGCACAACCGCAGAATCCACTTTCGGTGGTGGCGTGAACGCTGATGGCGGTACTTCAAGTACCGGGATCACGTTGCAGTAATATTGTGCCATCACGCTTAAACGACCATACGCTTTACTGTTTGGGCCTGCAACCAGACGGTTAACAACCTCTTTTTGCAACATGAAGTGCATGTCGGCAATGGCATCAGTATAGCTAAACAGGTGGAACATTAGCGGGGTGGAAATATTGTACGGCAGGTTACCGAACACGCGCAGCGGCTGGCCCATCTTCTCTGACAGTTCGCCAAAGTTCATGGTCATGGCATCCTGCTGATAAATGGTCAGCTTCGGCCCGAGGAACGGGTGCGTTTGCAGGCGTGCGGCCAGATCGCGGTCCAGCTCGATGACGGTCAGTTCGTCGAGGCGTTCGCCTACCGGCTCGGTCAGTGCCGCAAGGCCCGGGCCGATTTCGACCATCGCCTGACCTTTTTGCGGATTAATAGCCGAGACAATACTTTCGATCACGAACTGATCGTTAAGGAAGTTTTGCCCGAAACGTTTACGGGCTAAGTGGCCCTGATGGACTCGATTAGTCATTGAGTATTAACAATCATTTTGATGGCGAGATTAAGCGCCGTAATAAAACTGCCGACATCCGCTTTCCCCTGGCCTGCCAGATCCAGCGCAGTACCGTGGTCAACGGACGTTCGAATAAAAGGTAAACCGAGGGTGATATTCACCCCACGGCCAAAGCCCTGGTATTTTAGCACGGGCAGGCCCTGATCGTGGTACATCGCGAGCACGGCGTCGGCATTATCCAGGTATTTCGGCTGGAAAAGGGTATCCGCAGGCAGCGGGCCGCTAAGGTTCATCCCCTTCGCCCGCATTTCGTTGAGTACCGGAATGATGGTGTCGATCTCTTCGGTGCCCATGTGCCCGCCTTCACCGGCGTGCGGATTCAGACCGCAAACCAGAACGTGCGGCTGCGGGATGCCAAATTTTGTCTGCAGATCGTGGTGCAAAATCCCGATGATCTCGCGCAGGAGTTCAGGCGTGATCGCATCAGGAATGGCCTTGATCGGCAGATGGGTGGTCACCAGCGCAACGCGCATCGCTTCCGTCGCCAGCATCATCACCACTTTCGGGCTATGCGAGCGCTCTTCAAAGAACTCGGTATGTCCGGTAAAGGGGATGCCCGCTTCGTTGATAACGCCCTTGTGCACGGGGCCGGTGATCAGAGCGGCAAATTCTCCCTTCAGGCAACCGTCGCAGGCGCGGGCAAGGGTTTCAACGACGTAGTGGCCGTTTTCCGTGCTGAGCTGGCCTGGGACGACCGGTGTACGAAGGGGAACGGGAAGTAGCGTGAGCGTACCGGCTTGCTGAGGTGCGGGCTGTTGACCTTCAACATAAGGGATGAGCGTTAAAGGCAGACCGAGCAGCGTGGCCCGGTCTTGTAACAGTGTTGCATCCGCGCAGACAACCAGTTCCACCGGCCAGCTGCGCTGGGCAAGCTGGACAACGAGGTCAGGCCCAATCCCGGCGGGTTCGCCGGGCGTGATAACAACACGATGCGGTTTCATTAGTTGCTTAGCACTTTCACGTAAGCACTGGCGCGCTGTTCCTGCATCCAGGTTGCTGCTTCTTCAGAGAACTTACGGTTAAACAGCATACGGTAGGCTCTGTCTTTCTGCGCCGCATCCGTTTTATCCACGTTGCGGGTGTCCATCAGCTCGATCAGATGCCAGCCGAACGACGAGTGAACCGGCGCACTGATCTGGCCTTTGTTCAGCTTCATCAACGCATCGCGGAAGGCAGGATCGTAAATATCCGCAGCCGCCCAGCCCAGATCGCCGCCCTGGTTCGCAGAACCTGGATCCTGAGAGAACTCTTTCGCTGCATTGGCAAACGAGGTTTTACCGCTCTTAATATCCGCAGCAATCTGCTCCAGTTTTGCACGCGCCTGATCGTCAGTCATGATCGGAGACGGTTTCAGCAGAATGTGGCGGGCGTGAACTTCAGTGACGGAAATGTTCTGGCTCTGACCGCGCAGATCGTTCACTTTCAGAATGTGGAAACCTACGCCTGAACGGATTGGACCCACGATATCGCCTTTCTTCGCCGTGCTCAGCGCCTGGGCAAAGATGGATGGTAGCTCCTGAATACGTCCCCAGCCCATCTGGCCGCCTTTCAGCGCCTGTTGGTCAGCGGAGTAGGTGATTGCCAGCTTGCCGAAATCGCCGCCGTTACGCGCTTGTTCAACAATAGAACGCGCCTGGTTTTCTGCTTCCGCAGCCTGATCGGACGTTGGGTTTTCTGGCAGTGGGATCAGGATGTGGCTCAGGTTCAGCTCTGTGCTCGCATCGTTCTGGTTACCCACCTGTTTTGCCAGCGCGTCCACTTCCTGCGGCAGGATAGTGACGCGACGACGCACTTCATTGTTACGCACTTCTGAAATCAGCATCTCTTTACGGATCTGATTACGGTAGGTGGCATAGCTGATGCCATCATAGGCCAGACGGCTGCGCATCTGGTCCAGGGACATGTTGTTCTGCTTCGCAATGTTCGTGATAGCCTGATCGAGCTGCTCATCAGTCACCTTAACACCCATTTTCTGACCCATCTGCAGGACAATCTGATCCATGATCAGACGTTCCAGGATCTGGTGGCGCAGCGTGGCGTCATCCGGAAGTTGCTGACCCGCTTCGCCCGAATTGAGCTTCACGGATTTCATCAGGCCATCAACGTCACTTTCAAGCACGACGCCGTTGTTAACGACAGCGGCGACCTTATCAACAACCTGGGGGGCCGCGAAGCTGGTATTCGCAACCATAGCGACACCGAGCAGCAGCGTTTTCCAGTTCTTCATACTTTTTCCATTTCAATTAACCGCAAAGCGGATTACGTTGTAAATCAAGCACATTACAAAGAACTACTGTACGGCAGAATGTTCGAACGCAGCATCTGATGTGTGCCAAGGCCATAGTTAGAGCTCAGGCCGCGCAGTTCGACATTAAAGCCAATCACGTTATCGTATTTGCTCTGATTGTTTTCACTGTTCCAGCCGTTAAGCTTACGTTCGTATCCGACGCGCAGCGCGTAACAGCAGGAGTTATATTGCAGACCCACCATCTGGTCAGCTGGCTTATTCGCGTTCGTGTCAAAGTAGTAAGCGCCTACGATTGACCAGCGGTCGGCGATAGGCCAACTTGCTGCACCACCAACCTGCGAGATGCCGTCTTTATACTGTTCTGCGCCTGCATAAGAAGGCAATGTTGCCTGAATATATTCCGGGCTGGCATAACGATACGTCAACTGTACCATGCGGTCTTCATCGCGACGGTACTCAATAGCGGCACTGCTTGTGGCGATATTATCGAGGCGAGTGTCATATTGCACACCACCACGCAGACCCCAACGGTCAGTCATGCGCCAGTAAGTGTCTCCAGCCCAAACCAGCGATCCCGTTTTGTTGTCTTTCTCCCAGTTAATGTTGTCATCACCGGTACGTGACTCGGTGAAATAGTAGATTTGACCAACAGAAACGTTAAAACGTTCAACGGCGGCATCATCATAAACACGTGTTGTGACGCCGGTCGTTAACTGGTTAGCGGATGCGATACGGTCCAGACCGCCGTACGTACGGTCACGGAACAGGCCGCTGTAGTCAGACTGCAGTAAAGACGAGTCGTAGTTCTGAATCTTGCTCTGATCGCGGTACGGCACGTACAAATACTGCATGCGTGGCTCAAGCGTCTGGGTATAACCATCCGCCAACAAGGCCATATCACGCTCGAAGATCAGCTTGCCGTCCATTTTGAACTGCGGGAGCGTTCGGTTGACTGACTCTTCCAAATGCGCGTTGTTAGTTGCGTTGTAATTATCAACATTTTTTTGCTGATAGTGAGTCGCCATCAGCTTGGCTTCGGTATTCAGGCTTGCCCAGTCGTTAGACCATGGCAGATTGATCGTCGGCTCCAGGTGAACACGTGTGGCTTCCGGCATGTCCGAGTCCGTGTTCACGAAATGCACTGCCTGGGCGTAAACCCGGGTGTCAAATGGCCCTACGTTATTCTGGTACCAGTTAACGTCCAGCTGTGGCTCTGCGCCATAGGTAGGCGTGGACTGGTCAGAAAATACCTGGAACTGCTTGGTCGAGACGGTTGCATCAAAGTTCTGCACCGCATAACCAACGCTGAATTTCTGCGTGGCATAGCCATCCGTGCTCGAACCGTATTTGGACGAGAAGTCATTAAAATAGGACGAATCGCTAACTTTGGTGTAGTCAACGTTAAAGCGCCATACCTGATCCATCACCCCGGCATGCTGCCAGTAGAATAACCAGCGGTGTTTATCGCCTTCTTTAGGGTGCTCGTCCTGGAAGACCTTATCCGACGGCAGATAATCCAGCTCCATCAGGCCAGCACCGGCCTGAGTCAGATAGCGGAACTCGTTTTCCCACATGATGTTGCCGCGCTTGTGGATATAGTGCGGCGTAATCGTGGCGTCCATGTTGGGCGCAATGTTCCAGTAATACGGCAGGTAGAACTCAAAGTAGTTCGTGGTGCTGTATTTGGCATTGGGGATCAGGAAACCTGAGCGACGCTTGTCACCCACAGGAAGCTGAAGATAAGGGCTGTAGAATACCGGCACCGGACCCAGCTTAAAGCGGGCGTTCCAGATCTCCGCGACCTGTTCTTCACGGTCATGGATAACTTCGCTTCCGACCACGCTCCAGGTATTTGAACCCGGCAGACACGAGGTGAAGGAACCATTTTCCAGAATCGTATAGCGGTTTTCACCGCGCTGTTTCATCAGATCCGCTTTACCGCGACCCTGACGACCCACCATCTGGTAATCACCTTCCCAGACGTTAGTGTCTTTGGTATTCAGGTTTGACCAGCCTTTCGGACCTTTCAGGATGACCTGATTGTCGTCATAGTGCACATTACCCAGCGCATCCACCGTTCGTACCGGCTCGGCCGCACCTTCCGGCTGCTTCTGGTGCAACTGCACTTCGTCCGCCTGCAGGCGGCTATTGCCCTGGTTAATATCCACATCGCCCGTAAACGTGGCATTGTCAGGATAAGTACCTTTAGAGCTATCGGCAGTAATGGTTACCGGCAAGCTATTTGTATCGCCCTTCACCAGTGGGCGATTATAACTTGGGACGCCAAGCATACACTGCGAGGCGAGATCGGCCGCCAGCCCCTGTTGACTGTACAGGGCGGTGCCAATCATTGTGGCCAGGAGGGTGGGGATACGTTTTTTCATACGTTGTATTTTATTGTTCCGTCATCAGTGGCTACGGCTTACAAACGCTCAGAGACTATCTTACTCATCAGCGCAGTACCAGCGTTAATCCTGCCCGTTTGCGTGCCAGAGTGTTAGGCTCGCTATCGAATGACGAGTATGATAAAGCAAATTATAGGCGATGTCCTTCAATTGACCGTGGCTTGAACACTGTGATGATGACGTTGCGTCGGCCAGGAATATGACTATCCGGGGAGTATATGCAGTATTGGGGTAAAATAATCGGCGTTGCGTTCGCCATCATCATGGGTGCCGGGTTCTGGGGGATAGTGCTTGGGCTTATCATTGGCCATATGTTTGATAAGGCGCGCAGCCGTAAAATGGCCTGGTTTGCCAATCAGCGCGAGCGTCAGTCGCTCTTTTTCTCCACCACCTTTGAGGTCATGGGGCACTTAACCAAATCCAAAGGGCGTGTAACCGAAGCGGATATCCAGATTGCCAGCGTCTTTATGGATCGCATGAATCTGCACGGTGAATCCCGTCTGGCGGCGCAAAATGCGTTCCGCATCGGCAAATCGGATAACTATCCGCTTCGCGAAAAAATGCGCCAGTTCCGCAGCATCTGCTTCGGACGTTTTGATTTAATTCGGATGTTTCTGGAGATCCAAATCCAGGCCGCATTTGCCGACGGCTCGCTTCACCCTAATGAACGCGATGTGTTGTACGTCATTGCGGAAGAGCTGGGGATCTCTCGTATGCAGTTTGACCAGTTCCTGCGCATGATGCAGGGCGGCGCACAGTTTGGAGGCGGCTATCACCAGCAGTCGTCCGGCGGTGCCTGGCAGCAGGCGCAGCGTGGGCCGACGCTGGAAGATGCCTGTAACGTGCTGGGGGTGAAGCCTTCTGACGATCAGACCACCATTAAACGTGCCTACCGTAAGTTGATGAGCGAGCATCATCCGGACAAGCTGGTGGCGAAAGGTTTACCGCCGGAAATGATGGAGATGGCGAAGCAAAAAGCGCAGGAAATTCAGAAAGCGTACGAGCTTATTAAAGAGAAGAAAGGTTTCAAATAAGAAAAAGCCCGACGATGTCGGGCTTTTTCTTTAGAAGTCCACCGGGGCTTTAAACGTCATCGCGTTCCCGAAGGCCGGATGAGTGATGGTGAGCGTCTGCGCGTGCAACTGCAGACGTGGTGCTAACGCCAGCGCTTCCGGCGGTGCGTAAAAGCGGTCGCCCAGAATTGGGTGACCCAGCGCAAGCATATGTACACGCAGCTGATGTGAACGTCCGGTAATCGGCTTAAGCAGCACGCGCGCGGTGTTATCCGGCGCGTACTCCAGCACTTCATACTCGGTTTGCGCCGCCTTGCCGGTTTCATAGCACACCTTCTGCTTTGGCCGGTTCGGCCAGTCGCAGATCAGCGGTAAATCCACCAGTCCTTCCGCCTGCGCCGGGTGGCCCCACACGCGTGCAACATACTGTTTTTTCGGCTCGCGCTCGCGGAATTGCCGCTTAAGCTCGCGCTCCGCCGCTTTATTCAGCGCCACCACAATCACGCCGCTGGTGGCCATGTCCAGGCGATGGACAGACTCCGCCTGCGGATAATCGCGCTGAATGCGCGTCATCACGCTGTCTTTGTGCTCGTCCAGACGCCCCGGCACGGACAACAGGCCGCTGGGCTTGTTGACCACCATAATGTGTTCATCCTGATACAGAATGACCAGCCAGGGATCCTGCGGCGGATTGTAAGGCTCCATCACCATCTTGCGCTCCGTTTACTGATGCGTCACAACGATAAGACGCAGGGCATCCAGACGCCAGCCTGCCTGATTCAGGCTTTCCAGCACCTGCTGACGGTTGCTTTCAATCGCCGCCAGTTCGTCGTCGCGAATGTTCGGATTGACCGCTTTTAACGCTTCCAGACGGGACAGCTCCGCAGACAATTTCTCGTCAGCCTCGCTGCGCGCCGCGTCGATCAGCACTCTGGCCGCTTTCTCGGCCTGGGTTTCACCCAGCTGGAGAATCGCGTGCACGTCCTGCTGTACCGCATTCACCAGCTTGCTGCCGGTATGACGGTTAACCGCGCTCAGCTGACGGTTAAAGCTTTCGAACTCCACCTGTCCGGCCAGGTTCGTACCGTTTTTATCCAGCAGCAAACGCACCGGCGTTGGCGGCAGGAAGCGGTTGAGCTGCAGTTGTTTAGGCGCCTGCGCTTCCACAACGTAGATCAGCTCCAGCAGCAGCGTACCTACCGGCAACGCTTTGTTTTTCAACAGGGAGATGGTGCTGCTGCCGGTATCGCCGGAGAGGATCAGATCCAGCCCGTTACGGATCAGCGGGTGTTCCCAGGTGATGAACTGGGCATCTTCGCGGGACAGTGCCACATCACGCTCGAAGGTGATGGTGCAGCCATCTTCCGGCAGGCCCGGGAAATCTGGCACCAGCATGTGGTCTGACGGGGTTAACACGATCAGGTTCTCGCCACGATCGTCCTGGTTAATCCCGACAATATCGAACAGGTTCATGGAGAAGCTGATCAGGCTGGTGTCATCATCTTGTTCTTCAATGCTCTCAGCAAGCGCCTGCGCTTTTTCGCCGCCGTTGGAGTGGATCTCCAGCAGGCGATCGCGGCCCTGTTCAAGCTGCGCTTTCAGCGCTTCATGTTTCTCGCGGCAGGATTTAATCAGATCGTCAAAACCGTCGGTATTTTCCGGCGCGGCCAGGTAACCGATCAGATCGCCATGCACCTGGTCATAAATGGTGCGGCCCGTCGGGCAGGTATGCTCAAACGCATCCAGTCCTTCGTGGAACCAGCGCACCAGCACGGACTGGGCGGTTTTTTCCAGGTACGGCACGTGGATCTGAATATCATGCGCCTGACCGATACGATCCAGACGGCCGATACGCTGCTCCAGCAGATCCGGGTTAAACGGCAGATCGAACATCACCAGATTGCTGGCGAACTGGAAGTTACGCCCTTCAGAGCCGATTTCGGAGCACAGCATCACCTGCGCGCCGCTGTCCTCTTCCCCGAACCACGCCGCCGCGCGGTCGCGCTCGACGATGGACATCCCTTCGTGGAACACGGCGGCACGAATGCCTTCGCGTTCGCGCAGAACCTGCTCCAGCTGCAGCGCGGTGGCGGCTTTGGCGCAGATCACGAGAACTTTCTGGGAGCGGTGCGCGGTCAGGTAGCCCATCAGCCACTCCACGCGCGGGTCGAAGTTCCACCAGGTGCCGGTGTCGCCTTCAAACTCCTGATAAATCTGTTCCGGGTAGAGCATGTCACGCGCGCGCTCTTCCTGGGTTTTGCGCGCGCCCATAATGCCGGAGACTTTAATCGCCGTCTGATACTGCGTCGGCAGCGGCAGCTTGATGGTGTGTAGTTCGCGTTTCGGGAACCCTTTCACGCCGTTACGGGTGTTACGGAACAGCACGCGGCTGGTGCCGTGACGGTCCATCAGCATGTCTATCAGCTCTTTACGCGCGGATTCCGCGTTGTCGCTCTCGCTGTTCGCGGCCTGCAGCAGCGGCTCGATATCCTGTTCGCCAATCAGATCGCTCAGGGTGTTGAGTTCGTCGTTTGAAAGGCGTTTACCCGCCAGCAGCAGCGCGACGGCATCCGCAACCGGGCGATAGTTATTCTGCTCTTCCACGAACTGCTCAAAGTCGTGGAAGCGGTTTGGATCGAGCAGACGCAGACGGGCGAAGTGACTTTCCAGACCGAGCTGCTCCGGCGTTGCGGTGAGCAGCAGGACGCCAGGCACGCGCTCGGCAAGCTGTTCAATCGCCATATATTCGCGGCTTGGGGCATCTTCGCTCCAGACCAGGTGGTGCGCTTCGTCGACGACCATCAGGTCCCATTCGGCATCGCACAGGTGCTCAAGACGCTGCTTGCTGCGGCGCACGAAGTCCAGCGAGCAGATCACCAGCTGTTCGGTTTCAAACGGGTTGTCCGCGTCGTGCTGCGCTTCGGCATAGCGCTCGTCGTCGAACAGGGAGAAGCGCAGGTTAAAGCGGCGCAGCATCTCAACCAGCCACTGATGCTGCAGGGTTTCAGGCACCACAATCAGTACGCGCTCGGCAGCGCCGGAAAGCAGCTGCTGGTGCAGGATCATACCCGCTTCGATGGTTTTACCCAGGCCCACTTCATCTGCCAGAAGTACGCGAGGCGCGTGACGACGGCCCACATCATGGGCGATATTTAGCTGGTGAGGGATCAGGCTGGTGCGTTGGCCGCGCAGTCCGCTCCACGGCATGCGGTACTGCTCGCTCTGGAACTTGCGCGCGCGGTAGCGCAGGGAGAAGCGATCCATACGGTCGATTTGCCCGGCAAACAGGCGGTCCTGCGGCTTGCTGAACACCAGTTTGCTGTCGAGCAGCACTTCGCGCAGGATGACATTGGCTTCGTCCGTATCAAGACGAGTACCAATGTAGGCGAGCAGTCCATTTTCTTCTTTTACGTCTTCAATCTTGAGCTGCCAGCCGTCATGGCTGGTCACGGTGTCACCCGGATTGAACATCACGCGGGTCACAGGGGAGTCATTGCGAGCGTACAGGCGGTTTTCACCGGTGGCAGGGAAGAGGAGGGTAACCATGCGCGCATCGACGGCAACGACGGTTCCTAATCCAAGTTCGCTTTCTGTATCGCTGATCCAGCGTTGACCAAGTGTAAAAGGCATAGTTGTTCGGCTCTAATCTTTAATTGCAGGCAATAGTTCGACCCCCGTCAAAAAAGACGGTCATCGAAAAATGGGTCCGGGAATGGAAAGGGCGCTATGGTACTGGATGGCAGCCATTTCGTCACGCGTCAAAATAGGCCAAGTTGCCCTGTCACTAGTGTAGCAAAATCATCGTCTATGAAGGGCAAAATTCCCTCCGCGACCGGCTGAAGCTGGCGCGTCAGGTAGTGATCGTAATCGAGCGGCGATTGCTGATAATCAACCGGCTCCGGGCCGCTGGTAGTCCAGACGTATTTGATGCTGCCACGGTTCTGATACTGCGGCGCGCGTCCCCGGCGCACGTTCTCTTCGTCCGCCAGACGCGCGGCGCGCACGTGGGGCGGGACGTTGCGCTGGTACTCTGCCAGCGGGCGACGCAGGCGCTTGCGATACACCAGCTGATCATCCAGCTCGCCGGCCATCAGGCTGGCGATGGTTTCGCGGATATAGTCCTGATAGGGCTCGTTGCGGAAGATCCGCAGATAGAGCGTCTTCTGGAACTGCTGGGCCAGCGGGGTCCAGTCGGTGCGCACTGTCTCCAGCCCTTTAAAGACCATCCGCTGCGTGTCGCCTTCCTGAATCAACCCGGCGTAGCGCTTCTTGCTGCCCTGGTCGGTTCCGCGGATGGTGGGCATTAAAAAGCGGGCGAAATGCGTTTCAAATTCCAGCTCCAGCGCACTGGTTAACCGCTCTTTTTGCAAATGTTTGCCCCACCAGTCGTTCACAAAGGCCACAAGCTCTTTGCCGATGCGGGCGGCGTCGCCTTCTGAATGTGCGCATTTTAGCCATACAAAGGTGGAGTCCGTGTCGCCGTAGATGACGTCATAGCTCTGGGATTCAATCAGCGCTTTGGTCTGGCGCATAATCTCGTGCCCGCGCATGGTGATAGACGACGCCAGACGGGGATCAAAGAAGCGGCAGGCGCTGGTGCCCAGCACGCCGTAAAAGGCGTTCATGATGATCTTTAACGCCTGCGAGAGCGGCTTGTTGCCGTGGCGTTTCGCCTCGTCGCGGCCGTGCCAGATATTTCCCACAATTTCAGGCAGGCAGTGTTTTTCCCGCGAGAAGCGTGCGCCGAGGAATCCTTCGGTGCTGTGCTCATCATCTGGCTGCGCCATCCCCTCAATCAGCCCCACCGGGTCAATCAGGAAGGTGCGGATAATCGACGGGTAGAGGCTTTTGTAATCCAGCACCAGAACGGAGTCATATAATCCTGGCCGTGAGTCCATCACGTAGCCACCGGGGCTGGCCTGGGGCGGCACGTCGCCGAGGTTGGGGGCGACATAGCCTGCACGGTGCATCCGTGGAAAATAGAGGTGGCTAAAGGCAGCAACCGATCCACCGTGCCTGTCGACCGCAAGGCCGTTCACCGTCGCGCGCTCCAGCAGGAACGGCATGATCTCGGTTTTGTGGAAAATCTGCGTGACCAGCTCGCAGTCTTTCAGGTTATAGGTGGCAAGCGCCGGTTTATCTTCATTAAAGCGCCGGTCGATCTCGTCCATTCGGTCCCAGGGGTTGTCGATGGATTTGCCTTCGCCAAGCAGCTCCTGCGCCACCGCTTCGAGAGAGAAAGAGGAGAAATTCCAGAAGGCGGACTTAAGCGCCTCGATGCCGTCGATAATCAGGCGACCGTTAGCCTGCGCGAAGAAAACGCCGTTCTTAAAACCGTGCTCACGCCACTCCAGCTCGCTGTTTCCGCGCCCCAGAACCAGCGGAATGCGGTAACGCTCGGCGTGTTTTTGCAGGACGCGCAGGTCGAACTGCACCACGTTCCAGCCGATCAGCACGTCCGGGTCGTGCTCGGCAAACCACTGGTTAAGCTTCTCCAGCAGCTGCGGGCGGCTGTTGACGTACTCAAGCTGAAAATCGAGCGCGGACGCATCGCCGTTCGGCGGCCCGAGCATATAGACAACCCGCTGTCCGCAGCCTTCCAGGCCAATACAGTACAGTTCACCGTGGCGGGTGGTTTCGATATCCAGAGAGACCCACTTCAGCGGTGGGCGATAGTGCGGATTCGGCTTCAGACGCGCGTTGACGAGGCTGCCGTTGCGCGCAGTGCCATCGACCCATACGGGCGCGGTAATAAACCGCTCCATCAGAAAGCGTTCCGGTGGGCGGATATCCGCTTCGTAGAGCGTTACGCCCGCCTCGCGGAGCAGTTTTTCATAGCGCATCAGCTGGCGATGGGCGCGACAGTAGAGGCCGTAAACCGGCTGGCGGTGGAAATCTTTCAGCTCAAGCGGCGTGATGCGCCAGCCGTTTTCGCCGCGCAGCAGCTGTTTCACTTTTTCGACGTGCGCTTCCGGGATAAAGGCCACGGATTCCTGCGGCGGCAGCGTGACCTGCAGCGGGCCGTTGTCCGTAGCCAGCCAGAATTCAACCTCAGTGCCCTGAGGCGTATCCCGCCAGTGTCGGGTCAGTAAAAAACCTTCTTGCGCATGCGCCACGCCGTTATCCCATAAAACAAAACCAGGCCTGATTATAGCCTGGTTGAATATTTTATGCTGGGTATATATACAGTTTACTGTCCGTAATAGGCCTTCGCGCCGTGCTTGCGAAGATAATGCTTATCCAGCAGGGTTTGCTGCATATCCGGCAGCTGCGGTGCCAGCTGGCGACAGAAGATCCCCATATAGGCGACCTCTTCGAGCACGATGGCGTTATGCACCGCGTCTTCGGCGTTTTTCCCCCAGGCAAACGGACCGTGGGAGTGCACCAGCACGCCGGGCATCTGCGCCGCGTCGATACCCTGTTTTTTGAAGGTTTCGACAATCACGTTACCCGTTTCCCACTCGTACTCACCGTTGATCTCTGCATCGGTCATCAGGCGCGTGCAGGGAATGGTGCCGTAAAAGTAGTCCGCGTGCGTGGTGCCGGTGGCCGGGATGGACTGGCCCGCCTGCGCCCAGATGGTCGCGTGGCGCGAATGGGTATGCACAATGCCGCCGATGGTCGGGAATGCCTGATACAGCAGGCGGTGGGTGGGCGTATCGGAGGAGGGCTTTTTGTTGCCTTCCACCACTTCACCCGTTTCGATGCTGACCACCACCATGTCGTCTGCGGTCATTACCGTGTAATCCACGCCGGAAGGCTTGATCACGAACACGCCTTTTTCCCGGTCAACGGCGCTGACGTTGCCCCAGGTGAGGGTCACCAGGTTATGTTTTGGCAGCGCCAGGTTGGCTTCGAGTACCTGACGTTTGAGATCTTCTAACATCGTTGTCTCCCTGCCCGGTGAGCGTAGCGTCACCGGGCATTTCGTACTTAGCGTTTTGAACCGTAATAGACTTCGTTCCAGCGCAGCGCGTCTTTGAAGGCTGGCAGGCGGGTGTCGTTATCAATCACGGTCAGTTCGATATCGTGCAGCTCGGCGAACTGACGCATGTCGTTGAGGTCCAGCGCGTGGCTGAAGACGGTATGGTGCGCACCACCCGCCAGGATCCACGCTTCTGACGCGGTTGGCAGATCAGGCTGCGCTTTCCACAGGGCGTTGGCGACCGGCAGTTTCGGCAGAGAATGCGGGGTTTCAACCGCATCGACGCAGTTCACCAGCAGGCGGAAACGATCGCCGAGGTCGATCAGGCTGGCGTTGATGGCCGGGCCAGTACGGGTGTTGAAGATCAGACGCGCCGGATCCGCTTTGCCGCCGATGCCGAGGTATTGCACGTCGAGGATCGGTTTCTCTTCGACGGCGATCGTCGGACACACTTCAAGCATGTGCGAGCCAAGCACCAGGTCGTTGCCGTTTTCGAAGTGGTAGGTATAGTCCTCCATAAAGGAGGTGCCGCCCTGCAGACCGGTCGACATCACCTTCATGATGCGAAGCAGAGCGGCAGTTTTCCAGTCGCCTTCGCCGGCAAAGCCGTAGCCTTGCTGCATCAGACGTTGTACCGCCAGGCCCGGCAGCTGTTTCAGGCCGTGGAGGTCTTCAAAAGTGGTGGTAAAGGCATGGAAGCCGCCCTGTTCCAGGAAGCGTTTCATGCCCAGCTCAATGCGTGCGGCATCCAGCACGTTCTGACGCTTGTCGCCGTTGATTTGTGCCGCAGGCGTCAGGCGGTAGCTGCTTTCGTACTCGTCCACCAGCGCGCTCACGTCGCCGTCGCTGATTTCATTCACCACCTGCACCAGGTCGCCCACGGCCCAGGTATTCACCGAGAAGCCGAACTTGATCTGTGCGGCCACTTTGTCGCCGTCGGTAACCGCCACTTCACGCATGTTGTCGCCGAAACGCACCACTTTCAGGTGGCGGGTATCCTGCTTAGAGACCGCCTGACGCATCCAGGATCCGATACGTTGTTGCGCCTTGCCGTCCTGCCAGTGGCCAGTGACTACCGCGTGCTGCTGGCGCATGCGCGCGCCGATGAAGCCGAACTCGCGGCCGCCGTGCGCGGTCTGGTTCAGGTTCATAAAGTCCATGTCGATGCTGTCCCACGGCAGGGAGGCGTTGAACTGGGTGTGGAACTGCAGCAGCGGTTTGTTGAGGATTGCCAGGCCGTTGATCCACATTTTGGCCGGTGAGAAGGTGTGCAGCCACACTACCAGACCAGCGCATTTGTCGTCGTAGTTGGCGTCACGGCAGATATTCGTGATTTCGTCCGGCGTGGTGCCCAGTGGTTTCAGCACCAGCTTGCACGGCAGTTTGGCTTCCGCGTTCAGCGCGTTAACCACGCGCTCCGCATGTTTCGTTACCTGCTGCAGCGCTTCCGGTCCGTACAGATGCTGGCTGCCAATCACAAACCACACTTCATAGTTATTAAAAATGGTCATCATCATGTCCTTAATGGGTCAGGGTTGCCGTAGTGTCCGCGGTGCTTTTGGCCGGGGCGGCGACAGGGAGATAGTGAAGCTCGGCGCTTTTTGCCCACTGCTGGTAGCGCTGATAAAGCTGTTCAAAGCGTTGTGCCTGCTGGGCACGCGGCTGGAGCGTATTTTCGACGGCGCTCGCCATATGCTGCTGCGCGGTCGGGATGTCGGCGTGAACGCCTGCGGCCACGGCGGCGAAAATCGCCGCGCCCAGCGCACAGCACTGATCGGATGCCACAATCTGGAGCGGACGGTTCAGCACGTCGCAGCAGGCCTGCATGATCACAGGGTTTTTACGGGCGATGCCGCCCAGCGCCATCACGTTATTCACGTCGATGCCCTGTTCGGTGAAGCACTCCATAATGGCGCGGGCACCGAAGGCGGTTGCGGCAATCAAACCGCCGAACAGCGCCGGGGCGTCGGTCGCCAGGTTGAGATCGGTAATCACCCCTTTCAGGCGCTGGTTGGCAAACGGCGTACGGCGGCCGTTAAACCAGTCCAGCACCACCGGCAGGTGTTCGAGAGACGGATTTTTTGCCCAGGCTTCGGTGAGCTGCGGCAGAAGCTGCTTTTTGCTCTCGGCAATCTGGGTTTTCAGCTCAGGATGCGCCGCCGCCAGCTGGTCCAGCGGCCAGCCCAGCACGCGGCCAAACCAGGCGTAGATATCGCCAAACGCGGACTGACCGGCTTCAAGGCCGATAAAGTCCGGCACCACGCTGCCGTCTACCTGGCCGCAGATGCCTTTCACCGCGCGGTCGCCGACGCTGGCTTTATCCGCCGTCAGGATGTCGCAGGTGGAGGTGCCGATAACTTTGACCAGCGTGTTGGGCTGTGCGCCCGCGCCCACGGCGCCCATATGGCAGTCAAACGCGCCGCCGGAGATGGTTACGTTTTGCGGCAGGCCGAGGCGTTTTGCCCACTCTTCGCAGAGCGTGCCGACCGGAATATCGGCGGTGAAGGTGTCGGTAAACAGCGGGTATGTCAGGTTCTTGTTGATGATCGGGTCGAGCTCGTCGAAAAACGCGGCTGGCGGCAGGCCGCCCCAGCTTTCATGCCACAGGGATTTGTGTCCGGCGCTGCAGCGGCCGCGGCGGATGTCCTGCGGACGGGTAGTCCCGGAGAGCAGGGCTGGCACCCAGTCGCACAGCTCAATCCACGATGCCGCCGCCTGCGCAACGGAGGCGTCGGCGCGGGTAACGTGGAGGATCTTGGCCCAGAACCACTCGCTGGAGTAGATCCCGCCGATGTAGCGCGAGTAGTCGGTTTTACCCGGCTGGTGGCATAAACGGGTAATGGCTTCTGCCTCTTCCACGGCGGTATGGTCTTTCCACAGCACGAACATGGCGTTCGGGTTGTCGGCAAACTCGGGGCGCAGCGCCAGCACGCGGCCTTCAGCGTCTACCGGGGCTGGCGTTGAGCCGGTGCTGTCGACGCCAATGCCCACGACATCGGCCCGCTGGGCGTCGGTCAGTTCGGCCAGTACGGTTTTGATCGCCGCTTCCATCGACTCGATGTAGTCGCGCGGGTGGTGACGGAACTGGTTGTTCGGCGCGTCGCAGTAGCGCCCCTCTTGCCAGCGCGGATACCACTCAACGCTGGTTGCTATCTCCTGGCCGGACGTACAGTCCACTGCCAGCGCGCGAACCGAGTCGCTGCCAAAATCGAGGCCAATTGCAATTGCCATGGTGTTGCTCCATCCAAAAAACAGGTATGGAAGAACATTAGAGACTGGGGGCGAAAATCGTCAGGCAGGATCCGCTAATCTTATGGACTAAATTGCTGTTGCGATTGAAAGTGTGACGCCGTGCAAATATTCAATGTGGACATTTCTGCCGCACTTATAGACACTTTTGTTACTGCTTATCTGCCCGTGCTGGCGGAGAAATCAGGGGGAAAGGCTGAAACATGGCGGACGTAAAAGAGGCGTGATGCTTTTTGGATCTTTTCGCGGGCCATTTTTAACCTGCTTTTAGTGATATGGACAATTGGTTTCCTTCAGGACCCTTGGGAGAACTGAATCTATGGCCGAACCGCAAAACGATCCCCTGCTGCCGGGATACTCGTTTAACGCGCACCTTGTGGCGGGACTGACCCCTATCGAGGCTGAGGGATATCTCGATTTTTACGTCGACCGACCGCTCGGCATGAAAGGGTATATTTTGAACCTCACCGTGCGCGGTGAAGGGGTCATCAAAAACGGCGATCAGCAGTTTATCTGCCGCCCCGGCGATATGCTGCTGTTCCCGCCAGGGGAGATCCACCACTATGGCCGTCACCCGGACGCCAAAGAGTGGTATCACCAGTGGGTCTATTTCCGTCCGCGCGCCTACTGGCAGGAGTGGCTGTCGTGGCCAGCCATTTTCGCGCAAACCGGTTTTTATCGCCCGGATGAGGCGCATCTGGCGCAGTTTCGTGAGCTATTCGCGCAGATTATTGAGGCAGGTCAGGCGGGCGGGCGCTATGCCGAACTGCTGGCCATAAACCTGCTCGAGCAGGTGCTGCTGCGCCGCATGGAGGCTATTAACGAATCCCTTAACCCGCCGCTGGACAACCGCGTGCGCGATGCCTGCCAGTACATCAGCGACCACCTTGCCGACAGCCAGTTTGATATTGCCAGCGTCGCCCAGCATGTGTGCCTGTCGCCGTCGCGGCTGTCGCATCTTTTCCGCCAGCAGCTTGGCGTGAGCGTGCTGAGCTGGCGCGAGGATCAGCGCATCAGTCAGGCAAAGCTGTTGCTCAGCACCACCCGGATGCCTATCGCGACCGTCGGACGCAATGTGGGCTTTGAAGATCAGCTCTATTTCTCTCGCGTGTTTAAGAAGTGCACCGGTGCCAGCCCGAGCGAATTCCGCGCGGGATGTGAATAAACGGTAAACATTCAGGTGAACTTCAGGAGCATCCTGTAAACTATTCAGACAATTGATGCCTTGACGCGGTGCGGGGCGCTAAGCAGAATCGCTGATTCGTTTTCTGACCGGAATAGTTATGCAGGCATTGCTGGAACACTTTATTACCCAGTCCGTTATGTACTCGCTCATCGCCGTGGCGCTGGTGGCGTTTCTGGAATCGCTGGCGCTGGTTGGGCTGATCCTGCCCGGCACCGTGATGATGGCGGGGCTTGGGGCGCTGATCGGCAGCGGTGAGGTCAATTTCTGGCAGGCGTGGCTGGCCGGGATTATCGGCTGCCTGCTGGGGGACTGGATCTCCTTCTGGCTGGGCTGGCGCTTTAAGAAGCCGCTGCACCGCTGGTCGTTTATGAAAAAGAACAAAGCGCTGCTGGATAAAACCGAGCATGCGCTGCACCAGCACAGCATGTTCACCATTCTGGTTGGTCGCTTTGTTGGGCCAACGCGCCCGCTGGTGCCGATGGTGGCGGGGATGCTGGATCTGCCCGTCGCAAAATTCGTGGTGCCGAATATTATCGGCTGCGTCTTCTGGCCGCCGTTTTACTTCCTGCCGGGTATCCTGGCGGGGGCGGCGATCGATATCCCTGATGGTATGCAAAGCGGTGAGTTTAAGTGGCTGCTGCTGGGAACGGCGGTACTGCTCTGGCTGGCTGCCTGGCTCTGCTGGCGCCTGTGGCGCAGCGCGAAAGCCAGTGTCGATCGCCTGACACGCTATCTTCCGCGCTCTCGTCTTTTGTGGCTGGCCCCGCTGACGCTGGGTGTGGCCGTTGTGGCGCTGATCGCGCTGATCCGCCACCCGCTGATGCCGGTATACGGTGAGATCCTGTTGAAGGTGGTGAGCCGTTAAGATTTATTCCCTCTCCCTGTGGGAGAGGGTCAGGGTGAGGGCATCAGACGGCACGAATGCCCAACAGCGAAGACGCCCCCGCTTTACCACTCAGCAGTTCTTCTGTACTTCCATCCCACAAAATACGTCCCTCCGCGATCACCACCGATCGCGGCGCGATGCGTACGGCATCTTCGATGCTATGCGAAACCATCAGCATCGTCAGTTGTTCGCGCTCGCAAACCTCTTCAACCAGCGAGAGCATCTCCTGACGCAGGGCCGGGTCGAGCGCCGAAAAGGGTTCGTCGAGCAGCAGCAGCGGCTGCTCGCGAACCAGGCAGCGCGCCAGCGCCACGCGCTGGCGTTGGCCGCCGGAAAGCTCACCCGGTAGTCTGTTGATAAACGCAGCCAGGCCCATTTGTTCGGCGATCGCCTCAAGCTTCTGACGCTGCGCAGCATTGAGCCTTAACCCCGGATCCATCCCCAGCGCGATGTTCTGCCACACCGTAAGATGATTGAACAGATTGTTTTCCTGGAACAGCATCGACACCGGGCGCTTAGCCGGCGGAGCGTAGGTATACTCGCCATTATCAATGACGATCGACCCGCTGGCAGGCTGCAAAAAACCGGCAATCAGATTGAGCAGGGTACTTTTTCCGGCTCCGCTGGGGCCAAGCACTGCGATTCGCTCTCCCTGTCGAACGGAGAGGGTAAAACGCATTGGCAGGTGCTCATAAAGCCAGGTTACATCAGTCAGTTTTAACATCACGCCCCGGAAGTTTTTCGATAACGGTAAATAACGCAAAGCACAGCACCAGCAGTAAAAGTGCCGTGACCGCGCCGTCCTGGCTGCGATAGGAGCCAATTTGCTGATAAAGCCAGAACGGCAGCGTGCGGAAATCTTCATTGCCAAAGAGCGCCACTACGCCAAAATCGCCAATCGACAGCACGCAGGCGAAGGCCAGCGCCTGGGCGAGCGGGCGTTTCAGCGCGCGGAGTTCCACCACTTTCAGACGCTGCCAGCCTTTCATGCCCAGCGACTGGCACAGCAAACTGTAGCGGCTATTGACGTCGCGCATCGGGTTTTCCAGCACCTTGAGCGCGTAAGGGATGGCCATCAGTGCGTTGGTGAAAATGACGATGCCGTCGGCGCTTTCCGGCAGGCCGATGGTGCTGTTGAACAGCAAAAAGAACCCTGTCGCCAGCACGATGCCCGGCATCGCCAGAATCAGCATGCCCGACAGCTCCAGCGCGTGTCCGGCTTTACGGGCATGTCGCGCGTACAGCTCGCGGCTGCTCCAGAGCAGCATCATGGTCAGTGTCACGCAGATTAACCCGGCTGCCAGCGCGATGCGCAATGAGGTCCACGTCGCTTGCCAAAGGACGGGCTGTTGCAGTACTGACAGCACGTTCATATTCAGACCATCAACGATAACGGCCAGCAGCGGCGGCAGCAGAAGCAGGAGCGCCAGCGCGATCAGCACAAAATCCGAGACGCGGCTGTGCAGGCTGTCCTGCGGATCGCGCCAGCCTGTAATGCTGTTGCTTCCTGCGGGAATCGCTTTGCTCAGTCGCTGGCTCAGCAACACCAGCACAAGGCAGCACGCCATCTGCACCATCGCCAGCAGCGCGGCGCGGCCCGGATCGTAGTCGTAACTTAAAGCCTGATAGATTGCCAGCTCGATGGTAGTAGCCTGCGGTCCGCCGCCGAGAGAGAGCACGGTGGCAAAGCTGGCAAAGCAGAGCATAAAGATCAGCGCGGCAACCGGAGCAATCTGGCGGCGCAGCCACGGCCATTCGACAAAGCGGAAGAATGACCAGCCGCGCATGCCGAGCTGGGCGGCAATCTGGCGCTGCTCGCCGGGGATATTCTCCAGCGCCTGCAAAAAGAGACGCGTCGCCATCGGCATATTGAAAAAGACGTGCGCCAGCAGAATGCCCTTCAGCCCGTAGGGAGAGAAGGTCCATTCCAGGCCTGAAGACGCAAAGAGCGAGGCCAGCCAGCCCTGGCGACCGTAGACGCTCAGGATGCCAAAAACGGCCACCAGCACGGGCAGGATCAGCGTCATGGCGCACAGGCGCAGCAGCGCCTGCCTGCCGGGAAAACGTCTGCGATACAGCGCCCGCGCAAGGAAAACAGCCGGGATCGTCGACAGCAGCGCGGAGAGGAACGCCTGCCAGAAGGAGAACCGGATAACATGCCAGAGATAGCTGTCGTGCCAGAGTGCGAGCAGGTCACTCTCTGGCGCGTTGAACCACAATGCAAGAAAAGCCCCCATGCTGACCGCCACCATCAATACGGCGGCGAGCAGCCCGGGAAGTAACCAGCCGGGAATCAACGGCTGACGGCGCGTTGCCATTCACTTACCCATGCTGAACGCTGCGCGGCGACCTGCTGCGGCGTAAACTCCAGCGAGGTGGTTGGTTTGGTCAACTGCTCGAAACCTGCGGGCAGCGCAACGCTGGTGACCGGATACATCCAGTTGCCCGCGGGAATGGCGTTCTGGAACGCTGGTGAAACCATAAATTTCAGGAACTTCTCGGCCAGCTCCGGCTGCTTGCTGGCGGCGGTGCGGGCAGCCACTTCCACCTGCAGATAGTGCCCTTCAGCGAAATTCGCGGCAGCATAGTTATCTTTCTTCTCGGCGATAATGTGGTAGGCCGGAGAGGTGGTGTAGCTCAGCACCAGATCGCTTTCGCCTTTCAGGAACAGGCCGTAGGCTTCGCTCCAGCCTTTGGTGACGGTAACGGTTTTGGCGGCCAGCTTCTGCCACGCTTCCGGCGCTTTATCCCCGTAGACCTTTTGCATCCACAGCAGCAGGCCCAGGCCCGGCGTGCTGGTACGCGGATCTTCATAAATCACGCGCCACTTCTGGTCACTTTCGACCAGCTCTTTCAGGCTCTTCGGCGGGTTTTTCAGCTTGTTTTTGTCGTAAACAAAAGCAAAGTAGCCGTAATCGAACGGCACAAAGGTGTCGTTTTTCCAGCCGCCCGGCACGTTAACGGCATCTGCCGCCACGCCGCTTTTGGTAAACAATTTGGTTTGCGTCGCGGCTTCCAGCAGGTTGTTATCCAGCCCAAGCACCACGTCGGCCTTGCTGTTTTTCCCTTCCATGCGTAGGCGGTTGAGCAGCGACACGCCATCTTCCAGCGCCACGAACTTCAGCTCGCAGTTGCAGTCGGCTTCAAAGGCTTTTTTGACTACCGGGCCAGGGCCCCAGTCGGCAGAGAAGGAGTCGTAGGTGTAGACCGTCAGGACGGGCTTAGCGAAAACAGGCAGTGCAACCAGCGCCAGCAGGGGAAGAACGTTTTTTAACACTTTGCACCTCAGGGTTGAGTGGCAAAGGATTTTGAGCGACAGCCTCAAATCCCTTCGCCGGCGTTATCCGGATCAGGTTCGACGGGTATTATCTCAGCGCACATCATTGATGCAGCACCCCGTTGAGAACGGCAGTATTGTAATGATTTGGTGAATATTACGAAAGCGTTATGGCTCCGGCGGTGCAAACCAGGCGGATTTAAAATCAAACCAGCCCAGGGTGTTCATCCGCAGGCCGCGCATACTGCGCTGGCCCTGAATCATCAGCCAGTGGTGGATCAGCGGAACGATTGCCTGCTCCGCCATCAGCTGCTGGCACCAGACAGCCAGATTCATCTCGCCCGCCCGCCATTGGGCGGCATCCTGCTGCCAGTCTCGATCGATGCAGTGCTGGATCAGCGGGACTTCGTAAAGGTGCGAGAAGAGCGAGAAATCGAGCGGCAGGGTAAAGTTGGCGCTGTTGAGCCAGATATCACTGGTGATATCCCCCTGGTGCCATTCGTCATAGTCGACTTCGTTGACCTCCAGCGTGACCCCCTCGGCCGCCAGCAGTCGGGTCATGATTCTGGCAATAAACCGATGCTCTACGTGCTCGCGGTAGTAGGTCAGGGTGATGGACTCCAGTCCTGCGGGTTTGTCGCAGTGCACCGGGCGGGCGTGGTGCCAGCGCGGAAGCAGGCCGTACGCCGGGAACCAGTATGTCTGGTACTGCTCTTCCGCATGGTAAATCAGATTGGAAGGGGACAAAACGTGGCTAACCCACTTGCGGACGGCCTGATTTGCTCCACGGTTGGTGCGGCGGTCAAACAGGAGATAATAGCATCCTTCCTCCAGGCGACTTTCCACGGCTTTTTCTCCCGTGGTGGGGCCTTCCAGCGTCAGCCCGCAGCTCAGGTCTTCATTGAGATCCGGTAATACCCAGACGTTCACTTCGTCGATCAGCGCCCGATAGCCAAAGTAGTCGTCGAACGCGCGGATTTTCAGCTGATTGCTGTTATTGCGGGACACGGAGTAAGGCCCGGTGCCAATCGGCAGGCTGGCAAAATTGTTCATTGATTCCCACTCGCCGGGCAAAATCATCGACGGCACGTAGCCCAGCAGCCAGGGAAGCCACTTATCCTGCTGCGACAGCTCAATATCCAGCGTCCATGCCGTGGGAGAGTGGATCCGCGAGATGTGCGAATAGAGCGGAAGCGTGCGGGCGCGTTCCAGAGAGGCGATGACGTCACTCATTTCCAGCTCGCGGCCATGGTGGAAGTGAATGCCCGGGCGTAAAAAGAAACGCCAGTGCAGGGGAGAAAGCTGCTGCCAGTGGTGGGCGATATCCGCTTCCAGTTCCCCGTTTTCCTCATTTATGCGCGTCAGGCCGCTGAAAATTTGTCGGGCCATGTGGGTTTCAGAACGCCGTAATGCCGTGCCGGGCAACAGATTTTTCATCGGACGGTAGTAGAGCACCCGCAGAATATGCCGACCCTGGCGAAAGCTGCGCCCAAGGTGCGAGACCAGCATCTGGCGCACGGCGGCTTTGTCGCCCACCAGCTGTACCAGCTGATCGATGCGATCCTGCTCAAGCAGATCTTCCGCCCGCTGCTGCTGCAGCGCCAGACCGGTATAGAGGAAGGTCAGGCGCGAGCGCCTGCCGCGTCCCGCTTCGGCTTCCCAGTTCAGCCAGCCCTGCTGCTGCATGGTGTTGAGCAGCGTGCGCATATGTCGGCGTGAACAGTTGAGCAGGTCAGCCAGCTCGTTCAGCGTGGTCTCCTGCGATTGCCCCTCGCAGCACTGCCAGAGGCGGATAAATTGTTGTTGCAGACGACCAGAAGGCATAAAAGGGGAACTCCTGACAAAAAACCAGCAATTTATTTATCCCTATATTAGGCCAATAATTCTTCCCGATGAAGCGAGGAGGTAAATTATGAAGAGGTCTACCGCACGTCAGTTTTATCAGCAGTACTTTTCAGCGACAAAGGGAGTGTCCTGGCTGGCCCGCCAGTGTGCAGAGCAACGGCTGAAAACGTTAGAAGAACTGATGCAGTGGGACGTTACGAAACCGACCTCTTCCCGCTAACTCGCCTCGATCATGTGTGACTGAGTATTGGTGTTTATCACCCGCCAGCAAAATGTTTTTGCTGGCTTTTTTCGTTTATTCTTTCACCCAATTTCGATTCGCTTTCACAAGGACTTGCGCATGCTGTGGTTGATGACGATGGGGCGACGCCTGAACGGCGTGTACGCCGCTTTTATGCTGGTGGCCTTTATGATGGGCGTGGCAGGGGCGCTTCAGGCACCGACGCTGAGTCTGTTTCTCAGCCGCGAGGTGGGGGCGCAGCCGTTTTGGGTGGGGCTGTTTTACACCGTCAACGCGATTGCCGGGATCCTGGTCAGCCTCGCGCTGGCGAAACGATCCGACAGCCAGGGCGATCGCCGTAAGTTGATCCTCTTTTGCTGCGCGATGGCCGTGGGCAACGCGCTGCTCTTTGCCTTCAACCGCCACTACCTGACGCTCATCACCTGCGGCGTGCTGCTGGCCTCTCTCGCGAATACCGCCATGCCGCAGCTCTTCGCGCTGGCCCGTGAATACGCCGATAACTCGGCGCGGGAAGTGGTGATGTTCAGCTCGGTGATGCGCGCACAGCTCTCTTTGGCGTGGGTCATTGGCCCGCCGCTGGCATTCATGCTGGCGCTGAACTACGGCTTTACCACCATGTTTTCCATCGCTGCGGGGATTTTTGTCATTAGTCTGGTGCTGATTGCCTTCGCGCTGCCCTCTGTCGCCCGGGTTGAGCAGACGACGGATAAGCCCATCACCCAGGTGAGCGGCTGGCAGGATAAGAACGTCCGGATGCTGTTTATCGCCTCCACGCTGATGTGGACCTGCAACACCATGTACATCATCGATATGCCGCTGTGGATCAGCAGCGATCTGGGTCTGCCGGACAAGCTCGCGGGGATCCTGATGGGCACCGCCGCCGGGCTGGAGATTCCGGCGATGATTCTGGCGGGGTATTACGTTAAGCGCTTCGGAAAACGCCGGATGATGATCGTCGCCGTGGCGGCCGGGGTGCTTTTTTACGCAGGGTTGATCCTTTTCCATTCGCGTGAAGCGTTGCTGGCGCTGCAGCTGTTTAACGCCGTGTTTATCGGGATTGTTGCCGGGATCGGCATGCTCTGGTTCCAGGATCTCATGCCCGGCCGCGCCGGCTCCGCGACCACGCTGTTTACCAACAGCATTTCGACGGGCGTTATTCTGGCGGGTGTGATTCAGGGGGCGCTGGCGCAAAGCTATGGGCATGCCTCGGTTTACTGGATGATTGCGGCGATTTCGGTGGTGACGCTTGGGCTGACCTGCCGGGTCAAGGATGTTTGATTCTGGAAGGCGGCTTCACGAAATGAAACGACTTTCTGACAGGAGCAGATATGGCGCATAGAGTGCGTGGCGGGTGCTTGAGGCTGTTTGCCTCAGGCTTTCGCAAGAGGCAAACAGTGGAGAGTCCCACATCAAAAAACTGATGGGGAGACCAACTTCACAACCCACATTGCGAGGTTAGTCTCTTCATTGTCGAAAAGCAATAAGGAGGCTGGAATGCCAAAACGTACTCTGCTGTTAGGTTTGTTTCTGATCTGTACGACGCTGTTGATCTTCACCTGGATGGTGCGCGACTCGCTGTGTGAGCTGCACTTCAGACAGGAGAAAACAGAGCTGGCGGCAGTGTTGGCTTACGAAGCAAAACGTTAGCGGTATTGGCGGGGAAATTTCCCCGCCTCTCCAGAGTGGTTGAGCCTCAACGCACCCTTATCAATGGCCCGCGTCCTGCGGGCCATTGCCGTTAGCCCATAAACGCAGGCTGTTTTTTCTCGTACGCGGAGATGGCGTCTTCGTGCTGGAGCGTCAGGCCAATGCTGTCCAGGCCGTTCAGCATGCAGTGACGGCGGAAGGCATCAATGCTGAAGCTGTAGGTTTTATCCCCGGCTTTCACCACTTCCGCTTCCAGATCCACCTCAAACGATATGCCCGGATTTGCCTGCACCAGCGCAAACAGCTCATCGACCTGCTCGTCGCTCAGCGTGACCGGCAGCAGCTGGTTGTTGAAGCTGTTGCCGTAGAAGATATCCGCGAAGCTTGGGGCGATAACCACCTTAAAGCCGTAATCGGTCAGCGCCCAGGGCGCGTGTTCACGCGAAGATCCGCAGCCGAAGTTTTCGCGCGCCAGCAGAATGGATGCCCCTTTGTATTCCGGGAAGTTCAGGACGAATTCCGGGTTCGGCACTTCGCCTTTGTCGTCCAGGAATCGCCAGTCGTTGAACAGGTGTGCACCAAAACCGGTACGGGTTACCTTCTGCAAGAACTGCTTGGGGATGATCGCATCGGTATCGACGTTAGCGGCGTCCAGTGGGACAACCCGGCCCGTATGTTGGGTAAATTTCTCTGCCATGATTGTCTCCTTATTTCAGGCTGCGAATATCGGCGAAATGGCCGGTGACTGCCGCAGCGGCGGCCATTGCCGGGCTGACCAGATGGGTACGTCCGCCGCGGCCCTGGCGGCCTTCAAAGTTACGGTTGCTGGTGGAGGCGCAGCGTTCGCCCGGATTCAGGCGGTCGTTGTTCATCGCCAGACACATAGAGCAACCAGGCAGGCGCCACTCGAAGCCTGCTTCAATAAAGATCTTATCCAGACCTTCCGCTTCCGCCTGGGCTTTTACCGGACCGGAGCCCGGAACTACCAGCGCCTGTACGCCTGGCGCCACTTTGCGGCCTTTGGCAATTTCTGCCGCCGCGCGTAAATCTTCGATACGCGAGTTGGTGCAGGAGCCGATAAAGACTTTATCAATGGCGACATCCGTCAACGGCACGCCTGGCTTCAGCCCCATATAAGCCAGCGCTTTTTCCGCGCTGGCGCGCTCGACCGGATCGGCGAAGGATGCCGGATCGGGGATGCTGTCGTTGACGGAAATCACCTGACCTGGATTGGTGCCCCAGGTGACTTGCGGCGCAATCTCTTCCGCCTGCAGCGTGACAACGGTATCAAAGGTGGCACCATCGTCAGTTTTCAAAGTTTTCCAGTACGCGACCGCGTCGTCAAAATCCTGGCCTTTCGGCGCGTGCAAACGCCCCTTCACATAGTTGAAGGTGATGTCGTCTGGTGCAACCAGACCGGCTTTTGCGCCCATCTCAATGGCCATGTTGCACAGGGTCATACGACCTTCCATGCTCAGTGCCTGAATGGCTTCGCCGCAGAATTCCACCACGTGACCGGTACCGCCTGCGCTGCCGGTTTTACCGATGATCGCCAGCACGATGTCCTTCGCGGTAATGCCCGGCGCGGCTTTACCCTTCACTTCAATTTTCATGGTCTTGGCGCGGCCCTGCTTCAGGGTCTGCGTGGCCAGCACATGTTCCACCTCGGAAGTGCCAATCCCGAACGCCAGTGCGCCAAACGCGCCGTGGGTCGCGGTATGGGAGTCACCGCAGACGATGGTCATGCCCGGCAGGGTAATACCCTGTTCAGGCCCCATCACGTGGACGATGCCCTGATACGGATGGTTCAGATCGTACAGCTCAACGCCAAATTCGTTGCAGTTCTTAATCAGCTCCTGCATCTGGATACGGGCCATTTCACCGGACGCATTGATGTCTTTGGTCTGGGTGGAGACGTTGTGATCCATCGTCGCAAAGGTTTTCCCAGGCTGACGCACCGGGCGCTTGTGCGCACGCAGGCCGTCAAACGCCTGAGGAGAGGTCACTTCGTGCACCAGGTGGCGGTCAATGTACAGCAGCGGGGTTTCGTTTGGTGCCTCGTAAACAACGTGCGCATCAAACAACTTTTCATATAACGTCTTAGCCATGATTACACCCCTTCAGCGACATAGCGGGCAATAATGTCGCCCATTTCATCGGTACTGACTGCCGCCGTGCCGCGTGCTAAATCGCCGGTACGGATGCCTTCTTCTAACGCCCGGTTAATGGCGTTTTCAATTGCGGTTGCTGCGTCGCCTGCATCCAGGCTGTAGCGCAGCAGCAGGGCCAGGGAGAGGATCTGCGCAATCGGGTTGGCGATGTTCTTGCCTGCAATATCCGGCGCCGAGCCGCCCGCAGGCTCATACAGACCAAAGCCTTCTTCGTTGAGGCTTGCGGATGGCAGCATCCCCATGGAGCCGGTGATCATCGCGCACTCATCAGAAAGAATGTCGCCGAACAGGTTGGAGCACAGCAGCACGTCAAACTGGGACGGATCTTTAATCAACTGCATCGTCGCGTTGTCGATGTACATGTGCGACAGCTCAACGTCCGGGTACTGCTTAGCGATTTCATTGACGATTTCGCGCCACAAAATAGACGACTGGAGGACGTTCGCCTTATCGATGGAGGTCACTTTACGGCGGCGCTTGCGCGCTGATTCAAAGGCGATATGGGCGATACGTTCAATTTCGAAACGGTGATAGACCTCGGTATCAAACGCTTTTTCATGCTGGCCGCTGCCTTCGCGGCCCTTTGGCTGACCGAAGTAGATCCCACCGGTCAGCTCACGCACGCAGAGAATGTCGAAACCGTTGGCGGCGATATCCGCGCGCAGCGGGCAGAACTCTTCCAGACCCTGATACAGCTTCGCCGGACGCAGGTTGCTGAACAGCTTAAAGTGTTTACGCAGCGGCAGCAGTGCGCCGCGCTCTGGCTGCTCTGCAGGCGGCAGGTGTTCCCATTTCGGGCCACCGACGGAACCAAACAGCACGGCATCGGCATTTTCGCAGCCTTCCACAGTCGCTTTCGGCAGTGGCGTACGGTGGTTATCAATCGCAACACCGCCCACGTCGTAGTGGCTGGTGGTAATTTTCATCGCAAAACGCGCGCGAACGGCTTCCAGTACTTTCAGCGCCTGTGCCATTACTTCCGGACCAATACCGTCGCCCGGTAACACAGCAATATGGTAATTCTTCGACATTACACGGTTTCCTTGTTGTTCTCTTTATTCTGAGCTTTGCGTTGCAACTCTTTTTCGACTTCGGCGGCGCGCCAGATGTTGTTCAGCACATGCACCATCGCCTTCGCGGAGGATTCAACGATATCGGTCGCCAGGCCCACGCCGTGGAAGCGGCGGCCGTTGTAATTGACCACGATATCCACCTGACCCAGCGCGTCTTTACCATGCCCTTTCGCCGTCAGGTCATACTTCACCAGCTCAACGTCATATTCTGTGACGCGGTTAATTGCCTGGTAAATCGCATCAACGGGGCCGTTACCGTTTGCCGCTTCCGCTTTAATTTCATCACCGCAGGCCAGTTTGACCGAAGCGGTGGCGATGTCGCTGGAGCCGGACTGCACGTTGAAGTAATCCAGACGGAAGTGCTCTGGCTCTTCCTGCTGCTTGTTAATGAAGGCCAGCGCTTCCAGGTCGTAATCGAATACCTGGCCTTTCTTGTCGGCCAGCTTCAGGAACGCGTCATACAGCTGATCCATGTTGTAATCGCTGTCCTTGTAACCCATCTCTTCCATACGGTGTTTCACGGCCGCACGGCCGGAACGGGAGGTCAGGTTCAACTGCACCTGGTTCAGGCCGATGGATTCCGGGGTCATGATTTCGTAGTTTTCACGGTTCTTCAGCACGCCGTCCTGGTGAATACCGGAGGAGTGGGCGAAGGCGCCAGTGCCGACAATCGCCTTGTTGGCCGGAATCGGCATGTTGCAAATCTGGCTGACGGTCTGGCTGGTGCGCCAGATTTCGTTGTGATTGATGCGGGTGTGCACGTCCATAATGTCTTTACGCACCTTGATCGCCATGATCACTTCTTCCAGCGAACAGTTGCCCGCGCGTTCGCCGATGCCGTTCATCGCGCCTTCTACCTGACGTGCGCCAGCGTGCACCGCGGCGATGGCGTTGCCGACGGCCAGACCCAAATCATCGTGGGTGTGGACGGAGATAATGGCTTTATCAATATTCGGTACGCGGTCATACAGGCCGGTAATGATGTTAGAGAACTCAAACGGCATGGTGTAGCCGACGGTGTCCGGGATGTTGATGGTTTTGGCACCCGCGTTAATGGCGGCTTCGACGACACGCGCCAGGTCTTCGATTGGCGTACGGCCCGCATCTTCACAGGAGAATTCAACGTCATCGGTGTAGTTGCGTGCGCGCTTTACCATGTAGACCGCGCGTTCAATGACCTCATCCAGCGTGCTGCGCAATTTGGTTGCGATATGCATAGGCGACGTCGCAATAAAGGTGTGAATACGGAACGCTTCGGCGACTTTCAATGACTCGGCGGCAACGTCGATGTCTTTCTCTACGCAGCGTGCCAGGGCACATACGCGGCTGTTTTTAATAGTGCGAGCGATAGTCTGGACGGATTCGAAATCACCCGGAGAAGAGACCGGGAAACCGACCTCCATCACGTCGACGCCCATACGTTCGAGAGCCAGCGCAATCTGCAGTTTCTCTTTTACACTCAGGCTTGCCTGTAATGCCTGTTCACCGTCACGTAAAGTAGTATCGAAAATAATGACTTGCTGGCTCATGGGTTAGGTCCTTGTCAGTCTTAGGGCGCCTTGCTACGAGCATAAAAAAACCCGCGCAGTGGCGCGGGTTTTTAGTCTTACTGGTGACGATTCAACGCTGAATTTCGCCCGCCAGTCTACCGCGCACAGTGGATGCGTTTAGTAGTAGTAGACCGGTGAAACGAGTGGTGCGTGTCATGAATCGTGCTCCGTTAAATTCAATATGCTTTTAGTGGTACTGGATACGGCAGTTCATGTCAACCCCTGCTGATAAAAACGGTGTCGGCAGGCCGAAAAGCGAGGCTATGTTCTTTAGCTTATTGTGCTGGATTTTACTTTTCAGACTTAACGAATTGTCTAATTTTGGACTTAAAAAATAGTTGCATAAAAGAATAAATATAACGGGTGTTTTTTAGTCGCCTATCAGGCCTTTGACGTCTTGTGCTTAAACTTTTTTGATATCATTTAGTTATCAGTTTTATGAATGTTCTTCGTCTGTTCGCGAACAGAATGATAATAACAGAATATTAACTTAATAGATCGCGAAAGGTATAACAGTTTAATAATACTTAAGTCATCATTAACCGAATGCTAATTGTATATTGATTGGGTTTATGGTTTCATTTCAACTCTAAAGTTAAACATATCTTTAGAACCGATTTTCTATTTTAGCATGATTGCATCATCTTTATATATTCCGATTTTTAAACAATTCTCTTTCGCTGGTCGTATTAGCATGGTAAATCATATTTTTAGAAATTATTACAGTACGTTGGCGAAGGGAGCGTAGCGTGACAGTGGAGTCAGAAGTGCCAGAAAATAATATTAAACAACCGCAAGTTACTGATGGAATTAAACCACAGTTGCGCACGGTGGATCTTAATCTACTGACGGTGTTTGATGCTGTCATGCAGGAGCAAAATATCACCCGCGCAGCACAAACGTTGGGCATGTCGCAACCTGCGGTAAGCAACGCGGTTGCCAGGCTTAAAGTAATGTTCAACGACGAATTATTCGTTCGTTATGGCAGAGGGATCCAGCCTACAGCGCGGGCTTTCCAGCTTTTTGGCTCCATCCGCCAGGCGCTGCAGTTGGTACAAAATGAACTGCCGGGCTCGGGCTTTGAACCCTTAAGCAGTGAGCGCGTATTCCATCTCTGCGTCTGCAGCCCATTAGATAATTATCTGACATCAATTATCTATAATAAAGTTGAAGAGATTGCGCCTAATATTAACCTGGTCTTTAAATCATCCTTAAATCAAAACACTGAACACCAGTTACGTTACCAGGAAACCGAATTCGTCCTGGGATATGAAGAGTTCCGCCGCCCTGAATTTTCCTGCGTGCCGCTGTTTAAAGATGAAATGGTGCTGGTTGCCAGTAAAAAACATCCGCGACTGAATTCTCCGCTACGTGAAAGTGATGTATATAGCGAACAACATGCCGTTGTTGCGCTCGACAGATATGCTTCCTTTAGCCTTCCGTGGTACGACACTGCGGATAAACAGGCGAGCGTGGCGTATCAAGGGATGGCCATGGTCAGCGTATTAAACGTTGTCTCCCAGACGCATCTGGTTGCGATTGCGCCGCGCTGGCTGGCGGAAGAGTTCTCAGATTCGTTAAATCTGCAAATTCTGCCCCTGCCGCTCAAGCTAAATAGCCGTACTTGCTATCTCTCCTGGCATGAAGCCGCGGGACGCGATAAAGGTCATCAATGGATGGAAGAGTTGCTTATTAGCATCTGCCGTCGTTAATCGTGTCAGGATAAATTGCATCTGCGCATGTGATTTATCCTGGTTTTGTTTTGTTTATTGCTATTTTGTTCTGTTGTTGTTTTTATCTGACGGCTGCCAGGCCTGTAAAAATAGATGATTTCCTGTATCGCCGCGCTTTTCAGCGATGATTTATCATCTCATCCTCTAATTTCAGATGAATTAACCATATCCTCTCCCAATGTATGATTTTTCTGCTTTGAGTGCCTCTTCGCTCTCCAGGTTTGCTAATTGCCTGCCTTATAACGAGCGGTTAAGGTAAGTATCACTCTGCAAAATAGAAGACGGGTTTATCCCGATCGCAAGACGGTGCGGAAATGAATTCGGCGGTCCGTCTATAACAAAATGCCTGGAGGCAAAGCATGGAGATGTTGTCTGGCGCGGAAATGGTCGTCCGATCGCTGATCGATCAGGGCGTAAAGCAAGTGTTCGGCTACCCTGGCGGTGCGGTTCTCGATATTTATGATGCGCTGCATACGGTAGGCGGCATTGACCATGTTCTGGTTCGTCACGAGCAGGCGGCGGTACACATGGCTGACGGCCTGGCCCGTGCGACGGGGGAAGTGGGCGTGGTTTTAGTCACGTCCGGACCGGGGGCAACAAACGCCATTACCGGCATCGCGACGGCCTATATGGACTCTATCCCGCTGGT
Organism: Enterobacter sp. UPMP701; assembly: GCF_053709515.1. NCBI lineage: Bacteria > Pseudomonadati > Pseudomonadota > Gammaproteobacteria > Enterobacterales > Enterobacteriaceae > Enterobacter > Enterobacter sp. UPMP701. Next base: position 50,966 of record NZ_JBSKJN010000009.1, on the reverse strand, counting down.
GATCCTCTCCGGGCAGGTGGCGACATCGCTGATTGGCTACGATGCGTTTCAGGAATGCGACATGGTCGGGATTTCGCGTCCCGTTGTGAAGCACAGCTTCCTGGTCAAGCAAACCGAAGATATTCCTGGGGTGCTGAAAAAAGCGTTCTGGCTGGCTGCAAGCGGGCGTCCGGGACCAGTGGTGGTCGATCTGCCGAAAGATATTCTGAACCCGGCCAACAAGCTGCCGTATGTCTGGCCGGAATCGGTCAGCATGCGCTCTTACAACCCAACAACGCAGGGCCACAAAGGTCAGATCAAGCGCGCGCTGCAGACGCTTCTGGCCGCTAAAAAACCGGTGGTCTACGTTGGTGGCGGTGCAATCAACTCAGCGTGCGAGCCACAGCTCCGTGAACTGGTTGAAAAGCTCAATCTTCCTGTTGCCTCGTCGCTGATGGGGCTGGGGGCATTTCCCGCTACTCATCGTCAGGCGCTGGGTATGCTGGGTATGCACGGTACCTATGAAGCCAACATGACGATGCATCACTCCGACGTCATCTTTGCCGTCGGCGTGCGCTTTGACGATCGCACCACCAACAACCTGGCGAAGTATTGCCCCAACGCCACTGTGCTGCACATTGATATCGATCCTACGTCAATTTCAAAAACGGTGTCGGCTGATGTGCCGATCGTCGGTGATGCCAGACAGGTTCTTGAACAAATGCTGGAACTGCTGGCTCAGGAAAGCACGGCTCAACCGCTGGATGAGATCCGCGACTGGTGGCAGATGATCGAACGGTGGCGCGCGCGCCAGTGTCTGAAATATGACACGCAAAGCGAGCACATTAAGCCGCAGGCGGTTATCGAAGCTGTCTGGCGACTGACGAAAGGTGAAGCGTATGTGGCCTCTGACGTCGGTCAGCATCAAATGTTTGCCGCCCTCTATTATCCGTTTGATAAACCGCGTCGCTGGATCAACTCGGGTGGTTTAGGCACGATGGGATTTGGCCTGCCTGCCGCGCTGGGGGTAAAGCTGGCGCTGCCGAATGAAACCGTTGTCTGCGTGACTGGCGACGGCAGTATCCAGATGAACATTCAGGAACTCTCCACCGCGCTGCAGTATGAGCTTCCGGTACTGGTGCTGAACCTCAATAACGGCTATCTCGGTATGGTGAAGCAGTGGCAGGATATGATCTACTCGGGCCGCCATTCGCAGTCATACATGAACTCTCTGCCTGATTTTGTCCGTCTTGCTGAAGCTTACGGTCATGTAGGCATGCGGGTGACCGATCCGGCTGAGCTGGAAACGAAGCTCGCAGAAGCGCTTGAGCACGTCAAAAACAACCGCCTCGTCTTTATGGATGTCATTGTTGATGGCACCGAGCACGTTTATCCGATGCATATCCGCGGTGGTGGTATGGATGAAATGTGGTTAAGCAAAACGGAGAGAACCTGATATGCGTCGGATATTATCGGTATTACTGGAAAACGAGTCTGGCGCACTGTCGCGCGTCATTGGGCTTTTTGCGCAGCGCGGCTATAACATCGAAAGCCTGACCGTTGCGCCAACGGACGATCCGACGCTGTCGCGGATGACCATTCAGACCGTCGGCGATGCCAAAGTGATTGAGCAGATCGAGAAACAGCTGCATAAGCTGGTCGATGTGCTGCGCGTGAGCGAGCTGGGGCAGGGAGCTTACGTTGAGCGTGAAGTCATGCTGGTCAAAATTCAGGCCAGCGGCTACGGGCGTGAAGAGGTCAAACGCAATGCGGACATTTTCCGCGGTCAGATCATCGACGTCACGCCTTCTCTCTATACGGTTCAGCTGGTCGGCACCAGTGACAAGCTGGATGCTTTTCTGGCGTCCGTGCGGGATGTAGCAAAAATTGTTGAGGTGGCGAGATCGGGTATTGTCGGTCTGTCACGCGGCGAGAAAATCATGCGTTAGTTGTCAAAAAGGTTCGCCTCTTTCAGCCCGGTCACCAAAGCCGGGCTTTTTTTTGTGTAATCAGCCGACAACGCAGATAAAAGCGGTTGCCGCGAAGGCTTTTCTGCGTTTAGATGTTAAAAGATTTAACCATAACCTTGACAAGGCCATGGACTCTTTTCTTTTTTTAAGGGGCAATTGTGAAACTGGATGAAATCGCCCGGCTAGCCGGCGTGTCACGAACAACGGCCAGCTATGTGATTAACGGTAAAGCAAAGCAGTACCGTGTCAGTGATAAGACCGTTGAAAAAGTGATGGCGGTGGTTCGTGAGCATAACTACCATCCGAATGCAGTCGCTGCCGGCCTGCGTGCCGGGCGCACCCGCTCTATTGGTCTGGTGATCCCGGATCTGGAAAACACCAGCTATACCCGTATCGCCAACTATCTTGAACGTCAGGCGCGCCAGCGCGGCTATCAATTGCTGATTGCCTGCTCGGAAGACCAGCCTGATAACGAGATGCGTTGCATTGAACATCTGCTTCAGCGCCAGGTTGATGCCATTATTGTGTCGACTTCCTTACCGCCAGAGCATCCGTTCTACCAGCGCTGGGCGAACGATCCTTTCCCTATTGTTGCGCTGGATCGTGCGCTCGATCGTGAGCATTTCACCAGCGTCGTGGGTGCGGATCAGGATGACGCGGAAATGTTGGCCGCAGAGCTGAGAACCTTCCCCGCTGAAACGGTGCTGTATCTTGGCGCGTTGCCCGAGCTTTCCGTGAGCTTCCTGCGTGAGCAAGGTTTCAGAACCGCCTGGAAAGACGATCCGCGTGAAGTCCACTATCTCTATGCCAACAGCTATGAACGCGAAGCCGCTGCGCAGTTGTTCGAGAAATGGCTGGAGACGCACCCGATGCCTCAGGCGCTGTTCACCACCTCGTTTGCGCTCTTGCAGGGTGTAATGGATGTGACGTTACGTCGTGAAGGTAAGCTTCCCTCCGACCTGGCTATTGCCACGTTCGGGGACAACGAGCTGCTCGACTTCCTTCAATGTCCGGTGCTGGCCGTAGCGCAGCGTCACCGCGATGTGGCTGAACGCGTGCTCGAGATCGTTCTGGCGAGCCTGGACGAACCGCGAAAACCGAAGCCGGGTCTGACGCGTATCAAACGTAATCTCTATCATCGCGGAATTTTGAGCCGCCATAAATGAAATGACGGGGCGGTGAAAACTGCCCCCTTTTGCTGAAATAATTCACGGCGTTAATTCCCGCAGAGAAATTAGGATAATTCCTTAGGGATCGTAATCACCTATTTTTCTTAATTCATTTTGCCGTTTTAAATGTTCTTTTAAGAGCCACGAAGCGATTTTAAAAGCCTCTCTTTGTATTATTTTGTTACAAACCCTCTCCGGTCGATGAATATTCAGACGTTTTTCCTTCACCTTCGCCAGCCAGCATGCTCACCGCCGCGTTCGCTGAGTGTCTGAGTGAATCTGGCGCTGTTATCCCCAGAGAATCTGTCATAAAATGCTGCCCGCGTCGCAAACTGACACTTTATATTTATCTGCGATGATATTGAGTGAGCCTTAACGCTAGTGTGCATATTCGGTTTTTTTCTTACAAATATTCATAACGTTAATTTTGCCTCGCCAGTTGTGCAGTTATTAACCAGGACTGTTTATCTCTGTAAATAGAGGGCTTTCGGGTCCTTATAGGGAGAGTCCTGGCTTGACAAGCTTTTCCCTCGCTCCGTAAACTCCTTTAGGTGGGAATTTGTGGGTTAAAGTGGTGAGGAGGGGTGAGGCTGGCATGTTCCGTGGAGCTACGTTAGTCAATCTCGACAGCAAAGGGCGTTTATCGGTACCAACCCGATACCGCGACCAGCTGATTGAGAACGCTTCGGGTCAAATGGTTTGCACCATTGACATCAACTCCCCCTGCCTGCTGCTTTACCCCTTACCCGAATGGGAAATTATTGAGCAAAAGCTGTCGCGACTGTCGAGCATGAACCCGCAGGAACGCCGCGTGCAGCGGCTTTTATTGGGACATGCCAGTGAATGTCAGATGGATAGCGCCGGGCGATTACTGATTGCGCCTGTGCTGCGGCAACATGCCGGTCTGACCAAAGAAGTGATGCTGGTCGGGCAGTTCAACAAGTTTGAACTGTGGGATGAAACGACCTGGTATCAACAGGTCAAGGAAGATATCGACGCTGAGCAGTCCGATTCCGCGACATTATCGGAACGGCTGCAGGACTTGTCTCTATAAATATGATGGAAAATTATAAACATAAAACGGTGTTACTGGACGAGGCCGTCAACGGCCTGAATATTCGTCCGGATGGCATCTACATTGATGGCACCTTTGGTCGCGGTGGTCACTCGCGTTTGATCCTCTCCCAGCTTGGAGAGGAAGGACGTCTGCTGGCAATCGATCGCGATCCGCAGGCGATTGCTGTTGCACAGACCATCAATGACCCACGCTTTTCCATCGTGCATGGACCTTTCTCTGCGCTCGCGGATTACGTAGCCGAGCGCGATCTGACGGGCAAGATCGACGGGATTCTTCTCGATCTTGGCGTCTCTTCACCCCAGCTTGATGATGCAGAACGCGGCTTCTCCTTTATGCGCGACGGTCCGCTGGACATGCGTATGGACCCGACGCGCGGCCAGTCTGCCGCCGAATGGCTGCAGACCGCTGACGAAGCGGATATTGCCTGGGTGATCAAAACCTTCGGTGAAGAACGTTTCGGCAAGCGCATTGCGCGCGCCATCGTTGAGCGCAACCGCGTTGAGCCAATGACCCGCACCAAAGAGCTGGCCGAAGTGATTGCGGCGGCAACGCCGGTGAAGGATAAGCACAAACATCCCGCGACCCGTACCTTCCAGGCGGTTCGCATCTGGGTAAACAGTGAACTGGAGGAAATAGAGCTGGCGCTAAAAAGCTCGCTCGACGTGCTGGCCCCGGGTGGGCGGTTATCCATCATCAGCTTCCATTCGCTGGAAGACCGCATTGTGAAACGCTTTATGCGTGAACAGAGCCGCGGTCCTCAGGTTCCTGCGGGGCTGCCGATGACGGAAGAACAACTCAGGAAACTGGGTGGCCGTCAGTTGCGAGCATTAGGCAAGTTGATGCCGGGCGAAGAAGAGGTGGCAGAGAATCCACGCGCCCGTAGTTCAGTGCTGCGAGTTGCAGAGAGGACGAACGCATGATCGGCAGAGTGACAGAAACCCTAAGCAAAGTTAAGGGATCGTTAGGAAGCAACGAGCGCCATGCCTTGCCTGGCGTGATCGGCGACGATCTTTTGCGGTTCGGGAAACTGCCACTCTGCTTGTTCATTTGCATCATTGTTACGGCAGTCACGGTGGTAACGACTGCCCACCATACTCGTTTATTGACTGCGCAACGCGAGCAGCTGGTGCTGGAACGCGATGCGCTGGATATTGAATGGCGAAATCTGATCCTTGAAGAAAACGCGCTCGGCGATCACAGCCGGGTTGAACGGATCGCAACGGAAAAGCTGCAACTGCAGCATGTTGATCCTTCCCAGGAAAATATCGTAGTACAAAAATAAGGGAACACGCGACGCATGAAAGCAGCGGCAAAAACGCTCAAACCAAAACGTCAGGAAGAACAGGCCAACTTTATCAGTTGGCGTTTTGCGTTGCTTTGCGGCTGCATTTTACTGGCGCTGGGTTTCCTGCTGGGACGCGTGGCGTGGTTGCAAATCATCGCCCCTGACATGCTGGTACGCCAGGGGGATATGCGCTCCCTTCGCGTTCAGGAAGTGTCGACTTCTCGCGGAATGATCACTGACCGTTCCGGCCGCCCGCTGGCGGTGAGCGTGCCGGTAAAAGCGATCTGGGCGGACCCAAAAGAGCTTCACGACGCCGGTGGCATTACGCTTGATAACCGCTGGAAAGCGCTGTCTGATGCGCTGAAAATGCCGCTCGATCAGCTTGCCTCCCGCGTCAACGCGAACCCGAAAGGGCGTTTTATCTATCTGGCGCGTCAGGTTAACCCTGACATGGCGGACTACATCCGTAAACTGAAGCTTCCGGGCATTCATCTGCGTGAAGAATCCCGTCGTTACTATCCGTCCGGCGAAGTAACCGCTCACCTCATCGGCTTTACCAACGTCGACAGCCAGGGGATTGAAGGCGTTGAAAAAAGCTTCGATAAGTGGCTCACCGGCCAGCCTGGCGAGCGTATCGTACGTAAAGACCGCTACGGACGCGTCATTGAAGATATTTCTTCCACTGACAGCCAGGCAGCGCACAACCTGGCGCTGAGTATCGACGAGCGCCTGCAGGCGCTCGTCTACCGCGAGCTGAACAACGCCGTGGCCTTCAACAAGGCCGAGTCAGGCAGCGCCGTACTGGTAGACGTCAGCACCGGCGAAGTGCTGGCGATGGCCAACAGCCCGTCCTACAACCCGAATAATTTTACCGGCACTGCAAAAGATGCGATGCGTAACCGGGCGATCACCGACGTGTTTGAACCCGGCTCCACGGTGAAACCGATGGTGGTGATGACAGCGCTTCAGCGCGGTATCGTCAATGAAAACACGGTTCTTAATACCATCCCTTACCGTATCAACGGCCACGAAATTAAAGACGTGGCGCGCTACAGCGAATTGACCCTGACCGGGGTGTTACAGAAGTCGAGTAACGTCGGTGTTTCAAAGCTGGCGTTAGCGATGCCGTCCTCAGCGTTAGTAGAGACTTACTCACGTTTTGGGCTAGGAAAGGCGACCAATTTGGGGTTGGTCGGAGAACGCAGTGGCTTATATCCTCAAAAACAACGGTGGTCTGACATAGAGAGGGCCACCTTCTCTTTCGGCTACGGGCTAATGGTAACCCCGTTACAGTTAGCGCGAGTCTACGCAACGATTGGCAGCTATGGCGTTTATCGCCCGCTGTCGATTACCAAAGTTGATCCACCAGTTCCGGGCGAGCGTATCTTCCCGGAATCTATCGTTCGTACCGTTGTGCACATGATGGAAAGCGTGGCGCTGCCGGGCGGCGGCGGCGTGAAGGCGGCCATCAAGGGCTACCGCATCGCCATTAAAACCGGTACAGCGAAAAAAGTGGGGCCAGACGGCCGCTACATCAACAAATACATTGCCTATACCGCAGGCGTTGCGCCTGCAAGCAATCCGCGATTTGCGCTGGTGGTCGTGATTAACGATCCACAGGCGGGTAAATACTACGGCGGCGCCGTCTCCGCGCCTGTGTTCGGGGCCATCATGGGCGGCGTACTGCGCACCATGAACATCGAACCAGATGCGCTGGCGACAGGCGAAAAAAGTGAATTTGTAATTAATCAAGGCGAGGGTACAGGTGGCAGATCGTAATTTGCGCGACCTACTCGCTCCGTGGGTGCCTATGCTACCTGCGCGAGCACTACGAGAGATGGTACTGGACAGCCGCGTGGCTGCTTCTGGCGATCTTTTTGTGGCGGTGGTCGGTCATCAGGCGGACGGGCGTCGTTATATCCCGCAGGCGATTGCGCAAGGTGTTGCTGCCATTATTGCTGAGGCCAAAGACGAGGCAACCGACGGTGAGATCCGTGAAATGCACGGTGTACCGGTTATCTATCTCAGCCAGTTGAATGAGCGTCTCTCTGCACTGGCAGGACGTTTTTATCATGAACCTTCTGACCAGCTGCGTCTGGTTGGCGTGACGGGTACAAACGGAAAAACGACCACTACCCAACTGATGGCGCAGTGGGCGCAGCTGTTGGGAGAAACCGGTGCGGTGATGGGCACCGTGGGTAACGGCCTGCTGGGCAAAGTGAGCCCGACGGAAAACACCACAGGCTCCGCGGTTGACGTACAGCACGTGCTTGCCGGTCTGGCAGGGCAGGGGGCAACCTTTGCCGCGATGGAAGTTTCTTCGCACGGTCTGGTACAGCACCGTGTCGCGGCACTGAAATTTGCGGCTTCAGTGTTCACCAACCTGAGCCGCGATCATCTTGATTATCATGGTGATATGGAACAGTACGAAGCCGCGAAATGGCTGCTGTTCTCTACTCACCATTACGGACAAGCCATCATCAACGCCGACGACGACGTGGGTCGCCGCTGGCTGGCGAAGCTTCCGGATGCGGTAGCTGTGTCGATGGAAGACCATATCAATCCGAACTGCCACGGCCGCTGGCTGAAGGCGGTTGAGGTGAATTATCACGACAGCGGGGCGACGATCCGCTTTGCCTCTTCCTGGGGAGAAGGTGAAATTGAAAGCCGCCTGATGGGCGCTTTTAACGTCAGCAACCTGCTGCTGGCGCTGGCGACGCTGCTGGCGCTGGGTTATCCGATGGCTGAACTGCTGAAAACCTCAGCGCGTCTGCAGCCGGTTTGCGGCCGTATGGAAGTGTTCAGCGCGCCGGGCAAACCGACCGTTGTGGTTGATTATGCCCACACGCCGGATGCGCTGGAAAAAGCGCTGGAAGCGGCGCGCCTGCACTGCACCGGTAAGCTCTGGTGCGTCTTTGGCTGCGGCGGCGATCGTGATAAGGGCAAACGTCCCCTGATGGGGGCCATTGCGGAACAGTTCGCGGACATTCCGGTTGTGACCGATGACAACCCGCGCACCGAAGAGCCGCGCGCCATCATCAACGACATCCTGGCGGGCATGCTGGACGCGGGCCGCGCTCGCGTGGTGGAAGGCCGCGCGGAAGCCGTAACGAACACCATCATGCAGGCTAAAGAAAACGACGTTGTTCTGCTGGCCGGTAAAGGCCATGAAGATTATCAAATTGTTGGCAATCGTCGTCTGGATTACTCGGATCGCGTAACGGCAGCACGTCTGCTGGGAGTCATCGCATGATAAGCATCACGTTAAGCCAGGCCGCTGCCATCCTGCAGGGCGACCTGCACGGGCAAGACCTGACGATTGATGCCGTAACGACGGACACCCGCAAAATAACGGCAGGCTGTCTGTTTGTGGCGCTGAAAGGCGAGCGTTTTGACGCGCATGATTTCGCTGAACAGGCCAAAGAGAACGGCGCTGGTGCACTGCTGGTCAGCCGAAAGCTCGACATCGATCTGCCGCAGATTGTGGTGAAAGATACGCGTCTCGCGTTCGGTGAACTGGCCGCCTGGGTGCGTCAACAGGTACCTGCTCGCGTCGTCGCGCTGACCGGGTCATCAGGCAAAACGTCAGTAAAAGAGATGACGGCTGCCATTCTCAGCCAGTGCGGTAATACGCTTTATACCGCGGGCAACCTCAATAATGACATCGGCGTGCCGATGACATTACTTCGCCTGACCAAAGAGCATGACTATGCGGTGATCGAGTTAGGGGCAAACCACCAGGGCGAAATCGCCTGGACAGTGAGCCTGACTCGGCCGGAAGTGGCGCTGGTGAATAACCTGGCGGCGGCGCATCTTGAAGGCTTTGGCTCGCTGGAAGGCGTGGCGAAAGCCAAAGGTGAGATTTATACCGGTCTGCCGGATAACGGTATCGCCATCCTGAACGCCGACAACAACGACTGGCTGAACTGGCAGAGCATCATTGGTTCGCGTAAAACCTGGCGTTTTTCGCCGAATGCGGCCAACAGTGATTTTACCGCGACCAATATCCATGTGACGTCCCATGGTACGGAATTCACGCTGACGACCCCAACGGGTGGCGTAGAGGTGCTGCTGCCGCTGCCGGGTCGCCATAACATCGCCAATGCGCTTGCGGCTGCGGCGTTGTCCATGGCGGTGGGCGCATCGCATGATGCGATCAAAGCAGGTCTGGCGAACCTGAAAGCCGTGCCGGGGCGTCTGTTCCCGATTCAGCTTTCAGAGAACAAACTGCTGCTGGATGACTCCTACAACGCGAACGTCGGCTCAATGACGGCAGCGGTGCAGGTGTTATCTGAAATGCCGGGCTACCGCATCATGGTGGTTGGCGATATGGCCGAGCTGGGCGATGAAAGCGAAGCCTGTCATACCCAGGTGGGAGAAGCGGCGAAAACGGCGGGGCTGGACTGCGTGCTGAGCGCAGGAAAACTGAGCCAGGCGATTAGCCAGGCCAGCGGCGTTGGCGAACATTTTGCCGATAAAGCCGCGTTGATTGAGCGCCTTAAGGCATTAATTACAGAAAAACAAATTGTGACAGTGTTAGTGAAAGGTTCACGTAGTGCCGCCATGGAAGAGGTTGTGCACGCATTACAGGAGAACGGGACATGTTAGTTTGGCTGGCCGAACATTTGGTCAAATATTATTCAGGCTTTAACGTCTTTTCCTATCTGACGTTTCGCGCCATCGTCAGCCTGCTGACTGCACTGTTCATCTCATTGTGGATGGGCCCGCGCATGATTGCCCGTCTGCAAAAACTCTCTTTTGGTCAGGTTGTGCGTAACGACGGTCCGGAGTCGCACTTCAGCAAGCGTGGTACGCCGACCATGGGCGGGATTATGATCCTGACCGCGATCGTCGTTTCCGTCCTGCTGTGGGCCTATCCGTCTAACCCGTACGTCTGGTGCGTGCTGACCGTACTGGTGGGCTACGGCATCATTGGGTTTGTGGATGATTATCGCAAAGTCGTTCGCAAAGATACCAAAGGCCTGATTGCCCGCTGGAAGTATTTCTGGATGTCAGTGATCGCGCTGGGCGTGGCCTTCGCGCTGTATCTGGCAGGAAAAGACACGCCCGCCACCGAACTGGTGGTGCCGTTCTTTAAAGACGTGATGCCTCAGCTGGGGCTGTTCTACATCCTGCTGGCCTACTTTGTAATTGTCGGCACCGGTAACGCCGTTAACCTGACCGATGGTCTGGATGGTCTGGCGATTATGCCTACCGTCTTCGTGGCGGCCGGCTTTGCGCTGGTGGCGTGGGCGACCGGTAACATGAACTTTGCGAACTACCTGCACATTCCTTATCTGCGTCATGCGGGTGAGTTGGTTATCGTCTGTACGGCGATTGTCGGCGCGGGGCTGGGCTTCCTCTGGTTCAACACCTATCCGGCGCAGGTCTTTATGGGTGACGTCGGTTCCCTGGCGCTGGGTGGCGCGCTCGGCATTATCGCCGTACTGCTGCGTCAGGAGTTCCTGCTGGTGATCATGGGCGGCGTGTTTGTGGTTGAAACCCTGTCGGTGATTTTGCAGGTTGGCTCCTTCAAGCTGCGCGGTCAGCGCATCTTTCGTATGGCGCCGATTCACCACCACTATGAACTGAAAGGCTGGCCGGAGCCGCGCGTGATTGTGCGCTTCTGGATTATTTCGCTGATGCTGGTGCTGATTGGCCTGGCAACGCTGAAGGTACGTTAATCATGGCAGATTACCAGGGCAAAAAAGTCGTTATCATCGGGTTAGGCCTCACTGGCCTGTCCTGCGTGGACTTTTTCCTTGCGCGTGGCGTGACGCCGCGCGTGATGGATACGCGTGTCTCTCCGCCGGGTCTGGACAAGCTGCCGGAACAGGTTGAACGCCACCTTGGTGGTCTGAATGATGACTGGCTGCTGGCAGCCGATCTGATTGTTGCCAGCCCGGGTATGGCGCTGGCGCATCCTTCGCTGAGCGCTGCTGCGGATGCGGGCGTTGAGATTGTCGGCGATATCGAACTGTTCTGCCGGGAGGCGCAGGCCCCAATCGTCGCCATTACCGGTTCAAACGGTAAAAGCACCGTCACCACCCTGGTGGGTGAAATGGCGAAAGCAGCGGGCAAAAATGTCGGCGTGGGCGGCAACATTGGTCTGCCGGCGCTGATGCTGCTGGACAAAGGCTGCGAGCTGTACGTGCTGGAACTCTCCAGCTTCCAGCTTGAAACCACCTCCAGCCTGCATGCCGCCGCTGCAACGATCCTGAACGTGACGGAAGATCATATGGACCGGTATCCATTTGGTCTGCAGCAGTATCGCGCCGCCAAGCTGCGCGTTTATGAAAATGCTAAAGTCTGCGTGGTTAACGCCGACGATGCGCTGACCATGCCGGTGCGCGGCGCGGACGATCGCTGCATCAGCTTCGGTATCACGATGGGGGATTACCACCTGAACCGCCAGCTGGGCGAAACCTGGCTGCGCGTGAAGGGTGAGAAAGTGCTGAACGTGAAAGAGATGAAGCTCACTGGTCAGCACAACTACACCAATGCCCTGGCGGCGCTGGCGCTGGCCGATGCAGTGGGGCTGCCGCGCTCCTCCAGCCTGAAAGCGTTAACCACATTTTCCGGCCTGGCGCACCGTTTTCAGCTGGCGCTGGAGCACAACGGCGTTCGCTGGATCAACGACTCCAAAGCCACCAACGTGGGCAGCACGGAGGCCGCGCTTAACGGTTTGCACGTTGACGGTACCCTGCATCTGCTGTTGGGCGGCGACGGTAAATCCGCTGATTTCTCCTCCCTGAAGCCGTATCTCTCAGGAGATAACGTCCGTCTGTACTGCTTCGGCCGTGACGGCAGCGAGCTGGCTGAACTTCGCCCTGACGTTGCTGAGCAAACCGAAACCATGGAACAGGCGATGCGGCTGATTGCTCCTCGCGTGAAGCCAGGCGATATGGTGCTGCTCTCTCCGGCCTGCGCCAGCCTCGATCAGTTTAAGAATTTTGAACAGCGTGGCGATGTCTTTACCCGCCTTGCGAAGGAGTTAGGCTGATGCGTTTATCTCTCCCTCGCCTGAAAATGCCGCGCCTGCCAGGATTTGGGATCCTGGTGTGGCTGTTTGCGGCGCTGAAAGGCTGGGTGATGGCTTCACGGGATAAAGATTCCGATAGCCTGATTATGTACGACCGCACCCTGTTCTGGCTGACGCTGGGGCTGGCGGCGATCGGCTTTATCATGGTGACCTCGGCCTCCATGCCTGTTGGACAGCGTCTGGCTAACGATCCCTTCCTGTTCGCCAAGCGTGACGGGCTGTACATCATTCTGGCGTTTTGTCTGGCGCTGGTGACGCTTCGTCTGCCGATGGCGTTCTGGCAGCGGCACAGCACCGCGATGTTGATCGCCTCCATTATCATGCTGCTGATCGTGCTGGTTGTCGGGAGCTCCGTTAACGGAGCATCGCGCTGGATCGCCTTTGGCCCGCTGCGAATTCAGCCAGCGGAATTTACCAAGCTTTCGTTGTTCTGCTATCTGGCGAACTACCTGGTCCGTAAGGTTGATGAAGTGCGTAACAACCTTCGCGGCTTCTTAAAGCCGATGGGCGTGATTCTGGTGCTCGCGATCCTGCTGCTGGCGCAGCCTGACCTCGGTACCGTTGTCGTACTGTTTGTCACCACGCTGGCGATGCTGTTCCTGGCAGGGGCCAAGCTGTGGCAGTTCATCGCCATTATCGGGATGGGGATTTCAGCGGTGGTGCTGCTGATCCTTGCCGAACCTTACCGTATCCGCCGCGTGACCTCGTTCTGGAACCCGTGGGAAGATCCGTTCGGTAGCGGCTATCAGCTGACGCAGTCGCTGATGGCCTTTGGTCGCGGTGAAGTCTGGGGACAAGGTCTGGGCAACTCGGTACAGAAACTGGAGTATTTACCGGAGGCGCATACCGACTTCATCTTCTCCATTATTGGGGAAGAACTGGGTTATATCGGTGTGGTATTAGCGCTTTTAATGGTATTCTTCGTCGCTTTCCGCGCCATGTCGATTGGCCGAAAAGCGCTGGAGATCGATCACCGCTTTTCAGGCTTCTTAGCCTGCTCAATTGGTATCTGGTTTAGCTTCCAGGCGCTGGTAAACGTCGGGGCCGCAGCGGGTATGCTGCCGACCAAAGGTCTGACGTTGCCGCTGATCAGCTATGGTGGTTCGAGCCTGTTGATCATGTCGACGGCCATTATGTTTTTGTTACGCATAGATTATGAGACGCGTCTGGAGAAAGCCCAGGCGTTTACACGAGGTTCACGATGAATCAACCGAAGCGGTTAATGGTGATGGCAGGCGGTACCGGCGGACATGTGTTCCCGGGGCTGGCGGTTGCGCACCATTTAATGGAGCAGGGCTGGCAGGTACGCTGGCTGGGAACCGCAGACCGCATGGAAGCCGACCTGGTACCGAAGCACGGTATTGAGATCGACTTTATTCGTATTTCCGGCCTGCGAGGCAAAGGCCTCAAGGCCATGCTGCTGGCGCCGGTGCGTATTTTTAACGCCTGGCGTCAGGCCCGCACCATCATGAAGCGCTTTAAGCCCGATGTGGTGCTGGGCATGGGCGGCTATGTTTCTGGTCCCGGCGGGCTGGCGGCGTGGTCGTTAGGCATTCCCGTTGTGCTGCATGAGCAGAACGGTATCGCCGGTCTGACCAACAAGTGGCTGGCGAAAATCGCCACCAAAGTCATGCAGGCGTTTCCCGGCGCGTTTCCGAAAGCGGACGTGGTGGGTAACCCGGTGCGCGTGGACGTGCTGGCGCTGCCGCTGCCGGATGCCCGTCTGGCGGGCCGTGAAGGGCCGGTTCGTGTGCTGGTCGTCGGTGGCTCCCAGGGCGCGCGTATCTTAAACCAGACGATGCCGCAGGTTGCCGCAAAGCTGGGCGATGACGTAACGATTTGGCACCAAAGCGGAAAAGGCGCTCAGCAGACCGTTGAGCAGGCTTATGCAGACGAAGGTCAGCCGCAGCATAAAGTCACAGAGTTTATCGACGACATGGCGGCAGCGTATGCCTGGGCCGATGTCGTGGTCTGTCGTTCAGGCGCGCTGACGGTGAGCGAAATCGCCGCCGCCGGTCTGCCGGCCCTGTTTGTGCCGTTCCAGCACAAAGACCGACAGCAGTACTGGAATGCGCTGCCGCTTGAGAAAGCCGGTGCCGCGAAAATTTTTGAGCAGCCACAATTTACCGCCGATGCGGTCGCCACCACCCTGGCGGGCTGGAACAGAGACGCACTGCTGGAGATGGCGCAACGCGCGCGCGCGGCCGCTATCCCGGATGCGACGGAACGGGTGGCAAAAGAAGTGAGCCTGGTAGCCCAGGCTTAACCCTCGCAGCGCGTGAAGCGCGGCACGAATTTTAAGTAGTCGATGGCGTTTAGAGAATGAATACACAACAACTGGCAAAACTGCGTTCAATCGTGCCCGAGATGCGTCGCGTCCGGCACATTCACTTTGTTGGCATCGGTGGTGCTGGCATGGGCGGTATTGCCGAAGTGTTAGCTAACGAAGGCTATCAGATCAGCGGGTCTGACCTGGCGCCAAACCCTGTAACGCAGCAGCTGGCGTCGCTTGGGGCGACTATCTATTTCAACCATCGCCCGGAAAACGTGCGCGATGCGAGCGTGGTGGTGGTCTCCAGCGCCATCTCCTCTGACAACCCGGAAATCGTTGCCGCGCATGAAGCGCGCATTCCGGTGATCCGCCGCGCAGAAATGCTGGCGGAACTGATGCGTTTCCGCCACGGCATCGCGATTGCCGGGACGCATGGCAAAACCACGACTACGGCGATGGTCTCCAGTATTTATGCAGAAGCGGGTCTCGACCCGACGTTCGTCAACGGCGGTCTGGTAAAAGCCGCAGGTGTGCATGCGCGTCTGGGCCACAGCCGTTATCTGATTGCGGAAGCGGATGAGAGCGACGCGTCGTTCCTGCACCTGCAGCCGATGGTGGCGATTGTCACCAATATCGAAGCTGACCATATGGATACCTACCAGGGTGACTTCGAGAACTTAAAGCAGACCTTTATCAACTTCCTGCATAACCTGCCGTTCTACGGACGCGCGGTGATGTGCGTGGACGACCCGGTGATCCGCGAGCTGCTGCCGCGCGTCGGGCGTCAAATCACCACTTACGGCTTTAGCGACGATGCTGACGTCCGCGTGGAAGAGTACAAACAGATTGGTGCGCAGGGGCATTTCACTCTGGCGCGTCAGGACAAAGAGCTGCTGCACGTCACGCTGAATGCGCCAGGACGCCATAACGCGCTCAATGCCGCAGCGGCAGTGGCCGTTGCGACGGAAGAAGGCATTGATGATGAGGCGATCCTGCGCGCGCTGGAAAGCTTCCAGGGCACGGGCCGTCGTTTCGATTTCCTCGGCGAGTTCCCGCTGGACGCGGTGAACGGTAAGCCAGGCACCGCCATGCTGGTGGACGACTATGGTCACCACCCAACCGAGGTGGATGCGACGATTAAAGCGGCACGTGCGGGCTGGCCGGAGAAGAATCTGGTGATGATCTTCCAGCCGCACCGCTTCACGCGTACCCGCGATCTGTATGACGATTTCGCCAGCGTGCTGTCGCAGGTCGATACCCTGCTGATGCTGGACGTTTACGCCGCAGGCGAAACGCCGATCCCGGGCGCGGACAGCCGTTCCCTGTGTCGTACCATCCGCGGGCGCGGTAAAGTGGACCCAATTCTCGTTTCTGACCCGGCTCAGGTGGCGGAAATTCTGGCACCGGTCCTGACCGGCAACGATCTCATTCTGATTCAGGGGGCGGGAAATATCGGCAAAATCGCCCGTACCTTAGCTGAAATCAAACTGAAGCCGCAAAACCAGGAGGATGAGCATCATGGCTGATAAGATTGCTGTCCTGTCTGGCGGCACCTCCGCTGAGCGCGAGGTTTCGCTGAATTCCGGCGCTGCCGTACTGGCGGGCCTGCGTGAAGGTGGCGTAGACGCGCATCCGGTCGATCCAAAAGAGATCGACGTAACGCAATTAAAGGCGATGGGCTTCGATAAAGTCTTTATCGCGTTACATGGTCGTGGCGGTGAAGACGGAACCCTGCAGGGACTTCTGGATTTGATCGGCATGCCCTACACCGGCAGCGGCGTGATGGCATCCGCTATCTCTATGGATAAACTGCGCAGTAAGTTACTCTGGCAGGGGGCGGGTTTACCCGTTGCGCCGTGGGTGGCACTGACGCGCAGCGAATTTGAATTGGGCCTGTCGGACAGCGTTAATGCACGCATTGCGGCACTGGGCTTACCGGTTATTGTAAAGCCGAGCCGTGAAGGGTCGAGCGTGGGGATGTCCAAAGTCGATAAAGCTGTCGATTTAGCGTCCGCTTTAGCGTTGGCATTTCAACATGATGAAGAAGTTCTGATTGAAAAATGGCTCAGCGGCCCGGAATTTACCGTCGCGATGCTCGGTGAAGAAATTTTACCATCGATTCGCATCCAACCTGCTGGCGTCTTCTATGATTATGAGGCGAAGTATCTCTCTGACGAGACGCAATATTTCTGTCCATCTGGTCTTGAAGACGAGCGTGAAGCCGAATTACAGTCTCTGGTGCTTAAAGCCTGGAATGTTCTGGGCTGCAGCGGCTGGGGACGCATTGATGTGATGCAGGATAAAGAAGGGCAATTTTATCTGCTGGAAGCAAACACCTCTCCAGGCATGACCAGCCACAGCCTTGTGCCGATGGCCGCGCGTCAGGCGGGAATGAGCTTCTCGCAGTTAGTCGTACGTATTCTGGACCAGGCGGGCTGATATGTCTCAGGCTGCATTGAACACGCGCAACCGCGATGACGAAGAAGAATACACTTCTTCACGCCGGAGTAATGGAACGCGTCTTGCAGGGATAATTTTCCTGCTCGGGGTGCTGTGCACCGTGTTTATCAGCGGCTGGATGGTGCTGGGCTGGATGGAAGATGCGCAGCGCCTGCCGCTGTCCAAGCTGGTGGTGACCGGCGAGCGTCACTACACGCGTAACGATGATATTCGCCAGTCTATTCTGGCGCTGGGATCGCCTGGCACCTTTATGACGCAGGACGTCAATATTATCCAGAGCCAGATTGAACGTCTGCCATGGATAAAACAGGCGAGTGTCAGAAAGCAATGGCCTGATGAATTGAAGATTCATCTGGTTGAATATGTGCCCATTGCGCGTTGGAATGATCAGCATATGGTTGACGTAGACGGAAATTCCTTCAGCGTCCCGAGCGATCGTGTCAACAAGCAAAATTTACCGATGTTGTATGGCCCTGAAGGTAGCGAAAACGAAGTATTGCAGGGTTTTCGTGAAATGGGGCAGGTGCTGGCGAAGGACAGGTTTACGTTAAAAGATGCTGCGATGACGGCGCGCCGCTCCTGGCAGTTGACGTTGACGAACGGCATAAAGCTAAACCTGGGACGCGGCGACACAATGAAACGTCTGGCGCGTTTTGTAGAACTTTACCCGGTTTTACAGCAGCAGGCACAGACGGACGGCAAACGGATAAGCTACGTTGATTTGCGCTATGACTCAGGCGCAGCAGTCGGTTGGGAGCCGGCTCCGGTCGAGGAACCTAATCAGCAACAGAATCAGGCACAGGTACAGGCAGAACAACAATGATCAAGGCGACGGACAGAAAACTGGTAGTTGGACTGGAGATTGGCACCGCGAAGGTTGCCGCTTTAGTAGGGGAAGTTCTGCCCGACGGTATGGTCAATATCATTGGCGTGGGCAGTTGCCCGTCCCGTGGTATGGATAAAGGTGGGGTAAACGATCTTGAGTCGGTGGTGAAATGCGTACAGCGCGCCATCGATCAGGCTGAATTAATGGCAGATTGCCAGATTTCTTCTGTCTATCTGGCCCTTTCTGGCAAGCATATTAGCTGCCAGAACGAAATCGGTATGGTGCCGATTTCCGAAGAAGAAGTGACGCAGGAAGACGTTGAGAATGTTGTGCATACGGCGAAGTCCGTGCGCGTGCGCGATGAGCATCGCGTGCTGCACGTGATCCCGCAGGAATATGCGATCGACTACCAGGAAGGGATCAAGAACCCGGTTGGTCTGTCTGGCGTGCGTATGCAGGCAAAAGTGCACCTGATCACATGTCACAACGATATGGCGAAGAACATTGTAAAAGCCGTTGAACGTTGTGGCCTGAAAGTTGACCAACTTATTTTCGCCGGTCTGGCGGCAAGTTATTCCGTGCTGACCGAAGACGAACGTGAACTGGGTGTCTGTGTGGTCGATATTGGTGGTGGTACAATGGACATGGCTGTGTATACCGGCGGTGCGCTGCGCCACACCAAAGTGATCCCGTACGCAGGGAACGTTGTGACCAGCGATATTGCTTACGCTTTTGGTACGCCACCGAGCGATGCAGAAGCGATTAAAGTGCGCCACGGCTGTGCGCTGGGTTCCATTGTTGGCAAAGATGAGAGCGTTGAAGTGCCGAGCGTGGGCGGCCGTCCGCCGCGCAGCCTGCAGCGCCAGACGTTGGCAGAGGTGATTGAGCCGCGCTATACCGAGCTGCTCAATCTGGTCAACGAAGAAATTTTACAGTTACAGGAACAGCTTCGTCAGCAGGGTGTTAAGCATCATCTTGCGGCGGGGATTGTATTAACCGGCGGTGCAGCGCAAATTGAAGGTCTTGCGGCCTGTGCTCAGCGCGTGTTCCATACGCAGGTGCGTATTGGTGCGCCGCTGAATATTACCGGTTTAACGGATTACGCTCAGGAGCCGTACTATTCAACGGCAGTGGGCCTGCTCCATTACGGGAAGGAATCTCATCTCAGTGGTGAAGCAGAAGTGGAAAAACGCGTTTCAGTAGGGTCGTGGGTCAAACGACTGAACAACTGGCTGCGAAAAGAGTTTTAATTTTTTTAAGAGACCGGAGAGAATTAGCGGTCTCGGGCGACAGGCACAACGGAGAGAGAAATTATGTTTGAACCTATGGAACTGACCAACGACGCGGTGATTAAAGTCATCGGCGTCGGTGGCGGCGGCGGTAACGCCGTAGAGCATATGGTGCGTGAACGCATTGAAGGTGTTGAATTCTTTGCAGTTAACACCGATGCGCAGGCACTGCGTAAAACGGCAGTTGGCCAGACTATCCAGATCGGCGGTGGCATCACCAAAGGGCTGGGCGCTGGGGCTAACCCGGAAGTCGGTCGCAACGCGGCTGAAGAAGATCGTGAAGCCCTGCGTGCTGCACTGGAAGGTGCGGACATGGTCTTCATCGCAGCTGGCATGGGCGGCGGTACCGGTACCGGTGCAGCACCTGTTGTGGCTGAAGTGGCAAAAGATTTAGGTATCCTGACCGTTGCTGTCGTGACCAAGCCTTTCAACTTCGAAGGTAAGAAGCGTATGGCCTTCGCGGAGCAGGGTATCACCGAGCTGTCCAAGCATGTGGACTCGCTGATTACCATCCCGAACGACAAACTGCTGAAAGTTCTGGGGCGCGGTATCTCTCTGCTGGATGCTTTCGGTGCAGCAAACGACGTGCTGAAAGGCGCGGTTCAGGGGATCGCTGAACTGATTACCCGTCCTGGCCTGATGAACGTTGACTTTGCAGACGTTCGCACCGTGATGTCCGAAATGGGCTACGCGATGATGGGCTCTGGCGTGGCAAGCGGTGAAGACCGTGCGGAAGAAGCGGCTGAAATGGCGATCTCTTCTCCGCTGCTGGAAGATATCGATCTGTCTGGCGCGCGCGGCGTGCTGGTCAACATTACCGCTGGCTTTGACCTGCGTCTGGACGAGTTCGAAACCGTGGGTAACACCATCCGTGCTTTCGCCTCTGACAATGCGACCGTGGTAATCGGTACCTCCCTTGACCCGGAAATGAACGACGAGCTGCGTGTTACCGTTGTAGCGACCGGTATCGGTATGGACAAGCGTCCTGAGATCACCCTCGTGACCAACAAGCAGACTCAGCAACCGGTAATGGATCGTTACCAGCAGCACGGTATGTCTCCTCTGACTCAGGAGCAGAAACCGGCCGCGAAAGTAGTGAACGACCCAACGCCGCAAACGGCGAAAGAGCCAGATTATCTGGACATCCCGGCGTTCCTGCGTAAGCAAGCTGACTAAGAATTGGCTGGAATTTGGGGATTTGCGCTCTTTGTGCTAAACTGGCCCACCGTTAGTGATATACACTCTCGGTTGGATAGTTAATTTGGCGAGATTATACGATGATCAAACAAAGGACACTTAAACGTATCGTTCAGGCGACGGGTGTCGGTTTACATACCGGCAAGAAAGTCACGCTGACGTTACGCCCTGCGCCGGCCAATACCGGGGTCATCTATCGTCGCACCGACTTGAATCCACCGGTAGATTTTCCGGCCGATGCCAAATCTGTGCGTGATACTATGCTCTGTACTTGTCTGGTGAACGAGCATGACGTGCGGATTTCTACCGTAGAGCACCTGAACGCCGCCCTGGCGGGTCTGGGTATCGACAACATTATTGTTGAAGTCGATGCGCCAGAAATCCCGATTATGGATGGCAGTGCTGCTCCGTTCGTTTATCTGTTGCTGGATGCCGGCATCGAAGAACTGAACTGCGCGAAGAAATTTGTTCGCATCAAAGAGACCGTTCGTGTCGAAGATGGCGACAAGTGGGCTGAATTCAAACCGTACAATGGTTTCTCGTTGGACTTTACCATCGACTTTAACCATCCGGCGATTGACTCCAGTACCCAGCGCTATGCGATGAACTTCTCTGCTGATGCGTTTATGCGCCAGATCAGCCGCGCACGTACGTTTGGCTTCATGCGTGATATCGAATATCTGCAGTCCCGCGGCCTGTGCCTGGGCGGCAGCTTCGATTGTGCCATCGTTGTTGACGATTATCGCGTACTGAACGAAGACGGCCTGCGTTTTGAAGATGAATTCGTCCGTCACAAAATGCTGGATGCGATCGGCGACCTGTTTATGTGTGGTCACAACATCATTGGTGCATTTACCGCGTTCAAATCCGGTCATGCACTGAACAACAAACTGTTGCAGGCTGTCCTGGCAAAACAGGAAGCCTGGGAATATGTGACCTTTGAAGACGAAGCTGAACTGCCGCTGGCCTTCAAAGCACCAAACACGGTTCTGGCGTAACGGTCTATACCGTTCGTAAAAAATCGACTGGTTAACCTGGTACTCTCTCCGACCAGGGAGACCAGTCGTTTTTATTTTTATCCCTCTTTAACGACTCCAGCTTCTTTTCTTAATTACCCTGCGCAGAAAATCTGTGCGTTAGCTGCATTCTTGACCGTTTTTCCCTGCGGCAGGACGTCATTCCTGCTGCTGTGTATTGGCTTTAGTGGTAATATCTGGGCGCTAAAAAAGAATAACTGACTTCAGCCTGTAACAGGCTGGCTTATGTGGTGGAGCAGGTGAGCGGAATACTGACGCGCTGGCGACAATTTGGCAGACGTTACTTCTGGCCGCATCTCTTATTAGGGATGGTCGCGGCGAGTCTCGGCTTGCCTGCGCTCAGCAACAGCGCGGAAGCGGCGACGCCAGCACGTTCCACGACGACCAAACACGATCTCTCGACGCGGGTTAACTTTACTAACCTCGCATGGCTTGAAGCCAGTCGTCGTCCAAATTTCTCCGTTGATTACTGGCAGCAACACGCCATCCGCACGGTTATCCGTCATCTTTCGTTCGCGATGGCGCCGCAGACGATGCCTGCTGCGGAAGAAACGCTGCCGGTCCAGGCTCAGCATCTTGCCCTGCTCGATACGCTTAATGCGCTTCTGACGCAGGACAACCAGCCGCCTGTAACCGTGAGCCAGACGGCACAAATCGGGTTTGTTCCCCCAGCATCATTCTCCATTTCAACGTGGATTAGCCAGGCTCACGGCATCCGTGCCGGGCCACAACGCCTCAGCTAAATTAATCCTTTTTCAATACCTTAATTTATCTGCCCATCTGGGGCGTTTGAGAATTTATTATGCTAATCAAATTATTAACCAAAGTTTTTGGTAGTCGTAACGATCGTACTCTGCGCCGTATGCGCAAAGCTGTAAACGTCATCAACGGTATGGAACCGGCGATGGAGAAGCTCTCCGATGACGAGCTGAAAGCGAAAACGGCGGAATTCCGCGCGCGTCTGGAAAAAGGCGAAACCTTAGAAAGCCTGATCCCCGAAGCTTTCGCTGTAGTACGTGAAGCAAGTAAGCGTGTGTTCGGCATGCGCCACTTCGACGTTCAGCTGCTGGGTGGTATGGTGCTCAACGAGCGCTGCATCGCGGAAATGCGTACCGGTGAAGGTAAAACCCTGACCGCAACGCTGCCGGCTTACCTGAATGCGCTGACCGGTAAAGGCGTTCACGTCGTTACCGTCAACGACTATCTGGCGCAGCGTGACGCCGAAAACAACCGCCCACTGTTCGAATTCCTGGGAATGACCGTCGGCATCAACATGTCCGGCCTGCCGGCCCCCGCCAAGCGCGAAGCCTACAACGCGGACATCACCTACGGCACCAACAACGAATACGGCTTCGACTACCTGCGCGACAACATGGCGTTCAGCCCGGAAGAGCGCGTCCAGCGTAAACTGCACTATGCGCTGGTGGATGAGGTTGACTCCATTCTGATCGATGAAGCGCGTACCCCGCTGATCATCTCCGGCCCGGCCGAAGACAGCTCCGAAATGTACCGTAAAGTCGACAAAATCATTCCACACCTGCTGCGTCAGGAGAAAGAAGACTCCGATACCTTCCAGGGTGAAGGCCACTTCTCCGTTGATGAAAAAGCGCGTCAGGTGAACCTGACCGAACGCGGCCTGGTGAAAATTGAAGAGCTGCTGGTGGCTGAAGGCATTATGGAAGAGGGCGAGTCTCTGTACTCCCCGAGCAACATCATGCTGATGCACCACGTGACCGCCGCGCTGCGTGCCCACGCGCTGTTTACCCGCGACGTCGACTACATCGTGAAAGACGGTGAAGTCATCATCGTCGATGAGCACACTGGCCGTACCATGCAGGGCCGTCGCTGGTCTGACGGTCTGCACCAGGCTGTTGAAGCCAAAGAAGGCGTGGATATTCAAAACGAAAACCAGACGCTGGCGTCTATCACCTTCCAGAACTACTTCCGTCTGTACGAGAAGCTGGCAGGGATGACCGGTACTGCTGATACCGAAGCGTTTGAATTCAGCTCCATCTACAAGCTGGATACCGTGGTTGTGCCAACCAACCGTCCAATGATCCGTAAGGATATGCCGGACCTGGTTTATATGACCGAAGCGGAAAAAATTCAGGCGATCATCGAAGACATTCGCGATCGTACCGCAGCAGGCCAGCCGGTGCTGGTGGGGACCATCTCGATTGAGAAATCTGAAGTGGTGTCCAACGAGCTGACCAAAGCGGGCATCAAGCACAACGTTCTGAACGCCAAGTTCCACGCCAAAGAAGCGGATATCGTTGCGCAGGCGGGTTATCCGGCAGCCGTAACCATCGCCACCAACATGGCGGGTCGTGGTACCGATATTATGCTCGGCGGTAGCTGGCAGGCGGAAGTGGCAGAGCTGGAAAACCCAACACCAGAACGGATCGCGCAGATCAAAGCCGACTGGCAGGTACGTCATGATGCCGTTCTGGCATCCGGTGGTCTGCACATCATTGGTACCGAGCGTCACGAATCCCGTCGTATCGATAACCAGCTGCGCGGCCGTGCGGGTCGTCAGGGTGATGCCGGTTCTTCCCGCTTCTATCTGTCTATGGAAGATGCGCTAATGCGTATTTTCGCCTCCGACCGTGTGTCCGGCATGATGCGTAAGCTGGGCATGAAGCCAGGTGAAGCCATTGAGCACCCGTGGGTCACTAAGGCGATTGCCAACGCACAGCGTAAAGTGGAAAGCCGCAACTTCGATATTCGTAAGCAGCTGCTGGAATACGATGACGTTGCCAACGACCAGCGTCGTGCGATCTATACCCAGCGTAACGAACTGCTGGACGTGTCCGACGTGAGTGAAACCATCAACAGCATCCGCGAAGATGTGTTCAAAGCCACCATCGACGCGCATATTCCACCGCAGTCTCTGGAAGAGATGTGGGATGTTGAAGGCCTGCAGGAACGCCTGAAAAACGACTTCGATCTCGATCTGCCAATCAAAGAGTGGCTGGATAAAGAGCCTGAGCTGCATGAAGAGACCCTGCGCGAGCGTATCTACGAAACCGCGCTGGATGTCTACAAGCGTAAGGAAGAAGTGGTTGGCGCTGAGATGATGCGTCACTTCGAAAAAGGCGTAATGTTGCAGACCCTGGACTCCCTGTGGAAAGAGCACCTGGCGGCAATGGACTACCTGCGTCAGGGTATCCACCTGCGTGGCTATGCGCAGAAAGATCCGAAGCAGGAGTACAAGCGTGAATCCTTCTCCATGTTTGCCGCAATGCTGGAGTCACTGAAGTACGAAGTGATCAGCACCCTGAGCAAAGTTCAGGTGCGTATGCCGGAAGAAGTAGAAGCGATGGAGCAGCAGCGTCGTGAAGAAGCTGAGCGTCTGGCGCAGATGCAGCAGCTGAGCCACCAGACTGACGAAAGCGAAGCCGCAGCCGCGATCGCCGCGCAGACCGGCGATCGTAAAGTGGGTCGTAACGATCCGTGCCCGTGTGGTTCCGGTAAAAAATACAAGGCGTGCCACGGCCGCCTGAGCTAAGTTCATAAAAAACGAAAAGGCGCAGAAATCTGCGCCTTTTTTATGGAAGTGACACTATGAAAATACTGCAAATTTCCGTCGGGATTATTCGCAACCCGCAAAACGAAATCTTCATCACCCAGCGCGCTGCCGACGCTCATATGGCGAACAAGTGGGAGTTTCCTGGCGGGAAAATCGAGTCAGGAGAAACGCCGGAACAGGCGCTGGTGCGTGAACTTCAGGAAGAGGTGGGAATAACCCCGCTTGGTGCAACGCTGTTCGACAAGCTCGAATACCAGTTTCCCGATCGTCACATCACGCTGTGGTTCTGGCTGGTAGAAAGCTGGGAAGGTGAACCCTGGGGAAAAGAAGGACAGCCGGGTAACTGGGTGGCGCTTCAGGCCAGTGATGCCGACAAATTCCCGCCTGCCAATGAGCCCGTGATCCTGCGGTTAGCTGCACAATAACAGGCCTGCTAAGCGAAGCGCCAGCAGGCTTTGAACGTTACTGCTGGCTTTCGCTCCAGTCATCGCTATCAGAGAGGTCGCCTTCGCTCGGAATGCGTTTCTCTTCCGCCGCCCATTCGCCCAGGTCAATCAACTGACAGCGCTTGCAGCAGAATGGGCGAAATGGACTCACTTCGCCCCAGACAACGGTTTTGCCACAGGTCGGGCAGCTTACGGTGGTTACGTCTGACATAGGCACTCCTTAACAACAGGCCAGTTCAAAATCGAGGCGTTCCGGCACGGTGCCATTTTCACTGTCCAGCGGCATAAAGCGGATCGCAAAACGGCTTTTATGCCCGGAAATTTGCGGGTAAAGCTGTTCGTCGAGAGACAGGTTCAGGCGCAGCAGATCGGCGTCGTCGCCGTTGTCCTGATAGAAACCGTTGAGACTGGTTTGCTTGCGGAACGGGGCTGAGTTACGCACAAGATCGAGGATGAGTGATAACGTCTGATGCATTGGCTCCAGGCTTCCCAGCCAGCTGTTCACCTGGCGATCGCGCTGTTCCTGAGGCATGTGCAGCCACATATGCAGCGTTGGCAGGTCAAAGCTGCAACATCCACCCGGTATGCTCAGACGCTGGCGCACCAGCGCAATTAAACGATCCTCTCGTAAAAACTGTCCGACGCGCGGTGCGGCCATCAGCGTCGAGCTGCTGTTTTTCAATTGATGACGTAGGGCGTCAATTCGACTTTGGTCAACGCCCGGCACTTCGGCCCAGGCCTGCAATTTACGCTGCTGGCGCTCCAGCTCTTTCAACAGCTCAGTGCGGACATCGCCACGCTCAATCACATCCAGCAGATCGCCTACGTTGCGAAAGAAGTGCAACGCCGTGGCATGATCGTTAACAGGCAGATGTTGTGAAAGCTGCTGGATGAGAAATTCTATGCGCAGCCAGGTACGCATTTTTTCATTAAGCGGATGCTCAAAAAGGATGTGAGTCGACATTATGGTTTTTCCTGTGCAACGGCCTGCGCGGCGAACGACAGATACTGCGCGTGCAGACGGGCAACATCCGATGCAATGGCATCTGGTGCGCCGTTATTATCAATGACATCATCCGCAACGGCAAGGCGCTGAGCGCGCGTGGCCTGAGCGGCAAGAATTTGTTCAGCATGTTCACGCGAGACATGGTCGCGCGTCATGGTTCGCTGGATTTGCGTCTCGGGTGCAACATCAATCACCAGTACCCGATCGGCTTTCTTATGCAGCTGATTTTCAACCAGGAGCGGAACCACCCACAAGACATAAGGCGAGCGGGCTGCGTCTATCTGACGCTGAGTTTCCTGGTGGATAATGGGGTGGAGCAGGGCATTAAGCCAGGCTTTTTCCGCAGAATCGGAAAAAATGCATTCGCGAAGCTGGCGGCGATTCAGTGTGCCATCGGCATTGATGATTGCCTGACCGAAATGGTCTGCGATGGCTTTTAGCGCGGGTGTATTGGGCTCTACCACCTGACGGGCAATGATATCAGCATCAATAATCGCGATGCCGAGACGAGAAAACGCGTCCGCAACGGTGCTTTTGCCACTACCGATGCCGCCGGTTAATGCGACGATATACCCCATTAAATCAAATCCTGGGAATTATTCATTATTAAAATCAGATGCTTAAAAAAACGTGCGACAGCAAATGTTTGGCTCTCTTTACCGGCTTTTTACCAGGTAAATTTATAGGATTGTAGCGCAAAAAAAGAGAATTTCGCAGTCTTGCGGAGCAGGTATTAGTGCGTATGATAGCGTCACTGGAGTTGTGCTTTTAACATATTTGCCTCTAACCCCAGGAATCCGCACATGCGTATCGAAGAAGATCTGAAGTTAGGTTTCAAAGACGTTCTTATCCGCCCTAAACGCTCTACACTGAAAAGTCGCTCAGACGTTGAACTCGAACGTCAATTCACCTTTAAGCATTCCGGTCAGACCTGGTCTGGTGTGCCTGTCATTGCTGCCAACATGGATACGGTTGGTACCTTTGAGATGGCAACGGCGCTGGCTCAGTTCGATATTCTTACCGCGGTTCACAAACACTACACCCCTGAAGAGTGGAATGCGTTTGTTGCCTCGGCGTCTGCTGACGTGGTGAAGCACGTAATGGTTTCTACCGGTACCTCCGATG
Source organism: Enterobacter sp. UPMP701 (assembly GCF_053709515.1). Lineage (NCBI taxonomy): Bacteria > Pseudomonadati > Pseudomonadota > Gammaproteobacteria > Enterobacterales > Enterobacteriaceae > Enterobacter > Enterobacter sp. UPMP701. The sequence continues at coordinate 23,256 of NZ_JBSKJN010000009.1, read as the reverse complement.
CCGATTTCGAGAAAACCAAACAGATCCTGAATGCTAACCCGGCGCTTAATTTCGTTTGTATTGATGTGGCGAACGGTTACTCCGAGCACTTCGTGCAGTTCGTCAGCAAGGCGCGCCAGGCCTGGCCGACCAAAACCATCATCGCGGGCAACGTGGTGACCGGGGAAATGTGTGAAGAGCTGATCCTGTCCGGGGCTGATATCGTGAAAGTGGGCATTGGTCCGGGTTCCGTATGCACCACGCGCGTCAAGACCGGCGTCGGTTACCCGCAGCTCTCCGCGGTGATTGAATGTGCCGATGCGGCGCACGGCCTGGGCGGCCAGATCATCAGCGACGGTGGTTGCACCATGCCAGGTGATGTGGCGAAAGCCTTTGGCGGCGGCGCGGACTTCGTGATGCTCGGCGGTATGCTGGCAGGACACGAAGAGAGCGGCGGCACCGTGGTGGAAGAGAACGGCGAAAAATTCATGCTGTTCTACGGTATGAGCTCTGAATCCGCGATGACCCGTCACGTCGGTGGTGTGGCCAAATACCGTGCGGCAGAAGGTAAAACCGTGAAGCTGCCACTGCGCGGTCCGGTTGAAAACACCGCGCGCGATATCCTCGGCGGCCTGCGCTCCGCCTGCACCTACGTTGGCGCCTCACGCCTGAAAGAGCTGACAAAACGCACAACGTTTATCCGCGTTCAGGAGCAGGAAAACCGCGTATTTAATAGCCTGTAATGGCTTTCGCTGGCGCATGTCCGTGCGCCAGCACTGTTGCACTATCCCGCGCTCATCGCATCCCCCAGATGGAAGATTGGCAAATACATTGCCACCACCAGCGTGCCAATGATAACCCCCGTCACAACCAGTAGCAGTGGCTCCAGAAGCGCTGCCAGATTATCGGCTAACTGAAAGGTTTGCTCCGTATGATGACGGGCAAGATTTGCCAGCATCACGTCCAGCGAACCTGACATCTCGCCGGTTCGCAAAAGCTGAATACATAACGGGGTAAACAATGCCGCCTTCTGAAAGGATGACCAGACGGGTAGGCCTTTTTCAATGTCCTCCCGCACACTGCGAAGGATCCCTTGCCAGTATCGGTTTTCAATGGTCTCTTCTGCGCTCTCAAGCCCCTGCAGGAAAGCAATGCCCGCCTGCTGCGTGAGCGACAGCACGGTGAAAATCTGCCCCAGTTTTTGCCCTTTTATCAGCGTTCCCATTACGGGCGTATGCAACAGAATACGCTGCCAGCGAGGATGGTGTCGCAGAGCCCAGACTGCGGTGACAGGAATCAGTAGCAACGCGAACACCGCGAGGGCATATGACTGCATAAAAGCGGTTATCCCCATCACAATTCGCGTCAGCGCCGGAAGCGGAGTATTAAACGTTTTGTAGATCGCGGCAAACTCGGGCAATACGAGGGTGACCATTGCCAGCACGACGAGCGTGGCCAGCATCAGGACGATCGCCGGGTAGCGCAGCGCTTTTTTCACTTTCGCACTGAGCTGCTGCTGCGCTTTTTGCTGCTGTGCAAGCTGACGGCAGCACGCTTCAAGCTTCCCCGTTAGCTCCCCGGTCTTCACCATTGAGATATGCAATGGACTAAAGACCGCTGGCCACCGCTTGAGCGCCTCAGAAAAAGGGCACCCTTCGCTGAGCTCATCGGCAATGCTTTGCAGCAGCGCCCGCCACGGTTCTACTGGATGCTGTTCTGCCAGCATTTGCAGGCTATGCGCAAGCGTCAGGCCAGCCTGCAGAAGCGTTGCAAGCTGGCGAAACATTTCGTAGCAGTGATGTGGCCGCCAGCGGTGTCGCTGAGGGCTCCGGGTTAACGTCAAAGGATGGAGATCGTCACGCATCAGCTTGGTGAAGGCCGCGTTGCGGTCTTCGGCCCAGAGAACCCCGCTTATGGGCTCCCCTTCTTTGGTGAGCGCTCGCCAGCGCCAGATTTGATTAGCAGCCATCGGGCATACCCAGAACACGCACTAACTCCTCCAGCGTGGTCATCCCTTGTTCAACGGCCATACAGCCATGTTCAAACAGCGAGACTAATCCCGCCTGCCGGGCACTGGCTTCTATCACCTCGATTCCTGCTCCGCTGGCAATCGCCTGCCGCAGGGGGGTGTCGATTGCCAGCACTTCAAAAATAGCCACGCGGCCATAAAAACCGTGATAGCAACGCTCGCAGCCTGCGGGTTGCCAGCGTGGAAGCGGCTGCCGCCAAACCGAGCGGGGTAAGTCTGAATGTTCTCCGGTTTTCTGTCGGCAGTGTGGACACAGACGCCGAACCAGTCGCTGGGCAATCACCATCGTGAGCGCGGAAGAGATCATCCACCGCGCGACGCCCATCTGCTCCAGGCGAATGAGGGTTTCCGTCGTTGAGTTGGTGTGCAGCGTCGACAACACCAGATGCCCGGTCTGCGCGGCATTAATGGCGATTTCTGCCGTTTCGCCATCACGAATTTCACCGACCATAATGATGTCTGGATCCTGACGGAGCAGTGCTCTCAGCACGCTCTGGAAGGTTAAGCCCGCGCGGGGGTTAATCTGCGTCTGATTAAGCCCTGCAAGCGGGATCTCAATGGGATCCTCTACGCTGCAGATGTTGACGTCAGGAGTGTTACGCGCCTGCAGCGCACTGTACAGCGTTACGGTTTTGCCGCTGCCCGTTGGGCCGGTGACCAGAATCAGCCCCTGAGGCTGGTGGAGAATCTCATGAAAACAGGCCAGCTGTTGGGCGCTCATACCAAGCGCTTTCGGTTCAAGCGCCTGCTGAACCTGATGCAGCAGCCGCAGCACAATTTTCTCACCACCGCTGCAGGGAAGCGTGGCGATACGAAACGAGACCGGCTCGTTTGTTAGCTCGACCGTAAACTGGCCATCCTGCGGTAAGCGGCGTTCAGCGATATCCAGATTACCCAGCACTTTTAACCGGGCGCTGAGCATCGTCGCCAGCGCAGCGGAAAGAGGTAGCTGTGGGCAAAGTACCCCGTCGATACGTAAGCGGATCTGGCACGCGTGCTCCATCGGTTCGATATGGATATCAGACGCGCGCTGGTTTAATGCCTGCTGCAGCGTGTGGTTGAGGATATCCACCGCGGAGTAGGGTTGCGAAACGACGGGCAGATGCGATTGCGCGGTTAACTGTCGGTGCTTTTCCATGCGTTCAGCGCTCCAGCATTCGATATCAATCCGCTTCTGGGTTGCGAATCGCAGGGCCTCCATCAGTTCAGGCGCGGGGGTTCCCACGACGGCGATGCTAATCATGTCGCTGTCGCTGGTGAGCAGCAGAGCGTGATGGCGAAGACAAAGCGCCACGAGTTGATCGGTATTCATTATCCGCTCCTCAGTTAGTGTCGAAGCGGAAGACGTCTTCACAGGCCTGCTTAAGCGCGCTGTCAGCACTGATATTGCAGTCACGCGTCCAGCCCGTCATGCCGTTGCCGTTGCTCCACTGCGGCGTCATGATTACCGTCAGCCCGTTAAGACTCTCCTGGCCTGTCAGGTTCACGACCCCTTTCGCCACGCTCATCCCCGAGACATAACGCGTCGTGGTGGGGGAAGGGATACCGTTACTGCCCGCATCGCAACTCTCTACGCCACCATGATCCAGCGCGCACAACTCAATGGCAGTGCGATAGGGAACGAAGGTTTGCAGCATATCGGTGAGAGCTGCTTTACGCAGGTAGTTCTGATAGGCGGGAACGCCGATGGCGCTCAGAATCGCAATAATGCCAATGACCACCATCAGCTCAATGAGTGTGAACCCTTGTTGTCTGTCCATATCTGCTCCTTATGCAAAGTGGCGCTACTTTGTCAGCGGGAAAGGGCAGAAACGAGAGGGAAAAAAGGGAACGGGAAGGGAGCTTCAGAGATTTCATCCCGCGTTGCAGTAAAGGGCAACGGAATTGCGAGCGAGGCTGAAATTCCCCTCTCGGCGCAGAGAGGGGAGCGAGTATTATTTGAAGCGCATTGAGAGATCGAGGGCGCGAACGTGCTTGGTCAGCGCGCCAACGGAAATGTAATCCACGCCGGTTTCGGCGAATTCACGGATTGTGTCGAAGGTGACGTTTCCGGACACTTCCAGCTGGGCCCGGCCGTTGGTCAGTTTTACCGCCTCACGCATTTGCTCTGTTTCGAAGTTATCGAGCATGATGATATCGGCCCCGGCCTTGATCGCCTGCTCCAGCTCTTCCAGGCTTTCGACCTCCACCTCAACCGGCACATCCGGATGCAGCCAGAAGGCTTTCTCCACCGCCTGACGCACTGAGCCAGAAGCAATAATGTGGTTCTCTTTAATCAGGAAGGCATCGGATAAGCCCAGACGATGGTTTGCGCCGCCGCCGCAGAGCACTGCATATTTCAGCGCGGTGCGCAGGCCCGGCAGCGTTTTGCGGGTATCCAGCAGCTGGGTTCGGGTGCCGGCCAGCAGGTCAACGTAGCGGCGCACTTCACTGGCGACGCCAGAAAGCGTTTGGACAAAATTGAGCGCGGTACGTTCGCCGGTCAGCAATACGCGGGAAGGACCGTCCAGCTCGAACAGCGGCTGATTGGCTGTTACCGCATCACCATCATCAACGTGCCATGTCACCTGTACATCGTCACCCGCCAGCTGAGTAAAGACCTCTTCAACCCAGCGCTTGCCGCAAAAAACGCCCTCTTCACGGGTAATAACGACCGCGTGCGCGCGTGACTCTTTTGGCAACAATTGTGCGGTAATGTCTTTTTCGGCATTAACGTCACCCCCCAGGTCTTCTTTCAACGCATGGGCGACGCTTGCCGGAATATCCATATTAATACGTTCCAGAAGCGCTTCACGTCGATGGTCGGGGTTATAGCGGCGAGGCGGCATGATAAAACTCCAAATTGGTAACGAATCATAATATTGAAACATGCTACTCTGAACCGAGTCATTGCACCATACAGAAGGAGTTCCAGCATGTTGTTAGAAAACGGATGGCTGGTGGATGCGCGGCATGTGCCCTCGCCGCACCACGATTGCCGCCCGGAGGATGAAAAGCCCACACTGCTGGTGGTTCATAATATTAGCCTCCCGCCGGGTGAGTTTGGCGGCCCGTGGATCGATGCGTTATTCACGGGAACGATAGATCCCAATGCCCATCCTTTCTTCGCTGAGATTGCGCATTTGCGCGTGTCGGCTCATTGCCTGATTCGCCGTGATGGTGAGGTGGTTCAGTATGTTCCTTTTGATAAGCGCGCCTGGCATGCCGGGGTATCGATGTATCACGGGCGCGAACGGTGCAACGATTTTTCCATCGGAATCGAGCAGGAAGGCACGGATACCACGCCTTACACGGATGCACAGTATCAACAGTTAGCAGCTGTGACCCGAACGATCATCGGGCTCTATCCGGCAATTGCTGACAATATTACCGGACACAGTGATATCGCTCCGGCGAGAAAAACCGATCCCGGCCCGGCATTTGACTGGGCACGGTTTCGCGCCATGCTTACCGCGTCGTCAGAATAAGGAGATACCATGACGTTGTTTACCATGCTGCTGGTCATCATCGCTGAACGCCTGTTCAAGCTCGGCGAGCACTGGCATCTGGATCACCGGCTGGAGGTGATATTCCGCCGGATTAAGCACTTTTCCATGCTGCGTACGCTGTTGATGATGGCGGGCGTCATGCTTGTTACCTTCCTGCTGCTGCGCTCGCTGTACGGACTGTTTTTCAACGTGCCGCTGCTGGTGGTGTGGATCCTGCTCGGCGTGCTGTGCATCGGTGCGGGTAAGGTGCGTTTACACTATCACGCCTACCTGAAAGCCGCCTCCCGTGACGATGCCCATGCGCGCGGTGCCATGGCGAGCGAACTGACGATGATCCACGGCGTGCCGCCGGACTGCGATGAACGTGAGTTTCTGCGCGAGCTGCAAAATGCGCTGCTGTGGATTAACTTCCGCTACTACCTGGCACCGCTGTTCTGGTTCGTGGTGGGTGGCCCGTGGGGGCCGGTACTGCTGATGGGGTATGCGTTCCTGCGCGCCTGGCAGACCTGGCTTGCCCGTTATCTGACGCCGCATGAGCGTCTGCTCTCGGGCATTGATGCCATCCTGCACGTGCTCGACTGGCTCCCGGTGCGTCTGGTGGGCGTGGTGTATGCGTTAATTGGTCACGGTGAAAAAGCGCTGCCCGCATGGTTCGCCTCTCTTGCGGACCGCCATACGTCGCAGTATCAGGTGTTGACGCGCCTGGCGCAGTTCTCGCTGGCGCGAGAGCCGCATACCGACAGGATCGAAACGCCAAAAGCCGCCGTCTCAATGGCGAAGAAAACCTCGTTTGTGGTGGTGGTGATTGTGGCGCTGCTGACGATTTACGGCACGCTGGTGTAAGCCAGCGCGCCGAAGCCGTTACAACGTATCAGCAGGCGGGATGCCGAAATCAGGCATCCCGTTTTCATTCCAGCGGACAAGCTTCAGGCGGGTATGACGGTTCGGATCGTACAGCGGGTCGCCCTCAATTTCGGTGTAATTTCTTGCGTGATACACCAGCACATCTTCCCCTTCCGGCGTTTGCGTAAAGCTGTTGTGGCCTGGCCCGTACTGGCGGTTCTCGTAGCTGGTGACGAAAACCGGGCGAGGGGATTTGTACCAGTTTGCCGGGTTTTGCGGATTGGCATTCAGGTCTATCCACAGTAGCCCCATGCAGTAGTTCTCGTCGGTCGCGCTGGCGGAATAGCTGATAAACAGCTTATCGCCGTGAACCAACACCGCCGGACCCTCGTTGACCCAGAACCCACGGCACTCCCAGTCATACTCCGGCTTGCTGAGCATCACAGGCTCGCCTTTCAGCGTCCACGGGTTTTCCATTTCGCACAGGTAGAGGTTGGAGTTTCCGGTGATGTCCGGCGCTTTTTGCGCCCACAGGTACCAGCGTTTGCCCTGATGCACGAACGTGGTGGCGTCCAGCGCAAAGGTGTCGAACGGCGTTTTTATCTGGCCTTTTTCTACCCACGTGCCGGTGAGCGGATCGCTGTCGGCACACTCAATAGCAAACATGCGGTGCTGGAACATCCCGAGTTGGTCGAGCGCCTGGGTGTGCGTCGCGGCAAAATAGATGTACCACTTGCCGTCAATGTGGTGCAGTTCCGGCGCCCAAATCAGCTGACTCATCGGGCCGGTCTCGGGCTTACGCCAGACAACGACCTCTTCAGCGTCGCGTAGCCCTTCCAGTGAGTCCGAGCGGCGGATCGCCAGCCTGTCGTACTGCGGCACGGAGGCGATAAAAAAATATTGCCCTTCATGACGCAGAATGTACGGGTCGGCGCGTTGTTCTATAAACGGGTTAGGCCAGTTATGCATGCGGCTTTCCTTATTTAGTCTCAGCGGCTTTGAGTTCCTGATAATCGTTCAGCTCGCGGTAGTTGGCGCGACGCTTTTCCAGATCGGACTGGATCTGCTTCATGGTTTCCCGGTCCACTTTCAGCAGACGTACTACGCCCGCGGTAATTAAGTATCCAATGCCGGGAATGACGGTAAAGAGCAGCACGATCCCGTTGATAGCGTCCGCGCTTTGCGCTTTTGCGCCCGCGTCGTAGCCGTACCAGGAGAGCAGGAAGCCAACCATCGCCCCGGCAATCGCCAGACCCAGTTTCAGGAAGAAGATATTGCCGGAGAAGCTGATCCCCGTGATGCGCTTCCCGGTTTTCCACTCGCCGTAGTCGTCCACGTCGGCCATCAGCGACCAGTGCAGCGGGGAGGGGATCTGGTGCAGGATGTTCAGCAGGAAGTAGAGCACCACGATGGTGACGATGGCTTTCGGATCGAAGAAATAGAAGGCGCAGGAGAATACCGCCAGCACGATGTTGGTCCAGAAGAAAACCTTCAGCTTACACCAGCGGTCGGTCAGCACTTTTGCCAGCACGCTGCCGAGCATCATGCCGACTACGCCCAGGCTGATAAACAGCGTGGCGAAGTGGGTGCTCTGGCCCATCACCCAGGTGACGTAATACATGGTGGCCGCCATGCGGATAAAGCCCGGGCAGACGTTGCACAGCGTCAGCAGCAGAATGCGTACCCACTGGTCGTTCTTCCACACGTCTTTCAGATCGTTTTTCAGTTCGTCGTTGGTCTGTACCGCCGGACGCACGCGCTCGCGCACCGTGGCGAAGCAGAACAGGAACATACAGGTGCCAATCAGCGCCAGGACGGTCATGGCCATCTGGTAGCCTTTGGCTTTGTTGTCCCCGCCAAACCAGTCAGCCATCGGCAGCAGCGTTAATGAGAGCAGCAGCGTGGCGATACCGACCAGCACGAAGCGATACGACTGGCAGGCGACGCGCTCTTTCGGGTCGTTGGTGATCACTCCGCCCAACGAGCAGTAAGGAATGTTGATGGCGGTATAGGTTAGCGACAGCAGGAAATAGGTGACAAAAGCATAGATAACTTTGCTGTTATAGCTCCACTCTGGCGTGGTAAACATCAGGATGCTGAACAGCGCGTAGGGGAACGCGATCCACAGCAGCCATGGACGAAAGCGGCCATATTTGCTGCGGGTACGGTCGGCAATCGCGCCCATGATCGGGTCCGTTACGGCATCAATCACGCGGACGGACAGCAGCAGCACGCCGACCAGCGCAGGGGCCAGACCAAAAATATCCGTATAGAAATAGTTAACAAACAACATGATGGCGCCGAAGATAATGTTGCATCCCGCGTCGCCCATCCCATAGCCGATCTTTTCTTTTACAGACAGTTTGTTGTTATCCATCGACAGCTCTCCGGTTTACGGTATGGAGAGAATTATTTGCTGGCAAAGGAATATATGCGTTGCAGTATCAGGGCGGTGATATGGATAAATGCGCTGTGGGCGTGAAAGTGTGAGGGAGATAACAACGCGCGGCACCCGCAAAAGCAGGCGCCGCTGAGAGAGGTTTAGTGCGCCTTCATCGCATTACGGCTTTTCTGGCTGAAGAGATAGCCCACGCCAAGCACGGCAATCCAGACCGGGATCAGGTAGACAGAAATCGCCATACCCGGCGTGATCAGCATGATCACCAGCACGGCCGCCATGAACAGCAGGCAAATCCAGTTACCCAGTGGATAGAGCAGGGCAGGGAAGCGCGTGGTGACCCCCTGCTGCTGTTTCGCGCGGCGGAACTTCATGTGTGCCAGGCTGATCATCGCCCAGTTGATGACCAGGGCAGAGACCACCAGCGCCATCAGCAGGCCAAACGCCGATTCCGGTGCCATGTAGTTAATCAGCACGCACAGCGCGGTCACGATCGCAGATACAAGAATCGTGTTTACCGGCACGCCACGTTTATCGACGTTGAGCAGCGCTTTAGGCGCGTTACCCTGCTGGGCCAGGCCGAACAGCATGCGGCTGTTACAGTAAACACAGCTGTTATAAACGGAAAGGGCGGCGGTCAGCACCACGATGTTCAGGGCGTTAGCGACAAACGTATCGCCCAGCTCGTGGAAGATCAGCACAAACGGGCTGGTGTCGGCGGTCACACGCGTCCACGGCAGCAGAGAGAGCAGCACGGCCAGCGAGCCCACGTAGAAAATCAGAATGCGGTAGATAACCTGATTAGTGGCTTTTGGAATGCTCTGCTCCGGGTTATCGGCTTCCGCGGCGGTGATGCCCACCAGCTCCAGGCCGCCGAAGGAGAACATAATGATCGCCATCATCATCACCAGACCGGTCATGCCATGAGGCAGGAAGCCGCCCTGTTCCCAGAGGTTGCGCACGGTTGCCTGCGGGCCGCCGTTGCCGCTGAACAGCAGCCAGCCGCCGAAGATGATCATCGCCACAACGGCGATCACTTTGATAATGGCAAACCAGAACTCCATCTCACCGAACACTTTCACGTTGGTCAGGTTAATGGCGTTGATAATGACGAAGAATGCCGCAGCGGAAGCCCACGTTGGGATCTCGGGATACCAGAACTGAATGTATTTCCCGACGGCGGTCAGTTCAGCCATGGCAACCAGAACGTACAGCACCCAGTAGTTCCAGCCCGAGGCGAAGCCCGCGAAGCTGCCCCAGTACTTATAGGCAAAGTGGCTGAAGGAGCCTGCGACCGGCTCTTCAACAACCATTTCACCTAACTGGCGCATGATCAGAAAAGCAATGAAACCCGCAATCGCGTAACCCAAAATAATGCCAGGACCGGCTGACTGGATAACGGACGCGCTGCCCAGAAACAGGCCGGTACCAATCGCACCGCCCAGTGCGATGAGCTGTATATGGCGGTTTTTAAGCCCGCGCTTTAGCTGATCGCCGTGCTGTTGAGCTTCCATTTGAAACCTCGTGTGTGGTTGTTATGTTCACGCTGTGCGTGTGTAATTATGAAAGTCCATATTCTGTATTTATTTCTTTACGGTAAACGAGACCGAAAAAAGCGGAGATGACTTCCGTAAGCGCCAGAATAGTGGTAAGTGCCTGCGAATGCACCTGCTTTATGAAGGGATGATGACCACTTGAATAAAAAGAAAGCATTTGTAAATCGGCCCGCTTATTCTTCCTAACCCAACCTATAGAATAGAAATGCTCCGTAAGTGGGCGAATTTTCATTATTTGCCTTGTTGAATCGCTTCAGATCGCAAAAACCCTCGTTTCATTATGGTTAAAACTCCCTCTTAGGGAGTAATCAACTCATTTGTGCAAAGTTACATTTCTGAAACGTTATTTCTGTAAGGTTGTTAAAATGTGCAGGGTTTACTGATTTCAATCAAAACCAATATGGACAGAAGGTGAATACTTTGTTACTTTAGCGATACGAAATAGAAATTGGTAAGACCAATTGACTCCGGGCAAAAAGGCGTAAGACAGGGAATATGGCCTACAGCAAAATTCGCCAACCAAAACTATCTGATGTGATTGAGCAGCAGCTGGAGTTTTTAATCCTCGAAGGGACTCTGCGCCCGGGTGAGAAACTTCCGCCAGAACGCGAGCTGGCAAAACAGTTCGACGTTTCACGTCCCTCTCTGCGTGAGGCGATTCAACGTCTCGAAGCAAAGGGCTTGCTGCTTCGTCGCCAGGGCGGCGGAACCTTTGTGCAAAACAGCCTGTGGCAGAGCTTCAGCGATCCGCTGGTAGAACTTCTCTCTGACCACCCAGAATCCCAGTTTGACCTGCTTGAGACCCGTCACGCGCTGGAAGGCATTGCGGCCTATTACGCCGCCCTTCGCAGCACTGATGAAGATCGCGTGCGTATCCGCGAACTGCATCAGGCCATTGAACGGGCACAGCAGTCCGGCGATTTAGACGCCGAGTCCAGCGCCGTTGTCCAGTATCAAATCGCCGTCACCGAAGCAGCACACAACGTGGTGCTCCTCCATCTGCTACGCTGCATGGAGCCGATGCTGGCCCAGAACGTTCGTCAGAATTTTGAATTGTTGTATGCCCGTCGGGAGATGCTCCCACTGGTAAGCAACCATCGCACCCGAGTATTCGAGGCGATAATGGCCGGGGAACCGGAGCAGGCGCGCGAAGCGTCGCACCGCCATCTGGCTTTCATTGAGGAAATCTTGCTGGACCGCAGCCGTGAACAATCGCGTCGCGAACGTTCATTACGCCGCATACAGCAACGAAAGGATTAAGCGCCAGGTACTTTTAGAGCGCGGCAACTAAACGCAGAACCTGTCTTATTGTGTTCTTGCCCAAGAGCACAATGGGACAGGTTCCAGACAAATCAACGTATTAGATAGATAAGGAATACCCCCATGTCAGAACGTCTCCAAAATGACGTGGATCCGATCGAAACTCGCGACTGGCTACAGGCGATCGAATCGGTCATCCGTGAAGAAGGTGTTGAGCGCGCTCAGTATCTGATTGATCAGCTGCTTTCAGAAGCCCGCAAAGGCGGCGTGAAGGTTGCTTCAGGTGCAGGGGCTAGCAACTACGTAAACACGATTGCCGTTGAAGACGAACCGGAATACCCGGGCAATCTGGATCTGGAACGTCGTATCCGTTCTGCAATCCGCTGGAACGCCATCATGACCGTTCTGCGCGCATCCAAGAAAGACCTGGAACTGGGTGGCCACATGGCGTCCTTCCAGTCTTCTGCAACCGTTTACGAAGTGTGCTTCAACCACTTCTTCCGTGCAGCGAACGAGAAAGACGGCGGCGATCTGGTGTACTTCCAGGGCCACATCTCTCCGGGCATCTATGCACGTGCATTCCTGGAAGGTCGTCTGACTGAAGAGCAGATGAACAACTTCCGTCAGGAAGTTCACGGTAAAGGTCTGTCTTCTTACCCGCACCCTAAACTGATGCCTGAATTCTGGCAGTTCCCGACCGTATCTATGGGTCTGGGCCCAATCGGCGCGATCTACCAGGCTAAATTCCTGAAGTACCTGGAACACCGTGGTCTGAAAGACACCTCTGAGCAGACCGTTTACGCCTTCCTGGGCGACGGCGAAATGGATGAGCCAGAATCTAAAGGTGCGATCACCATCGCAACCCGTGAGAAGCTGGACAACCTGTGCTTCATCATCAACTGTAACCTGCAGCGTCTGGATGGTCCGGTAACCGGTAACGGCAAGATCATCAACGAACTGGAAGGCATCTTCGCGGGTGCTGGCTGGAACGTGATCAAAGTCATGTGGGGCGGTCGTTGGGATGAGCTGCTGCGTAAAGACACCAGCGGTAAGCTGATCCAGCTGATGAACGAAACCGTTGACGGCGACTACCAGACCTTCAAATCCAAAGACGGTGCCTACGTTCGTGAGCACTTCTTCGGCAAATATCCTGAAACCGCAGCACTGGTTGCAGACTGGACTGATGAGCAGATCTGGGCTCTGAACCGCGGTGGTCACGATCCGAAGAAAGTCTACGCTGCACTGAAAAAAGCGCGCGAAACCAAAGGTAAAGCGACTGTCATCCTGGCCCACACCATCAAAGGTTACGGCATGGGTGATACCGCAGAAGGTAAAAACATCGCTCACCAGGTTAAGAAAATGAACATGGACGGCGTGCGTTATATCCGCGACCGTTTCAACGTTCCAGTGACCGATGAGCAGGTAGAAAACCTGTCTTACATCACCTTCCCGGAAGGCTCTGAAGAGCACAAGTACCTGCACGAACGTCGTCAGGCGCTGAAAGGCTACCTGCCAGCTCGTCAGCCAAACTTCACCGAGAAGCTGGAACTGCCTGCGCTGGAAGACTTCTCTCAGCTGCTGGAAGAGCAGAACAAAGAGATCTCTACCACTATCGCTTTCGTTCGTGCCCTGAACGTAATGCTGAAGAACAAGTCGATCAAAGATCGTCTGGTTCCAATCATTGCCGACGAAGCGCGTACTTTCGGTATGGAAGGTCTGTTCCGTCAGATCGGTATCTACAGCCCGAACGGCCAGCAGTACACCCCGCAGGACCGTGAGCAGGTTGCATATTACAAAGAAGACGAGAAAGGTCAGATCCTGCAGGAAGGTATCAACGAGCTGGGCGCAGGCGCATCCTGGCTGGCTGCTGCGACCTCTTACAGCACCAACAACCTGCCGATGATTCCGTTCTACATTTACTACTCCATGTTCGGGTTCCAGCGTATCGGTGACCTGTGCTGGCAGGCAGGCGACCAGCAGGCTCGCGGCTTCCTGATCGGTGGTACTTCTGGTCGTACGACTCTGAACGGTGAAGGTCTGCAGCACGAAGATGGCCACAGCCACATTCAGTCTCTGACTATCCCTAACTGTATCTCTTACGATCCGGCTTACGCGTACGAAGTGGCAGTCATCATGCATGACGGTCTGCAGCGCATGTACGGTGAAGCGCAAGAGAACATTTACTACTACATCACCACCCTGAACGAAAACTACCACATGCCGGCGATGCCAGCAGGTGCCGAGGAAGGTATCCGTAAAGGTATCTACAAACTCGAAACCATTGAAGGTAGCAAAGGTAAAGTTCAGCTGCTGGGCTCCGGTTCTATCCTGCGTCACGTACGTGAAGCGGCTCAGATCCTGGCGAAAGACTACGGTGTGGGTTCCGATGTGTACTCTGTAACTTCCTTCACTGAACTGGCGCGTGATGGCCAGGATTGTGAGCGCTGGAACATGCTGCACCCAATGGAAACCCCACGCGTTCCGTACATCGCTCAGGTGATGAACGACGCGCCAGCGGTGGCGTCTACTGACTATATGAAACTGTTCGCTGAGCAGGTTCGTACTTACGTTCCAGCGGATGATTATCGCGTTCTGGGTACTGACGGCTTCGGTCGTTCTGACAGCCGCGAAAACCTGCGTCACCACTTCGAAGTTGATGCTTCTTACGTGGTTGTAGCAGCACTGGGCGAACTGGCTAAACGTGGCGAAATCGATAAGAAAGTGGTTGCGGACGCAATTACCAAATTCAACATCGATGCAGAAAAAGTTAACCCGCGTCTGGCGTAAGAGGTAAAAGAATAATGGCTATCGAAATCAATGTACCGGACATCGGGGCTGATGAAGTTGAAATCACCGAGATCCTGGTCAAAGTGGGCGACAAAGTTGAAGCTGAACAGTCGCTGATCACCGTAGAAGGCGACAAAGCCTCTATGGAAGTCCCGTCTCCTCAGGCTGGCATCGTTAAAGAGATCAAAGTCTCTGTTGGCGATAAAACCGAGACTGGCAAACTGATCATGATTTTCGATTCCGCCGACGGTGCAGCTGATGCTGCACCTGCTAAGGCAGAAGAGAAGAAAGAAGCCGCTCCGGCTGCAGCACCTGCTGCCGCGGCAGCGAAAGACGTTAACGTGCCTGACATCGGCGGTGACGAAGTTGAAGTCACTGAAATCCTGGTGAAAGTGGGCGACACCGTTGCGGCTGAGCAGTCACTGATCACCGTAGAAGGCGACAAAGCCTCTATGGAAGTCCCTGCGCCGTTCGCGGGTACCGTTAAAGAGATCAAAATCAACACCGGCGACAAAGTGTCTACCGGTTCTCTGATCATGGTCTTTGAAGTGGCGGGCGCTGCGGCTCCAGCGAAATCGGAAGCTGCACCGGCTCCGGCTGCTGCACCAGCAGCGGCTGGCGGCGCGAAAGACGTTAACGTACCGGACATCGGCGGTGACGAAGTTGAAGTGACCGAAGTGATGGTGAAAGTGGGCGACAAAGTTGCCGCTGAACAGTCACTGATCACCGTTGAAGGCGATAAAGCTTCTATGGAAGTCCCTGCGCCGTTCGCCGGTACCGTTAAAGAGATCAAAATCAGCACCGGCGACAAAGTGTCTACCGGCTCCCTGATCATGGTCTTCGAAGTGGAAGGCGCTGCGCCTGCCGCCGCTCCAGCTGCCGCGGCTGCTCCGGCACCGGCTGCTGCACCGGCTCAGGCTGCTAAACCAGCCGCTGCACCTGCTGCAAAAGCGGAAGGCAAATCTGAGTTCGCTGAAAACGACGCTTACGTCCACGCTACCCCGCTGATTCGCCGCCTGGCGCGCGAATTCGGTGTGAACCTGGCGAAAGTGAAGGGCACCGGCCGTAAAGGTCGTATCCTGCGCGAAGACGTTCAGGCTTACGTTAAAGACGCGGTGAAACGCGCCGAAGCTGCACCAGCTGCAGCCGCTGGCGGCGGTATCCCGGGCATGCTGCCATGGCCGAAAGTGGACTTCAGCAAGTTTGGTGAAATCGAAGAAGTGGAACTGGGCCGCATCCAGAAAATCTCTGGTGCTAACCTGAGCCGTAACTGGGTGATGATCCCGCACGTTACGCACTTCGACAAAACCGATATCACCGATCTGGAAGCGTTCCGTAAACAGCAGAACGCCGAAGCTGAGAAGCGTAAGCTGGACGTGAAATTCACCCCAGTGGTCTTCATCATGAAAGCCGTTGCCGCTGCCCTTGAGCAGATGCCACGCTTCAACAGCTCCCTGTCTGAAGACGGCCAGAAGCTGACGCTGAAGAAATACATCAATATCGGTGTTGCGGTTGATACGCCAAATGGTCTGGTTGTTCCGGTCTTCAAAGACGTGAACAAGAAGAGCATTACCGAGCTGTCCCGTGAACTGACCACCATCTCCAAGAAAGCGCGTGATGGTAAGCTGACTGCCGGTGAAATGCAGGGCGGCTGCTTCACTATCTCCAGCATCGGCGGCCTGGGCACCACCCACTTCGCGCCGATTGTTAACGCGCCGGAAGTGGCTATCCTCGGTGTGTCCAAGTCCGCGATGGAGCCGGTGTGGAATGGCAAAGAGTTCGTGCCGCGTCTGATGATGCCAATCTCTCTGTCCTTCGACCACCGCGTGATCGACGGTGCTGATGGTGCGCGTTTCATCACCATCATCAACAACACCCTGAGCGACATTCGCCGCCTGGTGATGTAATCGATAAGCCGGCCGCTCGGCCGGCTTTTTTCTGATAACCTCATGGGGTTTATGAGGTTATGGGTGAAAGCGATAATTCGTGAGCCGTTTGTTGTTTCAAAATTGTTAACAATTTTGTAAAATACGGGCGGATAGAACGACCCGGTGGACGACGGGTATACATTAAGAGGTCATGATGAGCACAGAAATCAAAACTCAGGTCGTAGTACTTGGGGCAGGCCCGGCAGGTTACTCCGCAGCATTCCGCGCCGCGGATTTAGGTCTGGAAACCGTCATCGTAGAACGTTACAGCACCCTCGGCGGTGTTTGTCTGAACGTCGGCTGTATCCCTTCTAAAGCGCTGCTGCACGTAGCGAAAGTTATCGAAGAAGCCAAAGCGCTGGCTGAACACGGTATCGTCTTCGGCGAGCCGAAAACCGACATCGACAAAATTCGTACCTGGAAAGAGAAAGTTATCACTCAGCTGACCGGCGGTCTGGCGGGTATGGCCAAAGGCCGTAAAGTGAAAGTGGTAAACGGTCTGGGTAAATTCACCGGTGCGAACACCCTGGAAGTGGAAGGCGAAAACGGCAAAACCGTGATCAACTTCGACAACGCGATCATCGCGGCAGGCTCTCGCCCAATCGAACTGCCATTTATTCCGCATGAAGATCCACGCGTGTGGGATTCCACCGATGCGCTGGAGCTGAAAACCGTTCCTAAGCGCCTGCTGGTTATGGGCGGCGGTATCATCGGTCTGGAAATGGGTACCGTGTACCATGCGCTGGGTTCAGAGATCGACGTGGTTGAAATGTTCGACCAGGTTATCCCGGCTGCAGACAAAGACATCGTTAAAGTCTTCACCAAACGCATCAGCAAGAAATTCAACCTGATGCTGGAAACCAAAGTGACTGCCGTTGAAGCGAAAGAAGACGGTATTTACGTTTCCATGGAAGGCAAAAAAGCCCCATCTGAACCACAGCGTTACGACGCCGTGCTGGTGGCTATCGGCCGTGTGCCGAACGGTAAAAACCTCGACGCGGGCAAAGCTGGCGTGGAAGTGGACGACCGTGGCTTCATCCGCGTTGACAAACAGCTGCGCACTAACGTGCCGCACATCTTTGCTATCGGCGATATCGTCGGTCAGCCAATGCTGGCGCACAAAGGTGTTCACGAAGGTCACGTTGCCGCTGAAGTTATCGCCGGCATGAAGCACTACTTCGATCCGAAAGTGATCCCATCTATCGCCTACACCGAGCCAGAAGTTGCATGGGTCGGTCTGACTGAGAAAGAAGCGAAAGAGAAAGGCATCAGCTATGAAACCGCCACCTTCCCGTGGGCTGCTTCTGGCCGTGCTATCGCTTCCGACTGCGCAGACGGTATGACCAAACTGATCTTCGACAAAGAGACTCACCGCGTGATCGGTGGTGCGATTGTCGGTACCAACGGCGGCGAGCTGCTGGGTGAAATCGGTCTGGCTATCGAAATGGGCTGTGACGCGGAAGACATCGCGCTGACCATCCACGCTCACCCGACTCTGCACGAGTCAGTTGGCCTGGCGGCAGAAGTGTTTGAAGGTAGCATCACCGACCTGCCAAACGCGAAAGCGAAGAAGAAATAAGTTTCTTCAGATGAAAAAAGCGGCCTGAGGCCGCTTTTTTTATGCGCCGCGTTCAGGGGGTGACAGGCTGCCAGGTTTTATCCGGATGGTATGTGGTGAGGGCCTGCGCTTTCTGCGCCGAATCGCTGCCAAGGTCTGATTGATACACTTTATCTTCCTGGTTTATCACGAAGCTCATTACGCCCGTTTGACCATAGCTGACCGGCCAGGCCACCATCGCAAAGCCGGTATTATCCGGCAGGATACGGAAGCGATAGCCGTGATAGCCCATACCTGGCTCCGGCGGGCTGAAGGCGGGACCCAGCGGGCTTGGCGCTTCGCCCGGCGAAACGGGCCAGTACAGGCCGTCTTTTAGCCCTGGCGTGCTGACAATCTTCTGCGCATAGCGGTGGTTCATGGCGTAGTAGCTCTGCTGTGCGTCGACGTAGGCGTGCAGCGCTTCGATAGCCGCGAGTTCGTTGCGGCCGATTTCGCGGGTCAGGATCTCATCCGCCGCTTTCTGCATATCAAATTGCCAGCCCTCTTTTTTCTTCACTACCGGTATGGGGAGTTGCCAGCCGTTATCGCCAACTGACAGATGGGCTATATCGCCGCTGATTTCGGTACGATGGTATATCTTCCAGTCACGCAGGAATCGAGCCACCGCCTCCGGATCAACTCCTTCAGGTGGCAGATAGTCGCGCCAGTTATCCCCCAGCAGGTCGGCCATCGCGCGCTCATTCTGCTCGCTGATGGCCTTCGTCAGGGCATTGGCCGCCTGCTCAGGCGTGGAGAAGGATTGCTGGGCGCAGACGAAGGTGGATACCATCAACAACAGCATTCCACCGATCGGTTTCATGTTCATAGCGGCTCCCTTAACGACGGTGGAATTCACGGTGTTCGGTATGGTGTTCGGACAGCTGCTGGTGGAAGCTGGCACGCTGCTCACTGTTCAGCGACACGTGCTGGCGGCTTTGCAGCCCGCGCTGGTGCTGGGCCTGCCAGCTGGCCGAACGGCTGTCGTTGCCGCTCAGGGCGTTTGCCCGCAGCGGCTGATGCTGAACCTGCGTCGGGCGTCTGGTTTGCGCAAGAGTATTATTCATCTGTTGTGCGTGGGGCCGCGCGCTGTCGTAGCCGCGATAGTTGCTGCGCTGAGAGAGCTGTTTCAGCTGCTGCGCGGACGCTGAATGTTGCGGGAAATGCGCGTCGCCATGCTGTAGCTGTGTGAGGGTTTTGCCCGTCGACTGCTGTACCTGCGCCATCGCAGCCTGCCGCTGGCTATCGCGGTTGACCGGCTGCTGCCGGGTAGCGCTCAACCCGCCCGGCACTGAAGTCTGATGATAGCGGCTGGCAAGCTGGCTATTGGCGTAGGGCACGCCGTTGCGGTAGGCCGGATTATGCTGCCAGACCTGATGATTATCGGTAAGGTGCTCACCGGTGATCTTATTGAAGTTATTAACATTAATATTAATGTTATCGCCGTTATGCGAATAACCGCCGTGGTGATCGTCATCATGATCGTGATGGTGATCGTCGTCATCGTCCCAGTCGATATTACTGAACAGCGCATAGGTAGTGGCTACGCCGAGGCTATAGCCAAAGCCTCTGACAAAACTATTGGTAAACTGCTGGCCGGGGGACGGGGGCAGATACACCGGCGGATAGCTGGCGTTTGGCCACGTACCGTAAACGGTGGAAGGGTTGTAGGTAGGGACATAAACCACCTGTGGATCGGCTGGCTCAATTTTAATCACCGTCGGACTAGCCGACGTTGACGTCGCGGCTGTACTGGTGGAGGCTGGCGCAGATTTTTTCACGGTGGTGACGGTCTGCTGCGGGGTGGATTGCAACGTGCCTGTCTGCTGCGCCAGCAGGCGCAGACGCTGCACGGAATCCATCACATCCTTTGGCTGGGCCAGAAAGGCGTCGCCGAGGCTCTGTACCCACGACGGGTTTTCCCCCATCAGCGACATTAACTGCGGAAAGGCGACCAGCGATTTTACGCTGGCATCCCATGGCTGCCCGCTGACCGCCTGAATGGCGGCATCGCCCTGCATTTTAGGGTTGTCCTTTGACCACTGGGCGGCCTGAATCACGCTCGCCGGATAGGTTGAGGCCATCAGAATTTGCGACAGCAGCGCGTCGGGGTAGAGCGCAATAGGCGCGGTCCACTGATCGATCTGCGCGGCGGTATAGGCCGGAGTCGCCACCGGGGCAGGCTGTGCTGCCGGGTCGGGGAGCTGCGGGGCTACCGACGCAGGTGCGGGAGCGGGTTCCGTTGCGCGGCTTTTGACGAACATGACGCCAGAAGCGGCAAACAGCCCGGCACTGCACAGAAGGACAAGCAGATGTGGCTTAAAGGGCAACTTCATATAATGACTCCAACGAGACAAGTGCTGTGCCGTGAGGCGTTACGGTTGGCGCGAGTATTATTCACCCGTCTTTTACTGTTTTGACTTTTCTTGGGAAACCACCGGAGCGTCCGGATAAAGAGTGTGAGTATTTATTACACAATTATATCTGATGAAGAAAAAAATGAAGCGTCACGGTGCAGAAGACACCGTAAAACGAAGCACTAAATCGGCACTACACCATGCTTAACGATTCAGCAAATTTTTTAATGTTGCTTTTTTGTAAACGGATTAACACTGTGCAGAAATCCTGCTATGCTGCCCGACGCGGTATCGGGCATTTACCCTACAAACTGCTGTCTCACAGGAGCGTGAAGAGAACGCCCGCCGCATATGACAATGAGAGCGAGGAGAACCGTCGTGCTAGAAGAATACCGTAAGCACGTAGCAGAACGTGCCGCCGAGGGAATTGTACCCAAACCTTTAGATGCAACCCAAATGGCCGCGCTCGTCGAGCTGCTGAAGAACCCGCCTGAGGGCGAAGAAGAATTCCTGTTAGATCTGCTGATCAACCGTGTACCGCCTGGCGTAGATGAAGCTGCCTACGTAAAAGCCGGATTCCTTGCTGCTATCGCTAAAGGCGAAGCCACCTCCCCACTGGTTACTCCTGAAAAAGCCATTGAACTGCTCGGCACCATGCAGGGCGGCTATAACATTCATCCGCTGATTGACGCGCTGGATAACGACAAGCTGGCACCCATTGCCGCTAAAGCGCTCTCTTCCACGCTGCTGATGTTCGATAACTTCTACGATGTAGAAGAAAAAGCCAAAGCGGGGAACGTCTATGCGAAGCAGGTGATGCAGTCCTGGGCTGATGCCGAATGGTTCCTGAACCGTCCAGCTCTGGCTGAAAAAATCACCGTGACCGTCTTTAAGGTGACCGGTGAAACCAACACCGATGACCTCTCTCCGGCAACGGATGCATGGTCTCGCCCGGATATCCCTCTGCACGCCCTGGCGATGCTGAAAAACGCCCGTGAAGGCATTGAGCCGGATCAGCCGGGCGTTGTTGGCCCGATCAAACAGATCGAAGCACTTCAGAAGAAAGGCTTCCCGCTGGCTTATGTCGGTGACGTGGTCGGTACCGGTTCTTCCCGTAAATCCGCCACCAACTCCGTGCTGTGGTTCATGGGCGACGACATTCCGCACGTGCCGAACAAGCGCGGCGGCGGCCTGTGCCTCGGCGGCAAAATTGCGCCAATCTTCTTCAACACCATGGAAGATGCGGGCGCGCTGCCAATTGAAGTGGACGTGAGCAACCTGAACATGGGCGACGTGATTGACGTTTACCCGTACAAAGGCGAAGTGCGCAACCACGAAACCAACGAACTGCTGGCCAGCTTCGAGCTGAAAACCGACGTGCTGATCGACGAAGTGCGTGCCGGTGGCCGTATTCCGCTGATCATCGGCCGTGGCCTGACCACCAAAGCGCGTGAAGCGCTGGGGCTGCCGCACTCCGACGTTTTCCGTCACGCGAAAGATGTGGCAGAAAGCAACCGCGGCTTCTCGCTGGCACAGAAAATGGTGGGTCGCGCGTGCGGCGTCGCCGGTATCCGTCCTGGCGCGTACTGCGAGCCGAAGATGACCTCCGTGGGCTCTCAGGACACCACGGGCCCAATGACCCGTGACGAACTGAAAGACCTGGCGTGCCTGGGCTTCTCGTCTGACCTGGTGATGCAGTCCTTCTGTCACACGGCGGCGTATCCGAAGCCGGTTGACGTGACCACGCACCACACGCTGCCAGACTTCATCATGAACCGTGGTGGTGTGTCACTCCGTCCGGGTGACGGCGTGATTCACTCCTGGCTGAACCGCATGCTGCTGCCCGATACCGTGGGGACCGGCGGTGACTCCCATACCCGTTTCCCAATCGGTATCTCCTTCCCGGCGGGCTCCGGCTTGGTGGCGTTTGCCGCAGCAACCGGAGTAATGCCGCTGGACATGCCGGAATCGGTACTGGTTCGCTTTAAAGGCAAAATGCAGCCGGGCATTACCCTGCGCGACCTGGTGCACGCGATCCCGCTGTATGCGATTAAACAGGGCCTGCTTACCGTTGAGAAGAAAGGGAAGAAAAACATCTTCTCTGGCCGCATTCTGGAAATTGAAGGTCTGCCGGATCTGAAAGTTGAGCAGGCGTTCGAGCTGACCGATGCCTCTGCCGAGCGTTCTGCTGCGGGCTGTACCATCAAGCTGAACAAAGAGCCGATTATTGAGTACCTGACCTCCAACATCGTGCTGCTGAAATGGATGATTGCAGAAGGCTACGGCGACCGTCGTACTCTGGAGCGTCGTATTCAGGGCATGGAAAAATGGCTGGCGGATCCGCAACTGCTGGAAGCTGACGCAGACGCAGAGTACGCGGCGGTGATCGACATCGATCTGGCGGATATCAAAGAGCCAATCCTGTGTGCGCCGAACGATCCGGACGATGCGCGTCCGCTGTCTGCCGTGCAGGGTGAAAAAATCGACGAAGTGTTCATCGGCTCCTGCATGACCAACATCGGCCACTTCCGTGCTGCCGGTAAGCTGCTGGATACCCACAAAGGCCAGCTGCCAACCCGTCTGTGGGTGGCACCGCCAACCCGTATGGACGCGGCACAGCTGACCGAAGAGGGTTACTACAGCGTGTTTGGTAAGAGCGGTGCGCGTATTGAAATCCCTGGCTGTTCCCTGTGTATGGGCAACCAGGCGCGTGTGGCTGACGGTGCGACGGTGGTGTCCACCTCTACCCGTAACTTCCCGAACCGTTTAGGTACGGGTGCGAACGTTTACCTGGCTTCTGCGGAGCTGGCGGCGGTTGCGGCGCTGATCGGCAAACTGCCAACGCCGGAAGAGTACCAGACCTTCGTGGCTCAGGTGGATAAGACGGCGGTGGATACCTATCGCTATCTGAACTTCGACCAGCTTTCTCAGTACACCGAGAAGGCTGACGGGGTTATCTTCCAGACGGCGGTATAAACAGCAAAACCGTCTCTACGAGACGGTTTTTAGTGTTTGCATCCTCTCCCGTGGGAGAGGG
>NZ_JBSKJN010000008.1:0-205035 GCF_053709515.1 Enterobacter sp. UPMP701 | reverse complement strand
CCCTCTCCCACAGGGAGAGGGTGAAAACATAAAAAACGGTAACTATCGTTACCGTTTTGCATTTACCTCGCACCATCAGTACAGCAGGCGCGCGCGAATCGTCCCCGGAATAGCCTTCATGCTCTGCAGCGCTTTTTCAGCCACGTCTTCATCCGCTTCGATATCAATGACCACATAACCCATCTGCGAGTTGGTTTGCAGATACTGCGCGGCAATGTTAACGCTCTGCTCGGCAAAGATCTGGTTGATGGCGGTCAGCACGCCAGGACGGTTTTCGTGGATGTGCAGCAGACGACGCCCACCGTGCAGCGGCAGAGAGACTTCCGGGAAGTTCACCGCAGAGAGCGTTGAACCGTTGTCGGAATATTTGCTCAGCTTGCCCGCCACTTCCAGGCCGATATTTTCCTGCGCTTCCTGAGTCGAGCCGCCGATGTGCGGCGTCAGGATCACGTTGTCGAATTCACACAGCGGAGAGTTAAACGGATCGCTGTTGGTGGCCGGTTCCGTCGGGAACACGTCGATGGCCGCCCCCGCCAGATGCTTACGCTTCAGCGCATCGCACAGCGCAGGAATATCGACCACCGTACCGCGCGCGGCGTTGATCAGCAGAGAGCCCGGCTTCATCAGCGCCAGCTCTTCCGCACCCATCATGTTTTTGGTGGAGGCATTTTCCGGCACGTGCAGGCTCACCACGTCGCTCATGTTCAGCAGGTCTGAAAGATGCTGCACCTGCGTCGCGTTACCCAGCGGCAGCTTGCTTTCGATATCGTAGAAAAACACGTGCATGCCGAGGGATTCCGCCAGAATACCGAGCTGCGTACCGATATGGCCGTAACCGATAATCCCGAGCTTTTTACCACGCGCTTCGTAGGAGCCCGCGGCCAGCTTATTCCACACGCCGCGGTGCGCTTTGGCGTTAGCTTCCGGGATACCGCGCAGCAGCAGCAGCAGTTCGCCAATCACCAGCTCCGCCACGGAACGGGTGTTGGAGAACGGCGCGTTAAAGACCGGGATACCGCGTTTTGCGGCAGCGTTCAGATCAACCTGGTTGGTGCCGATGCAGAAGCAGCCAATGGCAACCAGCTTCTCCGCCGCGGCAATCACATCTTCAGTCAGGTGAGTACGGGATCGCAGGCCAATGAAATGGGCATCACGGATAGCCGCTTTCAGCTCTTCAGTATCGAGCGCGCCTTTGTGAAATTCGATGTTGGTGTAACCTGCTGCACGAAGGCTATCGATTGCTTTTTGATGCACGCCCTCGACCAGCAGGAATTTAATTTTGTCTTTCTCCAGTGATACCTTTGCCATTTCCCCGACCCTGTTTTTATCTGAACTGATGTTGTGCTGGATTGAAATCCGCTGTAGCCAACATATCAAAAAAAACTATTGCAGCAATATGAACGTTTGCGTCGGCACTCTGAAGAAAAGTCATACAGGGCAAAATGGCAGAGGAAAATGCTGCGGAAATTTATGAACGTGGCAGGATCGGCAAAAGAGGCGGAAAAACGTGACACAAGTCACCGAATTTAGCTTTTCAAAAATTTTTTAGCGGGGGAAGAGCTCCCCCCGTCAGATCATTTTACGATGGTTTTCACGCCGTCAGCGGTGCCGATCAGCGCCACATCCGCGCCGCGGTTGGCAAATAACCCTACGGTGACGACGCCGGGAATGCCATTGATGGCATTTTCCAGCGCAATCGCGTCGAGGATTTCCAGGCCATGAACGTCGAGGATCACGTTACCGTTGTCGGTCACCACACCCTGACGATATTCCGGGCGACCACCCAGCTTCACCAACTGACGCGCAACCGCGCTGCGCGCCATCGGGATCACTTCGACCGGCAGCGGGAAATTACCCAGAATATCAACCTGCTTGGAGGCGTCCGCGATGCAGATGAACTTATCCGCAACGGAGGCAATGATCTTCTCGCGCGTAAGCGCCGCGCCGCCGCCTTTGATCATCTGCATGTGGCCGTTGATTTCATCCGCGCCATCAACGTAAATCCCCAGACGGTCCACTTCGTTGAGATCGAAAACGGTAATGCCGAGGCTTTTCAGCTTTTCCGTGGAGGCATCGGAGCTGGATACCGCGCCCTCGATTTGCCCCTTCATCGTGCCCAGCGCATCGATAAAGTGTGCCGCCGTCGACCCCGTACCAACACCGACAATGGTACCCGGCTGTACGTACTGGAGAGCGGCCCATCCTACTGCTTTTTTCAGTTCATCCTGCGTCATGATCGTTTTGCCTGTGGTGTGAAAACTCAGGGCGCATTATAGAACACGTCGAATGGATTTCGTCTGCCACGAAGGGAAAATTGTGTCATAGTGCAGATTAAGCAAAATTAAGGAGTCAGCCAGAGCAATGAAACGTCCGGACTACAGAACACTACAGGCACTTGATGCAGTTATTCGTGAACGCGGTTTTGAGCGCGCGGCGCAAAAGCTGTGCATCACCCAGTCCGCCGTATCACAGCGTATCAAACAGCTTGAAAACATGTTCGGGCAGCCGCTGCTGGTGCGTACCGTGCCGCCGCGTCCGACGGAGCAAGGACAAAAACTTCTCGCCCTGCTGCGTCAGGTTGAACTGCTGGAAGACGAGTGGCTGGGTGACGAACAAACGGGTTCCACGCCGCTGCTGCTCTCGCTGGCGGTCAACGCCGACAGTCTGGCGACCTGGCTGCTGCCGGCCCTTGCGCCAGTGCTGGCCGACTCCCCCATCCGCCTGAATCTCCAGGTTGAAGATGAAACCCGCACCCAGGAACGCCTGCGTCGCGGTGAAGTGGTTGGGGCGGTCAGTATTCAGCCTCAGGCGCTGCCGAGCTGTCTGGTCGATCAACTGGGCGC
The DNA here is from genome assembly GCF_053709515.1 of Enterobacter sp. UPMP701. NCBI lineage: Bacteria > Pseudomonadati > Pseudomonadota > Gammaproteobacteria > Enterobacterales > Enterobacteriaceae > Enterobacter > Enterobacter sp. UPMP701. Next base: position 202,192 of record NZ_JBSKJN010000008.1, on the reverse strand, counting down.
GCTGGACTACCTGTTTGTCGGTTCTAAAGCCTTTGCCGAGCGCTACTTCCCGAACGGCGTGACCCGCGCCGCGCTGCTGAAAGCACCTGCCGTCGCGTTCGACCATCTGGACGATATGCATCAGGCCTTCCTGCAGCAGAATTTCGACCTGCCGCCGGGCAGCGTGCCGTGCCATATCGTTAACTCGTCCGAAGCCTTTGTGCAGCTGGCACGCCAGGGCACCACCTGCTGCATGATCCCGCACCTGCAGATAGAGAAAGAGTTAAAAAGCGGTGAGCTGATTGATTTAACCCCGGGGCTCTATCAGCGCCGGATGCTGTACTGGCACCGCTTTGCGCCGGAAAGCCGCATGATGCGCAACGTCACCGACGCGCTGCTGGCATTTGGTCATAAGGTTTTGAGGCAGGATTAAAAAGAAAAGCCGGGTGGCAGCTACGCCTTACCCGGCCTACTGATTATTGTGCAGGTTTCGGCTGTGCTGCAACGGGTTCCAGCTGGAAGACCACATCTACCTGATCGTCGAACTGAATGGTTGGCTGCTCGTAGGTTTCCTGAGCAGAAACCGGGGCGGCATCCGCCTTCATCATCCGCACCATCGGGCTTGGCTGGTAGTTAGAGACGTGGTAACGCACGCTGTAAACCGGGCCGAGCTTGCTCTTAAAGCCAGAAGCCAGCTGCTCCGCCTGATGGATTGCATCATCAATCGCGGCTTTACGCGCTTCGTCTTTGTATTTCTCCGGTTGCGCAACGCCCAGCGACACAGAACGGATTTCGTTCAGGCCAGCCTTCAGCGCGCCATCCAGCAGGGAATTCAGCTTGTCCAGCTGGCGCACGGTCACTTCCACAGTGCGCACGGCGCGATAGCCTTTCAGGATGCTTTTGCCGTTCTGGTAGTCGTAATCGGGCTGGGTACGCAGATTCGCAGAGCTAATGTCTTTTTTAGCGACACCGTTCTGTTCCAGGAAAGAGAGATATTGCGCAACACGATCGTCTGCCTGTTTTTTGGCGGAAGCGGCATCTTTCGCAGCCACATTCACTTCAATTGCCAGGGTTGCAACATCCGGTACCGCGTCCACGCTTGCGGTGCCTGACGTGACGATGTGCGGGCCATCCGGCAGTTCACTTGCCTGCACCGACACCGCACCAAAACTTACTAATGCCGCCAGGGCCATCACTTTAAACTTCACTGTCATTCCTCCATGTTGCGAAGAGTGCCCCATCAACAGGGCGCATGCCAGCAAGCTTAGCGGGTCTTGTTCAGATGTCCATAAGACAAACGCTTAGTTGAACAATCCCTGTACGTGATGAATCCCCTCTTTCGCCAGCTGGAAAGCGATAAACCACATCACCAGCCCCACCAGCGTATTAATGATGCGCTGCGCTTTGGCAGTCCGAAGGCGCGGAGCCAGCCACGCCGCCAGGATTGCCAGGCCGAAGAACCAGAGGAAAGAGGCGCTGACCGTACCGAGCGCAAACCAGCGTTTCGGCTCAACGTCCAGCTGTCCACCCAGGCTGCCCAGCACCACAAAGGTATCAAGGTAGACGTGCGGGTTTAGCCACGTCACGGCGAGCATGGTGACGATAATTTTCCAGCGGCCCTGTTTCATGACTTCGGCGCTCGCCAGCTCAAGATTGCTGCTCATCGCCGTTTTCAGAGCGCCGAATCCGTACCATAACAGAAACGCCACGCCGCCCCAGGTAACCAGCGCCAGTAGCCACGGCGACTGCATCAACAGGGCGCTGCCGCCAAAAATCCCGGCGCAGATCAGCAGCAAGTCACTGACAGCACACAGCAACGCGATCATCAGATGATACTGGCGGCGGATGCCCTGGTTCATCACGAACGCATTTTGTGGACCGAGAGGGAGGATCATGGCCGCACCTAGTGCAAGACCTTGAAAGTAATAGGATAACATGACGTAAATCTCTCAGAATTGTCTTTGGAGCAGACTATACTGTGAGAATGCCATTAGAGGAAATTGATAATATTAATTGGGTATTAGCATGGCTAATAAAATAAAAGCCCGGTGGCGCTAGCGCTTACCGGGCCTACGGGAGACGTTATTCGGCTTCTTTTACTTTTTTGACGTTTACGTCCATCTGCGGGTACGGGAAGCTGATGCCGTTGGCGTCGAAGTCGCGCTTGATGCGTTCCAGCACGTCCCAGTACACGTTTTGCAGATCGCTGCTCTTGCTCCAGATACGCACCACGAAGTTAATGGATGACGCGCCCAGCTCGTTGAGGCGAACCGTCTGCTCTTTATCTTTCAGAATGCGATCGTCTGAAGCAATGATATTGCTAATCAGCGATTTTACCTGATCGATGTCGGAATCATAGGCCACGCTGATAATCAGCTCATTACGGCGCACCGGTTCACGGGAGAAGTTAATGATGTTGCCCGCGATGATTTTCCCGTTCGGTACCACCACGATACGGCCATCGACGGTACGCAGGGTGGTTGAGAAAATCTGCACCTGCAGCACGGTTCCGGCAATGCCGCCAAGGTCAACGTATTCACCCGAGCGGAACGGACGGAAGGTGACCAGCAGAACGCCTGCCGCCAGGTTTGAAAGTGAGCCCTGCAGCGCCAGACCAATAGCCAGACCAGCCGCACCGAGCACGGCGATGACGGATGCCGTCTGCACGCCCACGCGACCCAGCGCCGCAATCAGCGTAAAGGCGATGATGCCATAACGCACCAGTGCGGAGAGGAAATCAGCCACCGTGGCGTCAATGTGACGGGCCAGCATCACGCGGTTGACCGCGTTCGATACGATACGCGCCACGATCATCCCGACGATGATGATGGCAATCGCCGCGACGATGTTCACGGCGTAGCTCAGCAGCAGCGCCTGGTTGCGCACCAGCCAGTTACCGGCGTGATTGATGCTGTCTACAACATCGAGTTGTTCCATTTATTCTTCCTTTTGTTAAACCAAAACACAAAATCCATCCCCCATGGAGACAGGCAGGTCAGTAAAGGGTAAACAAAAAGCGCAAATATTGCCAAACAGATCACAAAAGCAGATGTTGCAGCATGTTGAAAACGCGAAAAAAAGGCCCGCATTTGCGGGCCTTCTGATGCTGTTAGCAGCTCAAATTACAGAACATCGATCGCGTTCAGTTCTTTGAATGCCTGCTCCAGACGGGTCACCATGGACGTCTGTGCAGCGCGCAGCCATACGCGTGGATCGTAGTATTTCTTGTTCGGCTGGTCTTCGCCTTTCGGGTTGCCCAGCTGACCCTGCAGGTAAGCTTCGTTCGCTTTGTAGTACTGCAGGATACCGTCCCAGGTTGCCCACTGGGTGTCGGTATCGATGTTCATTTTCACTACGCCGTAGCTTACGGAGTCTTTGATTTCCTGAGCAGAAGAACCGGAACCGCCGTGGAAGACGAAGTTCAGGCTGTTGTGCGGCAGGTTGTGTTTCTTAGACACGTATTCCTGAGAATCACGCAGGATGGTCGGGGTCAGAACCACGTTGCCTGGTTTGTAAACGCCGTGTACGTTACCGAAGGACGCTGCGATGGTGAAGCGTGGGCTGATTTTGCTCAGCTCGGTGTAAGCGTAATCAACGTCTTCTGGCTGAGTGTACAGAGCAGAAGCGTCCATGTGGCTGTTGTCCACGCCGTCTTCTTCGCCACCGGTGCAGCCCAGTTCGATTTCCAGGGTCATGTCCATTTTGGCCATGCGCGCCAGGTATTTAGAGCAGATTTCGATGTTTTCGTGCAGTGACTCTTCAGACAGGTCGATCATGTGAGAAGAGAACAGTGGCTTACCGGTTGCTGCGAAGTGTTTTTCACCTGCGTCCAGCAGACCGTCGATCCATGGCAGCAGTTTCTTCGCGCAGTGGTCAGTGTGCAGGATAACTGGCACACCGTAGTGCTCAGCCATCTGGTGTACGTGGTGCGCACCAGAGATAGCACCCAGGATTGCAGCACCCTGAGGAACATCAGTTTTCACGCCTTTACCTGCGATGAACGCTGCACCACCGTTAGAGAACTGAACGATAACTGGCGCTTTAACTTTAGCAGCAGTTTCCAGTACGGCGTTGATGGAGTCGGTACCCACGCAGTTAACTGCTGGCAGAGCGAAGTTGTTTTCTTTAGCTACCTGGAACACTTTCTGTACGTCATCACCAGTGATAACGCCAGGTTTTACGAAATCAAAAATTTTAGACATGTTGCTTAGTCCTGTATCTTCGGCCGTTAGAAAAGGTGCGAGCTCTTATAAGCGCGCTGAAAATTGGGCAGGTTTCCCTGCCCTTGAATGGCTTACTTCTTAGCGCGCTCTTCGAGCATTGCTACTGCTGGCAGAACTTTGCCTTCCACGAACTCGAGGAATGCACCGCCACCAGTGGAGATGTAGGAGATTTTGTCAGCGATACCGAACAGGTCGATTGCTGCCAGGGTGTCACCACCGCCTGCGATAGAGAACGCTTCGCTGTCTGCGATAGCGTTAGCAACGATTTCAGTCCCTTTACGGAAGTTCGGGAATTCGAACACGCCGACAGGACCATTCCACAGGATAGTTTTTGCGTTTTTCAGGATTTCAGCCAGTTTCTGTGCAGAAACGTCGCCCAGGTCCAGGATCTGCTCTTCATCTTTGATGTCGCTAACAGATTTCAGGGTCGCGGTTGCGGTTTCAGAGAACTCGGTCGCCACGCGAACGTCAGTTGGAACCGGGATATCACAGGTGCCCAGCAGGCGTTTGGCTTCGTCAACCAGGTCTGCTTCGTACAGGGATTTACCCACGTTGTGGCCCTGAGCGGCAACGAAGGTGTTCGCGATACCACCGCCAACGATCAGCTGGTCAGCGATTTTAGACAGAGAATCCAGAACGGTCAGTTTGGTAGACACTTTAGAACCACCAACGATAGCGACCATTGGGCGAGCAGGTTCTTTCAGCGCTTTACCCAGCGCTTCCAGTTCGTCAGCCAGCAGAGGACCCGCGCACGCGACGTCGGCGAATTTACCGATGCCGTGAGTAGACGCCTGCGCACGGTGAGCCGTACCGAAGGCATCCATGACGAATACGTCGCACAGAGCAGCGTATTTTTTGGACAGGGTTTCGTCGTCTTTCTTCTCGCCTTTGTTGAAGCGAACGTTTTCCAGAACAACCAGTTCACCGGCAGCGACTTCAACGCCGTCGAGGTAATCTTTCACCAGGCGAACCGGGTTGGACAGTTTGTCTTTCAGGTAATTAACAACTGGCAGCAGAGAGAACTCTTCGTTGTACTCGCCTTCGGTTGGACGGCCCAGGTGGGAGGTGACCATCACTTTAGCGCCCTGCTTCAGAGCCAGTTCGATGGTTGGCAGAGATGCACGGATACGCGCGTCGCTGGTCACTTTGCCATCTTTAACCGGTACGTTCAGATCGGCACGGATGAAAACGCGTTTACCAGCCAGATCCAGATCGGTCATCTTAATTACAGACATGGTGAATCCTCTCGTTGATTCTTAAAGTTTTGCAGACGCACGATGCGTCTTACCTGAAACCTTGAGCGGCCATTGCTAACGTGGTGTCGAGCATTCGGTTAGCAAAGCCCCATTCGTTATCACACCAGACCAGCGTCTTGATAAGGTGTGCCCCACTGACGCGCGTTTGTGTGCCATCGACGATAGCGCTGTGCGGGTCGTGGTTAAAATCTACTGAGACCAACGGTAATTCCGTATAGTCAACTATACCATGAAATGCCCCCTGTGCCGCTTTTTGCAGCAACAGGTTGACTTCACAGGCTTTTACCGGTTTTTTCACCGTTACGCTGAGATCAATTGCGGTGACGTTTATCGTGGGAACACGCACGGCAATCGCTTCAAAACGGTCGTTAAACTGCGGGAAAATTCGGGTGATCCCGGCAGCCAATTTTGTATCCACCGGGATGATCGACTGGCTCGCCGCGCGAGTGCGTCGCAAATCCGGGTGATAGGCGTCGATAACCTGCTGATCGTGCATGGCAGAGTGAATCGTGGTCACGGTGCCGGATTCAATGCCATACGCATCGTCTAACAGTTTGATGACCGGAATAATGCAGTTGGTGGTGCAGGAGGCGTTAGAGACAATACGGTGTTCGGCCTGCAGCTCATGCTGATTGACGCCAAACACGACGGTCGCGTCGAGGTCGTTACTGCCGGGATGAGAAAAAAGAACTTTTTTTGCACCTGCAGCCAGATGTGCTTCGCCATGTTCGCGGCTGCCGTACACGCCGGTACAGTCCAGCACCACATCCACACCCAGTTCACGCCACGGTAGCCCTGCAATGCTGCTCTCATGCAGTACGCGGATGGCATCGTCGCCGACAAACAGCTGATCTCTTTCCTGGCGAACATCCCAGGCAAAGCGGCCGTGGCTGGTGTCATATTTCAACAAATGCGCCATGCCCGCAGCATCCGCCAGTTCGTTGATTGCTACCACGGTTATTTCCGCACGACGCCCGGATTCATATAAAGCACGAACCACGTTACGCCCGATGCGACCGAAGCCATTAATCGCTACGCGTACGGTCATAGATCTCCTGCAAAGCTATCCCTGAGTTTGAGGTGGCTGAAAGAGTAATCCAGCGACGCCCGAAGGGGAATCCTTGCTGTCACAAACTGCGATTGATTGGTCAATTGTCGAACATTTAATCGACTGAAACGCTTCAGCAAGAATAAGCGAATCGCGGAATAAAAGGAATGGTTGTCCAGATGAATAAGCGAGCTATATGACTTGCGTCACATTTTAGGTGGAATAATTCACGGCGAGGGAAAAGCAAAACGGCAACCCGAGGGTTACCGTTTTTAGTGTTTGCACCCTTTCCCGGTGGGAGAGGGTGGGGTGAGGGCATCAGCCCGCACCGTACAAACAATTACAGCAGTTCTTTCGCCTTAGCGACAACGTTCTCAACGGTGAAGCCGAACTCTTCAAACAGCTGTTCAGCTGGCGCAGACTCACCAAACGTGGTCATACCGACGATAGCGCCGTTCAGACCCACGTATTTGAACCAGTAGTCAGCAATACCCGCTTCCACAGCCACGCGAGCGGAAACCGCTTTAGGCAGTACGGATTCACGGTAAGCCGCATCCTGCTTGTCGAACGCATCGGTAGACGGCATGGAGACTACGCGCGCTTTCACGCCTTCGGCAGTCAGTTTTTCCCATGCAGCAACAGCCAGCTCAACTTCAGAACCGGTGGCGATGAAGATCAGCTCAGGCTGGCCCGCGCAATCTTTCAGCACGTAACCACCGCGCGCGATGTTCGCCAGCTGCTCTGGAGTACGCTCCTGCTGCGCCAGGTTCTGACGGGAGAGGATCAGCGCGGTTGGACCGTCCTGACGCTCAACGCCGTACTTCCACGCCACCGCGGATTCCACCTGGTCACATGGGCGCCATGTGCTCATGTTCGGGGTCACGCGCAGGGAAGCCACCTGCTCTACCGGCTGGTGAGTTGGACCATCTTCGCCCAGACCGATGGAGTCGTGGGTGTAGACCATCACCTGACGCTGTTTCATCAGCGCAGCCATACGCACGGCGTTACGTGCATATTCCACAAACATCAGGAAGGTGGAGGTGTACGGCAGGAAACCACCGTGCAGAGAGATACCGTTGGCAATCGCGGTCATACCGAACTCACGTACACCGTAATGGATGTAGTTACCGGCAGTATCTTCGTTGATTGGCTTCGAACCAGACCACAGGGTCAGGTTAGACGGCGCCAGGTCAGCGGAGCCGCCCAGGAATTCTGGAAGCAACGGACCAAACGCTTCAATCGCATTCTGAGACGCTTTACGGCTCGCGATTTTAGACGGGTTCGCCTGCAGCTTAGCGATGAACTCGTTGGCTTTCGCGTCGAAGTCAGACGGCATGTCACCTTTCATACGACGAGTGAATTCAGCCGCTTCCTGAGGGAAGGCTTTCGCATAAGCCGCGAATTTCTCGTTCCAGGCCGCTTCTTTCGCCTGGCCCACTTCTTTCGCATCCCACTGAGCGTAGATCTCTGATGGAATTTCGAATGCAGGGTGTTTCCAGCCCAGCGCTTCACGGGTCAGTGCGATTTCCGCATCGCCCAGCGGTGCGCCGTGGGAGTCGTGAGTACCGGCTTTGTTCGGCGAACCGAAGCCAATGATGGTTTTGCACATCAGCAGGGACGGTTTGTCAGTCACAGCACGCGCTTCTTCTACTGCACGTTTAATCGAGTCAGCATCGTGGCCATCAACGCCACGCACAACGTGCCAGCCGTAGGCTTCGAAACGAGCTGCGGTGTCGTCAGTGAACCAGCCTTCAACGTGACCGTCGATGGAGATACCGTTGTCGTCGTAGAACGCAACCAGTTTGCCCAGCTTCAGGGTACCGGCCAGGGAGCACACTTCGTGAGAAATGCCTTCCATCATGCAGCCGTCGCCAAGGAACGCGTAGGTGAAGTGGTCAACGATGTCGTGGCCAGGACGGTTGAACTGCGCCGCCAGGGTCTTCTCGGCAATCGCCATACCTACAGCGTTAGCGATGCCCTGACCCAGCGGGCCGGTGGTGGTTTCTACGCCAGCGGTGTAACCCACTTCCGGGTGACCTGGAGTTTTGGAGTGCAGCTGACGGAAGTTTTTCAGCTCTTCGATTGGCAGATCGTAGCCGGTGAGGTGCAGCAGGCTGTAGATCAGCATAGAGCCGTGGCCGTTAGACAGCACGAAACGGTCGCGGTCAGCCCATGCCGGGTTCTGCGGGTTGTGGTTAAGGAAATCACGCCACAGGACTTCGGCGATATCAGCCATACCCATAGGGGCACCCGGGTGGCCGGACTTGGCTTTCTGTACTGCGTCCATGCTCAGCGCACGAATAGCATTAGCAAGCTCTTTACGTGAGGACATTTTAACTCCAGATCGGACTGTTAAAGGCCATGCCCTTGACGACAGCGCGTTTTGGGCTACGCCGGAAAAAAGTGCCAACAATGTAACCCAAGCCGCAGGGCATGTACATGGACCATTCTTTTGCAGCTTAAGAAATCTCTGGATCATGCTCGCATGTTGCGCAATCTGCTCGCCCGCCCCTGTAGATATTCCTTATACTTAGCCCGACACCGGCTTCGCTGACGGTGCACTTTTCGGATTTTATTCAGATTAACGAGTACGGAAGCAACCTCATGAAAATGCGTGCAATAGTGCTGGCCCTGGGTACGACGCTCCTGCTGAGCGGCTGTCAGAATATGGATTCTAACGGTCTGATGACGTCAGGCGCAGAAGCCTTTCAGGCCTATTCTCTGAGCGACGCGCAGGTGAAAGCGCTGAGCGATCAGGCCTGTAAAGATATGGACGGAAAAGCCACGCTTGCCCCGGCTAACAGTACCTACACACAGCGTCTGAATAAGATTGCTTCCGCGCTTGGCGATAACATCAACGGTCAGCCCGTGAACTACAAGGTTTACATGGCGAAAGACGTCAACGCCTTCGCAATGGCAAACGGCTGTATCCGCGTTTATAGCGGCCTGATGGACATGATGACCGACAACGAAGTCGAAGCGGTGATCGGCCACGAAATGGGCCACGTTGCGCTCGGCCACGTCAAGAAAGGGATGCAGGTTGCCTTAGGCACCAATGCCATCCGCGCGGCGGCGGCCTCTGCGGGCGGTATCGTTGGCAGCCTGTCCCAGTCGCAGCTTGGTGACGTAGGCGAAAAGCTGGTTAACTCCCAGTTCTCACAGCGTCAGGAATCCGAAGCGGACGACTACTCCTACGATCTGTTGCGCAAACGCGGCATTAACCCATCAGGTTTAGCCACCAGCTTCGAAAAACTGGCCAAACTGGAAGCGGGACGCCAAAGCTCCATGTTTGACGATCACCCGGCCTCAGAAGCGCGCGCGCAGCATATTCGCGACCGTATGGCCGCTGACGGAATTAAATAATATTGAAAGGAGGCAATTTTGCCTCCTTTTTATTTCGCATGAATTGCTAAATTAATCGCACGTATCGGTAACACCTCTGAAAGCCGCATCAAATCAGTCCTTCCCTATTGAAATGTCTGGTCACATATTTATTGCAATCGTTAACCATTCCGGTAATTATCAAACGCGCAGTAATTCAATTTAATATATTAAGACAGAGACGTTCCCTCCGTGAAAAAAGAATTATCGTCAATTGCTTTAAGTTTATTCGTCACATTACCTGCCGCTGCCAGCCAGCAATCTGACAGCCAGGGTTTTATCGACGACAGCCATTTAGACCTGTTTTTACGCAATGCGTATATCAGCCGCGACTACCATCAGGGCCAGCAGGATAAAGCCGAATGGGGTCAGGGCATCATCGCCACCTTTGAATCCGGCTATACCGAAGGGCTGGTGGGCTTTGGCGTGGACGGCATCGCACAGTACGGCGTGCGCCTGGACGGCGGTCGCGGCAAGAGCGGCGCGGGCGGCATCGACTTCTTTAAACAGGAAGATGATGGCCGGGCCAAATCCGATCTGGCAAAGTTTGGCGCGACGGCCAAAATGCGCATCTCTAATACCGTACTGAGCTACGGCAATCAGCGTCCTGAGTTGCCAATTGTTAATGCCGACAGCTCCCGCCTGCTGTTTGAAAGCTACACCGGCGCCATGCTGACCTCGAAAGAGATCGATGGGCTGGAAGTGAATGCCGGTTATTTCACCGACGAGCAGCGTAAAAGCGACGACCGCCACGACAGCGGCCTGAAAAGCCTGACCTTCGGTGGCGCAAGCTACCAGTTCAACGACCAGTTCAGCGGCGCGCTGTATGCCTCTCATAACGAAGAGGTGATGAACAAACAGTACCTGGGACTGAACTTCAAACAACCATTCAGCACCGGACAGCAGCTGGTACTCGACTTCAATGGTTATAACTCGCGTCTGGATCAGGGCTACGCTGACAGCCTCGACACGGGCCGCAGCAACACCATCTGGAGCCTGGCGGCGAGCTACATCTGGGATATTCACACGTTCAAAGTGGCATACCAGCAGAGCAGCGGCAGCACTGGCTACAACTACGGCGGCTACCGCGACAAGGGCGGCGTGGGTGACGGCGGCAACACCATCTGGCTGGCAAACTCTTACTGGTCTGATTTTAACGGCGAAGATGAACGTTCCTGGCAGGCGTCATACGGCCTGGACTTCGGCGGCCTCGGCCTGCCGGGCCTGAGCTGGACCACGGCCTACGTGCGCGGCGACAACATTAAGACGTCTGAAACCAGCAACGGCAAAGAGCACGAGTGGTTTAACCAGATCCAGTACCAGGTGCAGAACGGTCCGGCGAAGGATCTGAAACTGAAACTGCGCTATTCCGTGCTGCGCGTCTCCAGCAACGCCAGCGACTATAACGTGGGCGGGGACGAGATCCGCGCTTACGTGGAATACCCGTTTAACGTGTTCTGAAGACAATAAAAAACCTCTCAAGAGAGAGGTTTTTTTTCACACCAGGCGAGGCTTACTCGCCTTTTTTGGCCGCCTGAATGTAGAGCATTTCCAGCGCCAGGGTCGCTGCGGCCAGCGCAGTGATCTCAGACTGGTCATAAGCCGGGGCCACTTCCACCACGTCCATACCCACGATGTTCAGATCCTTCAGACCGCGCACCAGCTTGATGGCGCGATCGGACGTCAGGCCGCCGATCACCGGCGTACCGGTACCCGGCGCAAAAGCCGGATCCAGGCAATCGATATCAAAGGTCAGATAAACAGGCATATCACCGACGATCTGCTTAACCTGCGCGATGATATCGTCCACGCCACGATCGTTGACCTGGCACGCGTCCAGCACGGTGAAGCCGTTGTCTTTGTCGAACTCGGTGCGAATACCGATCTGCACGGAGTGGTTCGGGTCGATCAGACCTTCGTTCGGCGCGGTATAAAACATGGTGCCGTGGTCGAACTCGCAGCCGTTCGCGTAGGTGTCGGTATGCGCATCAAAATGCACCAGCGCCATTTTACCGAAGTGTTTCGCATGGGCACGCAGCAGCGGCAGGGTCACGAAGTGGTCGCCGCCGAAGGAGAGCATGCGCTTGCCGGCTGCCAGCAGCTTCTCGGCATGGGCCTGCAGCTTTTCACTCATCTCGCGCGCGTCGCCGAAGGCGTACACCAGATCACCACAGTCCACCACGTTCAGACGCTCGCGCATGTCGAAGTTCCACGGGAAGCGGTTGTGCTCCCAGGCCAGGTTGGTAGAAACCTGACGGATCGCTGCCGGGCCGTGACGACCGCCCGCGCGGCCAGAGGTCGCCATATCGAACGGTACGCCGGTGATTACCCAGTCAGCGTCACTGTCGTACGGCTGGAAGTTCATCGGAAGGCGTAAAAAACCAAACGCGTTAGATACCAGAGAGTTATCGTACTGATGACCTAAAGTGCTCATGTCCTGACCTCTTATAAAGTCGATACATTAAAAACAGATGAAAAAAAATCCCCTCCGCGTCGTTAAACCCGACGAGGAAGGGATTGCTTTGTAAATCGCTTATTGGGGCGAATTATCGCCGGTAATGCATACGGGTTCAAGTGAGTATAGCATTCTGCCGGATGGCGGCTTCGCCTTATCCGGCCTACATTCGTAGGCCCGGTAAGCGCAGCGCCACCGGGCATTGGCGGCTACTCGTCTTCCAGGTAAGTGTACCCGTACAGACCCGCTTCAAACTCTTCCAGGAACTGCTGCTGCAATACATCGTCCAGACCGGTGTTTTTCACCTGATCGCGGAACTGGGTGAGCAGTTTTTTCGGATCGAGCTGAACGTATTCGAGCATGTCCGCCACCGTGTCCCCTTCGTCAGAGAGCTCAACTTCCACGTTGCCGTCAGGGAAGACAAACACGTCAACCGCTTCGGTATCACCGAACAGGTTGTGCATGTTGCCGAGGATCTCCTGATACGCGCCGACCATAAAGAAGCCCAGCATTGGCGGGTTCTCCGGATCGTACTCCGGCATTGGCATCGTCGTTGCGATACCGTCGCCGTCCACGTAGTGGTCAATCGCGCCATCGGAATCACAGGTGATGTCCAGCAGCACCGCACGGCGTTCCGGGGCGTGGTTCAGCCCTTCCAGCGGCAGAACCGGGAACAGCTGGTCGATACCCCAGGCATCCGGCATCGACTGGAACAGCGAGAAGTTGACGTAAATCTTATCCGCCATACGCTCCTGCAGTTCATCGATAATCGGACGGTGCGCGCGGTTGCTCGGGTCGAGCTGTTTCTGCACTTCATGGCACATATTCAGATAGAGCTGCTCCGCCCACGCGCGCTCCTGCAGGCTAAAGGTGCCTGACGAGTAGCCGACGTGAATATCGTGCAGATCCATCTGGCTGTCGTGCAGCCATTCGCGCAGGGAACGGCGCGTGCCCGGCTCGTGCATCTCCTGCCAGGTTTCCCACATGCTTTGCAGGGAACGCGGGGCATCGTCTGCCGGAGGCGTCGCTTCGGTGATTTCGCTACGCTCAACGCCGATGATGTTCGAGACCAGCACCGTATGGTGCGCGGTAACCGCGCGGCCGGATTCGGTGATCACCGTCGGGTGCGGCAGGCCGTGCTCTTCACAGGCATCGCCAATCGCCCAGATGATGTTGTTGGCATATTCGTTCAGGCCGTAGTTCACCGAGCAGTCAGACTGTGAGCGAGTCCCTTCGTAGTCCACGCCCAGGCCGCCGCCCACGTCAAAGCACTGGATGTTCACGCCAAGCTTGTGCAACTCAACGTAGAAACGCGCCGATTCGCGCACGCCCGTGGCGATGTCGCGAATATTCGCCATCTGCGAGCCGAGGTGGAAGTGCAGCAGTTGAATGCTGTCGAGACGACCGCGTTCGCGCAGAATTTCCACCAGTTGCAGCACCTGGTTCGCTGCGAGGCCGAACTTGGATTTTTCACCGCCGGAGGACTGCCACTTACCGGAACCCTGCGATGCCAGACGCGCACGCACGCCAAGGCGAGGGATAACGTTCAGACGCTCGGCCTCTTCCAGCACGATCGCGATTTCGGTCATCTTCTCGATCACCAGATAGACCTTGTGGCCCATCTTCTCGCCAATCAGCGCCAGACGAATGTATTCACGGTCTTTATAACCGTTGCAGACGATCACCGAACGGGTCATGCCCGCATGCGCGAGGACCGCCATCAGCTCCGCTTTAGAGCCCGCTTCCAGACCCAGTGGTTCGCCGGAGTGGATCAGGGATTCAATCACGCGGCGGTGCTGGTTTACCTTGATCGGGTAAACCAGAAAATAGTCGCCTTTATAGCCGTAGGACTCACGCGCGCGCTTGAACGCGGCGTTAATGGAACGCAGGCGATGTTGCAGGATCTGCGGGAAGCAGAATAGTGCAGGCAAACGCTGACCCTGTGCTTCACGGGCTTTCACCAGCTTAGCGAGATCCACGCGCGCTTCAGGGACGTCCGGATCCGGGCAGACGCTGATGTGGCCCAGCTCGTTGACGTCATAGTAGTTATTGCCCCACCAGGCAATATTGTAAGTGCGCAGCATCTTGCTGGCTTCCTGGGAGCTCATCGCAACCTCCTGCATAGAACGTAGTACACCCTGTTCGCCCGCTGACGAAGGCGAAAAAGAAGACATGTCGTCAGACATAGCGAACCTCAACTCTTTGTATTAAGTGTAAAACAGTTGACTACTATCGCAGCGTTATACGGCGATAACAACCCACAAACGGCTCCGTTTCCCAGCAGAGTATGCTGAAATCCAGACCGTGCGACCGGTTTCTTATTCATATCATTGTAAAACACGTATCCGAACTCTGTATGACAAGGTTCGGCGAAACCACGAGAAAACTCTTGTATTAACAAGAGCGCCCTTGTTCAGTTTTCACAGAGCGTAACCGGCCCTTGAATCCTGAGAAGCGCCGAGATGGGTATAACATCGGCAGGTTTGCAGACTAGAAATGCGGGTTGCGGGAATCAAATGCGTGCCAGAACGGCTGCGCTGAATTAGCGGAAAACGATGGTTCATTATCTCGTATCACCTCCACGGCCGCCTCTGCTGAAACGGACCTCAAGCCAAAGCTAACAGTTCACTGCTTAACCCGGCTGGAAGTGGCGACACGATGAGTTCATCGAGCGCTTTTTGTATGAGCCGCGCGCCGCGTTTTATACCGAGAAGGGGGCTAAAAAGCAAAACAAAAATGCGCGTGTTGCCAGCAGCGTCAGGAAAAATTTCCAGCAGCCATTTCAACGCAGTGAGAGACGAATCAAAAAAAACTGGAAATCGGGCGAAGAAGTGACCTAAAATAGCCATCCAGATGTTAATCCATCTATACTGATTAACACTCATACTGCCAGTGTCAAAAACCTGCAGGCCTTGGTAGAATTATCTCCTTTGGCTATTCCACACAGCAGCTTGAGCTAACCAAATTCCTCTTAGGTGAAATAAAACATGGCAAAACACCTGTTTACGTCCGAGTCCGTATCAGAAGGACATCCTGATAAAATTGCTGACCAAATCTCCGATGCGGTGCTGGATGCGATCCTGGCGCAGGATCCAAAAGCCCGCGTAGCGTGTGAAACCTATGTCAAAACCGGCATGGTTCTGGTTGGCGGTGAGATCACCACCAGCGCATGGGTTGATATCGAAGAGATCACCCGTAACACGGTGCGTGAGATCGGCTATGTGCATTCTGATATGGGCTTTGATGCCAACTCCTGCGCGGTACTGAGCGCAATTGGCAAACAGTCTCCTGACATCAACCAGGGCGTTGACCGTGCCGATCCGCTGGAACAGGGCGCGGGCGATCAGGGCCTGATGTTCGGCTATGCAACCAACGAAACCGATGTACTGATGCCAGCCCCGGTAACCTACGCACACCGTCTGGTGCAGCGTCAGGCTGAAGTGCGTAAAAACGGCACCCTGCCGTGGCTGCGTCCGGATGCGAAAAGCCAGGTGACCTTCCAGTACGACGACGGCAAAATCGTCGGCATCGATGCGGTAGTGCTGTCTACCCAGCATTCCGAAGAGATCGATCAGAAATCCCTGCAGGAAGCAGTGATGGAAGAGATCATCAAGCCGGTTCTGCCAACCGAATGGCTGAGCTCTGCAACCAAATTCTTCATCAACCCAACCGGACGCTTTGTTATCGGCGGCCCAATGGGCGATTGCGGCCTGACCGGTCGTAAAATTATCGTTGATACCTACGGCGGCATGGCGCGTCACGGTGGCGGCGCGTTCTCCGGTAAAGATCCGTCTAAAGTTGACCGTTCTGCCGCGTACGCTGCACGTTATGTGGCGAAAAACATCGTTGCTGCCGGACTGGCTGACCGCTGTGAGATTCAGGTCTCCTACGCCATCGGCGTGGCTGAGCCAACCTCCATCATGGTGGAAACCTTCGGTACCGAGAAAGTGCCTTCAGAACAGCTGACCCTGCTGGTGCGCGAGTTCTTCGACCTGCGTCCATACGGCCTGATTCAGATGCTGGATCTGCTGCACCCAATCTACAAAGAAACCGCTGCATACGGTCACTTTGGTCGTGAACATTTCCCATGGGAAAAAACCGACAAAGCCGCTCTGCTGCGTGAAGCTGCCGGTCTGAAGTAATCGACTGACACCGTTAAAAAGGCCAGCCCAAGTGCTGGCCTTTTTTGTGTCGGATGGCAAAGTTTGAAACCGATTACACCGCACCGGATATATCCCGCTTTCAGAATATTCTCTTTGCATGATCGCCTTTCTTCTGCTGTTACATTTCCTTTCAGTTAAGTCTGAAATTCAAACAAACGCGATGCGCATCACCTCGTTTACCTCTATATTTTCAAAGCTTTAATAATTTTTACGGTTTCACGTTAGTGTAACCGATTACACCATTGTGATAAATCTCACATATTTTTACGGGTCGCTCACCTACCCTTTACATCATTAAAACTGATAACCCAACTGGAGGGCATAATGCCTGACAATAAAAAACAGGGGCGTACGTCCAACAAGGCGATGACATTCTTCGTCTGCTTCCTCGCTGCCCTGGCAGGATTACTCTTTGGCCTGGATATCGGCGTTATTGCCGGCGCTCTTCCCTTCATCGCAGACGAATTCCAGATTAACGCGCATACCCAGGAATGGGTGGTTAGCTCCATGATGTTCGGTGCCGCCGTCGGGGCCGTCGGCAGCGGCTGGCTCTCTTTCAAGCTCGGACGTAAAAAGAGCCTGATGATTGGCGCGATCCTCTTCGTCGCCGGTTCACTCTTCTCTGCAGCAGCACCTAACGTTGAAGTGCTGATCCTCTCCCGCGTGCTGCTGGGCCTTGCGGTGGGCGTGGCGTCTTATACCGCTCCGCTGTACCTCTCTGAAATTGCACCAGAGAAAATCCGCGGGAGCATGATTTCCATGTACCAGCTGATGATCACCATCGGTATTCTCGGTGCTTACCTTTCCGATACCGCCTTCAGCTACAGCGGCGCATGGCGCTGGATGCTTGGCGTGATCATCATCCCGGCCATTCTGCTGCTGATCGGCGTCTTCTTCCTGCCGGACAGCCCGCGCTGGTTTGCCGCGAAGCGCCGCTTCCATGACGCCGAACGCGTTCTGCTCCGCCTGCGTGATACCAGCGCGGAGGCAAAAAACGAGCTGGATGAGATCCGCGAAAGCCTGAAGGTAAAACAGTCCGGCTGGGCGCTGTTTAAAGAGAACAGCAACTTCCGCCGCGCGGTATTCCTCGGCGTGCTGCTGCAGGTGATGCAGCAGTTCACCGGGATGAACGTCATCATGTACTACGCACCAAAAATCTTTGAACTGGCGGGCTACACCAACACCACCGAACAGATGTGGGGGACCGTTATCGTCGGTCTGACTAACGTACTGGCAACCTTTATCGCCATCGGTCTGGTGGACCGCTGGGGCCGTAAGCCAACCCTGACGCTGGGCTTCCTGGTGATGGCGGCGGGTATGGGCGTTCTCGGTACGATGATGCATGTGGGCATCCACTCGCCAACCGCCCAGTACTTCGCGGTGGGCATGCTGCTGATGTTTATCGTCGGGTTTGCGATGAGCGCCGGTCCGCTGATTTGGGTGCTGTGCTCTGAGATCCAGCCGCTGAAGGGGCGTGATTTTGGTATCACCTGCTCTACCGCAACCAACTGGATTGCCAACATGATCGTCGGCGCTACATTCCTGACCATGCTCAATACTCTGGGCAATGCGAACACCTTCTGGGTTTATGCCGGTCTGAATATCTTCTTTATTGTGCTGACCATCTGGCTGGTTCCAGAAACCAAGCACGTTTCGCTGGAACATATTGAACGTAACCTGATGAAAGGTCGTCCGCTGCGCGAGATCGGCGCCCACGACTGATCCATATGCGGGAGGCGCCCCTTGCGCCTCCCCGCTTCCCGCTTTATGCTCTGCCCCTATGAAAGCTCCCCGTCTCCCCATCGCCATTCAGCAAGCCGTTATGCGCAGCCTGCGGGAAAAACTCGCCCAGGCCAACCTGAAACTCGGCCGCAACTATCCTGAACCGAAGCTGGTTTATCAGCAGCGCGGCACTGCAGCCGGCACCGCCTGGCTGGAATCGTATGAGATCCGCCTGAATCCGGTGCTGATGATGGAAAATCAGCAGGCGTTTATTGAAGAGGTAGTGCCGCACGAGCTGGCGCACCTTCTGGTGTGGAAGCACTTTGGCCGCGTCGCGCCGCACGGAAAAGAGTGGAAGTGGATGATGGAAGCTGTGCTCGGCGTTCCGGCTCGACGCACACATCAGTTCGAGCTGGAATCGGTGCGCCGCAACACCTTCCCCTACCGCTGCCAGTGCCAGCAGCACCAGCTCACCGTCCGTCGTCATAATCGCGTGGTGCGCGGCGAAGCCACCTACCGCTGCGTGAAATGCGGCGAACCGCTGGTCGCGGAATAACCAGCTGAACTTTCAGGAACTTTCCTGATCTGACTGATTGCATACAGGAACAACATTCGTTACGTTGCGGGCTCGTTTTGACACGGAGTGTAAGATGTCCCGTAATGTTTCTCTCGCGGTCGCCTTTCTGACGACGGCGCTCTCAGGCCATGCTCTGGCCGACGGTATCAACAGTTTTTCCCAGGCTAAGGCAGCAGGCGTGAAGGTGAACGCCGATGTGCCGGGCGATTTCTACTGCGGCTGCAAAATTAACTGGGAGGGCAAAAAAGGGGTCGTTGACCTCGAATCCTGCGGTTATAAGGTGCGTAAAAACGAAAACCGCGCCAGCCGCATCGAGTGGGAACATGTGGTCCCGGCGTGGCAGTTTGGCCACCAACGCCAGTGCTGGCAGGACGGCGGACGTAAAAACTGCGCCAAAGACCCGGTTTATCGCCAGATGGAAAGCGACATGCATAACCTGCAGCCTGCGGTAGGCGAAGTGAATGGCGATCGCGGCAACTTTATGTACAGCCAGTGGAACGGTGGCGAAGGCCAGTACGGCCAGTGCGGCATGAAGGTGGATTTCAAAGAGAAAGTCGCCGAGCCCCCTGCCCGCGCGCGCGGCAGTATCGCCCGCACCTACTTCTACATGCGTGACCGTTATGACCTCAACCTTTCACGCCAGCAGACGCAGTTGTTCAATGCCTGGAACAAGCAATATCCGGTAACCGAGTGGGAATGCCAGCGTGACGAACGCATCGCCAGAGTCCAGGGGAATCACAACCCTTACGTCCAGCGGGCTTGCCAGGCGCAAAAGAGCTAACCTACACTACGGCAATTCGCTTACACCGCATGACATATGGAATTTTTGACTATGCGCATTCCCCGCATTTACCACCCTGAACTGATTACCGCAGGCCGCGAAATCGCCCTGTCTGACGATGCTGCTAACCACGTTGGCCGCGTTCTGCGCATGGGCGCAGGCCAGGCCATCCAGCTGTTCGACGGCTCTAATCAGGTTTTCGACGCGGAAATCACGCGGGCGGATAAAAAAAGCGTGCATGTAAATGTATTGCGCGGTGAAGTGGACGACCGTGAATCGCCGCTGCACATTCATCTGGGACAGGTGATGTCACGCGGGGAAAAGATGGAGTTCACCATTCAGAAATCCATTGAGCTGGGTGTAAGCCTCATTACGCCACTTTTTTCCGAGCGCTGTGGCGTTAAACTGGATGCGGAACGTCTGAACAAAAAGATCCAGCAGTGGCAGAAAATCGCCATTGCGGCCTGCGAACAGAGTGGCCGCAACCGTATTCCGGAGATCCGTCCGGCGATGGATCTGGAGGACTGGTGTGCAGAAGAGGAGAGCGGGTTGAAGCTCAATCTTCATCCGCGCGCCAGCGCCAGCATCAATACGCTGCCGCTGCCCGTTGAGCGCGTACGCCTGCTGATTGGGCCGGAAGGCGGTCTGTCAGCTGACGAAATTGCCATGACGGCGCGTTACCAGTTTACTGATATTCTGTTGGGACCTCGCGTTCTGCGCACTGAGACAACGGCACTCACGGCCATTACCGCGCTACAGGTACGGTTTGGCGATCTGGGTTGAAGTATAAACGGAGAAGAACATGATAAAGCTCGG
This sequence comes from Enterobacter sp. UPMP701, assembly GCF_053709515.1. Taxonomy (NCBI): domain Bacteria; kingdom Pseudomonadati; phylum Pseudomonadota; class Gammaproteobacteria; order Enterobacterales; family Enterobacteriaceae; genus Enterobacter; species Enterobacter sp. UPMP701. The sequence continues at coordinate 181,791 of NZ_JBSKJN010000008.1, read as the reverse complement.
CATCGTGATGGATCCCATCGCAAACATTAACATCAAGAAAGATTCCAGCTTCGCCATGCTGCTGGAAGCGCAGCGTCGCGGCTATGAACTCCACTATATGGAGATGAACGATCTTTACCTGATCAACGGTGAAGCCCGCGCACGCACCCGCATCGTTAACGTCGAGCAGAACTACGACAAATGGTACGAATTCGGCACCGAGCAGGACATTGCCCTGGCCGACCTCAACGTTATCCTGATGCGTAAAGACCCGCCGTTCGACACCGAATACATCTATAGCACCTATATCCTTGAGCGTGCAGAAGAGAAAGGGACGCTGATCGTCAACAAGCCGCAGAGCCTGCGCGACTGTAACGAGAAGCTCTACACCGCCTGGTTCTCAGACCTGACGCCGGAAACGCTGGTGACCCGCAGCAAAGCGCAGCTGAAAGCGTTCTGGCAGAAGCACGGCGACATCATCATGAAGCCGCTGGACGGCATGGGCGGCGCGTCAATTTTCCGCGTGAAAGAGGGCGACCCGAATATTGGCGTGATCGCCGAAACGTTGACCGAGCTGGGCACCCGTTACTGTATGGCGCAGAACTATATTCCGGCGATTAAAGACGGTGATAAGCGCGTGCTGGTCGTGGATGGCGAGCCGGTACCTTACTGCCTCGCGCGTATTCCGCAGGGTGGCGAAACGCGCGGTAACCTGGCGGCCGGTGGTCGTGGCGAACCGCGTCCACTAACCGAAAGCGACTGGGAAATTGCCCGCCGCGTCGGCCCAACGCTGAAAGCCAAAGGCCTGATCTTCGTTGGCCTGGATATCATCGGCGATCGCCTGACCGAAGTGAACGTTACCAGCCCAACCTGCATTCGTGAAATTGAAGCGGAGTTCCCGATCTCGATCACCGGAATGCTGATGGACGCTATCGAAAAACGTTTACAGAAATAACCTGTGACAGCGCCTGTGTTTATCCCCATACTGGGCGCTGTCGCTTTTTAAACCAGGAAACAGTACCTCTGACAATGAATTTACAGCATCACTTTCTTATTGCCATGCCTGCTCTCCAGGATCCGATTTTTCGCCGCGCCGTGGTTTATATTTGTGAATACAATGAAGACGGCGCGATGGGTATTATCATCAACAAACCGCTGGAAAACCTGCAGGTTGAAGGGATTCTGGACAAGCTGAAAATCCCGGCTGAAGCGCGCCTGCCGGAAATCCGGCTTGATAAACCGGTGATGCTGGGTGGACCTCTTGCCGAAGATCGCGGCTTTATCCTGCATACCCCGCCGGTATTCTCTTCCAGTATTCGCATCTCCGACAACACCGTGATCACCACCTCGCGCGACGTGCTCGAAACGCTGGGTACCGCTGAGCAGCCTTCGGAAGTGCTGGTGGCGCTGGGCTATTCGTCGTGGGAGAAAGGCCAGCTTGAGCAAGAGATCCTCGATAATGCCTGGCTTACCGCACCTGCGGACATGAATATTCTGTTTAAAACCCCTATTGCCGATCGCTGGCGTGACGCGGCAAAACTGATTGGCATCGATATCCTGACAATGCCTGGCGTAGCGGGGCACGCCTGATGAGCGGAACACTGCTGGCCTTCGATTTTGGCACCAAAAGCATCGGCGTCGCCGTGGGCCAGCGCATCACCGGTACCGCGCGTCCGCTCACGGCCCTGAAGGCCAACGACGGCACGCCAGACTGGAACCTTATTGAGCGCTTGCTCAAAGAGTGGCAGCCGGATGACGTTATCGTTGGGCTGCCGCTGAATATGGACGGCACAGAACAGCCGCTTACCGCCCGGGCGCGTAAGTTCGCCAATAAAATCCATGGGCGCTTTGGCGTCTCCGTGAAGCTTCACGACGAGCGTCTCAGCACCGTCGAAGCGCGTGCGGGCCTGTTCGAGCACGGCGGGTTCCGGGCGCTCAACAAGGGCAGCGTGGACTCCGCTTCAGCCGTCATCATCCTCGAAAGCTATTTCGAACAGGGCTTTTAAACTCAGGGGCCTACAGCCGCCCCTGCGCCCGTCTCTCCGCCAGGCTCTGGTCAAAGTTCTGCATTCCCGCCTGCTGACCGGTTTGGATAATGCCGGGCAGTTGCCACGTCTTCCCTTCACGAATCAGATTCGCCGCCGCAGCGGTGTTTACCAGCAGTTCATACAGCGCGACGCGCCCGCCCTGAAGATCGGGAAGCAGCTTTTGCGCCAGCACTGCCCGCAGGCTGCCGGCCAGCTGGTTACGCACCGGATCTTTCTCCTGCGCCGGGAACGTGTCGACCAGCCGCTCAATCGCCTGTGATGCCCCGCGCGTGTGCAGCGTCGCCAGCACCAGATGCCCGGTCTCCGCCGCCGTCAGCGCCAGGCGGATCGTTTCGCTGTCGCGCAGCTCTCCCAGCAAAATAACGTCCGGGTCCTCACGTAATGCACCGCGCAGCGCTTCGGCAAATGACGGGCTGTGCTGGCCTATCTCCCGCTGCTGGATCAGGCAACGCTCGCTCTGGTAGATAAACTCCACCGGATCTTCAAGCGTGAGGATATGGCCGTCAGCATGGCGGTTAAGAAAATCGACCATCGCCGCCAGCGTAGTGGATTTACCGCTGCCGGTTGCCCCTGTCACCAGAATCAGCCCGGCGTCATTGGATAACAGTTCCGGGATTGCCCGCGGCGCGCCCAGCGAAGTGAGCTGCGGGCAGGTACGCGGCAACAGCCGCAGGGTAACGGAGACGCCCTTCATCTGCTTAAATGCACTGCCACGCAGACGCTGGTTTCCTGCGACCGTCACGGCAAAATCGACCTGCCCGTTTGCCCACCATGCGCCCTGCTGTTCGTCGTTCAGCCACGCTTTTAGCAACGCCCCGACGTCAGGCGGCGGAAAGGGAGCAGGCTCAAGCCGGCCTAGTCTACGCCAGCGGGGTGGTGAATCACTGCACAGGTGTAGATCGGAGACGTTATGCTTTACACTAAGGGCCACAATTTCTTCCACATCCATAGACTACTCCTCGGAAAATGAACGACATTGCGCATAACCTGGCACAGGTCCGGGACAAAATCTCAGCCGCTGCAACGCGTTGCGGCCGTGCTTCAGAAGAAATTACGTTACTTGCAGTCAGCAAAACGAAGCCTGCGAGCGCCATCGCAGAAGCCATTGCTGCAGGCCAGCGGGCGTTTGGTGAAAACTACGTGCAGGAAGGCGTGGATAAAATTCGCTACTTTCAGGAGCAGAGGACTTCAGATCTGCAGTGGCACTTTATTGGCCCGCTGCAGTCGAACAAAAGCCGTCTGGTGGCAGAGCACTTCGACTGGTGCCATACCATCGACCGTCTGCGTATTGCTTCCCGTCTGAATGACCAGCGTCCGGCTGAAATGCCAGCGCTTAACGTGCTTATTCAGGTCAACATCAGCGATGAAAACAGCAAGTCCGGCATTGCGCTGAGCGAGCTGGATGTGCTGGCCGCAGAGGTGGCCGAACTGCCGCGCTTAACCCTGCGCGGGCTGATGGCCATTCCAGCGCCTGAGTCAAGTTATGAAAGGCAGTTTGCCGTGGCACAGCAAATGGCTGTAGCATTTGAGGCGCTTAAAGCGCGCTATGAAACGGTAGACACGCTTTCACTGGGCATGTCGGATGATATGGAAGCCGCCATCGCGGCAGGCAGCACTATGGTGCGCATCGGTACCGCCATTTTCGGTGCGCGCGACTACTCAAAATAATAAGGAAACCTGAGGAACGCCATGAAGACGTTGACTTTCCTGCTCTCAACTGTGCTTGAGCTGTATACGATGGCGCTTTTGCTGCGCGTCTGGATGCAGTGGGCCCGCTGTGACTTTTACAATCCGTTCTCCCAGTTTGTGGTGAAAATCACGCAGCCTGTTGTAGGGCCGCTGCGCCGTATTATCCCGGCCATGGGCCCCATCGACAGCGCGTCACTGCTGGTGGCGTTTATTCTGAGCGTGATCAAAGCCATCATGCTGTTTATGGTTATCACCTTCCAGCCGATTATCTGGATTGCCGCGGTCCTGATTCTGATCAAAACCGTCGGCCTGCTGATTTTCTGGGTGCTGCTGGTGATGGCGATCATGAGCTGGGTGAGCCAGGGGCGTAGCCCGGTGGAGTACGCCTTGATTCAGCTGGCCGAGCCGCTACTGCGTCCGATCCGTAACCTGCTTCCGTCTATGGGCGGTATCGACTTCTCCCCGATGATCCTGGTGCTGCTGCTTTATGTGGTCAACATGGGGATCGCTGAGCTGCTGCAGTCTACGGGCGATATGCTGCTGCCGGGGCTGTGGATGGCGCTATGAGTGCAGTAAGTACCTGCGCCGACGGGCTGGTTTTGCGGCTGTATATTCAGCCGAAAGCCAGCCGCGACAGTATTGTTGGGCGGCATGGCGACGAGCTAAAAGTCGCCATCACCGCCCCGCCGGTTGACGGCCAGGCGAACGCGCATCTGACCAAATATCTGGCTAAACAGTTTCGCGTCGCCAAAAGCCAGGTCATCATTGAGAAAGGTGAACTTGGGCGACATAAACAGGTAAAAATCCTTAATCCGCAATCTATCCCGACGGAAGTCGCGGCTCTGAAAGAACAGGACTAAACCATGCAGAAAGTTGTTCTCGCGACCGGCAACGCCGGTAAAGTACGCGAGCTGGCCTCGCTATTAAATGATTTTGGGCTGGACGTGGTGGCTCAGACCGATCTTGATGTGGAGTCCGCCGAAGAGACGGGTCTGACGTTTATCGAAAACGCCATTCTGAAAGCGCGACACGCCGCTCAGATTACCGGCCTGCCCGCGATTGCCGATGACTCTGGTCTGGCGGTCGATTTTCTCGGCGGCGCGCCGGGCATCTACTCTGCGCGCTATTCCGGCGTTGATGCAACTGACCAGCAGAATCTGGAAAAGCTGCTTGTGGCCCTGAAAGACGTGCCGGACGAACAGCGCACCGCGCAGTTCCACTGCGTGCTGGTTTATATGCGTCACGCGGAAGACCCGACGCCGATCGTCTGCCACGGCAGCTGGCCGGGCGTAATTACCCGTGAAGCGGCGGGCAACGGCGGCTTTGGCTACGATCCGATTTTCTTTGTCCCGACCGAGGGCAAAACCGCTGCGGAACTGACCCGCGAAGAGAAAAGCGCGATTTCCCACCGTGGACGCGCGCTGAAACTGTTACTGGAAGCACTGCGTAATGGCTAATTTGCCGCCTCTGAGTCTGTATATTCACATCCCGTGGTGCGTGCAGAAATGCCCGTACTGCGATTTCAATTCGCACGCGCTGAAGGGCGAAGTGCCGCACGATGACTACGTTGCGCATCTGCTGGCCGACCTGGACGTCGATGCACCTTACGCACAGGGACGTGAAGTTAAGACCATTTTCATTGGTGGCGGTACGCCGAGCCTGCTGTCAGGCCCGGCGATGCAAACGCTGCTGGACGGCGTGCGTGCGCGCCTGAACCTGGCGGCGGATGCTGAAATTACGATGGAAGCCAACCCCGGCACCGTTGAGGCCGACCGTTTTGTCGAGTATCAGCGCGCGGGCGTGAACCGTATCTCCATCGGCGTGCAGAGCTTTAGCGAGCCGAAGCTGAAGCGTCTGGGGCGCATTCACGGCCCGGAAGAGGCAAAGCGCGCGGCGAACCTGGCAACGGGACTTGGGCTACGCAGCTTTAACCTCGATTTAATGCACGGCCTGCCGGATCAGTCGCTTGAAGAAGCGCTGGACGATTTGCGTCAGGCGATTGAACTGAACCCGCCGCATCTGTCGTGGTACCAGCTCACCATAGAGCCCAACACCCTGTTCGGCTCCCGCCCTCCGGTGCTGCCGGACGACGATGCGCTGTGGGATATCTTCGAGCAGGGCCACCAGTTGTTAACCGCTGCGGGCTACCAGCAGTATGAAACTTCGGCCTATGCGAAGCCGGGCTACCAGTGCCAGCACAACCTGAACTACTGGCGCTTTGGTGACTATCTGGGCATCGGCTGCGGCGCGCACGGCAAAGTGACCTTCCCGGACGGGCGCATTCTGCGCACGGCTAAAACCCGCCACCCGCGCGGGTATATGGAAGGCCGCTACCTTGAGCGTCAGCACGACGTTGAGGTGGCGGATAAGCCGTTTGAGTTCTTTATGAACCGCTTCCGTCTGCTGGAAGCCGCCCCGCGCGCGGAGTTTGCGCTGTACACCGGCCTGGCGGAATCGGTGATTCGTCCGCAGATTGACGAAGCGCTGGCAAAGGGGTATCTCACGGAATGTGAGGAATACTGGCAGATCACCGAGCACGGCAAACTGTTCTTAAACTCCCTTCTTGAGCTGTTCCTCGCTGAAGATCCTGAAGGCTGATTCAGGATTTTGCATCCCGTTCTGCCGGCTGAGGGAAAGGCTGGCAGAGTGTGGGGATGGAAACAATTCGTTCATACGCAAAGCAGCTCAGACGCGAGCTGACACAGGAAGAAAGGCGGCTTTGGTATTTACTGCGCAGCCGCCGTTTCGAAAATTATAAATTTCGCCGACAGCACCCGGTAGGTCACTACATTCTGGATTTCGCCTGTTGCGCGGCTCGCCTGGCCGTTGAGCTGGATGGCGGACAACATGATGAAAATCAGGAATACGATCGACAAAGGACATTATGGTTAAACCATAAGGGCTGGCACGTTATTCGATTCTGGAACAACGAACTCTGGAATAACGAAGAGGCGGTGTTAGAAAGGATCCTTGAAACGCTGCAAGCGCTGCAACCCTCACCCCGGCCCTCTCCCTGAAAGGGAGAGGGGGCAAACCATCCCCTCGCCCCTTTAGGAAAAGGGTTAATGTGAGGGCGCAAACCATCCCCTCGCCCCTTTAGGGAGAGGGTTAGGGTGAGGGGCGAAGTGCATTACTTCAGCGTCCCCACCAGCTCCTTCCGGCTATCCTCCAGCGACACCACGCGTTTACACACGTCTTTGCCGAACTGCTGGAAATCATCTTCCTGGTTCTTCCACTCGTTCTGAATGGAAGTCTGCAAGCCGCCCAGACTGCCCAGCACGCCCTGCAGCGGGTTACCACCGCCTTTCAGCACGGCTTTGGCGCCCATCTCGTTGATGCTGTCCTGCAGGATACCGCCCATCGCCTGATTCACCAGCTGCTGTCCGTCAGCACGAACCTGATCGATCGCCTTGTAGTGGAACGTCAGGCCGTCAGAGCGCGTCTCGATAATGCGGTTCATCTGCTCTTTAAGCTGCTTATCGAGCTTCGTCAGGCGGGTGCGCATATTGCTGCTCTCCCCCACCTCTTTGGTGATGATCTTATCCAGCGCGACGCGGCTTTTCTCAACGCGCGTCAGCGCGCCTTCGTTAATCCACGGCAGCGCGGTTCGCAAATCAGCCTGGTAATCTTTCGCCTGCTCGCGCTGGGCGGCAGTCAGGTTCTGTGGTTTACCGTTAAAGGTGACGTTCCCTTCCGGCGTAATCACCAGATTGCCGTTCTCGCCTTTGACCTGCACGGTTTGCGGGCTTAACACCACGTCATCACGCGGGGTGACGCTACATTGATAATCCGCATGGGCGGTGAATCCGGTTGCCATCAAAGCAACAGCCAGCAACGTTTTGCGCATCTTTAACACTCCCTCAGACAAAATGGGCCAGCTAATGCTGGCCCGCTTACTGCTTTATTAGTCCCACCAAACGTCGAAAAGTTCGCTGACGCGGACATCTTCCAGCTTGTGCTCTTCAAGCCATTTGCGAACCAGCGCCTGATGTTCTTCGGTGCACTTACCGACTTCCTGGGTGCAGATCAGACCTTCCCATGCCAGGTAGCCGCTACCGTCGAAGGCCAGCTTGTTTGGCTCGATCACCTCGTTGATGAACGCATCCACGTCCTGATCGATCTGTTCTACGCTGGTGCCTTCCGGGAAACGCCACGCGACGGAGAAGCCCACTTCCTGGAATTCTTCGATGTGCATCTTTTTACGCAGACGACGGCTACGATTCTTTGCCATTATTTCACCCTCTCGAACATTAAGTCCCATACACCGTGACCAAGACGATGGCCACGCTGTTCAAATTTCGTTACCGGACGCGATTCCGGACGCGGTACATAGTCGTTACTCGCAGACTGGTTTTTATACCCATCCAGCGACGACATCACTTCCAGCATATGTTCCGCATACGGTTCCCAGTCGGTCGCCATATGGAAGACGCCGCCCAGTTTAAGCTTACTTTTCACCAGCTCGGCAAACGGCGCCTGAACGATACGGCGTTTATTATGACGTGCTTTGTGCCACGGGTCAGGGAAAAAGAGCTGAACCATGTTCAAAGAATTGTCAGGAATCATTTTGTGCAGTACTTCCACCGCGTCGTGACACATCACGCGCAGGTTCTCAACGCCCTCTTCATGAGCCGTTGCGAGACAAGCGCCCACACCCGGCGAGTGCACTTCAATGCCGAGGAAATTCTGCTCCGGACGTGCCTTCGCCATGGTCACCAGCGAGGTGCCCATACCAAAACCGATCTCCAGCGTGACGGGGGCGTCGCGGCCAAACAGGTCGGTAAAGTCGAGCGGCTGCTCGCTGAACTCAACGCCCATCACCGGCCAGTAGTTATCCAGCGCGTGTTGCTGCCCTTTTGTCAGGCGGCCCTGACGGCGGACAAAGCTGCGAATACGGCGCAGCGGGCGACCGTTTTCATCAAATTCCGGTGAAATGACGTCGTTTTTCATAAAAGAGTTGTCTGCTTGTGAGAATGTTCGGGAAACGGGCATTATCCAAAGTTAAGGCTTCTATGCAAGCATGGGAAAGATCCGGTTTACAGCAGATTGACGCTGTGCTGCAATCTGCGTCCCTGATTAAGCGAATCGATGACCATGCAAGCCTCTCAATTTTCAGCCCAGGTGCTGGACTGGTACGACAAATACGGGCGTAAAACCCTGCCCTGGCAAATTGAAAAAACGCCGTACAAAGTATGGCTCTCCGAGGTGATGTTGCAACAAACGCAGGTCGCCACGGTGATCCCTTACTTTGAGCGTTTTATGGCGCGCTTCCCGACGGTGACCGATCTGGCCAACGCGCCGTTAGATGAGGTGCTACACCTGTGGACCGGGCTCGGCTACTACGCCCGTGCGCGTAACCTGCACAAGGCCGCACAGCAGGTCGCGACGCGTCATAACGGTAAATTCCCGGAAACCTTTGACGAAGTGGCCGATTTACCCGGCGTCGGACGTTCAACCGCAGGCGCCATTCTCTCCCTGTCCTTAGGCAAACATTTCCCGATCCTCGACGGCAACGTCAAGCGCGTGCTCGCGCGCTGCTATGCCGTTGACGGCTGGCCGGGGAAGAAGGACGTAGAAAAACGCCTGTGGGAGATCAGCGACGCGGTCACTCCGGCGAAAGGCGTCGAGCGTTTTAACCAGGCAATGATGGATCTCGGCGCGATGGTCTGCACGCGCTCCAAACCGAAATGCGAACTCTGCCCGGTGAACAACCTCTGCGTGGCGTATGCCAACCATTCGTGGGCGCAGTATCCAGGTAAAAAACCCAGGCAGACGCTGCCGGAGCGTACCGGCTATATGCTGCTGATGCAGCACGGCGACGAGGTGTTTCTCGCCCAGCGTCCGCCGAGCGGCCTGTGGGGTGGTCTATACTGCTTCCCACAGTTTGAAGACGAAGCGTCGCTTCGGGAATGGCTTGAACAGCGCGGCATTGCGGCCGATACCCTGACGCAACTCAACGCGTTCCGCCACACTTTCAGCCACTTCCATCTGGATATTGTACCGATGTGGCTTCCCGTGTCCTCATTCACCTCGTGCATGGATGAAGGCACCGCTCTCTGGTATAACTTAGCGCAACCGCCATCAGTCGGGCTGGCGGCTCCCGTGGAGCGCCTGTTACAGCAATTACGTGTCGGTGCAATGGTTTAGCATCGGCAACACAAAGAGGAATGAGTATGGCCAGAACCATTTTTTGTACTTTCCTGCAGCGCGACGCTGAAGGCCAGGATTTCCAGCTCTACCCGGGCGACCTGGGTAAGCGCATCTATAACGAGATCTCCAAAGAAGCCTGGGGACAGTGGCAGAAAAAGCAGACCATGCTGATCAACGAGAAAAAACTCAGCATGATGAACCCGGAACACCGCAAGCTGCTGGAGCAGGAGATGGTGAGCTTCCTGTTCGAAGGTAAAGACGTGCACATCGAAGGCTATACGCCACCGGAAAAATAACAGCGTGCGGGGGAAACCCCGCCGTTAAAGCAAACACAACACGCACTCCCGGAATGATGAAAAAACTTTTAGCGCTAGCCCTTGTTGCGCCGTTGCTTGTGTCTTGTTCTTCCAAAAAAGGCGATGAATACAACGAAGCCTGGGTCAAGGACACCAACGGTTTTGACATTTTGATGGGGCAGTTTGCCCACAACATCGAGAACATATGGGGATTTAACGAAGTTCTTATTGCCGGACCGAAGGACTACGTTAAGTATACCGACGCCTATCTGACCCGTAGCCACATCAACTTTGATGAGGGTACGATCACCATTGAGACCATCGCAGGCACCGACCCTGCGGCACGGCTGCGTCAGGCGATTATCAAAACCCTGCTGATGGGTGACGATCCGGGATCTATCGATCTCTACTCCGATGCCGACGACATTACTATCTCGAAAGAACCGTTCCTGTATGGTCAGGTTGTCGATCAAACCGGACAGCCGATCCGCTGGGAAGGCCGCGCCACGAAATTTGCCGACTACCTGCTGCAGACGCGCCTGAAAAGCCGTTCTAACGGCCTGAAGATTATCTACAGCGTTACCATTAACCTCGTGCCGAACCACCTCGACAAGCGTGCGCATAAATATCTGGGCATGGTACGCCAGGCCTCACGTAAGTACGGCGTGGATGAGTCGCTGATCCTGGCGATAATGCAGACTGAATCGTCATTTAACCCGTACGCGGTCAGCCGTTCCGACGCCCTGGGGCTGATGCAGGTTGTGCAGCACAGCGCGGGTAAAGACGTGTTCCGCGCGCAGGGGAAATCCGGCACGCCGAGCCGCAGCTACCTGTTCGACCCGCAGAGTAACATTGATACCGGTACGGCCTACCTGGCGATGCTGAACAATGTCTATCTTGGCGGAATTGATAACCCGACTTCACGCCGCTACGCGGTAATCACCGCCTATAACGGTGGTGCGGGCAGCGTGCTGCGCGTGTTCTCGAGTGACAAAGTGCAGGCCGCGAACATCATCAACAGTATGGCGCCGGGGGATGTCTACTCAACCCTCACTACCCGTCACCCTTCTGCGGAATCCCGCCGCTATCTGTATAAGGTAAATACGGCGCAGAAGAACTATCGTCGCCGCTAAAACCAACACCCCTCCCCCTAACCCTCTCCCCAAAGGGGAGAGGGTTAGGGGGAGGGGACATCAGACCGCACCCATCTCACCCCATCCATACGAAAATGTTATTTGCATCACAATCCAGACTGCAAATTAATGTGGATTGCATTTTTTTGCGGGAGGTAACAAAACATATCGTTGCCAACTGATAGAATTGCATCAAATAACAACCCTGAATGTTTCGAAAACAACATATCTCCCGCTCACTTGTGAGGAAAGTAACATGAACCTTAAGCTGCAGCTTAAAATATTGTCGTTTCTGCAGTTCTGCCTGTGGGGTAGCTGGCTGACTACACTCGGCTCCTATATGTTTGTGACGCTCAAGTTCGATGGTGCGTCGATCGGTGCCGTTTACAGCTCGCTGGGTATTGCGGCTGTCTTCATGCCAACGCTGCTCGGTATCGTGGCGGATAAATGGTTAAGTGCGAAATGGCTGTACATGCTTTGCCATCTGGTGGGTGCGGGGACGCTGTTTATGGCGGCCGAAGTGACCACGCCGGGGGCGATGTTCATGGTGATCCTGCTTAACTCGCTGGCCTATATGCCAACGCTTGGCCTGATCAACACCATCTCCTACTACCGTCTGAAATCTGCCGGCCTGGATATCGTCACCGACTTCCCGCCTATCCGTATCTGGGGCACCATCGGCTTTATTATGGCGATGTGGGGCGTGAGCTTCGCGGGCTTCGAACTGAGCCATATGCAGCTCTACATCGGCGCAGCGCTCTCCGTGCTGCTGGCGCTGTTCACCCTGACGCTGCCAACCATTCCAGTGTCTAACCAGCAGAAAAACCAGAGCTGGAGCACCATGCTCGGCCTGGACGCCTTCGCGCTGTTCAAAAACAAACGCATGGCGATCTTCTTTATCTTCTCCATGCTGCTGGGCGCGGAGCTGCAGATCACCAACATGTTCGGCAACACCTTCCTGCACAGCTTCGATAACAACCCGCTGTTCTCCGGTAGCTTTATCGTTGAGCACGCGTCGGTGATGATGTCCATCTCTCAGATCTCTGAGACGCTGTTCATCCTGACCATCCCGTTCTTCCTGAGCCGCTACGGCATCAAGAACGTTATGCTGATCAGTATCGCCGCGTGGATGCTGCGCTTCGGCCTGTTCGCCTACGGCGACCCGAGCGCGTTCGGCACCGTGCTGCTGGTGCTGTCGATGATCGTTTACGGCTGCGCCTTCGACTTCTTCAACATCTCCGGTTCGGTGTTTGTAGAAAAAGAAGTGAAGCCTGAAATCCGCGCCAGCGCGCAGGGTATGTTCCTGATGATGACCAACGGCTTCGGCTGTATTCTGGGCGGCGTGGTGAGCGGGAAAGTGGTTGAGATGTACACCACCAACGGCATTACAGACTGGCAGCCGGTGTGGCTGATCTTCGCGGCGTACTCGCTGGTGCTGTTCTTCGCGTTTATCGCGCTGTTCAAGTACAAGCATGTTCGCGTGCCGAATGGTGCACAGCCAGTCGCGCATTGATTATTGTGCCCGGTGGCGCTGCGCTTACCGGGCTATTTTATTGCAGAAAGCACCCACCCTACCGACAGCAAATCCGCGCTGCCTCCGGGGCTCAGGTTGCGTTCAATCAATGCGTTATCCATCTTTAGCAACGCCTCGCGATCCCAGCCGTTAGCCAGTAATTCCCGCGCGTAGCCCTGAACGTAGCGCAGCCCTTCAATGCCGCCGCGCGACACCAGATTGCTGTCCTGATTGTTCGCCATCAGGCGCAACAGCAGCCCGTGCAGCGACTGTCCGCTCCATGCATCCAAAGCCTTACGCACCGTCGCGAAGCCACTCTCCGCCTCGCCGCGCGCGCCGGTTAGGCCGTACTGCTGAAACTGCCGCTCGCCCGCCGTCGCCTGTCCGCTGCGTGCGGCCAGCTCCCGCGACACCAGCCCGCGGCAGATGTTACTCACTTCACAACAGAGGCTGCCTGCGGAGATACTTTTCACACGCCCGGCGGCGAAGCACAGTAAACCCAGGGCAAAAATCCCGCCCTTGTGCGTGTTCACGCCGTTCGTCGCGGCGTACATCGCCTGCTCACAGGCCATCCCCATCGGGCGGAGGATCCGTAACTGTGCGTCAGCGGGTTTATCGGCATGCACGTTACCGAGTTCAGCAAAGCGCGAAAACCACGGCGTAATCGCCGCAATGCTGCGGACGAACAGCGCGTGGTCCATATCGCGATGGGAACCGTTGTTGAGCTTGTCCACCAGCCCCGGCTTGGGCGTCAGCTCCAGCTCCTGCCACAGCGCCGCTTCGGCAAGCGCAGGCACGTCAGCTGCACACGGCTTAGTCGCGAGCAAACCAGTCATCAATCATCTTCTCCACGCGGGAAACCACTTGCTCAACGGGATGATTGCGCGAACGGGAACAGGCGTGGGCTGGTTCATCGCAAATCAGGCAGCGTCTGAGATTCGCCCCCAGCGACTGACGCCCGACGTGGCCGTGCTGAGGGCAGATCACGTCCAGATCCCACAGCCTGCCGAGCGGATGCGTCTGCTCCAGATCCGCACAGTGGGCTTTGATTTCCGCCGCGGGATGGGCCACGCACCAGATGGCCTCAGGCCCGGTCGGGAGCCACAGCACCTGACGGTCCAGCACCTGCCAGCGGTTCTCCCACAGCAGCTGGTCGCACATCTGCAGCGCCACGCCCATGGTGTTGCGATAGCGCAGGCTGTCCTTAATTTCCCCCGGCGTGACCAGCGTGAGGGAGATTACCGGTTGTTGATAGTGCTCAAGCATGTCAGCCTGGCGCGCTGCGCGGCGATCTTTCGCCGCCAGCAGTTCCTCCAGGCTGACACCCGCCCGCACGGGTGTCGCAATAGTCATATTCACTCCTTTACCTGTCGAACGGTGTCGATCACGCTGCCGTCGCGGTAGCGGATCACCCCGACGATTTTGTCGGTGAACTCAATCGGTTTCGGTACGCCTGTCAGGGAAATCGCTCGCTCATAGAGCGCGTTGATATCTACAACCTTCAGCCCTGCTTCCATGAGTCGCTCGCGGATCTCCGGGCGCGCCGGGTTGACCGCAATGCCGTGGTCGGTGACCAGCACGTCGATACTCTCACCCGGCGTAAGTCGCGTGGTGACGCGCTTCACGACCGTCGGAATGCGGCTGCGCAGCAGCGGCGCGACGACAATGGTCAGGTTTGCCGCGGCGGCCACGTCGCAGTGTCCGCCGGACGCACCGCGCATCACGCCGTCGGAGCCGGTGATGACGTTGACGTTGAAATCAACGTCGATTTCCAGCGCGCTGAGGATCACCACATCGAGCTGGTCGCAGCTTGCCGCTTTACTGCCAGGGTTGGCGTAAACGTTGGTAGAGATCTCCACGTGGTTCGGGTTGCGCGCCAGCGAAGCCGCCGCCTGGCCGTCAAAGCACTGGGTGTCGAGCAGCTTTTCGATGAGCCCCTTCTCGTGCAAATCCACCAGGCTGCCGGTGATGCCGCCGAGCGCAAAGCGCGCCCTCACGCCGCTGCGCTCCATCTTCTCTTCCATAAAGCGCGTACAGGCGGTCGCCGCCGCGCCGGAGCCGGTCTGCATCGAGAAGCCCGGTTTAAAGTAGCCGGAGTGTTCAATCACGTCCGCTGCGTAGCGGGCGATCATCAGCTCGCGCGGGTTGCTGGTGACGCGCGCCGCGCCGACGCTGATTTTCGCCGGGTCGCCCACGCTCTCCACCTGCACAATGTAATCCACCTGATCCTGCACAACGCTGGCGGGCATATTGGGGAACGGCACCAGTTCTTCCGTCAACAGCACCACCTTGCGGGCAAAGTGCGCGTCCACCATCGCGTAGCCGAGCGAGCCGCAGCACGATTTACCGTGCGTGCCGTTGGCATTGCCAAACTCATCGCTGCACGGCACGCCGAGAAACGCCACGTCGATGTTCAGCTCGCCGTCCTGAAGCAGCTTCACGCGCCCGCCGTGGGAGTGAATTTGCACCGGCTCGTCCATCAGCCCGTGGGAGATGGCATCCGCCAGCCTGCCGCGCATGCCGGAGGTGTAAATCCGGGTGATGACGCCGCTTTCGATATGCTCGATCAGCGCGTCGTTGCAGGTCATCAGCGAGCTGGAGGCCAGCGTCAGGTTTTTGAAGCCCATCCGCGCCAGCAGCGCCACGACGGTGTTGATCACCCGGTCGCCTTCGCGAAACGCATGGTGAAAGGAGATGGTCATCCCGTCCTGCAGGCCGCAGCGCTTAACCGCTTCTTCAACAGAGGCACAGAGCTTGCGGCTGTGTTTCGCGTCGCAGTCCGCCAGCCACGGCGTCGCGCTGTGGGCAGTATCAAACGGTTTTAAGTCCCGCAGATGGGGAAAATTCACGTGAAGAAGTTCTGTCTGATTCATCATCTCATCCTTACCGACGCACGCCGGAGGCCGCCGCGCGCTCCAGCACCACCTGCGCGTGGTTAATAATCGGTGCATCCACCATTTTGCCGTTGAGCGACACCACGCCCAGGCCGTTACGCTCGCCCTCTTCTGCCGCCTCAATCACCCTTTTGGCGTGATCCACCTCTTCCTGAGTCGGGGCGTAGGCGTTGTGCAGCAGGTCAATCTGGCGCGGGTTAATCAGCGATTTGCCGTTAAAGCCCATCTTGCGGATCAGATCGACCTCGCGCAGGAACCCGGCCTCGTCGTTAACGTCTGACCACACCACGTCGAAGGCGTCGATGCCCGCCGCGCGGGCGGCGTGCAGCACGGCGCAGCGGGCGTAGAACAGCTCGGTGCCGTCGCCGCGCTCGGTTTGCATGTCCATCACGTAGTCAAAGGCGGCCAGCGCGATGCCGATCAGACGCGGAGAGCTGCGGGCAATCGCCACGGCGTTGATAACGCCAATGGCCGATTCAATCGCCGCCATCACGCGGGTGGAGCCGACCTCGCGGCCGCACTCCTGCTCAATGCGCTCGAGGTGGCTTTCCAGCTCGTAGATATCGTCCGGGGTGTCGGTTTTCGGCAGGCGAATAACGTCCACGCCCGCGCGCACGGCGGCCTCCAGATCCAGCAGGCCAAACGGCGTGCTGAGCGGGTTAATGCGCACCACGGTTTCGATATCCTGATACATCGGGTGCTGTAGGGCGTGGAACACCAGCATGCGCGCGGTATCCTTCTCACGCAGGGCCACGGCGTCCTCAAGGTCAAACATGATGGAGTCGGGGCGGTAGATAAAGGCGGTAGAGAGCATGGCGGCGTTGGCGCCCGGCAGGAACAGCATACTGCGGCGGAGTTTGCTCATTTCAGCGCCCCCCAGTTGATGGCCTGTTCATCGGCAGCGCGCAGAAGCGCGCTTTGCAGGCGGGCGCGGATCACACAGTCCAGCGCCCCTTTGTCTTCAATAATGATGAGTCCCTGGTGCACGTTCATGGCGCGCAATGTGTCGTTGACCACCTGGCGAATTTGATCGCCAAACTGCTTAATCACTTCGCTGTGGATGACTATCTCCAGCTCGCCGTGAGCCGGGGCGATTTTCACCATCAGGTCGCTGGACTCCTGCGTTCCGGCCAGCGCCTCCCTTACAATATTCATGATAAATTCCTGATAGTTATGCGACTTCCGCACTCGCACGGTAATGCGTTTCGAGATGCGCGAAGGTGGAGTCCGGGACAATCTCCCGGATCCGGGAAAACTGCTGTGTCTTGAGTAAACGGCGCACTTCCGAGGCCGAAATGGCGTTGCCGGTGGCCTTGATGCGCGGCATTTCCACCACGTCGATGTGCGAGGCCAGCAGGTCGTGCAGCGTCTGGTTGTACTGGCGGGTGATGTCGCAGAACGGCTCCGAGCCGATGAAGCGGTGCGTGATGCCCAGCGCCGGGGCGATATAGTCCCGGAAGATCAGCACGTCGATCTCGCTCCACGCCTGCTGCACTTTGCCGGTCTCCTTCAGGAAGTAGGCCGGGAAGGTGGCGCGGGAGATGATGTACTGCGAGCCTTCATGCACCACCACGTTCGGCAGATGCGCCACGCCCGCACGCACCATCTCAAGGCGCGCGCTGAACGGGAAGAACGAGGCGTCTTCACGCACCACAAACAGATGCAGGGCATCGCACTGCGCCGCCGCCTGCTCCACCAGATGACGGTGGCCGAGGGTGAAGGGATTGGCGTTCATCACTATCGCGCCTGTTTTCTTCCCGTCCTTTCGCATCCGGCTTAAGGTACGGCAGTAGCGCGCGATCCCCTGCGGGGTGTTCTCCATTAACACCGCGTTGTTCCCGCTCTGGGCAATCGGCCAGAAACCGCTGCGGCCAAAGCGCTCCTTATTGCACGGTCGCGTGCAGAGGAAGAGGTGAAAATGGCCGCGCTCCAGCGCCGCATTTTCCACCTCTGCCAGCAGGCGCGCGCTGAGGTTTTCCCCACGAAGCTGCTCGTTGACCGCCACGCATTTGATGACGTTGGCAGCCAGCCCGGCGCAACCCACCAGCTGCGCGCCGGACCAGGCTTCGACAAACAGCGTGATGTCGTTGTCCAGGCCGAGGCCGCTGTCTGCCAGCAGGTAGCGGATCTGGCTTAAGCGTTCCGGGTGTTTCGCCACAACGGTGTGCCGAAAATCAATGGGTTGCGATTGCATGCTGCCGCCTTACTCAGTGCGATGCCGCGAGCCCGACGGCTGGCGCTTCCACGATCACGTTGCTCAGATGACCGATATGCTCGATCTCCACCTCAATGCGATCCCCCTCCTTCATAAACAGCGGCGGGTTGCGCTTTTTACCCACGCCGCCAGGCGAGCCGGTGATGATCACGTCGCCCGGGCTGAGACGGGTGAAGGTGCTGATGTACTCGATCAGCTCCGACACCTTGTGGATCATGCTGCTGGTGTTGTCCTCCTGCACCATGCGGCCGTTCAGCCAGGTGCGGATCGCCAGGCTGTGCGGGTCCGGGATCTCATCCGCCGTCGCCATCCACGGGCCGAACGCTCCGGTCTGGCGCCAGTTTTTCCCGGCGGTGAACCAGGTGTGCTGCCAGTCGCGGGCGGAGCCGTCCATGTAACAGCTGTAGCCCGCCACGTGGCGCAGGGCGTCGTCGCGGCTGATGTTCTCCCCGTCTTTGCCGATGATCACCGCCAGCTCGCCTTCGTAGTCGAACTCGCTGGAGTGGCGCGGCTTCAGCACCGGCTCGTTGTGGCCGGTCTGTGAATCCGGGAAGCGGACAAACAGCGTCGGGGCCGGGTTGTGCTGGTCAAACTCCTTGCGCTTGTCGGCATAGTTCATGCCCACGCAGAGGATTTTTTCCGGCTGGACAATCACCGGTAAGAAGGTGATGGCATTCAGCGGTATATCCACCGCGTCGTTCAGAAAACGGGTGGCCTGCGCCAGCCCGTTCCCCTGCAACAGCGCTTTAAGGTCGCCATAGCGGTCGCCCAGGCGGCGGCCCAAATCAATCACGCCTTCGGCCTGTACGATGCCGTAGCTGCGTTTTCCCTGGTATAAAAAGCTTGCGAGTTTCATTGTTCTTTCCTGAAAACTTAAACGAGGAAGTTGCCCAGAATCAGCAGTGAGACAGAGACGTTAATCGCGCCGCCGATACGGGTAGCAATCTGGGCGAATGGCATCAGGCTCATGCGGTTGCCTGCGGTCAGGATCGCCACGTCACCGGTGCCGCCCTGCCCGCTCTGACAGCAGGAGACGATGGCGACATCAATCGGGTGCATACCAATCTTTTTGCCAACGAAGAATCCGGTCGCCACCAGCGCGGAAACGGTGCTGACAATCACCAGCAGGTTGCTGACGGTGAACGCCGCCACCAGTTCATGCCACGGGGTGATAGCCACGCCGACGGCGAAGAGGATTGGGTAGGTCACGGAGGTCTGGAAGAATTTGTACACCACCTGGGAACCTTCCAGCAGGCGCGGAGAGGCGCCGTTGCAGAGCTTCACCAGCACCGCCATAAACAGCATGCCGACCGGAGCAGGCAGACCAATCAGCTTGTGGCCGAGCATGCCGAGCATATAGAGCAGCACCGCCAGCAGCGCGCCGGAGGCGATGGTGGTCACGTCCGCTTTGCCGGAAAACGCAGGCTGAGAGACGGTGGTATCGGCATTCGCGCGGTTCGGCATCAGCTGGCCTTCACCGGTCAGGTGCGGGTAGCGTTTCCCGAGCTGGTTCAGGCAGCCGGAGATGATGATTGCCGTCAGACCGCCGAGCATCACCATCGGCAGCACGCGGCCGAGCGCCACGCCCTGATCCATGTGCAGCAGGGTGGCATAGCCGATTGAAAGCGGGATTGCCCCTTCCCCGACGCCGCCCGCCATAATCGGCAGAATGATAAAGAAGAAGATCTGGAACGGCTCCAGGCCCAGTGCCAGGCCAACGCCCATCCCCACCAGCATGCCGACGATTTCACCGCACAGCATCGGGAAGAAGATGCGCAGGAAGCCCTGAATCAGCACCGTGCGGTTCATGCTCATGATGCTGCCGACGATAATGCAGCAGATGTAGAGGTAGAGAATGTTGGTGGATTTGTAGAACTTCGTGGTGGACTCAACCACCACGTCCGGCAGCAGGCCATAGTAAACCAGCGCGGAAGGGATAAAGGTGGCGCAAATCGCCGCCGCGCCGAGCTTGCCGACAATCGGCAGGCGTTTGCCAAACTCGCCGCAGGCAAAGCCAAAGAAGGCCAGCGTGGCGACCATCACCACGATGTCGCTCGGCAGCTTTCCGCCCAGGCAGTCAATCGCAATCAGCGCGCCCGCCAGAACGAACAACGGCAGAGGGATAATCCCGATTTTCCAGGTATCCATAATATGCCACCAGCGCTCTTTGAGCGAAGGTCGCTGAATTTCAATCGGGTCGTGGGTAACAGAGAATGAATCGTCAGTTGTGCTCATAATAAGCCCCTTAGTTATTTTGTGCGTTCAGCTTAGAGTCACAAAGGCTTACTTTATGTGAGGGATGGCATATTAAAAGCGAAGTTTTAATGGCAGCTATGGTTTTAATGGTTTCTTTTATTTAATGTGATTTACGCCTTATTTATTATCGTGGTTTTTATGGTTTCTTTTCTGAATTGAACAAGCAAGTAACATTTAACTTAGCGGCATGAAGTACGTAAGCCTTCAGGATAAATCATTTACAGCCCCTGCTGTGCAAGGGATCACAAGTTCCCCGCAAAGCGGACATTCGCATGAAAAAAGATGATATATTGACGATCTTTGCCGCTACTTTGCGTGATAGTTATGAGAGTCTCTTTCCAGATTAAGCTGTTTATTTCGCTGGTTGCCTTTTTCTCAGTGCTTTTTGCGCTTCTGGGCGGATATTATTATGCCGATGTCGGAAAACAGCTTTATCAGGAAATGAGCGCACGCGCTAAAATACAGGCGGAAGAGATTGCGCTTATTCCGTCATTGCGCACTGAAGTTGAACAAAAAGATATCAACGCCATTCATGATTTTATGCAGAAAATGGCTGCGCACAGCGACGCCAGCTTTATTGTCATTGGCGATAATACGGGACGACATCTTTTTCATTCCGTCTTTGCCGACAGGGTGGGCACGACGCTGGTCGGCGGCGACAATGAAGCCGTACTGCAGGGGAAAAGCACGACAACCATCCGTAAAGGCGGGTTGGGCATTTCACTGCGCAGCAAAGCGCCCATTTTCAACGATGCCGGGCAGGTGGTTGGGATTGTCTCGGTGGGCTATCTCACGAGTTATCTGGATACCATCACCGTTAACAAAGTGGTCAACATCCTGATTGCGGCCGTGCTGCTGTTGATCGCCCTGTTTATCTTCTCCTGGTTCTTCACCCGCAGTATTAAGAAGCAGATCTTCTCTCTGGAACCACGCGAGATCGGCCTGCTGGTGCGACAGCAGAAAGCGATGATGGAGTCCATCTACGAAGGGGTGATCGCCATCGACGACGATCTGCGCATTGAGGTGATCAACCAGGCGGCGCGTAAATTATTGGGATTACGCCAGCCTGCTCGCGAACTTCGGGGGCAGTTGATAAGCCAGGTGATCGATCCGGTGCCGTTCTTCACTCCCCAGACCATGCTGGCGAAAGATACCCACGATGAGATCTGCCGCTTTAACGACCTCACCGTAATTGCCAGCCGGGTGCGGATCATGCTGGAAGATTCGCTCCAGGGCTGGGTGATCACTTTCCGCGATCGCAACGAGATCGACTCGCTTAGCGCCCAGCTCAGCCAGGTGAAGCGCTATGTCGATAACCTGCGCATCATGCGTCATGAGCAGTTGAACCGGATGACCACCCTCTCCGGCCTGCTGCATATGGGCCGCTATGAAGAGGCCATTCGCTATATTCAGGCGCAGTCGGAGCATGCTCAGGAGCTGCTGGACTTTATATCCTCCCGCTTCAGCTCCCCGACACTTTGCGGCCTGCTGCTGGGGAAAGCCGCCCGCGCGCGGGAGAAAGGCGTCGAGCTGAGTTTCGACCCGGCATGTCGGCTGGACAAACCGTTCCTGCCGCTGGGGGAGCAAGAGCTGATTTCAATAATTGGCAACCTGCTGGACAACGCCATCGAAGCGACACAGCGGTCGCCGCTTCCCCATGCGCCGGTGGAAGTGCTGATAAAACTCAGCGAACAGGAACTGATTATTGAAGTGGCCGACCAGGGCGTTGGCATTACACCGACGATCCGTGACCGGATCTTTGAACGCGGCATCACCACCAAAACGCGCGGCGATCATGGGATTGGTCTGTATCTGATCGAAAGCTACGTCACGCAGGCTGGCGGCACAATTGAAGTTGCCGATAATACCCCGCGCGGTGCCATTTTCTCACTTTTTATCCCGGCCTCGGGAACCGTCCGGCAACTGGAAGATACCGACTATGCAACATGAACTTATCGACGTACTGATTGTTGAAGACGAGAACGAACTGGCACAGCTGCACGCGGAGCTGATAAGTAAACACCCGCACCTGAGGCTGGTCGGGATTGCCTCGTCGCTGGCCGACGCGCAGTTTCAGCTTGAGAGTAAACAGCCGCAGCTGATGCTGCTGGATAACTATCTGCCGGACGGCAAAGGCATCACCCTTATCAGTAACCCGATGCTGGCCCGCGCCAACTGCTCGGTGATTTTTATCACCGCCGCCAGCGATATGGATACCTGCAGCCAGGCGATCCGTAACGGCGCGTTCGACTACATCCTCAAGCCGGTCTCCTGGAAGCGGCTCAGCCAGTCGCTGGAGCGCTTTGTGCAGTTTGCCGAACAGCAGCGGGTCTGGAAGATTGTCGACCAGCAAAACGTCGATTCGCTCTATCAGCTACAGGCGAAAAACTACCGCCAGGACAACGGCAGCAAAGGCATTGAAGAAAATACGCTGGCGCGCGTGCAGACGCTGTTTAACGACAAGGCGACGCACTGCTTCACCGTGGATGAGGTGGTGAGCGAAACGGGATTGAGCAAAACCACCACCCGGCGCTATCTGGAACACTGCGTAGAGGCGGGCTTTCTGACGGTGGAGATGCTATACGGCAAGATTGGGCATCCGAGGAGGATGTACAAGCGTAGTGCGGTTTGATGTAATTCTCCCCCTCACCCCGGCCCTCTCCCCAAAGGGGCGAGGGTGAAAAGACGGCCCCGTGCAATCCCCTCTCCCCTTTGGGGAGAGGGTTAGGGTGAGGGGTTCTACTTTAATACATACCCATACAGCCGCTTAATCCCGTCGGCATCCTTTTCACTGTACACGCCCTGTAACTCCGGCGAGAAGCCCGGCAGCATATTAATGCCCTCTTCCAGCGCCAGGAAGTAGCGCTGTACTGCTCCCCCCCAGACTTCCCCCGGCACCACACACAGCACGCCTGGCGGGTATGGCAGCGCACCTTCGGCGGCAATGCGTCCTTCGGCGTCACGAATACGCACCAGTTCGACGTTCCCGCGAATGTACTCCTGGTTGGCATCCTGCGGGTTCATCACCACGGCGGGCAGGCTCTCCTGACGGAACATCGCCTTCTGTAAATCCTTCACGTTAAAGCTGACGTAAAGATCGTGCATCTCCTGACACAGCTGGCGAATCGTATAATCACGATAGCGCACCGGGTATTTCTGATAGATGGTCGGCAGCACGTCCGCCAGCGGCGTGTCGTCTTCAATGTGCTGCTCAAACTGGCCCAGCATCGCCACCAGCTGCGCCAGCTTCTCGCTGCTTTCGGCAGGCGTCAGCAGGAACAGGATTGAGTTGAGGTCGCACTTCTCCGGCACAATGCCGTTTTCACGCAGGTAGTGCGCCAGAATCGTCGCCGGGATCCCGAAGTCCGTGTACTCCCCGGTTTCAGCATCAATGCCCGGCGTGGTCAGCAGCAGCTTGCACGGGTCGACAAAATACTGCTCGCGGGCATAGCCCTCAAAGCCGTGCCATTTGGCCCCCGGCTCGAAGCTGAAGAAGCGAAGCTCGCTGGCGATAGCGTGCGTCGGATGATCCTGCCATGGCCGCCCCGCCACCACCGGTGGGATAAACGGTTTGATCATATGACAGTTGGCAATGATTGCCTTTCGCGCCTCAATGCCCAGCTCGACGCACTCCGCCCACAGCCTGCGACCGCTCTCCCCTTCGTGGATCTTGGCGTTCACGTCCAGCGCCGCAAACAGCGGATAAAACGGGCTGGTGGAAGCATGCAGCATAAACGCATTGTTCAGCCGCTTGTGCGGGCAGAAACGCGCCTGACCGCGAATGTGATTATCCTTTTTATGGATCTGCGACGTTTGCGAGAACCCGGCCTGCTGTTTGTGCACCGACTGGGTCACGAAAATCCCCGGATCGTTCTCGTTCAGCTCCAGCAACAGCGGAGACGTTTCCGCCATCATCGGGATAAACTGCTCGTAGCCCACCCAGGCGGAGTCAAAGAGGATGTAGTCGCAGAGATGGCCGATCTTGTCGATCACCTGGCGGGCGTTGTAGATCGTCCCGTCGTAGGTGCCAAGCTGAATGATCGCCAGGCGGAACGGTCGCGCCTCGTCGGCCTTTTCCGGCGCTGCCTCGCGGATCAGCTCCCGCAGATACTCATCGTCAAAGCAATGGTCGTCAATCCCGCCAATAAAGCCAAACGGGTTACGCGCCGCTTCAAGATAAACCGGCGTGGCGCCCGCCTGGATCAGCGCCCCGTGGTGGTTGGATTTGTGGTTGTTGCGGTCGAACAGCACCAGGTCGCCGCGCGTCAGCAGTGCGTTGGTCACCACCTTGTTGGCCGCCGACGTGCCGTTCAGCACGAAGTAGGTTTTGTCCGCGTTGAACACTTTCGCCGCGAACTTTTGCGCGTGCTTGGCGGAGCCTTCGTGGATCAGCAGATCGCCCAGCTTAACGTCGGCATTGCACATGTCGGCGCGAAACACGTTCTCACCGAAGAAATCATAGAACTGTCGCCCTGCCGGGTGTTTTTTGAAAAATGCCCCATGCTGGTGGCCCGGACAGGCGAAGGTGCTGTTGCCCATCTCCACATACTGGCTCAGGGTGTCGAAAAAAGGCGGCAGCAGATCCTCTTCGTAACGGCAGGCGGCGCTCTCCAGTTCCAGGAACTCCTGAGCTTTGCCCGAGATGACCGCGGTGGCACCGTCAGGCACATCCGCTGGATCCTGAGAGAAAATAAACACCGGCAAATGAAAGCCCGTACGCTTCAGCAACATAAGAATACCGCTGCGACTTTCGGCTAGTGTGATGACGACTGCCGCCACATCGGTAAAATCAGTGCTGTCCAGCGTCACCTTTTCACGGTGCGTAGAGACAGTGGAGAGCAGCTCGCGGCTGACGGCAATTTTCATGGTTTTCATAGACGCAGTTACCCTCACCGAACGGTGAGACAGGGAGGAGAAAATTCGCGCAATAATGTCACCTTTTATTTTGAGGTGCAAGAAGGAATCAGTATGCACGAAACCACCCAAAGCTAAGGCCCGCGCAGCCATGACGTGCCATAATAATGCAATATCAATGAGTAAATAACAGGAGTTAACTTTGGTTATCGGGCCATTTATTAACGCCGGAGCCGTATTACTGGGCGGCGTACTGGGCGCTGTGTTGAGTCAGCGGCTGCCGGAGCGTATTCGCTCATCCATGCCCTCCATATTCGGCCTGGCATCGTTAGGTATCGGCATCCTTTTAGTGATCAAATGCGCCAACCTGCCGGTGATGGTGCTCGCCACCCTGCTCGGCGCGCTGATCGGTGAATTTTGCTATCTGGAAAAAGGCATTAATAGCGCGGTGGGCAAAGCTAAAAACCTGATTGCCCGTCCAGGCAAGGCGAAACACGGTACGCATGAGTCGTTTATTCAAAACTATGTCGCCATCATCATTCTGTTTTGCGCAAGCGGCACCGGGATATTCGGTTCAATGCAGGAAGGCATGACCGGCGACCCGAGCATATTGATTGCGAAAGCATTTCTCGATTTCTTTACCGCCACCATTTTCGCCACCACGCTCGGCGTTGCCGTGGCGGCGATTTGCGTGCCGATGCTGCTGATCCAGCTCGCACTCGCCACCTGCGCCACGTTGATTCTGCCGCTGACCACGCCGGCGATGATGGCAGACTTTACCGCCGTCGGCGGCCTGCTGCTGCTGGCGACCGGGCTGCGCATCTGCGGGATCAAAATGTTTGCCGTGGTGAACATGCTGCCCGCACTGCTGCTCGCCATGCCGCTCTCCGCGCTCTGGACGCACTTTTTCGCTTAAGAGTGCGGCGAAATGGCGAGAGAATGCGCAGTCTGTAACGAAAACAACATTTTTCGTTGACGGCAACGGGCAGATCGGGTTTAATGCGCCCCGTTGCCCGGATAGCTCAGTCGGTAGAGCAGGGGATTGAAAATCCCCGTGTCCTTGGTTCGATTCCGAGTCCGGGCACCAAAATTTATATTAACGGACCTCCACGGAGGTCCGTTTTTGCATTCTGAGCCCGCCAGAATCAACACTTCTACACTCCCTTAGCGACTCCCGGACCACTGCGTCAGCAGCGCATACAATTTAGCTGGCTCCAGAGGCTTGCGCAGCACCAGGTACCCTTCCTGTTCTGCCTCCAGCAGAACCGGTGAATTAAATTCGCCGCTGACTATCGCGCCGCTCATATCCGGCAGACGTTCAAAAAGCGCTTTCAGGACGTCGAAGCCGCTTTCGCCGGATCGCAGGCGCTGGTCGCACAGCACAGCGAACGGCATGAAGCCGTCATCAATAATGGCGAACGCTTCTTCAGCAGAAGCCGCACAGCGCACGTTGATTCCCCATACGCTCATCAGGCTCTCCCAGGCAGACGTCACCAGCGGGTCGTCATCGACGACCAGGCAGGAACCGTGCAGCGGTGCATAGCGTACCGGCGTGGCGGTGTTGTCGCAGGCGGACGGGGTGTCCAGCGCGATGTCTTCGCCAGCATATTGAGTGAAGCGCATCCAGAAGCGTGAGCCTTTACCTTCAATGGATTGCATCCCGTACTTCACCTTCATCAGCTTGGCACAACGGGCCACTACGGCCAGTCCCAGCCCGTGTCCGGCGCTGTCTATCTTCCAGGCCAGCTCGGGGCGGTAGTAAGGTGAGAAGATTTTACCTTTCTCGTCATCGGCGATACCGACCCCCGTGTCCCACACCTCAACCATACACTCGTCACCGCGTGGTCGGATGGCGACCAGCACGCCCCCCTTTAGCGTGTAGCGAAGGGCGTTTTGAATCAGGTTAATCAGGGATTGTCGCACCAGCAGCGGATCGCCTGTCACGTAGATGCGGCGTTTGGGTCGACGGGTAGACAGCCGCAGGGCACGGCTGTTGGCCTCTTCGCGAAACAGCGTGATCACAGAGTCAAGCAGAGCGCCAATATCCACTTTGGTCGGGGCAGAAAGTACATTCCCGGATTCAATTTTGCTGAGATCGAGCAGAGAGTTGAGCATTAAATGTACCGAACGAACGCTCTGCTGCAGGTCAAGGAGTTGCGGCGTCAGGCTGTCGTCCCGGTTTCGGTGGAGAATGGCTTCGATCAGAAAACCCATGGCGTGCACGGGCTGGCGCAGATCGTGGCTGGCGGTTGTCAGAAACTGATTTTTATCCAGCAGAGCCTGCTCCGCGTCCTCTTTAGCCTGACGAAACTGTTCCGCCAGGCGCGAGCTTTTTTCCTCAAGAAGCGCTTGCTGTATAAAGAATGCGTGTGACGTTAATGCATGGCGGTAGATCGCGAAGCCGTAAAGCAGATTCAGCATGAGCACGATGAACATCAACTCATCCAGTCGCCAGATAATACCAAGGTTCAGCACCCCCCAGGAGGCGAAGAAAAAGCGCGTAAAGGTGCTGATGACCGGCGTCAGATGCGTCGCATTGGCGGCGACGATAGCGGCGATGCTGATATTAAGGAGCAGGAAAAAGTCAAAGTTCTGCGTCTGCGGGGTAATTAAATAGAGTGATGAGATGCCCAGCCCGTGAACAAAGGCGATATTATTAATACGCGGAAGCCAGCGTCGCAGCACGTCCTTTTCAATATTGTCTTTCGCTTCGCGCTGGTAGCGTCGATGCAATATTCGTATCGCCACAGCACACAGCAGATAAATGATTATCCAGGTAATCGTTGGGCCGAGGTCATCCCCAAGCATATAAATCCAGATGGCGAAAGGAATCCCGACAAAGGGCACTGCGCTAAAGCTAAACACCAGCCGCAGAAAGGTGTTGTTTAGCAAACGGATCTGCGCCGGAGGAGAGATACCATCGTTCTGTAAGCTCTGGAAAAAACTCATTCCGACGGTTCCTGCTTGCCATGCAGAAGCGTGATAGCCTCTACCCGACTGTTAACACCTATCTTTTTCAATATATTGCTGATGTGTTCTTTGACCGTGGGCTCAGAAATTGAAAGCTGTGCGGCGATTCTTTTATTTGGCAGGCCGCGCATAATCATATTTAACACGTCTATTTGTCGCGGCGTTAAGTTAAATTTACTTAACTTCTCATTATTCGACTTAACGGAAATTTCGCTTCCATCAGGAAACCAGGTCAAATTATTAGTGAGTGCGCAAACGGCCTGTGAGAACATTTCAGGCGGTTCGCTTTTCAATACAAAACCATGCCCCCCGGCGGCATGAACTTTCCGCCAGAGATCATTATTGTCATCCCCGCTGACCACCAGGAGTCGTACCTGTGGGTAAAGTTGTTTCACTTCTTTGAGTAATTTCAACGCCGTTCCGGAGGAGAGCCAAAAATCGATTACCAGCAAGCGTGGCGGGCCATTATCCCTAATTTGACGGTAGCAATCGTCTTCATTCGTCACCACACACGCCTGCTTAAATTGGCAATGTGTAATCAGAAAATTGGCGATGCCGCTTGCTACCAATGGATGGTCATCAACGACCAACGCATAATTCTGTCCCAAAGGGTCCTCCTTTAACCTTCGCATATCTGAGAATACAGATGAATTATTATCTACCCACCCTACTTTAGGAGGGTTTTTTCGATTAGGAAAGGGAAATATATTATTCGCTGATTTGAGTAAATGAAAACATAAATACAATCAGTGAAATTAACTGATTGGATATCAAGGATAATTTATGAAAAAACCTCTCGTCTTTTTAACCGTTACGTTGATGCTAGCCGGTTGTTCCACGCTGAAAACCGATCAGGCTATTCCACTTCTGCAGGCGGAGACCGCTAAAATGCTGGGGCTGGGTTCATCAGATGAAATAACCGTGACCAATGTTAATGGCGCCCAACCGGACGCATTGGGCGGACAAAAGCTCTCTTATCGCGCTACGACGGAAAAAGGGCGTATTTTCGATTGCTCATCAATGATGATGCCGGGGATTTTAGGATCCGCACCGACGCTCAGCGCGCCAACCTGTACCCCTGTTGTCACGCATAAATAATTAACTTCAAATCAAAAGGCGTACATAAATAACGCCTTTTATATTTTCTGACGTATCTGAGTTTTCATAAAAACGATTTTCCAGACATCACGCTAATGAGTACGGAGATAGCCCGTGAATAACTCTATATCGCATGCTTTAGCGGTTAAGACGCCGCTTTCCAGACTTTACCTCGCTCTATTTTCCGCGCCGCTGTTACTGCTTTCACCTGCCGATTTCGCACGTGCAGCCGATGCATTTTTTGATGGCGACGCGCGTATTACCGAAACGCTGGGTTACACCGGAGATGTTTACGTTGGACGTAACCAACGCGGAAACCTGCTGATCGATAATGGCAAAATCACCGCCTATAACATCAATATCGGTCGTCTGTTCGACGGCCAGATTTATGAAAGCGTGGTCACGGTTCGTGGGCCAAACGCTGAGCTTAACGCGGTGAACGATCAGTACGTTCTGCGCGGTGACCTGAATCTTGGCCTCGGCACCCTGCGTGTCGAAGAGGGCGCGCTGGCGAGCGCGAAGGAGATCGTTGTCGGCACCACCCGCGGCTACGACAGTCACCTCATCGCCACGGGCGCCGGTTCTCGCGTGACCAGTAATTTTCTCAGCGTAGGCACCGATCTCGGGGCACGCTCCACGCTGGCGGTTGAAGACGGCGCGGCGCTCAGCACCGCCTACGATGCGCGCATCGGCAACGGTACCGGGCCGGGTGAAACTGACGCACTGAGCCCGAAAGCCACCGTTACGGGGAGCGGCTCACAGTGGAATGTTGGCCGTACATTGACGCTTTATGGCGACCTGGACGTGCTGAACGGCGGAACGGTTAACGTTGGCGGCGTGCAGGTGGCGGGCGTCTCCGGGGCAGGTAAAACCGCCGAGCTGGTTATTGCGGGCAAAGACTCGCGCTTTGCCAGCGGCAGCAGCGTGAGCGTGGGCGATTACGGCAATGGCGTGCTGTCTGTGATTGACGGCGGTTCATTTTCAGCTGGCAGCAATACGCTGATCGTGGGGACTTCGGGTTCCGGCTCGAACCGGGGTGCGCTCATCATCGGCAGCCGCGGCAACATGGACACCGGCACCGGTATAACTGAGCCTACGCCTGGTACGGCAGGCGGCGCGGGTACCCTCGATGCGAATACGGCAATCAGCCTGCGCGGCGGGCTGTTCGGCAGCTATGTCTACTTCAACCATACCGACGGAAATTACATCTTCAGCAACAAGATGAGCGGCGAAGGCGAGGTGATCAATACCTCCGGACAGACAACGCTGAACGGCGATCTTTCTGCCCTGCAGGCGAACGTGACCGCGCGCGGTGGCAAAGTCATTATTGCCAGCAACATCAATACCCAGCCAGAAGACGATATTTTTGATATTCAAACCCTTAGCGCCGAGAACGGCGGGACGCTGATCCTCAACGCGACGGCGGGATCCGACGTTAGCAACGGGCTGGGCTACAGCAGCGCCGCGTCAATTAAAGCGGGCGGCACGCTGGGGGGGAACGGCACGCTGGGCCAGACCGAGATCTTGTCCGGCGGGCATATCTCACCAGGGGATGGCGGTATCGGCACGCTGACGCTAAAACGCTATCTGAATTTTGTGGGTGAGTCTTTCTATGACGTCGATATCGCCGGTGATGGTCGTAGCGATCAGCTGCTGGTAGCAGGCAAAACGACCATCAGCGATCGGGCTCAGGTACAGGTCACCGCGCTGGATCCGCAAACCAGCTACAGAACGGGCCAAAGCTATCGCATTTTAACCTCTGACGGAGGAATTGACGGTCAGTTTGCAGGGGCGATGTCCAAATCCGCCTTCCTGGACGTGGCGCTCAACCAGAGCACCAACGCCGTCGATCTGACCATCGCGCAGAAAGAGACCGGAGGTGAGAATCCAGGAGGAGGAAACCCAGGCGGTGAGAACCCTGGCGGTGGGAACCCGGGCGGAGAAAATCCGGGCAGCGGCAAGCCGGGAATTTTCCAGACCGTGGCCAACAGCAGCAACCAGTGGAATACCGCCGGCGCGCTCTCCACGTTGACGCAAGGCGGCCCGTCGCTGGCGCTGTACAACTCGCTGCTGGTGCTGAGCGCGCCGGAAGCGCGCGAGGCATTCAACCAACTGTCCGGTGAAGTTTATCCGTCAATACAGTCCAACCTGATTGCCGGCAGCACGCAGGTGTTTAACGTCTTAAACCAGCGTATGCAGCGCGCGTTTGATAACGACAGCCTGCCGATACCACCGTTAGCGATGTCGCTGGTGCAGCAGCCGGAGCCGCAAAACAATGGCGTCTGGGGCCAGACCTTCAGTTCATGGAGCCGAAACAACGGCGACGGTAACGTGGGCAAGCTGGACGGCAACACTACCGGTTTCCTGCTGGGGGCCGATCACAAGCTGGCGGACCATAACGTGCGTGTCGGTGGCTACTTCGGCTACAGCCGAGGTGATTACGACGTCGACAGCCGTCATTCCTCAACGGATACCGACAACTACCATCTTGGCCTGTATGCGGCGGGACAACAGGATGCGTTTTCCCTGCGCGGCGCGCTGGGTTATACCTGGCACAAGATCGAAGGCGAGCGCAATGTTGATTTCAGCGGCTTCTCGGATCGTCTGAAGTCGGATTACGACGCCAACTCGCTGCTGGCGTTCACCGAAGCGGGCTACCGTTTCGGCCAGCCTGATATGAACATTGAACCGTTCGTCAATTTATCGTACGTCCGACTGCATACCGACAGCTTCAGGGAAGACGGCGGTGCCGCCGCGCTGAATGTACGTAACGAAACGATGAACACCTTCTATTCCACTCTCGGGGTGCGCGGTGTGACCGAGCTACCGAAGAACGTTAACCTCTACGGTTCGTTGGGCTGGCAGCACGCCTATGGCGATAAGAGTACCTCTTCGCGCATGGCGTTTGCAGGCAGCGACGCGTTCATTACTCAGGGGCAGGCCGTGGATGAGGACGTGATGGTGGGTGATATCGGTGTGAGCGTCCAGCTGTCGCGTGCGGCGACGCTGGATGTGGGTTATCAGGGGCAATATGGTGCGGATACCCGCGTCAACTCCGTTAACGCTAATCTGCGCTGGTCGTTCTGAATTATTTCTATTAAACGAACCCGCCCTTGTGGCGGGTTCTTGCTTTTGGGCACTCAGAAATTCAGGGATCGTTCCCACCTGCGTCCAGCAGTTTGTTTTTAAAGATAAACAAACACGCCTCGTTGAAGTTTTCCGCTCCCAACCGTTCCGACAGCGCCGCGCGTTTACGGTAGAGGCTTTTGACCGACGTATTCAGCTCATCGGCAATGGCTTCCATCGACATCCCTGCCCTCAGCAACCGCAGCATGATCGCTTCGTGCGTGCTAAGCCGTAAGTTAAGCAGCCATTTGGTGGTCAGACGCCTGCCCTTCATATTGAGCACCAGGTTAAACAACGACGCCATATCCGGCGCCGTGAGCGACGTGTTCATAAACAACTTCATACTGAGTAGATTCTCCTCACGATGGCGCATATCCAGCATAACGCAGCAGATCGTTTTTTTCGTTCTGGCCGGATGGCGTATCAGGTAATCATATAAACGGAGCGGAGAACGACTATCAATCAACACAGAATATTCATCTGCACCGTTATCAAATATGTTTCTGTCAATCGAATCGAGCAGGATAATATCCGGAAAAAATAGCCTCATCCCCCTGACAAGATAGCGATCCTGAGTCACTAACACTATTGAAGTTGCCACTAACCATCCCTTTTAGATTAAAGCAAGAACGCCTCCTCTGAAAGAAGAGCGCCTTCGTTTTATAGCGTATTTATATTAACGACACATGTATTCCGGCTTTGATCATCCCTCAATGCACGCATTAATGCGTTATACTTTCTGTAGACTATCATTCAATGGCTGATATTAATTATAAATAAAAAACAACCTCAGAAAAGACGCTTCGCCAAACATTAAGAATTTTTGTCATGAAACTTCCCAAACATGTACCAGAAAGTACTTTAATTGGCACAGATAAACCACATTAAGAATATAAACAAATTCTTCACAATAAAAATAAACCACATTACAGTCAATCAGTTACAAATAACTCCGCAATTCAAAATAATCATCAAAAACGTCCCATTACAGAATTATCTCAAAACTACCCACCCGCTTTTCAACATATTTATCCAGCAACATATCAGGTGTACATTACCTTCCATCCAGTTCACCGAGATAAGGATCCATAATTACCTTTAAGTAAGTACCCCATAACATCATCGCTTTCAGATTTAATGTTCTCATTTATGGCCTTTAACGCAGAGTTAAAAGGCAGCCGTGTTATGCAATGGATTCATGATAAACAAATGGCAAATAGATATGGAAAGATCGCTTCGTTTCAAAACGTTATTCTTTTATCGCGCCCCAGGGTTATTGTTTCTGTTATTACTCTTTCCTGTTCTGGTTCAGGCGACGGAATCCGTTTATGAAAAGCAGATTCAACAGGCGCGTAACGGTAATTACATGCCGTTTCTCAATTATGTTCAGCATTATCAGCAAAAGAATGCGCTGACGTCCGGGCAGGTGGCAGACTGGTTACAGGTTGCGTCCTGGGCAGGCCGCGATGACGAGGTTATTCAGGTCTGGCAGCGTTATGGCGTTTATATGCCGCTGCCCGCCCGGGGTGTTGCCGCCGTCGCACAGGCGAGGAGAAATCAAAAAGCGTGGCAGCCAGCCTTATCGCTCTGGAAGGAGGCGCGTAGCCTTGCGCCGGATAACGACGATTATCGTATCGGCTATATCAAAACCCTGGCCGATGCCCGTATGGATACGCTCGCGCTGCAGGAATCCCGACGGCTGGTTGCGGAAAATCCCTCTCAGGCACACCTTCAGACGCTGTCGTACGTCTGGCTACGGCAGGGTAAAAGCTGGGATCGGCTTTTAGCCGACACGCGCGCGCTGACCCTCGCGCCGGAGAATAAAGCGCGCCTCAGCGAGCAGATCGACGCGCTAACGGATAGCCGGGTAAATACCCCCGCGCTACAGCTGTCACAAGGGGTAACGCTGCCCCCCGCGCAGCGTCGTCTTCTTGAGCGTAATGCCGCCGCCGAACTCGTCCGCCTTGCCGATGTGCCGGGCAAAACGGAAAAGGAGCGCCTGCAGCTGGCGCAAACGGCACTGAATCGTTACGACGCCCTGCTCTCCCGCTGGCAACACGAGCCTCAGGCGGCGGAGGACGTCATCCTGGCGCGCATCGACAGGCTTGGCGCGCTGTACGCGCATGGCGATTACCCGCAGGTCATCGGTGAATATCAGGCGCTGACGGCGGCGCAGCATCCGGTGCCGGGCTGGGCCATCGGCTGGCCGATCTCCGCGTATCTTCAGGAGAAAAACGCTGCTGCCGCCTTCTCGCTTCTGCAACGCTATCCGCAATACGCCGCCGATCCGCAGGACGAGGAGCATGCGCTTTTCTATGCCTTGCTGGACACGGGGCAGTGCCAGGCCGCTCGCCAGTACGTAGAGCGCCAGACCCGCAGCGTTCCGTGGACCCGCTACGATTTCGGCTCGACCACTCCGCAGCCCAACGATCGGTGGCTTACCGGGCAGTCGCTTAAGTTTAACTATTTGCTGGCGACCAACGCCCTGCCGGAAGCCGAAACGCTGGCGCACCGTCTGGCGTCAACGGCGCCGGGCAACCAGGGATTGCAGATTGACTATGCCACGCTGCTGCAGGCGCGGGGCCTGCCGCGCGCGGCCGAGCAAACGTTAAAAAGGGCGGAGGCGCTGGAGCCATCGAACCTGGAGCTGGAACAACAGCAGGCTTACGTCGCCATGGATCTGCAGGAGTGGCGACAGATGGACCTGCTGGCCGACGACGTGCTTGCCCGTGCGCCCGTTGACCGCAGCGCCCGGCGTCTGGACAGGCTCCGAACCGTCCACCATATGTCCGAGCTGCGCCTCAACGCGGGCAAAGGTTTGCACTCCGATAACCCCGTCAGCGGGACGCACGACCTCACCTGGGACGCCACGCTCTATGGTCCGCCGGTAGCGGATAGCTGGCGGCTGTTTGCCGGCACCCGCTATGCGCAGGGTAATTTCGATGAAGGCAAAGGCACCAGCCGCCACCTGTTGGGCGGCGTCGAGTGGCGGCCTCGCGACCTCCAGCTCGAAGCTGAGCTATCCAGCAACCGCTATCACGGTGAAAACAAGCCGGGTGCTCGTCTCTCAACCTCGTACTTTCTCAATGATAACTGGCAGGTCAGCGGCAGCCTTGAGCGCTTATCCCGCACCACGCCGCTACGGGCATTACGCAACGGGATCAGCGCTAACCGGGGTGAAGCTGGCGTGCGCTGGTATCAAAACGAGCGCCGTGAGTACCAGTTCAGCGCCGCCGTCAGCCGCTTTTCAGACCATAACCGCCGACAGGAATACACCCTTACGGGTAAGGAGCGTCTCTGGCAGACCCCGACCCTGACGCTGGATCTGGAACCGGGGATCGCCGCCAGTAAAAACAGCCTGCGCAACACGCTCTATTACAACCCGGCGCGGGATCTGTCCGTGACGGCCGCCCTGTCCGCAGACCATGAGATATACCGCCATTACGACACCCTCTGGAGTCAGCAGTTCGTGGCGGGGAGTGGCAGCTACTGGCAGAAAAACCAGTCCGCTGGCGCTATTGCCCTGCTGGGCTATGGACAACGCGTTCAGTGGAACAACGTTGTTGATACCGGCGTGATGCTGAACTGGGATAAACGCCCTTACGACGGCAAACGCGAGAGCAACCTCTCCGTCACGCTTGATGCGACTTTACGCTTTTAAGGATGAATATGCTGAACACACGTTTTTCCGTGAGCCTGATACTCATCGGCTGGCTCTGCCTCAGCGCGGGCGTCTGCGCGCAGGCTATCTCGTTCATTGCGCCCAGCGAGCGGCCGCAGCCGGAGGCGAGTAAGCCCTGGCCGAAGAATCAGTTCCTGGTGCTGGCCTACCACGACGTCGAAGACGATGCCGCCGACCAGCGCTACCTCTCCGTGCGCACCAGCGCTTTAAACGAGCAGATAAGCTGGCTTTTGCACAACGGCTATCACGCCATCAGCGTGCAGGACATTCTCGATGCGCATGACGGGAAAAAAACGCTGCCGCCGAAAGCCGTTCTGCTCAGCTTTGACGACGGCTACAGCAGCTTCTACACCCGCGTCTGGCCACTGCTTCAGGCCTGGAACGTGCCTGCGCTCTGGGCGCCGGTGGGCAGTTGGGTGGATACGCCAGCAAACCTGAAGGTGAATTTTGGCGGCCTGATGACGCCCCGGGATCGCTTTGCGACGTGGGACATGGTGCGCGAATTAAGCCAGTCTCCGCTGGTTGAGATCGGCTCGCATACCTGGGCCTCGCATTACGGCATTGTTGCCAACCCGCAGGGAAGCCGTGAACCGGCCATTGCCAACCGTTTTTATGATAAAGCAACGGGGCGCTATGAAACTGACCAACAGTTCAGCCAGCGGATCGGCGATGACGTGCGTAAGGTGACCGAAAAAATCGCGCAGGTGACGGGTAAGGCGCCGCGCGCCTGGGTCTGGCCTTACGGGGCCGCCAGCGGTACGTCGCTCGCCATCGCCAGACAACAGGGTTACCAGCTGGCCTTTACCCTGGAGGACGGGCTGGGTGACGTGCGCAATCTCGGTAGCATTCCCCGTTTGCTGATCGCCGGTAACCCCTCGCTCAAAGCGTTTGCCAGTACGGTCAGCCAGGTTCAGGAGCGCGACCCCGTACGGGTGATGCACGTCGATCTCGACTACGTTTACGATCCCGATCCGGCGCAGCAGACCCAAAACATCAACAGGCTGATCCAGCGGGTCTACGACATGAAGATCAGTCACGTCTTCCTGCAGGCGTTTGCCGACCCGCAGGGCGACGGCAGGATTAAAGCACTCTATTTCCCCAACCGTCGGCTGCCGGTTCGGGCCGATCTCTTTAACTTTGTCTCCTGGCAGCTACAAACCCGCGCGGGGGTGAAAGTCTACGCGTGGATGCCGGTACTCTCGTTCGATCTCGATCCTGCCCTGCCGCGCGTGCAGCGCCGGGATGATCGGACAGGACAGCTGCGCGAGGCCACCGAGCCCTATATCCGGCTCTCCCCGTGGGATCCGCAGGTGCGCCAGCAGGTGACGGACATCTATGAAGATCTGGCCCGCTACGCCAGCTTCAACGGGATCCTGTTCCATGACGATGCGGTGCTGACGGACGTTGACGATGCCATGCAGGACACGACCCGCCAGAAAAGCCGGATACTTATCGGATTTACCCGCGCTCTGAGCCAGGCGGTGAAGCACATCCGCGGCCCGCAGATAAAAACCGCGCGCAATATGTTCGTCTTACCCATTCTGCAGCCCGAGAGCGAAGCATGGTTTGCGCAGAATCTTGATGATTTTCTGGCGGCCTATGACTGGACGGTGCCGATGGCGATGCCGCTGATGGAGTCCGTTCCGGCGAACGAGAGCAATGCGTGGCTGACGCGTTTGATCAAAGCCGTCGCCGCGCGGCCCGGCGCGCTGGATAAAACCATTTTCGAGCTGCAGGCCAGGGACTGGGAGCAAAAACCGCAGCGCGCCGTCTCCGACAGCCAGCTCGCGGCGTGGATGCGCGTGCTCCAGCTGAACGGCATTAAACACTACGGCTACTACCCCGACGACTTTATCAATAACCAGCCTGATATCTCGCGCATCAGGCCCGTATTTTCTTCGTACTGGTACCCTGACAATGACTGATCGCTTAATCGCCTTTTCAATTTTATGTCTGGTATTCGGGCTGCCATTAGGCGTGGCCGCCCTCTTTACCGGCGAACTGATTCTGGATTTTGTCTTCTTCTGGCCGCTGTTTATGTCCGTGCTTTGGGTCACCGGCGGCCTCTATTTCTGGTTTCAGCTTGAACGCCACTGGTCATGGGATAAAGACACGCCCGCCCCGACGCTTACCGGCGAGCCGCTTATATCCATTCTGATCCCCTGCTTCAATGAGGAAAGAAACGCCAGAGAGACCGTCAGCGCTGCGCTGGCTCAGCGGTACCAGAATGTAGAAGTGATCGCCATTAACGACGGCTCGTCTGACAACACCGCGCAGGTGCTGCACCAGTTGGCGCTGGAGCAGCCGCGCCTGCGGGTGATTAACCTCGCGGAAAACCAGGGGAAAGCCGTGGCGCTCAAAGCCGGGGCGGCGGCGGCGCGGGGCGATCTGCTGGTCTGCATCGACGGCGACGCCCTGCTCGACCGCGACACCGCCGCTTATCTGGTGGCCCCGCTGATTCAGTATCCCCACGTCGGGGCGGTCACCGGGAACCCGCGCATTCGCACGCGCTCCACGCTGATTGGCCGCATTCAGGTAGGCGAGTTCTCATCCATTATTGGGCTCATCAAGCGGACGCAGCGGATCTATGGCCGGGTGTTTACCGTCTCCGGCGTCATCGCCGCCTTTCGCCGACAGGCGCTGGCGGACGTCGGGTACTGGAGCCCGGACATGATCACGGAGGACATCGACATCAGCTGGAAGCTCCAGCTGCGCCACTGGGATATCTTTTTCGAGCCGCGCGCGCTGTGCTGGATCCTGATGCCGGAGACGCTCAGAGGCCTGTGGAAACAGCGTTTACGCTGGGCGCAGGGGGGCGCGGAGGTGTTTCTGGTCAACCTGCGCAAGATGGTGCGCTGGGAACACCATCGCATGTGGCCTTTGTTTCTGGAGTACGCGCTGTCAACGCTGTGGGCATTCGCTTACGCGATAACCGTGCTGCTGTTCGCCATCGGGCATATTGTTCCGCTTCCGGCCAATCTGACCGTTGAAACGCTGTTCCCGCCAGAGTTTACCGGGCTGCTGCTGGGGGTGATGTGCCTGCTGCAGTTCCTGGTCAGTTTGTACATTGAGCGGCGCTATGAGCGGAAAGTGGCCAGCTCGCTTTTTTGGGTGATTTGGTTCCCGATGGTGTACTGGATGATTGGCCTGTTCACCACCCTCGTCGCATTTCCAAAAGTCATGCTTAAACGCCAGCGCGCCCGCGCGCGCTGGATCAGCCCGGACCGGGGAAAAGGAAGCATTCAATGAACGAAAATACCTTAATTTTGACGGAACATCGGCTATTGCCGCGTCTTTTCGATGCAGCGTTAACGCTGCTGGCGTGGGGAGGGTTTCTGTTTTTCCTGTACGCCAGGCTGTGGATGCACCTGACCGAAGAGAGCGACTACCGCTGGGGAGCCATTATTGCTTCCTTTAACACAGTATTGATCTATTTTCTGCTCGCCGCGCTCAACGGCTGGCTGCTGATTTTGTGGTATCAGTACAATCGCCGCCGCGCGCACGTGAGACGCCGTCGTCCGGGTTTGTTGCATCATGACGAACTTGCCCGCAGCTTTAACGTCTCACCGCAACTCATCTCTGAGATGAGCCAGCACAACCTGCTGACGGTTTATCATGACCAGATTGGACGCATCATCGAATTGAAAACCAGCGCTCAGCAGGACGAGGAAGCGCAGTAACAAAAAGCCCCCACAGAGAATACCCTGCGGGGGCTTTTTTTAGAGCAGGTGCTCGTTACTTATCTTTCACCACAATCAGCGGCTCAATATCGCTCTCTTTTTTCACCACCAGCGAGTCATCGCCGCGCAGGCAGGTCCCGCCGTAGTTCCCGCCCACGGTGAAAGTACAAACCTGAATGTATTTGCCGTCCACGTTCGGCAGACACCACAGCTGCTGGTAGATGTTTTTGCGGTCGACAAACTTGCCGCTGGATTTATCCAGCAGTTCGTCCTGCGCGCTGATCAGGTCGATATTGCTGCCGCAGCGGCCAGCAATCGGCTTAACGGCATAGCCGGTCTGTTTCAGCAGATCGTTAACCTCAAAATCGGTATCAAGCAGGTAACGGTGGTTCGGGAACAACTGCCACAGCACCGGCAGGATAGCCTTGTTGCCGGGGATCACCGTCCACAGTGGTTCAAAGACCAGCACTTCCGGACGCAGCAGGACGTCTATCAGGCGCACTTCGCCTTCAGGGTGACCGGTGCGGATCGGCACGGCGGCGTATTCGGTTTCGCTGACCTCGCGGATCTGCTCAATCGCCGTTTCCCACGCCCAGGTTTTCCACACGCAGTTGACGTGGCGACCTTCGTCGTCAATCAGCTGCCCGGCGGCATCCCAGCTCAGCGCCTCCAGCCCGTGCAGGATTTTGGTTTCAAACCCGGCCTGCATTAGCGAACGCTGAATAAAGAGCGCGTGATAATCTTCTTCAACGTCATTGTCCTGCATGATGTGGACGAATGGCCGCGCGTGGCTGTGCTTCCATGCGCCGGTCAGCTCTTCCAGCAGCCCTTCCGCCGGGTTATGCCCGTTGCCGCGATAGCCATTTTTCACCCACTCTTCGAGTATGAGTCCGCCCTCGGTATGGCAGGACGCGGAATCGGCGTTGTACTCGTAAACCTTGATGCCGCGCTCGTCCATGCAGAAATCCATACGACCGGTGATCATATGGTGGCGACGCCACTGCCAGGAGAGGCGCAGGCGCGGCCAGAGAATTTTCGGGATGTCGAAGAGCGCCAGCAGGCTGTCGTCTTTCAGCACTTTGTCGGTGGCGTGCAGGTACATCAGGTGCAGTTCGTTGGTGGCCTTGATCAGCTCCTGCTCGGCACTTTCGGTAATCGTGAAGTACTGGCAGGGATCTTTGTTGATCACATGGCCGTTCGCGCGGATATACGCCTGCTGCAGCGCGTCATTTTCGTTCAGCCATTTTCCGTCAAACTGACGCTTGTTTTTCAACCGCGCACCGCGAATTTTCAGCAGTTCACCGTCCGGTTCAGGCTGGGGAATGCTGTGCTCCGTGTCGTCCGTCTGGATCATCCAGCCGAGGATTTCGGTATCGCTGAAGGTGTCATGAAGGGTGTAACAGCCGTTCTCGACGGTCATGCGCAGCTCGCGCGTCCACTGCTGTCCGAGCGGCAGCGGGGAGTGAATGACGTTCTGCTCCGCGATGCGCACCTTATCATCCAGAAGCTGGGTAATCACCGCCACGTGGCCGGTCTCATGAAACTCGCCGCCCTTTTGCCAGATGAGCAGTGCCCCGGCGCGCGGCGCGCGTTTCGAGCCGTTGGCAAACGCCTGAAGCGGCAGAATGTTATCGTTCACCACCTGGCGTAAAAAGCGCAGGGAAAAAATCTCCCACGCCATGCCGACGTCGGTAAACACGAAGCCATAATTGAGGAACAGGAAACGGCGGGCAAACTCGACGCATTGCCACTTGTGGCCCATGTATTCGTTGCCGATATAGCTGCGGAAATCCGCCTCTTCCGGGTAGTTGCGCGGATCCAGACTGCCGTAATTTGATGAGTAAATCGCCACGCCACCCGGCGCATAGCCTAACAACGTCCCGAATGGCGCGTCACTGCTTAACTTTCCTTTACGCATGTATCCAACCTAAAACAGGCAGGCGGCAATTTTTTGAGGGGTTGTCGTCGTCTGCACGTTGTAATGAACCTGACAGAGGTGGATTTATCATACACCCGCCCTGTGCATTACGCTCGCATCGTTAAACGCTTCCCCTGCCACCTGCTACACTGCCTCAACACAACACCGAAAAGGCAGGCCAACATGTCAGAAGAAAA
Organism: Enterobacter sp. UPMP701; assembly: GCF_053709515.1. Lineage (NCBI taxonomy): Bacteria > Pseudomonadati > Pseudomonadota > Gammaproteobacteria > Enterobacterales > Enterobacteriaceae > Enterobacter > Enterobacter sp. UPMP701. The sequence goes on along the minus strand of NZ_JBSKJN010000008.1, from coordinate 140,093 downwards.
CACCTATCAGCCACCGAAAGTGTGGGAATGGAAAAAGAACAACGGCGGCGCGTTCGCCAATATTAACCGCCCGATTTCCGGCGCGACGCACGAGAAAGATCTGCCCGTGGGTACCCACCCGCTACAGCTCTACTCCCTGGGAACACCCAACGGCCAGAAAGTGACCATCATGCTCGAAGAGCTGCTGGCGCTGGGCGTGACGGGCGCGGAATACGACGCGTGGTTGATCCGCATCGGCGAGGGCGACCAGTTCTCCAGCGGGTTTGTTGAGGTGAACCCGAACTCGAAAATACCGGCGCTTCGTGACCACTCCACGAACCCGCCAACGCGCGTATTTGAATCCGGCAGCATCCTGCTTTATCTGGCAGAAAAATTTGGCCACTTCCTGCCAAAAGATCCGGCAGGCCGCACCGAAACTCTGAACTGGCTGTTCTGGCTGCAGGGGGCGGCACCGTTCCTCGGCGGCGGTTTTGGTCACTTCTATAACTACGCGCCGGTAAAAATCGAGTACGCGATTGACCGCTTCACCATGGAAGCCAAGCGCCTGTTCGACGTGCTGGATAAACAGCTGGCGCGCGGTCGCTACGTGGCGGGTGAGGAGTACACCATTGCGGATATGGCGATCTGGCCGTGGTTCGGCTGCGTGGCGCTGGGCAGCGTATACAACGCCGCCGAGTTCCTCGACGTTGAAAAGTACACCAACGTCCAGCGCTGGGCAAAAGACGTGGCGAACCGCCATGCCGTCAAGCGCGGACGCATCGTTAACCGCACCAGCGGCGAGCTGAACGAGCAGCTCCACGAACGCCATGCGGCGAGCGACTTCGATACCAATACGGAAGACAAGCGTCAGGCGTAATATTCCGCCGGGCGGCTCCCCGCCCGGCAACTGAGATCCTTGCCCAGGGCATGATTAGCCTAAAGGTTGAGCCGGTATTGCTGGCACTATCTGGCCGTTTTTCTCGCGTGCGAAAGTGAGAAACGACGTATCAACTGACAGCAGTCACAAAGGATCTGTTATGAAACTTATTAAAACAACGCTGGTTATCAGCGCCCTCATTTTTTCCACCTCGGGAATGGCCATCGACAAAACCGCTGCCGGTGCAGTAGCAGGTGCAGCTATTGGCGCAGCCACGGGCAAAGATCTGAAATCAACCGTTGGTGGCGCCGTCGTTGGCGCAGGCACGGGTGCAATGTTCAAAAACGGCGAAAAAGGCAAAGACGCACGTAAGGGCGGCGCCGTAGGTGCTGTCGTTGGCGCGGGCGCGGCTGCGGTGACGGGTAATAGCGTGCTGAAAGGCGCAGCCGTGGGTGCGGGCACAGGTGCGCTGATTGGTGAAGCGACGCACTGATAAGTACAGCCGGGCAGCACCAGGCGTGCCCGGCCTCATTGTTGTTCAGTAATAACCCCGCATCAAATCTCAATTTTTTTGCGATCTGCTTTCCGAAGTAACATCTTCCCCTCTTTTGAAACGATGTAAACAATTGCCTGTTGTAGCCTGAAGATTACAATACATTTGATTATCGTAAACTACAGGCTACAATAATGGCTAAGGTTAAACATTACATTACCGCAGATGGATATGACCCTTTTGACGCATATCTGCGAAGTATGAAAGATCCCCTAGCAAAAGCCATGATTGCTACACGTGTCGCCAGAATGTCAACGGGTAACTTTGGTGATTGCAAACCGTGCAGAGAGGGCATTTCAGAGCTCAGAATTGACCAGGGGCCGGGTTACCGTGTCTATTTCAGTGAAGTCTTCGACCCGGCTGATGGAACAGTGAGTCTGGTGCTATTGACTGGAACGAAAAAAAAGCAAAATGCAGATATTGGCAGGGCAGTTGAGTATCTCAACGACTACATGCGCAGGATATAAGAGGAAATCGCAATGGCTAAATCAGTACTTCATGATGACGCAATGGTAAAACTTTTGAAAGATTCTCCGGATTTCGCGCCCGTATATCTTCATCAGGCTTTCATTGAAATTGACGAGCCCGGGGGTTATGAAGCATTCATGCTGGCTTTACGGCATGTTATTGAAGCCTCTGGCGGGATGACTGTCATTGCAAAACGCGCAGGCATTTCTCGCGAATCACTCTACAAATCACTTTCCCCAAACGGTAACCCCTCATTTAAGCGTATCGCAGAAGTGGCATCTGCAACGGGATACCCGATATCCCGAATTGCAACAGCAGGGTCAAATGATAATACAAGGCCGCACCAGGCGGCCCTGTAACGTTGTGCTATGCCGTCAGGCGGAACTTCTGCACCGAACGCTGAAGCTCTTCGGTCTGACGTTCCAGCGCAGCGGCCGCCGCGGAAACCTCTTCTACCAGCGAGGCGTTCTGCTGGGTAACGCCATCCATCTGCGTAATGGCAATCCCGACCTGCGAAATGCCCTTGCTTTGCTCTTCAGAGGCGGAAGCGATTTGCTTCATAATGGTCGTCACTTCCGTCACGTCGCGCAAAATCGCATCCATGGTGGTGCCGGTGTCGCTCACCAGCTGCGCACCCTGCTCTACGCGGGTCACGGAATCGGTAATCAGACCCTCAATTTCTTTTGCCGCATTGGCGCTTCGGCTTGCCAGATTACGGACTTCACCCGCCACCACGGCGAACCCACGCCCCTGCTCGCCCGCGCGCGCCGCTTCAACGGCCGCATTGAGCGCCAGAATATTGGTCTGGAAGGCGATGCTGTTGATCACGTTGGTAATTTCAGCAATTTTCTTCGAGCTTTCCGAAATACCGCTCATGGTGGTGACCACCTCTTCCACCAGAGAACCGCCGCGGCTGGCGGTGGTTGAGGCCACATCGGCAAGCTGGCTGGCCTGACGCGCGCTTTCCGCGTTCAGCTTCACGGTGGCGGTCAACTGTTCCATGCTGGCCGCCGTCTCTTCCAGCGCGGCAGCCTGCTCTTCGGTACGGGAAGAGAGATCGTTATTACCGCTGGAGATTTCCGTCGCGCCGCGCCAGATATTCTCACTGCCGGAGCGAATGGTGCTGACCGCTTCACGCAGGCTATCCTGCATGGCGCTTAGCAGCGGCACCAGCTGTCCCACGCAGTTGCGACCGAACGGCTCAATGGGCTGGCTGAGATCGCCCTGGGCAATCTGGCGGAACTGCTGGCGAATGCGATCCAGCGGTTTAACCAGCATCGCGACCAGGTAACGATCGGTGAAGAGCAGGATCAGCAGACCGATAATCGTCGCGACGATAATCACCGTGCGGGTCATGCTGGTCAGGCCGTCCACGATCACACGGGTACTGTCGAGCGCCTTCGCGGCGGCGTTGTTGAAGTTCTCGGCAGCGGCACCAAACGCGCGGCTCAGCGGCGGCGTGACGTTATTGGCCTGCTGACGATAGCCCTCAAGGGAGGCCTGCTTTGCCTGCTCCATTTGCGGCGTGACGCCCTGTTCAAGCAGCGCCTGCCAGGCACCTATCACCTGCGCAGAGACCTGCTCATCCATTGGGCCAGGCGAGATCGCCTTCATTTCGGCCAGTTTCTTACCCATGTTGTCCAGCGCCTGTTGGGCAGAGGACAAATCCGGCGTGCCGCCAGCGGCCTTAACTTCCATTGCGCGGCTCAGGCGGGTGACAAAGCGGAAATATTGATCGTTGCCCTGGCTGAGCACCGTCATCTGTTTCACCAGCTGGCGATCGACTTCATTGCCATCTGATACCCGTGACAGGGACCAGGTGCTGTACAGCCCAACGCCTGCCCACATTAAACAAAAGATCCCGAGAATCGTCAGCATGACGAAACGGATCGTGAAATTACGCAGCATATTCATAAATCTTCCTTGCCGTGAGGGTAAATTCGCCCAGAGGCGAGTGCTACTCTCGTTATCGGCAGGCTGGGCGGAAATTATAACCTTTTGTGATTATTTTTGATTAGCGTGGCTTCACAGGTGACACAGTCATGGTTAATCGTCACGTTTCAGCATGATGTGAAAAGGCCATGCCATCGCTTCTCCGCACAATTTATGATTTGATAAACGCAGAATAAAAACGTTGTTTCGAAAATTCATTAAATAAGAAAGGAGACATCATGTCCTGGTACCCTGACGCTACCCGCTACGAAAACATGCAGTACCGCTACTGCGGAAAGAGCGGCCTGCGCCTGCCTGCCCTGTCGCTGGGCCTGTGGCACAGCTTCGGCCACGTTCAGCCTCTTGATTCCCAGCGCGCGCTGCTGCGTAAAGCCTTCGACCTCGGGATTACCCATTTCGATCTTGCCAACAACTATGGCCCGCCTGCGGGTAGCGCGGAAGAGAACTTTGGCCGCCTGCTCCGTGAGGACTTTGCCGGGTATCGCGACGAGCTGATTATCTCCACCAAAGCCGGTTACGACATGTGGCCCGGGCCTTATGGGTCCGGTGGTTCACGTAAATATCTGCTCGCCAGTCTCGATCAGAGCCTGAAGCGCATGGGTCTGGAATACGTTGATATCTTCTATTCCCACCGCGTGGATGAAAATACGCCAATGGAAGAGACGGCTTCTGCGCTGGCCCATGCGGTTCAGAGCGGGAAAGCGCTGTACGTGGGCATCTCCTCCTACTCTACCGGGCGCACGCAAAAAATGGCCGAGCTGCTGCGGGAATGGAAAATCCCGCTGCTGATCCACCAGCCGTCCTATAACCTGCTTAACCGCTGGGTTGATAAGACCGGCTTGCTGGATGCGCTGGAAGCGAACGGCACGGGCTGCATCGCCTTTACCCCGCTCGCGCAGGGTCTGCTGACCGGAAAATACCTGAACGGTATTCCGGAAGGTTCACGCATGGAGCGTGAAGGCAATAAAGTGCGCGGGCTGACGCAGAAAATGCTGACCGACGCCAACCTGAAAAGTCTTCGTCTGCTGAATGAGATGGCGCAGGCGCGCGGGCAGACCATGGCGCAAATGGCGTTGAGCTGGTTGCTGAAAGATACGCGCGTGACGTCAGTGCTGATTGGCGCAAGCCGCCCGGAACAGCTTGCTGAGAACGTTCGGGCACTGGATAACCTGCACTTTACTGAGGAAGAACTCACGCGAATTGACCAGCACGTGGCGGATGGTGAGCTGAATTTGTGGCAGGCGTCGTCGGATAAATAGTGCGGTTGATGCTTTTCCCCTCACCCTAACCCTCTCCCCTCCGGGGAGGGGGCAGGGTGAGGGGTAAGGTCTACTCTATTTCTTACTGATCTTATCCAGATACCCCATCACAAACGCCGACAGCACAAACGTCAGATGGATGATCACGTACCACATCAGTTTGTTATCCGGGACGTTTTTCGCGTCCATAAACACGCGTAACAGGTGGATAGAGGAGATTGCCACAATCGAGGCGGCCACTTTATTCTTCAGCGACGAGGCGTCCATTTTGCCCAACCAGTTGAGCTTCTCCTTGCGCTCGTCGATATCAAGCTGGGAGACAAAATTCTCATAGCCGGAAAACATCACCATCACCAGCAAACCACCCACCAGCGTCATATCCACCAGTGACAGCAGAACCAGAATCAGGTCCGCTTCGGCGACGGAAAAAATGTTCGGCAGAACATGGAAGATTTCCTGGAAGAACTTAATCGTCAGCGCGATCAGCGCCAGCGAAAGGCCAAAATAGACGGGGGCCAGTATCCAGCGAGAGGCGTACATGGCGTTTTCGAAGAAGCGTTCCATAAAGTCCTGTTTGCAAAAGAAACCAGCGCCCAGTATATCCCAACGGCGCTGACTGTTTGCAAGAACTAACCAGTGTGTTGCTCAGACGTTGTCCGGGTTAACCTCCGGACGCGCATACTGCGGCCAGACCAGCGCCACCAGTTCCGGGTAGGCCTCCAGGCTGAACTCGCGAAAACACTGACGAAGATTTAATACGTCCAGATCGGCACAGGAGACTTTCTCACCGTTAAGACAGCGCTTTTTGATATTGTCATAATATTTATAAACCGCTGAATTCAGGTCGCTACAACGACGCTGCGCCTCAAACAGACCGGGCGTGTCATTAATTTCCGACATATTCATGCGCTTAATTGTCGCATGTAAGAAGTCGATATATTCGTGATTCACCCGCCAGTACCAAACGGGTGTTACCGAGTTCATCAAAACGGAGAAATGGTCCTCTCCTTCCTCTTTTGTCATCAACTCAGGTTGCGGGGCTTCACTGGTGTCCTTCGAGGCTTTGGTTTTATTGAAATCCTGCATCAATAAAAGCACACCAGCGGTCAGTAATAGTAATACGATGACCGTAAAAAAGATGCTGTTCATGGGTTGGCTCCATTTTTTTTGATTTTAAAATTGCCTCATGATATTGTCAACGAATCTCACGCCTTTACCAACCCCACCCTGTTGAAATTAAAGGAAATTAAAAATGCTGCCCGACAATCTCGTCCCGGCTAAGTACCACATTGCGCCTGTGGAACAGCAACCGACGGAAGCAGAAAAAAAGGCGAGTTTCACTCAGGGGAAAAGAAAACTCTCTGATTTCGAACCTGATATATTAATTGGCGTCTCCAGCACCGGCAAATCCCGTAATATGTTGCTGGAAGAGCACGACCGCCATATAAAAGATCGCTTATTTCGCGCCATCAAAATTGAAGCGTTAGTCCATCTGCTGAATGACCTGCAGGCTGAAGGCGAAATAGATGCCCAGAAACTCAGTCAAATAATGGCCGAAAAAACGAAAGAAATAAATGAAGCGGGCAATGAAATTTGGCTTAATCTAATTACACGCGAGAAAAACAACCCTATTTTTTATACCCTGGGGGAAGATTAACGTGAAAGAAGTTAAAGATAACGACGTTTATTTGACTTTAGATGATAAAAAAAGTGATGAATTTATCTTAAAGCAAAATCTCGAAGCCTTAAGAAACACTAAAAATGACGAGATGACGCGTATTACCCAGGATCTGGTATCGATCCCGGCCACGCTGGTGCGTCTGAAATGGCAGAATCGCCGCGAGATTTATCCCCTGCAGGTCAAAGAAGAGATTTACGGTGCCGTGATGAATGCCATCATTGAGCAACGACCCGAGCTGAAAGAGAAGCTACTGGGGCGCCTTGAGGCCAACTATCAGTATCTGCTTGCCAGAGAAATCGCCACCCTGCGCCTGACGCGCAAACTGTCAGAGGGAAAGTACCGTACGTCAAACGTCACCTGCGTTGCGCTCGATGAAGACGCGCTGGCAGTTGACGCCAGCGCCTCCTCAACACCGCAAAGCTAATTAAATCTGAATACGGCAATCGCCTCTTTTAACTGACCCGTCTGCTGACGCTGCTGCTCCGCAACCTGCAATGTTTGCGCTACGTGACGCACGTTCTCCTGCACGCTGGCATCAATGCTGGCAATGCTGTCGTTCATCTGTGCGATGCTCGCCCGCTGTTGTTCACTCATCTGCGAAAGCTCCTCCAGCAGGGAGCGAAGCCCTTCGATGCTCTCAATGATCGACCTCATCGTTAACCCGGCGTGCTCCACCTGCTCGACGCCATGCTGGGTGGTTGCCTGCGATGCGGTCAGAAGCTGACGGATATCTTTTGCCGCCCCCTCACTGCGCTGGGCCAGCATGCGCACTTCAGAGGCCACCACCGCAAACCCTTTGCCGTGCTCACCCGCTCTGGCAGCTTCGACCGAGGCGTTGAGCGACAGAATATTCGTCTGGAACGCGATGCCGTCAATCATCTCCAGAATGGCGTAGATGCGCTGCGACTCCTCGCGGATCTGCTCCATCGCCGCGATCGCCTGACGTACGTTGTTGCCGCCCTGCTCTGCCACGTGACTGGTGCTGAGCGCGACCTCTCTGACAAGGCTGGCCTTTTCGCTGGTCAGGGTGGCAACCGCTCTGAGCTGTTCCATAGCGCTGGCTGCCGTTGCCAGCGAACTGGCCTGATGTTCGGTGCGTTCCGACAGCGCGTTATTGCGCTGACCCAGCGCACGCGACGCCTCCAGCAATTGTCCAATGTTAGCGCTGACCTGTTCAAGCGTGGATCGCATAGTGCCAAGCGTCAGGCTAAACGTGCGCGCAAAAGGGGACTCGGCGGGCATCGCATCGACGGCGAGCGTCAGATATCCCGGTTCGCGGTTGATCACGCCCGCAAGGCTTGCCACCTCGCTCGCCGAGCGGGCATCCTGCTCCATTCTCACCGCCAGCAGAACCAGGATAGCGGTCTGAGCCACCACAAACAGCCCGTGAAACACCACCATATGAAAGCCCGTGTGGGTGAAAACCACGACACCGTAGAGATCGTTTTCCTGCAGGTAGTTAAATATCAAATGATGTAATGCGATGACCGCAGCCCCCATCACCAGGGGCCGCCAGTCCCGCCAGGCCAGCAATGCGGAGAGCAGGACGAAAACAGAGAAGTGGTATTCGGTCTCCCCCTCCCCCAGTTGGATCAGCAACGCAGAAAAGGCCATCAGCACAAACGCAGAACTCAGATGCAGCAGCAGGGCGCCGGGGAACCATAGCGTCATTACCGTGGAAAAGAGCGCCAGCAGAGTCCCTGCCGCCGCCCCCTGAACCAGATTGTCATTCATATAGCCCACCCCGAGCGACACTGCCCATAGCGCCCAGACCAGAACCAGAATTAAGCGGTCGGCACGCCGACGGATTGCCGTTAAGGAGATAAGATCGCGTGATGGCGCGTGAGGACGCAGCCCTGTCGTGATAGCCATAGGGAGTCTCTTGCTGTGCAGGTGAATTAAGCCCTTCAAAGAAGGTATGTTTTTATTATCTGTTTTAAGCGTAGTGGGTATATTCCACGACGTCATTTAAGCAAAAGATATATTTTTATGGCGCAGCCGAATATTGATATTTACTTAACTATCAACAGATTATTAATCGTGGCTTTATTGATTAAGAAATATGAAGGGTGAGGATATACAGCAGAAAATAATAAAAATTTAGCGTAACAACAAACAAAAAAGCCGGCTTTCGCCAGCTTCTTTTCTATTTTTTGGCCGCTTTCTCTTCGCCGACCAGCCCAATCTTCAGATAACCCGCCTGATGCAGCGTGTCCATTACCTTCATCATGGTTTCGTAATCGACAGTTTTGTCCGCACGGAAGAAAACGGTGGTGTCTTTCTTGCCGCCGGTAAGCTGGTCCAGCGCCGGAATAACGGAAGCATCCGTCACCGGGTCGTTGCCCAGGAACATTGATTTATCCGCTTTTACCGACAGATAGATAGGCTTTTCCGGGCGCGGCTGCGGCTGGCTGGAGGAGGCCGGCAGGTTTACCTTCACGTCGACCGTCGCCAGGGGTGCTGCCACCATAAAGATAATCAGCAGAACCAGCATGACGTCGATAAACGGCGTCACGTTGATTTCATGCATTTCGCCGTTATCGTCCAGATTTTCGTTTAGACGCATCGCCATAACATTAACCTACGCGCAGTTTGGACGCCGCGTGCACCGGCTTAGCGCCGCTGGCGTTCAGGTCAAGATCGCGGCTTTGCAGCAGCAGAACCTGAGCGGCAACGTCGCCGAGGGTCGCTTTGTAGCTGCCAATCATACGCGCGAAGATGTTATAGATAACCACCGCCGGAATCGCCGCGACCAGGCCGATCGCCGTTGCCAGCAGCGCTTCTGCGATGCCCGGCGCAACCACCGCCAGGTTGGTAGTCTGCGTCTGTGCGATGCCGATGAAGCTGTTCATGATGCCCCAGACGGTACCGAAAAGACCGATAAACGGCGAGATCGCCCCGATGGTCGCCAGATAACCATTCCCGCGCCCCATATGTCGGCCAACGGCCGCAACGCGACGCTCCAGGCGGAAGCCGGTACGCTCTTTAATGCCTTCGTTATCTTCACTGCCTGCGGAGAGTTCCAGCTCGTTCTGCGCTTCATTCACTAACAGAGTGGTCAGGCTTTTTGCGTGGAAGGATGAGGTCATATCAGAAGCCTGATCCAGGGTGCGGGCTTCGGCCAGCTGCTGCTGTTCCCGCTTGAGGCGACGCTTCTGTGAAAGCAGCTCGGCACTTTTGCTGAAGAAAATAGCCCAGGTGACAACGGACGCCAGAATCAGGCCGATCATCACAATCTTAACCACGATGTCAGCATGATGGTACATGCCCCAAACGGAGAGATCCGTCTGCATCAAATTATTACCCACTCTGTATCTCCAGGACGCAAATCACAAATTCTGACCGTAATAATATCAAAACGTCGTCGAATTGATAGTAGTTCTCATTAGTATTTACATAGTGCCGCAATTTTCGTTCACTTTCCTTGCGCTTACGCAGTAAAAATTTCTTATGCTGATTTTTGCTAATATTTTCTGCTTATTCGATAAGCCTGCGGGTGCAGATTTTTACAATCGTGGTAGTCTGGACGTCCAGACGTATAAAAACAGGATTAGCGAACATGACAAAAAAGCATCTTGATACCACGCTGGTGCAGGCGGGACGCAGCAAGAAATACACTCAGGGATCGGTCAACAGCGTGATTCAACGCGCCTCCTCGCTGGTGTTTGACACCGTTGAGGATAAAAAAATCGCCACGCGTAACCGCGCAAAAGGTGGGCTGTTTTATGGCCGTCGCGGCACGCTAACCCATTTTTCACTCCAGGAAGCGATGTGCGAGCTGGAAGGCGGCGCAGGCTGCGCGCTGTTCCCGTGCGGCGCGGCGGCGGTGGCTAACACTATTCTGGCGTTTGTGGAACAGGGTGACCATATCCTGATGACCAACACCGCCTACGAGCCAAGCCAGGACTTCTGCACCAAAATCCTCAGCAAACTCGGCGTGACCACCGGCTGGTTCGACCCGCTAATTGGGGCAGACATTGCCGAACGTATTCAGCCAAACACGCGCATTGTGTTCCTGGAGTCTCCCGGCTCCATCACCATGGAAGTGCACGACGTGCCCGCTATCGTGAAGGCCGTGCGCAGCAAAGCGCCAGAAGCCATCATCATGATCGATAACACCTGGGCGGCGGGCGTGCTGTTTAAGGCGCTGGAATTCGACATTGATATCTCGATTCAGGCGGCAACCAAATACCTGATCGGCCATTCGGACGGCATGATTGGCACCGCAGTCTCCAATGCGCGCTGCTGGGACCAGCTGCGGGAAAACGCCTATCTGATGGGGCAAATGGTCGACGCAGACACGGCCTATATGACCAGCCGCGGTCTCCGCACGCTGGGGGTTCGCCTGCGTCAGCATCATGAAAGTAGCCTGAAAATCGCTGAGTGGCTGGCGCAGCATCCGCAGGTTGAGCGCGTGAATCACCCCGCGTTACCAGGCAGCAAAGGACACGAATTCTGGCAACGTGACTTTACGGGCAGCAGCGGGCTGTTCTCGTTCGTGCTTAAAAAACGGCTTAATAACGACGAGCTGGCAAGCTATCTGGATAACTTTACCCTCTTCAGCATGGCCTACTCCTGGGGCGGCTTTGAATCTCTGATCCTGCCTAACCAGCCGGAGCAGATGGCAGCCCTGCGCCCCGGCGGTGAGGTCGATTTCAGCGGCACGCTGATCAGATTGCATATCGGTTTAGAAAGTGTGGAAGATTTAATTGCGGATTTGTCAGCAGGGTTTGAACGTATCGTGTAGAGTGCAGGCTGAAAATGTACTCCTGGACGTTTTTGTGAACACTGCAAGCAGAAAAGTCTGCATGAGTTGCGTCCGCGATCAACCCCAGCGGGTCAATTCAGGAGTACAATAGCGTTATATCTGCTGTTCCACAGGAAAGTCCATGGCTGTTATTCAAGATATTATTGCGGCGCTCTGGCAACACGATTTTGCCGCGCTGGCGGATCCGCACGTCGTGGGGATTGTTTACTTCGTGATGTTCGCGACGCTGTTTCTGGAAAATGGATTACTGCCAGCCTCGTTCCTCCCCGGTGATAGCCTGCTTCTGCTCGCAGGCGCGTTAATCGGTAAAGGGGTGATGGACTTCACGCCAACGATGGTGATCCTCACGTCAGCCGCCAGCCTGGGCTGCTGGCTGAGCTATTTACAGGGCCGCTGGCTGGGTAACACGCGCGTCGTGAAAGGCTGGCTGGCGCAGTTGCCGCACAAGTATCATCAGCGCGCGACCTGCATGTTCGACAGGCATGGCCTGCTGGCGCTGCTGGCCGGGCGGTTCCTCGCGTTCGTTCGCACCCTTCTGCCTACCATGGCTGGCATTTCCGGCCTGTCCAACCGCCGCTTCCAGTTCTTCAACTGGCTGAGCGCCCTGCTGTGGGTTGGCGTGGTGACCACGCTCGGCTACGCGCTAAACATGATCCCCTTTGTGAAACACCATGAAGATCAGGTGATGACCTTCCTGATGGTGCTGCCGATCTTCCTGCTGGTCGCAGGCCTGGTGGGGACGATTGCGGTGGTGATTAAGAAAAAGTACTGCAGCGCCTGAACCCCTTCCCCTCTCCCCGCAGGGGAGAGGGAAAAAAGCCTAAGCTCCCTGCATGGTTCGGATGCGCGACGCATCTTCTCCCGGCGTGACGCCGAAATAGCGCTTAAACTCCCGACTGAACTGCGACGCGCTTTCGTAACCTACTCGCATTGCCGCCGCGCTGGCCTTCATGCCGTCGTGGATCATCAGCATCCGCGCCTTATGCAGCCGGTAGGTTTTGAGGTACTGCAACGGCGAGGTGCTGGTCACCGATTTAAAGTTATGGTGAAACGCCGAAACGCTCATGTTCGCTTCCGCCGCCAGCTGGTCAACGCTGAGGTTCTCCGTGTACTGACTTTCGATACGCTTGAGCACGCGGCTGATCAGGCTGAAGTGGGTCTGTCGGCTCACCAGCGCGAGTAACGCACCGCCTCCCGGCCCCAGCAGCACATGGTAAAGAATTTCGCGGATAATCTGCTTGCCGAGAATACGCGCGTCCAGCGGCCTCTCCATTACATCCAGTAGACGCTCTATCGCGCAGAGGATCTCTTCCGACAGCGTTGCCGAGTTAATCCCGCTTGAGGCCATCGACGGCTGGAAAAGCTCGTCTTCGCCAATCTCCATCAGCAGCTCCTGCAATTGAAGAATATCGACGTTGACGCGAATACCGGCCAGCGGAACCGCCTCTGTCGCGAAGGTTTCACATTCGAAGGGTAAAGGTACTGTCAGGAGCAGGTATTCATTGGTGTCGTAGCGAAACACGCGCTCGTTGATATAGCCAATTTTATGGCCCGAAAAGAGAAAAACGATGCCCGGCTGGTACATCACCGGCGTACGCGTCCCGGGCTGCGTGCCGTAGAGCAGGCGAATGTCTGGCAGCAGATTGCTCACATCATTTTCCTTATCTATCAAATGTTTAATTTGCGAAGTGAGCTGAAGACAGATGGTTTCACGGTTCATATTGCATTACTCCGGGTACGGTTTCCGACCCTCACAGTCTGCGCATTTTTCCGAAGTTTCTCCAGCGCTCTGTAGAAATGGGCAAGACATCGGCAGGAATGTGCATTGAGAGGATAGCCCCGGGCAGCCACAATGAGCAGCATCAGGTAGCCACCCGCGCCACCACGGTTTTTCACCCACTAAAGGGAACGAGCAATGAACAACTTTAATCTTCACACCCCAACCCGCATTCTGTTTGGTAAAGACGCCATCGCCGATCTGCGCGCGCAAATCCCCGCTGATGCCCGCGTACTGATCACCTACGGTGGCGGCAGCGTGAAAAAAACCGGCGTGCTGGATCAGGTTTACAGCGCCCTGGACGGTCTGGACGTGCGTGAGTTCGGTGGCATTGAGCCAAACCCCTCTTACGAAACGCTGATGAACGCGGTGAAAATCGCCCGCGAAGAAAACATTACCTTCCTGCTCGCCGTCGGCGGCGGCTCCGTGCTGGACGGCACCAAGTTCATCGCGGCGGCAGCGCACTACGCTGATGGCGTTGACCCGTGGCACATTCTGGAAACCCGCGGCAGTGACATTAAAAGCGCGATCCCGATGGGCTCCGTGCTGACCCTGCCAGCGACCGGCTCTGAATCTAACAAGGGCGCGGTTATTTCCCGCAAAACCACCGGCGACAAACAAGCCTTTATGAACGAGCACGTTCAGCCCGTGTTCGCGATCCTGGACCCGGTGTACACCTACACCCTGCCTGCGCGTCAGGTAGCGAACGGGGTGGTCGACGCCTTTGTGCATACCGTTGAGCAATACGTAACGTATCCGGTGAATGCCAAAATTCAGGATCGCTTCGCGGAAGGCATTCTGCTGACGCTCGTCGAAGACGGTCCGAAAGCGCTGAAAGAGCCGGAAAACTACGACGTGCGTGCCAACGTCATGTGGGCGGCAACGCAGGCGCTGAACGGCCTGATCGGCGCTGGCGTACCGCAGGACTGGGCGACCCACATGCTGGGCCACGAGCTGACGGCAATGCACGGCCTCGATCACGCTCAGACGCTGGCCGTTGTCCTGCCTGCGCTGTGGAACGAAAAACGCGACGCCAAGCGTGCCAAACTGCTGCAGTACGCCGAGCGCGTATGGAACATCACCGAGGGTTCTGACGACGCGCGTATTGATGCCGCCATCGAAGCGACCCGTAACTTCTTTGAGAGCCTGGGCGTGCCAACGCGTCTGTCTGGCTATGGCCTGGACGGCAGCTCCATCCCTGCTCTGCTGGCGAAACTCGAAGAACACGGCATGACCCAGCTGGGCGAACACGGCGACATTACGCTGGACGTCAGCCGCCGGATCTACGAAGCGGCACGCTAAGCGTTTTTGCCCTCCCGACTTTCGTTTTTTGACATTTCGTCCAGACTTAATGCACACCCCATCGTCGGAGTCCCCCTCCGACGATGCGCACCTGAAGGAGGAAAAATGGCAAACCAAACCGTAATCAAGCTGCAGGACGGCAACGTGATGCCCCAACTGGGGCTAGGTGTATGGAAAGCCGGTAACGACGAGGTCGTCTCCGCCATTCATAAAGCCCTGGAAGTCGGCTATCGGTCGATTGATACCGCCGCCGCGTACAAAAACGAGGACGGCGTGGGGACCGCACTGGCCAGCGCCGGCGTCTCCCGCGATGAGCTGTTCATCACCACCAAACTGTGGAACGACGATCAAAAACGCCCGCGCGAAGCATTGCAGGAGAGCCTGGAGAAACTCCAGCTCGATTTCGTCGATCTGTACCTGATGCACTGGCCAGTTCCGGCTATCGATCACTATGTTGACGCCTGGAAAGGGATGATTGAATTACAGAAAGAGGGGCTGGTGAAAAGCATCGGCGTCTGTAACTTCCAGGTGCATCACCTGCAGCGTCTGATTGACGAAACGGGCGTCGCCCCGGTGATTAACCAGATCGAGCTGCACCCGCTGTTGCAGCAACGCCAGCTTCACGCCTGGAATGCCACCCACAAGATCCAGACCGAGTCCTGGAGCCCGCTGGCTCAGGGCGGCGAAGGCGTTTTCGACCAGAAAATCATCCGCGACCTGGCGGATAAATACGGCAAAACCCCAGCGCAGATCGTCATTCGCTGGCATCTGGACAATGGCCTGGTGGTGATCCCGAAATCGGTCACGCCGTCGCGTATCGCCGAGAACTTCGACGTCTGGGATTTCCGTCTGGACAAAGATGAGCTGGGTGAAATTGCGAAGCTGGATAAGGGCAAGCGGCTTGGGCCGGACCCGGATCAGTTTGGCGGTTAGTTTTCCCCCTCACCCTAACCCTCTCCCCATAGGGGAGAGGGAACCTGAACACCCTCTCCCCTATGGGGAGAGGGCTGGGTGAAGGGTGAGGGCAACATCGTTATCCGATCTTACGTTTTCCCGTTTTTTTCGTCCCCGTCGCACCGCCGTTCGAACGCTGATGCACAATCGGCGTATGTTTGGTCAGCGCCGGGCGCGTATTACGGTTCTGGCGACGCGCTTCGCGCATCTCATCCAGCGTCGGAGCCGGGACCAGGCAGTCGCGGCGCGAGCCGATCAGGTGTTTTTTACCCATCTCTTCCAGCGCCTGACGGATCAGCGGCCAGTTTTTCGGATCGTGGTAACGCAGCAGCGCCTTATGCAGGCGACGCTGTTTATCCCCTTTTGGCACCACCACCTCTTCACTCTTGTAGCCAATCTTACTCAGCGGGTTTTTGCCGGTGTAGTACATGGTCGTCGAGTTGGCGAGCGGTGACGGATAGAAGTTCTGCACCTGATCCAGACGGAATCGACGCTGCTTCAGCCACAGCGCCAGGTTCACCATGTCTTCATCGCGCGTGCCAGGGTGCGCGGAGATGAAGTATGGGATCAGATACTGCTCTTTACCGGCCTGCTTCGAATAGGTATCGAACAGCTCTTTAAAGCGGTCATAGCTGCCCATGCCCGGCTTCATCATCTTCGACAGCGGGCCTTCTTCAGTGTGTTCCGGTGCAATCTTCAGATAGCCGCCAACGTGGTGCGTCGCCAGCTCTTTGATGTAGCGCGGATCTTCCACGGCGATGTCGTAACGCACCCCGGAGGCGATGAGGATCTTTTTGATGCCCTTCAGATCGCGCGCGCGGCGGTAGAGGTTGATCGTCGGCTCGTGGTTGGTGTCCATGTGCTCGCAAATGCTCGGGTAGACGCAGGAGAGACGACGGCAGGTCTGCTCCGCGCGCGGTGACTTGCAGCGCAGCATATACATGTTGGCGGTTGGACCACCGAGATCGGAGATCACGCCGGTAAAGCCCGGCACCGAGTCGCGAATCGCTTCGATCTCATTGATGATCGAATCTTCCGAGCGGCTCTGGATAATACGCCCTTCGTGCTCGGTAATGGAGCAGAAGGAACAGCCGCCGAAGCAGCCACGCATGATGTTGATCGAGAAGCGGATCATCTCATACGCCGGGATACGGGCGTTGCCGTACGCCGGGTGCGGCACGCGCTTGTAAGGCAGCGCAAAGACGCTGTCCATCTCTTCGGTAGAGAGCGGGATCGCCGGCGGGTTGATCCAGATGAAGCGCTCGCCGTGCTTCTGCATCAGCGCGCGGGCACAGCCCGGGTTGGTTTCATGATGCAGAATACGGGACGCGTGCGCGTAGAGCACCTTGTCGGCTTTCACCTTCTCGTAGGACGGCAGCAGCACGTAGGTCTTTTCCCACGGCTTCGGGCGCGGCGGCTGCACAACGATAGCCTTCGCTTCCGCTTTTTTCGGCTCAACCGGCTTGTTATCCGCACACGGCAGATCTTCGCCGTACGGGTGCGGGATCGGGTCGATTTTGCCCGGCATATCGATGATACGGGAATCCACCCCGCGCCAGCCCGGCAGCGCCTCTTTCACCATGATGGCGGTATTGCGCACGTCGCGGATGCTGCTCACCGGCTCGCCCTGCGACAGACGGTGCGCCACTTCCACCAGCGGACGCTCGCCGTTACCGTAAATCAGCATGTCGGCCTTGGAGTCCACCAGCACCGAGCGGCGAACGGTATCTGACCAGTAGTCGTAGTGCGCGGTGCGGCGCAGGCTCGCCTCGATGCCGCCCAGAATCACCGGCACGTCTTTCCAGGCTTCTTTACAGCGCTGGGTATAGACCAGGGTCGCGCGGTCCGGGCGTTTACCCGCCACGTTATCCGGCGTGTAGGCGTCGTCATGGCGCAGCTTGCGGTCGGCGGTATAGCGGTTGATCATCGAGTCCATGTTGCCTGCGGTAACACCGAAGAACAGGTTGGGTTTACCCAGACGCATAAAGTCGTCTTTGCTGTTCCAGTCAGGCTGGGAGATGATCCCCACGCGGAAGCCCTGCGCTTCAAGCATACGGCCACAGATGGCCATGCCGAAGCTCGGGTGGTCAACGTAGGCATCGCCCGTGACCAGAATGATGTCGCAGCTGTCCCAGCCCAGTTGATCCATCTCTTCCCGGGACATCGGCAGGAACGGCGCCGGTCCAAAGCAGGCTGCCCAGTACTGGGGCCAGGAGAAGAGGTCGCGATCCGGCTGGATCAGGGAAATTGCGCTCATAATGCTTCCGAAGAAAAAATAGACAAAAGGGCGGGGATTATACGCTGGAACATTGTGGGAAATGAAGGGGTATTATGCGGGCTGTTGCCCTCACCCCAACCCTCTCCCACAGGGAGAGGGAGAAAAGCACGTTACGGCGCCGGATTCACCAGCATCTGCCCTACCGAGCCCCTGTCCATCATCTCCAGCGTCTGGCTGTGGAACAGGAACGGGAAGTGCGGCCAGGAAGGCTGGCCGTAGTAGACGAGCAGTTCGACCTGACCATCCACCCAGACGGTATCCTTCCAGCCGCGATCTTCCGGGAACGGCATCGCGCCGTTGACGTTGCGGATCAGGAATGACACCCCTTCAATATGGAACGACTGCGGCATATCTGAACGCACCGTCCAGCGCTCCCACGTTCCCTGCTGAGCGGTGATATCAATACGGTTCACATCCCACAACGCGCCGTTGATGCCCGGATCGTCGCCCAGGCTGATATCACGGCTGCGCACCGGTGAGCCGCTCATAATTTCCTGCGGCAGCAGACGCATCGGCAGGCTATCGGTGACCAGCGGCAGCAGGCCGGTTGGACGCAGGGTTAACACCAGCGTGGAAACCAGAATGCTCGATGGCTCAAAGAACCCGCGAATACGGTCAACGATGCTCGCCGCTTCGCCGCAGGTCACAGAGACTTCATCCCCGTTGGTCATATCCACGAGAATTTCACGACGCTCTCCCGGCGCCAGCGCCAGCTGTTTCACGGAGACCGGCGCGGGTAAAAAGCCCTGGTCGCCGGAGATCACGTGCAGCGGACGGCCATCGCTCATCTGCAGCTGATAGCGACGCGAGTTAGAGGCGTTGAGCAGGCGCAGGCGCACCCAGCCACGGGACACTTCGACATACGGACTTTGCGCGCCGTTAACCAGCAGCGTATCGCCAACAAAACCACCGCTGCCTGGCTCGCTGTACTCCGGCGTGCCGAAGTTATCCAGACGTTTGTCCTGAATAATGACCGGAAAATCATCCACACCGTAGTGGTTCGGGATCGGCAGCGATTTACTGATCTCATCTTCCACCAGCCACATGCCGGCCAGACCGTTATAGACCTGCTGCGCCGTACGGTTAGGGGTGTTGGCGTGATACCACAGGGTTGCCGCGCTCTGGCGGATCGGCAGGACGGGCGCCCAGTCGGCATTGGGGGACATCATTCGCGCCGCGCCGCCAATCAGCGGACCCGGAACCTGTAAGCCGCTGATGGTCATGGCGACATTTTCGGCTGTACGGTTGCTGTAAATGAGCTTAACGTCATCCCCGTTCCACACGCGGATGGTCGGCCCGAGGTAGCGCCCGTTAATGCCCCACACCGGCGCGCGCGTGCCCTGGGTAAAGGACCAGTGGCTGCGCTGAAGCGTGAGGAAAAGCGGCTGCCCGCGACGGGATTCGATCAACGGCGGAATGGGCAGCGGCTGTTGCTGCCCGGCGGCGCTGGCTGTCAGCGGCATCGCACCCGCACAAAGGGCAATCCCCGAAGCCTGAATAAACTGACGCCGACTGAGTGACATATAAGCTCCATCTGAAACGACTAACAACGCGGGAATTCGTTTTCCCTTTAACGCCGGATTAAACCTTACCGGCGGCTTCTCTTTCTGCGACTTCTTTATCGAGCAGCGCAATATGCTGAGCCATCAGCTCACGGCAGTGCGCTGCCAGCTCGCGTACCTGGTCTTTACCGTATTTGCTGGTATCGACAGGTGGCAGCATTTCGACAATCACCAGACCATTATTCAGGCGGTTAAGATTAATCTTATTAGAAGTATTGGAAACGCACACGGGAATAATTGGAACACCTGCCGCAATTGCGGCATGAAACGCGCCGGTTTTAAACGGCAGCAGGCCGCGACCACGGCTGCGCGTCCCTTCCGGGAACATCCAGATTGAGATTCTGCGTTTCTTAAAGTGATTCACCACTTCGGCAATCGTGCCGTGCGCTTTTGCACGGTTGTTACGGTCGATCAGCAGGTTACCGGTCAGCCAGTACAGCTGTCCAAAAAACGGGATCCACAGCAGGCTTTTTTTCCCCACCGTCACGGTTGGCGGCAGAACAATATTGGAGGCCGTCACCATATCGTAATTGTTCTGATGGTTGGCGATATAGATGGCATTACCGAAATTCTCCGCCCCTTCAGGCAGGCGCTTTTCAACCTTCAGACCAAACAGCGGCGCAAGGCGACCGAACATATGGCCAAAGGTGGCAACATGCTTCGGATTACGCGGGCTGAACAGGCAGTAAATAGAGCCGAAAATACAGACCAGAATGCAGTAGATAACGGTAAGAATAAGACGAACAATATATAGCATAGCGACCTCTGAAGCCCTGACAGCTGACAATTATACTTCACCTGTGGCCAGGTAAGGACTTTATTACGAGCGCGTATTGTTAATCGCAACGCACGAATTAACAACGATTTTACGGGAAATTTTATTGAAATACCCCCTCCGGACAGAGGGGGTGTGACGACATTACTCTTCGCTGTCACCCGCGCTGCTGCGCGCAGGCGAATCAATCTCCACGCGGTCGATACGCTGCAGACCGCGCATCAGCGAACCGCGACGACCGCGCTCGCCCACCACTTTCTGCAGCTCTTCCGGACGCAGTTTGATCTTACGCTTGCCAACGTGAATGGTCAGCGTGCTCTGCGGCGGCAGAAGGAAGAGGTGCGCCAGGCTATCTTCGCCTTTCGCGGCTTCCGCCGACGGGATGTTGATGATCTTGTTGCCTTTACCTTTCGACAGCTCCGGCAGATCGCTGACCGGGAACATCAGCATACGTCCGGCAGAGGTGATCGCCAGCAGCATGTCGCTTTCATTCTCGATCACCAGCGGCGCCATCACGTGCGCGTTGTCCGGCAGGCTGATCAGCGCCTTACCGGCACGGTTGCGCGACACGAGGTCGTTAAAGGTACAGATAAAGCCGTAACCCGCATCGGAAGCCATCAGCAGCTTCTGGTCGTCGGCCTCCATCAGCATATGGTCAACCGTTGCGCCCGGCGGCAGCGTCAGCTTGCCGGTGAGCGGCTCGCCCTGCCCGCGCGCGGAAGGCAGCGTGATCGGGTCGATGGCGTAGCTGCGGCCGGTGGAATCAATAAAGGCCACAGGCTGGTTGCTCTTACCTTTCACCGCCGCTTTGAAGCTGTCGCCCGCTTTGTAGCTCAGCCCCGGCGCGTCGATATCGTGGCCTTTGGCGCTGCGCACCCAGCCGCTCTGCGACAGGACAATGGTCACCGGCTCGGACGGCTGCATGTCGTGCTCGTTCATCGCCTTCGCTTCTTCGCGCTCGTGCAGCGGAGAACGACGGTCATCGCCGAAAGCGTCGGCATCGGCCTGCAGCTCTTTCTTCAGCAGGTTGTTCATCTTGCGCTCGGAGGCGAGGATCGCCTGCAGCTGATCGCGCTCTTTTTCAAGATCGTTCTGCTCGCCGCGGATCTTCATCTCTTCCAGTTTGGCGAGATGGCGCAGCTTCAGTTCGAGGATCGCTTCGGCCTGGGTTTCGCTGATGCCAAAGCGCGACATCAGGGCCGGCTTCGGCTCGTCCTCGGTGCGGATGATCTCAATCACTTCGTCGATATTGAGGAACGCCACCAGCAAACCTTCGAGGATATGCAGGCGCTTAAGCACTTTCTCCAGACGATGATTCAGACGGCGGCGTACCGTATCGCGGCGGAATGTCAGCCATTCGGAGAGGATCTCCAGCAGGTTTTTCACCGCCGGGCGACCATCGAGGCCAATCATGTTCAGGTTGATGCGGTAGCTTTTTTCCAGATCGGTGGTGGCGAACAGGTGGTTCATCACCTGCTCCATGTCCACGCGGTTCGAGCGCGGCACGATCACCAGACGGGTCGGGTTCTCGTGATCCGATTCATCGCGCAGGTCATCCACCATCGGCAGCTTTTTATTGCGCATCTGGGAGGCGATCTGCTCCAGCACTTTGGCACCGGATACCTGGTGCGGCAGCGCGGTGATCACCACGGCGCCGTCCTCTTTATTCCACACGGCGCGCATGCGCACGGAGCCACGGCCGTTCTGGTAAATTTTGCGGATTTCCGCGCGCGAGGTGATGATCTCAGCTTCGGTCGGGAAATCCGGCCCCTGTACGATATCCAGCAGATCGTCGAGCGAGGTTTTCGGCTGCTCGATAAGGGTGATGGCGGCTTTCGCCACTTCACGCAGGTTGTGCGGCGGAATGTCCGTCGCCATGCCGACCGCGATACCGGTGGTGCCGTTCAGCAGGATGTTTGGCAGACGCGCAGGCAGCATCTTCGGCTCCTGCAGCGTACCGTCGAAGTTTGGTACCCAGTCAACGGTTCCCTGACCCAGCTCGCCCAGCAGCACTTCGGCATATTTAGACAGGCGGGATTCGGTATAACGCATCGCCGCGAAGGATTTTGGATCGTCCGGCGCACCCCAGTTCCCCTGCCCGTCTACCAGCGGGTAGCGGTAAGAGAACGGCTGGGCCATCAATACCATCGCTTCATAGCAGGCGCTGTCGCCGTGCGGATGGTATTTACCCAGTACGTCACCGACGGTACGGGCGGATTTCTTGAACTTGGCGGTGGCGTTCAGCCCCAGTTCGGACATCGCGTAGACGATGCGGCGCTGAACGGGCTTCAGGCCATCCCCGATAAACGGCAACGCCCTGTCCATGATGACGTACATGGAGTAGTTCAGGTAGGCGTTTTCCGTGAATTCATGTAGCGCGAGGCGCTCTGCCATATCGCTCATTACGTGTGATTCCTCAACTCAGAAACCGAAGGGTTTCAGGCAATATTGCCGCAGATACTACCTCATCTGACGAATTGAGTCACAAAGAAAAAGGGCCGCGTATGCGGCCCTTTTCGGGTTATTTGTTCAGCTTAATAACCTGCTTCACGTCGATTTCAAACTCGTTCCAGTCTTTATCGACTTTCCCCTGCAGTTCCACTTTATCCTGCGGGGTAACGCTCACGCCGTTCCAGCGCTTGTGGTCAATCTCTACCACTACCGTACCGGTCTCATCGCGGAAGGTGTAGCGGTCATCGGACAGGCGCTCGGTAATGTTCCCGCGCAGCTTCACCCAGCTGTCGTCTTTCAGGTCTTTCACTTTTGCCGCGGTGGTCAGGTTGGCGTTGTTATCGACAAAACCGCCCTGCTGAACTTGTGTATGAGGTTCATTGGCTGAGGGGCCGTGAAAACCACTCTGCGCAGCAAAAACAGGGGCAGTGGTCATCATCATGATGGCAGCCATTGCAGCGTATTTTTTCATCTTCATCTCTCCCTTTAATGTCGTTTCGCAGTCCATTAAACAGGGTAAACCTTAACAACTTCTTAAGGGGAAAATTTATTTATTTTTACTGTACAGCAGATGCTTACAGAGGGTTTACTGACGGCATCAAGGAGGGAACATGCGCATTTTACTGGTAGAAGACGACAGGTTAATCGGCGATGGCATCAAAGCAGGCTTAGGCAAACTGGGTTTTAGCGTGGACTGGTTTACCGACGGGAAAACCGGGCAGGCCGCGCTCTCTTCTGCGCCCTATGATGCCGTGGTGCTTGACCTGACCCTACCGGAAATTGACGGTCTGGAGATCCTGCGCGCGTGGCGCGAAAGCGGGCGCAGCGAGCCGGTACTGATCCTGACCGCGCGGGATGCGCTGAACCAGCGCGTTGAAGGACTGCGCCTCGGTGCGGACGATTATCTCTGCAAGCCGTTCGCGCTGATTGAAGTGGCGGCCCGTCTGGAAGCGCTGGTGCGCCGCAGCCACGGCCAGACCCGCAGCGAGCTGCGTCACGGCAAGGTGACGCTCGATCCGACAAGCCTCGTCGCCACGCTGGAGGGCGGAACACTGACGCTCAAGCCCAAAGAGTTTGCCCTGCTGGAGCTGCTGATGCGCAACGCGGGCCGGGTGCTGCCGCGCAAGCTGATCGAGGAAAAGCTTTATACCTGGGACGATGATGTCTCCAGCAACGCCGTGGAAGTCCATGTTCATCATTTACGCCGCAAGCTCGGGAGCGAGTTTATCCGCACCGTGCACGGCATCGGCTACACCCTGGGTGACGCATGAAACTGAGCCTGAAGCTGCGCCTGACGCTTCTTTTTTTAGCGCTGTCTCTGACGGCCTGGTTTGCCGCCAGCCTGGTGGCGTGGCAGCAGACCACCCACAAGCTCGATAAGCTGTTCGACACCCAGCAGATGCTGTTTGCCAAACGTCTGCTGACGATGGATCTGGACGAACTCCGCGCGCCGGACCGCATGCGCGAGGTGCCGAAAAAGGCCAAACACGGGCATCTGGACGACGATGCGCTGGCCTTCGCCATCTTCACCACTGGCGGCAACATGGTGCTTAACGACGGTGAGAACGGTCGTGACATCCCGTATCACTATCGTCGGGACGGCTTTGACGATGGTCGTTTGCAGGATGATAACGACAAATGGCGTTTCCTGTGGCTGACGTCGCCAGACGGAAAATACCGCGTCGTTGTCGGCCAGGAGTGGGAGTACCGGCAGGATATGGCGCTGGATGTGGTCAGCTCGCAGCTCACGCCGTGGCTGGTGGCGCTGCCGGTAATGCTGCTGTTGCTGATTGTCCTGCTGAGCCGGGAGCTGAGGCCCCTGAAAAAGCTGGCCCAGACCCTGCGCTCCCGCTCGCCGGACGCCACCGATGCCCTGCCCACTCAGGGCGTGCCCGCAGAAGTGCGCCCCCTGCTGGACTCGCTGAACCATCTTTTTGCCCGTACCCAGGAGATGATGACCCGCGAGCGCCGCTTCACCTCCGACGCCGCCCACGAGCTGCGCAGCCCGCTGGCGGCGCTGAAGGTGCAAACCGACGTGGCGCAGCTTTCTCAGGACGATCCGCAGGCGCAGGAAAAAGCGCTGGCGCAGCTGCACGCGGGTATCGACCGCGCGTCCCGGCTGGTAGATCAACTTCTTACCCTGTCGCGCCTGGATTCGCTGGATAGCCTGGACGGCGTAGAACAGATAGCGATGGCGGACCTGCTGCAGTCAGCGGTAATGGATATCTACCCTCCGGCGCAGCAGGCGGGTATTGATATTCGTCTGCACATCAATGCGCAAGAGGTGACCCGCACGGGTCAGCAGCTGCTTCTGAGCCTGCTGGTGCGTAACCTGCTTGATAACGCCACCCGTTACAGCCCGCGCGGCAGCGTGATAGACGTGACGCTGAATCCCCGGAGCTTTACCGTGCGCGACAACGGCCCGGGCATTTCGCCCGATGCGCTGGCGCGTCTCGGCGAGCGTTTCTATCGCCCGCCGGGTCAGACTGCGACGGGCAGCGGGCTGGGGTTATCTATCGTTAAGCGTATCGCGGCGTTACATGGGATGCGCGTCTCGCTCGGCAATGCGCCTGAAGGAGGCTTTGAGGTGCATGTCAGCTGGTAGGAATTATTGCGCTGAGCGCAAAAGACTTTGCACATTTTGCTTATTTTTCCGCTCCGTCCTCGCGCGTAGAATACCCGGCATACTCTCATCACCGAGGACAAAAAATGAGCAACATTCTGATTATCAACGGCGCGAAAGCGTTCGCGCACTCTAAAGGCCAGCTGAATGACACCCTGACCGAGGTCGCGGACGGTTTCCTGCGCGACGCCGGGCATGATGTTAAGGTCGTGCGCGCGGACAGCAACTATGACGTGAAGGCCGAAGTGCAGAACTTCCTGTGGGCCGACGTGGTTGTCTGGCAGATGCCGGGCTGGTGGATGGGCGCGCCGTGGACCGTGAAAAAGTACATGGACGACGTCTTCACCGAAGGTCACGGTTCGCTGTATGCCAGCGACGGCCGTACCCGCTCAGATGCCTCTAAAAAATACGGCTCCGGCGGCCTGATTCAGGGGAAAAAATATATGCTCTCCCTGACCTGGAACGCCCCTCTGGAAGCGTTTACCGAAAAAGATCAGTTCTTTGAAGGCGTGGGCGTAGACGGCGCGTATCTGCCGTTCCACAAGGCGAACCAGTTCCTGGGGATGGATCCGCTGCCGACCTTTATCGTCAATGACGTGATTAAAATGCCTGACGTCCCGAGCTATATCGCAGAATATCGCAAGCATCTCGCGAAAATTTTTGCTTAACTGGTAGCCTGAAATTAAAGGAGTAGTAACCATGCTTACAGTAATCGCAGAAATCCGTACTCGTCCAGGTCAACATCACCGTCAGGCGGTGCTGGATCAGTTCGCGAAAATCATCCCAACCGTACTGAAAGAAGAAGGCTGCCACGGCTACGCGCCGATGGTGGATGCCGCTACCGACGCAAGCTTCCAGGCCACTGCGCCAGACTCCATTATCATGGTTGAGCAGTGGGAAACCGTCGCGCACCTTGAAGCACACCTGCAGACCGCGCACATGAAGGCATGGAGCGATGCGGTAAAAGGTGACGTGCTGGAGACCCATATCCGTATTCTGGAGCAAGGGGTTTAAAAACCTGCCTTCCCTCTCCTTTCGGGGAGGGAAATCTCTCTGACCTGCTATGCTTATTCTGACTTCATGATTAACAGGAGGATGGAATGGGTCTTTTTAACTTCGTGAAAGAAGCAGGCGAAAAGCTATGGGATAACCTGACCGATCATAAAGGCCAGAGCGACAAAATCACCGAGCACCTCAAGAAACTCAACATTCCCGGTTCAGACAAAGTTCAGGTTAACGTTACCGACGGCAAAGCCAGCGTGACGGGCGACGGGCTGACCCAGGAGCAGAAAGAAAAAATCCAGGTCGCCGTCGGCAACATCGCGGGCGTCAGCGAGGTGGAAAACAACATCACCACGACCGATGCCAAAGATGAAGCCACCTACTACACGGTGAAATCCGGCGATACCCTGAGCGCTATCTCCAAAACCGTGTACGGCGATGCCAACCAGTACAACAAGATCTTTGAGGCAAACCGCCCGATGCTCTCCAGCCCGGATAAAATCTACCCAGGCCAGACGCTGCGTATTCCGAAAGCGTGATCCGCGAGTCGGGGGTCGCCCCCCGACCGTTTTTACCAGTACAGTTTCCAGCTCTGCGTAAAGCGCACCAGCGCCTCCACGTAGAAGTAATCTCCCCAGCTTGCGCACTCATCCACGCCTTTGTTGCTCGCCAGGTGATAGACCGAGTGCTTCAGCAGCCCGGTGCCCTTCTCCTCTTTGCCCATCAGGTAGTGCTTCGTCAGTGACGACATAATGCCTTTGGCCCACTCCAGATACCGCTCCCGGTCTGGATCGGTGAGCGGCAGATGCTTCACCAGCTCCAGCAGCCCGCACACCGCAATTGCCGCAGAAGACGAATCGCGCAGCGCGTCGGTCCCCACCAGCGCCAGATCCCAGTGGCAGACATAATCCTCCGGCAGGCGGTTGAGAAAGTAGTTCGCCAGCCGTTTGGACAGGGCGATCATCGTCTCGTCGCCGGTATAGATATAGCTCAGCAGGAAGCCGTAAATTCCCCACGCCTGCCCGCGCGACCAGCAGGAGTCGTCGGCATACCCCTGCTGGGTATTACCATAGCGCGGCGCGCCGGTCTGCACATCCATGTAATAGGTGTGGAACGTCGAGGCATCGTCGCGGATGAGATACCTCGCCGCCTGCATGACGTGCGATTTTGCGGCGTCAGCAAAGCGCGGATCCCCCGTCTGCTCCGTTGCCCAGTAGAGCAGCGGCAGGTTCATGTTGCAGTCGATGATCATCCGCCCGGCCTGCTCCGGGTCTGAAAGATCGCCCCACGCCTGAATGATCTGCGCCTTCTCATGGAAGCGCTCCAGCAGGGCTTCCGCCGCCAGCAGGGAGAAGCCGCGCGCCTGGCGGCTGCCGGTGAGTCGCCAGGCCGCCACGCAGGAGAGCGTGTACAGGAAGCCCAGATCGTGGGTGTTGGTGTCGCTGCGCCCGGCGATGCGCAGGCCGAACGAGCGCACGTGCTTTTCCGCCATCGCGCGGAATTTTGTCTCTCCGCTCATCTCCCACGCCAGCCATAGCTGGCCAGTCCAGAAGCTGGTGGTCCACTCTACGTTGTCCGTCAGCGGGTAAAAACCGTTCTGGCAGGTTTCCGCCGGGAACTGCTCTCCGAATACCGTTAAATGACGGCTAATCAGCTCGAGGACGTGGCTGCGCGCGGAGGTCAGTTCATCGCTAAACAGGCGCGAGTCTACGGGAACAGGAATGGCAGACAGGCGTTCCTCTCTGATACGACTTAACATATTTCGGTTCCTTGTGGTCAGCGTGATGAAGTTTCTGCTACGTTCAGCGGACGGGGGCCGCGCCATTTGCTCTGGCAGGCTGATAACGTAAAGGCAGAAATAAGGGTAAAGGTCAGCGCCGTTGCGCCCATAATGATATAGGTCTGCTCAAAACCGATGCGGTCATACATATATCCGGCAGGTGAGGAAACCACCACGTTGCCGACATAGAGCATCGCCTGATAACCGAGTAAATACATGGTGGCGTTCACGCGCTTGTCGAAATGCTCTGCGATATATTTAAATACCGACACCAGCAGCAGACAAATTTCCAGACCGTAAAGCGGCTTGAGAACGGAAATTAACAGGTGCGAGTCGCACATCCCGGAAATAATCAGCCGCGCCCCTACCACCAGCCCGACAATTAACAGCCCGCGTTTGGCGCCAATAACGTTCACGAACAGCGGAACAACCATATACATGACGAATTCCATGCCCGACTGCACGGTGCCGAGATAGCCAAACACCGCGTTGCCCTCATGAATATCATCGAAGAAGGTGACGAAATAACGTGAGAACTGCTGCTCAGCGATAAACATCATCCACGCCACGCCCGCCACGTACAGGCAAAAAGCCCAGAATTTGCGGTTACGCAGCAGGGCATACACGTCCGACGGGGCGATTTTCTCTTTCGTCAGCACCTCGCCCGCGTATGCGGAGTTAGTGTTCACTTTCAGGCTCAGCAGGACAATCAGCATCACCACCGACGCCACGCTGCCGAGAATGAAGTTATACGCCGGAGAGAGGTTAAACAGCAGGCCGGAGAAAGAGGACGCCACCGCCCAGCCGAGCGATCCCCACATACGAATTTGCCCGAACTCCATGCCGTTTAAGCGGCTGAAGCGGTCGGAATAGGATTCGCACGCCGCGACGCCCGCATACCAGGCAAAGCTTAAATAGAGCGCGCCGATAATAATCCCCAGCAGGGTATTGGACATTAACAGCGGCTGATAGACGTATATAAAAAACGGCGCCATCAGGGCCGACATGATCACTACAAAATAGAGCAGGTATTTGCTCATGCCGATCTTATCGAGAATATAGCCATAAATCGGCTTCAGAATAACGGAGAAAATACCGTTAACCGCGAAGACGGTGCCAATTACCGAACCGCTGAGATGGGCTTTTTGGCCGAGCCAGATCGCCAGCAGGCCAATACTGGCAGACCAGGTAAAAAAGTAGAGAAAAATAAAGCTGCTGATTTTGTAATATTCACTTCTGTTCGTTGTAGATGTCTTTTTCATAGCATCCTCGCCGACGTGTAGGGTCAGAATTTTTATAACGTGAACGACAGCAGACGTTCGCCTCCAGGTTCGCGGATCGCGACCTGGTTATGGGTAATA
Organism: Enterobacter sp. UPMP701; assembly: GCF_053709515.1. Classification (NCBI taxonomy): domain Bacteria; kingdom Pseudomonadati; phylum Pseudomonadota; class Gammaproteobacteria; order Enterobacterales; family Enterobacteriaceae; genus Enterobacter; species Enterobacter sp. UPMP701. The sequence goes on along the minus strand of NZ_JBSKJN010000008.1, from coordinate 110,690 downwards.
TCCAGGTGCGGCGCGGCCACAATGTTGTGTTTTTCGCTGGCAATGACGGCGCAACAGAGCCAGCTCTCTCCCGGATGGAGATCGGTTGTTAACAGCGGAATGGAGGCGCACTCCGGGAACATGATGCTGCTGTTCGGCGGCGTGACGATGCTGTCCGGAAGGCGTTCAATGAAGGGCGACAGATCGACAATCGCGCTGCTGCCGTTCTCTGCCGCCAGATAGCTGCCGCGCGCGCGGATTTGGTGCCCGGTTTTCATCACGGCGAAACCACCCTCGGCCGTTTGCAGCGTGCGCGCGCTGTTAATGCGGTGCAGGCGCAAATGCCACTCGCCGAAGGGAATTTGCCAGGTTTCGATATGCACATCGTGCCACGGCGACCAGCGTGAATAGATGTAGTTTTCATCCACCCGCACCACGTCGCACTCGCGACGGCCGCGGAAATAGTTATCCCCGTCCGCCAGCAGCAGCATAGAATCACAGGCCGCATGCTTCAGGCCAAAGCGCCCGCGCTCAATGGTGAAGCCAAAGCGGCTGGAGTAGGCAAATTTGGTGTATTTCGCTTCGGTGTTAACATAGTTGTTCAGCTCCAGTTGACCGGCGGTGAGCATGATGGCGTGCTGAGAGTTCGTCGAATGCATCAGGATCTGCTGCGCGTGCGGGATGACGCGCTTTTCCGCCAGCGCGGGCAGCGGCTGTTCTTCTGCCTGCCAGAACGGATGCGTCTCCGGCAGCGCCAGAATCAGGTAGCTTTTCAGCGCCCAGTAGGGCGAGCCGGGAGAGTTATAGTCCTCACACATGGCGAGGTTTGGACAGGCAAAACCGAGGGTCAGAATGCCGTCCCGGTCGGTTATCGGCTGCTGCTGCCACCAGCGCAGATGGCGCAACACGATGCCTTTGACGATGCCCGGCGTGTACACGTCAAGTTCGGAGAAAGCGACCGCGCTCCAGAAGGCGACCATCGCAAAACGGTAGGTCAGGCTGCGGCCAAACGGTACCGATGCGCCGTCCGCGGCGGACCAGTAGATAAAATCTTCAGCGAAACGCCTCGAACGCTCGCGCAGCATCTCTGCCCTCGCCTCATCGCCGCTTAAAGTGGCGTAAATCAGACCGTAGAAGTGGAACGCCATGGAGATGTAGTAATCCTTCGGACGGCCAGGACCGTCGGAATACCAGCCGTCGCCCAGATAATAGGCCTCCATCAGCGCAAACCGCTGGTCAATGGCGGCCTGGTTATAGGGCAGCCCGGCGCGCTTAAAGCCAAGCTGGACCATGATAGCGAAGTAATTCCAGTTGCTGTCCGGCATCGGCGCATCGGTAATCTGATTGAGCCACGCGTGCAGATTCATCACTTCGCGCTCGCTGAAGAAATCGGTGAGTTTATTCCCCATCAGGGAGAGCCCCAGACCGTAGGATGCCATCTCGACCAGACGCTGATCGTACGGGCCGGTTTCGCCCCAGTAGCCTGAGCTTTGCGGATCGGTGCCGATCCTGATGGCCTCTATGTACTTTTCGCTAAACGGCGAAACATCGCCCGAAGCCAACAGCGGAAACAGCCCCCACAGCGCGCGGGAGAGCCCTTCCATCTGCGCGATATCCGTCGGATAGTGCGCGCAGGTCTCACCCAGCGAGAACCGCGAATGATTTACCGGGAATTTCTTATCCAGCGCGCCAAGTAAGGTATTCAGAGACACCACGACATCCTGGCGTGAAGACAACGGATTTGATTTTTCGTCGTTTGTCGCCCACATAGTTCCACCCTCGTCATCAATTGCGGCCAAGCATAGTGAATGCGTAAGGTGGAGAAATGTTAGCCATGTCACAGGTGAGAATGTTCAGTAAACCCGCGGTTGATAAAATTTAAAAAGGTGGTTTATAAATCTCTACCGACGGGGAAAAGTTGAGTTTTATTGCACTATGCACAACGCGCCAACATCCGATCATCTTGAGTTGATTACCTTAAACGACACAGTAGCGTCGTTCAGCCGCCTGTTTGCCAACACGGTGCGTTACCACCACTGGCATCAGTGTCTGGAAATTCTGTATGTAGAAGAAGGGTTTGGCGTCGCGATTGTCGATAATCGTCACTACACCATGCGCCCCGGACGCCTGTTTTTCTTTCCACCCTTCACCCTGCATAAAGTGAGAGTGGACGAACAGGCAGAAGCGATTTACCGGCGCACGATTATTCATCTCGACCACCATGCGGTGCTAAAGGCGTTGCGTGATTTCCCCCACACGCAGCAGCGGCTGGAGAAACTGTCGCGTCGCGGCTCAGAGGCGTGGGTGGTTGACCTGGCGCACTGCCATAGCCATGTCGATCACCTGTTCAGCTGTTATCCGCCGCCGATGACCAGCGAAAACATCGCCGGGCTGCTGATCGGCCTGTTCGCTATGTTGCCTGACGATCGTTCCGGCGCACCGGGCAGCAGCCAGGGGATCGCCAGCCAGGTGATGTTCTGGCTGGATGAGCATTATCAGGAGAAATTCCACCTTGACGCGCTGGCGGCGGAGCTGGGGAAATCTCGCAGCTATGTGTCGCGAAAATTCCATGCGGAGACGGGGGAGAAAATCCACCACTATCTGAACACGCTCCGCCTGCGTAAGGCGTGCGAATACCTGCTGCACAGCGACGCGAGCGTGCGTGAGGTTTCCGCGCGGGTGGGATTTTCTGACGTCACCTGGTTTATCAGCGCGTTTAAGAAGGGGATTGGTGAGACGCCGCTGCAGTACCGGAAGAACCATCGTGCGGTATGACGCCTCACCCCAGCCTTCTCCTTCAAAGGAGAGGGAGACAATCAACTGCTCTTCTTGCCCGGCTTTAACCCACGGTGAAGCTCGTTAATACGCTTCATCGACTTGATGGTGCGCTGCGGCTCGGTGGAGGCGACGGACAAAACAATCATCTCCAGGCACAGCAGCACCGTGCCGTGGAGAGGGATTTTGCCCTTCTCGCCGCCACGCGGGACGTGGATCACCACGCTGGCCTCTTTGCTGAATCGCGAGTCGATGGCATTGGTCAGCAAAATAGTGGGGATCCCCAGCCGTTTCGCTTCGCGTAGCGTGGTTTGTCCTTCCCGATGCGCGGATTTTTGCGCCATCATGATCAGTACATCCCCGCGCTGAAGCCCAATCAGCTGCTCGGCAAGCCCTATTCCGGTACGGTTAAGCGGCGTGGCGGGTAGCCCCATCCGGCTGAACAGCCTGGCGGTGTAGTCGGCCAGAATGCCGGACGCGCCAATCCCAAATATGGCAACCTGCCTCGCCTGCGCCAGCAGGGAGACCGCCTGCGCCATCGCGAAGCGGTTGTGGGGTTCAGACAACACTTCACAGGTGTGCTGATGCCCCTCCAGCACGAAATCAATGCTCGCATTGACGTCGCTGGTCAGCGTATTCACCGTGGTGGAGATCTTTTCGCTGGAGGTCACGACCGGGCCAAACCACTGCTCCAGCGTCTGCTTGAGATCGCGCAGCCCGGCGAAACCCAGCGCCTGGATGGCGCGAACGACGGTGGCATCCGACGTTTTAAGCAGCGTCGCGATCTCCATTGCCGTCTGCTCCATCACCGCTTCACGATTTTCATTGATATAGCGTGCCACCTGCAGCAGGCGCGGCGTGAGCTGGTGCGATCGCGAGCGAAGGCGATCGCCAAAGATGTCGACTTTTCGGCTCACCGTGACGCCTCCGGCAGCGGACGTCCGGCAATCTGCGACTGAATCTGCGCGGCCATCAGCCCTAACGAGGCGAACGAGTTCGAGATAGCCTCTTCACGCGAGATCAGCACGTAGTGCCCGGTCCGGCAGGCATTCAGGAACTGACACCAGCCCGGCATCACCGCCTCCATCGCCGCCAGCTCATCCTGCGGTTTGCCGCCGGTATCCCCTCGCCAGGTGGCGAAAACGAAATCGGCATCCAGCTCCGGCAGGCGCTCGGCGCTGACGTCAATCCGCCCTCCTTCCGGGATGGACTCAATGAGCGGCGGGAAAGAAAACCCGGCATCACGCAGCACGCGTCCGAGAGAGTGGTAGCTGTGCATGGCGTTGATTTTCCCCTGATTGGCCTGAATCACCGACACGGTTATCTTGCGGGTATCGATAGTCGCTTTCAGCGCCTTAATTTGCTCCTGATAGCGCCGCTCCAGAACTCTGAACCGCGCCTGCGTTCCCGTCAGCTGGGCCAGCTTGCGGTAGATCTCCGGCGCGCCGCCGTCGAGATGATCGATACTCACCGTTGGGGCAATTTTCTCCAGCTGTTCCACCGGGGTGTTGCGGGTCGGCTCGGTAACGATCAGGTCCGGTTTTGCGGCGGCGATGGCCTCTATGTCGATATCGGCAGTGCCGATAAATTTGATGTCGGAATTATCGAAGTCGACGCCCGTTAACATGCCGCTGGAGCGCAGAAAATGGCTGCCGTCCGGCCGCGTGCGGCCATGGCTTGCCACCGGCGGCACGCCAAGCTCAATCAGCGGAATGGTGATATCCAGATCGTGTAACGAGACGATCCGTTTTGGATGCACCGGCACCACCACCTTACGGTTCAGATCGTCAGTAAACGTCTGCGTTGGCTCCGCCGCGCTTGCAGCAAATCCCACCAGCAACAGCATTGAAAACAGTATGCGCATGTTAATCCCCTAAAATCTGTCCCGACGCTGCCAGAGCAGCAGCAGGAAAAACGGTCCGCCAGTCAGTGAAATCACAATTCCCGCCGGCAGCTGCAGCGGAAGAAACGCCAGCCGCCCGACGTTATCCGCCAGCAGCACCAGCAGCGCCCCCAGCACGGCGCTTCCCGTCAGGAGCGCGGTTTGTCCGCCTCGCAGCAGCAGGCGCGCCATATGCGGCGCAATGAGTCCGACAAAACCAATACTGCCCACGCAGGAGACGCAGGCCGCCGTCAGCACTACCGGAGCGAGAACGCGCAGCAGCGCCAGCCTGTTTGTGCGCACACCAAGGCCCGCTGCGGCGTGGTTGCCGAGTAACGCCACGTCCGCGGCGCGGGCGGTAAACAGCAGCAGCGCAAACGCGGGGGCAGCCCAGAGCGCGGCTAACCCCACCAGCGTCCAGTTTGCCGCATGCAGGCTACCCGCCAGCCACAGCATCGCCGTCTGCACGTCGCGCACGTCCGCCGTGGTCATAAAGACGCCCATTGCGGCAGCAAAGGCCCACGACACGCCGATGCCGATCAGGATGAATCGCGGACGTGAGATATCGCGCGCCAGGGCTACCACCAGCAGCGCGGTGAGCAGCCCGCCGCCCATGCCGACCAGCGGCCGCCAGGCCAGGCCCAGCGCCGGAAACTGAAATATCAGCAGCAGTACCGCCGCGCTACAGCCCTCTTTCACGCCAATAAGCCCCGGATCGGCCAGGCCATTGCGGGTAATAGACTGCATCGCCGCCCCCGCCATGCCGAGCATCGCTCCGCACAGCGCCGCCATCAGCAGGCGCGGCAGGCGGATATCCATCACGATGTAGCGCGTCTCTGACGTCAGGGTTTCTGGATAAAACAGCGCGCGCCCAATGGCGGAAGTGGGGATGGGCAGAGAGCCGTGCGTCAGGCCAAACCCCGTCAGCAGGCAGGCGGCCAGCGCCAGGATGACCAGACATGCCAGCGCCCCGGGACGAACCAGCGCCGAGAAGGTGCCAACGCGCAACGCACGAAGTCCGGCGCGGTTCATTTAAACATCCTCGAGGCCATGAAGATAAAGACCGGGGCGCCAACCAGCGCGGTCATGATGCCGGTTGCCAGCTCCCAGGGCGAAAACAGCGTGCGGGCAGCGATATCCGCGAGCAGCAGAACCAGCGCCCCGCACAGTGCAGACAGCGGCACCATCACGCGCAGATCGACCGACACCAGACGGCGAACGAGCTGCGGCACCACGAGGCCGATAAAGCCGATCGGCCCGGCGATGGAGACCGCCGCACCGCAGAGCAGCGCGATGGCCAGCAGGGCGAGCAGCCGTATTTTAAGCAGCGATACGCCAAGCCCCTGCGCCATCCTGTCGCCCAGCGCCAGCATGTTGAGCGACGGCGACAGCCAGAGCGCCAGCGCAAAACCCACGGAAGCCACTCCTGTGGCAGCGGCGATCGTTTCGCCGCTAACCCCCGCCAAATCCCCCGCCAGCCAGGTGCGCATGGTGAGCAGCGTCTGTTCATCAAGAATAAGCACCGTGGCGGTAATCGACGAAGCAAACGCCGACATCGCCACGCCGCACAGGGTGACTTTCATCGGCGTCAGCCCGGTGCGACCGGAAGAGGAGAACGTGAGTACCAGCAGAAACAGCGCCGCGGCTCCGGCTGCGGCAATCAGCGGGCGACCAGACGGCAGCGTCATCCCCAGCGCGCTCGTCAGCACTACCGCGAGCGCCGCCCCGGCGTTAAGCCCCAGAATATGCGGTTCGCCGAGCGGGTTGCGGATCACGGATTGCAGCAGCACGCCCGCCACGCCGAGCGCGGCGCCTGTCACCATCGCGGCGCAGAGGCGCAGCAGTCTGAGTTTGATGATGATGTTATGGTCGAAATTGCGCGGGTCGAAGTGGAGGAAAGCCTCCACCACCGTTTGCGGGGCGATAAAGCGTGCGCCGATCCCCAGATGGGCAATCGCGCCCGTTACCAGCAGCAGGGCGAACATGAGGAAAGCCAGAGAGGTGCGAATCATGGCTGTGGGTTGCTCTGGCGAAACGGCATAAAGAATGGTTTACCGGTCAGCGGATTGTTGGACATATGCACGTCGACATCGAACACCGATTTAATCAGCTCCGGCGTGCAGACGTCGCCCTCATGCAATACGCCCTCCACTTTTCCCTGGCGTAAAAAGACCAGCGAATCTCCGTAGTTCACGGCGAAGTTCAGATCGTGCAGCACCACCACCACGGTACGTCCGTGCTCACGCGTCAGCGTATGCAACAGCTCGAGGATCTCTACCTGGTAGCGAAGATCGAGGAACGTCGTGGGCTCATCCAGCAGGATGTACGGCGTTTGCTGCGCCAGCGCCATGGCGATCCAGCAGCGCTGGCGCTGGCCGCCGGAGAGGCTTTCGACGGGCATGTGGGCAAACTCAGCCGTGCCGGTCAGGCGCAGGGCCTCTTCCACCGCCTGCTCGTCCTCGTCGCTCCACTGGCGCATAAAGTTCTGCCAGGGAAAACGCCCGCGCGAGACCAGCTCAAAAACGGTTAACCCTTCCGGCAGCAGCGGAGACTGCGGCAGGATGCCAAGCTGGCGGGCGACGGCTTTGGTCGGCTGCGCGTGGATTGCCTTGCCGTCGAGAATGGCCGCGCCGCCAAGCGGCTGGAGCAAACGCGCAATGGTGCTCAGCAGCGTGGATTTTCCGCAGCCGTTCGCGCCCACCAGAACGGTGATTTTCTGCTGTGGGATCGCAAGGGAGATATCATCGACGATGATTTTTTTCTGATAACCGGCAGAAAGATTCTCCAGAACCAGCCCCGGTTTTGTCGTGTTGTGAGCCACGTGCATGCCAACGTAATAAAAATGGGAAACAAATATAAATAAAAATCATTCTCTTTTGAGAGTTTGAGGCCGCGCCATGTAGTAGTCAAGAGAAGAAACACCCTGAATAAACCAGGGATAACTAAGCACGACTACGGTAAGCAACATACAGATAACTTCAATTTCATCAAAGAGATAGTTATTTAAATTCGCACTTCGCCGCTGCGTTTAATTCATGTAGTCGATTTTTAGCTTTTTTCATTTACTACTACACTTCCGCATGATTGAATGATTCTCAATTACATGTTCGATGCCGTCTCTGGCTAACGAGCAGATCTTAAAGGGCAATGACTCACACGTTCTTCCGTGAAGGTGATTCACGGATATTTCGGGATAACAGATGTAATGGCTACGTTCACACCTTCACTCTCTGGGGTAAAAGGGCGCGCGCTCTTCTCACTGCTGTTTATGGCGCCGCTGGTGCAGGCAGCAGACACCACGGCTAAAGACGGCGAAACGCTTACCGTCACCGCCGATCCAAATGCTACGACGGAAGCCACTCACGGTTACCAGCCGCTGAACACCTCCACCGCCACGCTGACCAACATGCCGATGCTGGATATCCCGCAGGTGGTGAATACCGTCAGCGATAAGGTGCTGGAGGATCAGCACGCCACCACGCTGGATGAAGCGCTGTATAACGTCAGCAACGTGGTGCAGACCAACACCCTGGGCGGCACGCAGGATGCCTTTGTGCGCCGCGGATTCGGCGCAAACCGCGACGGCTCGATCATGACCAACGGCCTGCGCACCGTCCTGCCGCGCAGCTTTAATGCCGCAACCGAACGCGTGGAAGTGCTGAAAGGCCCGGCCTCGACGCTGTATGGCATTCTCGATCCCGGCGGCCTGATTAACGTCGTCACGAAGCGCCCGGAGAAAACCTTCGGCGGCTCGATTTCTGCCACCTCTTCCAGCTTTGGCGGCGGTACCGGACAGGTTGATGTTACTGGCCCGATTGACGGCACGCGCCTGGCGTATCGCCTGACGGGTGAATATCAGGACGAGGATTACTGGCGCGACTTCGGCAATGAACGCAGCACATTTATCGCCCCGTCGCTGACGTGGTTCGGCGACGATGCCACCGTGACCGTGCTCTATTCGCATCGCGACTATAAAACGCCGTTCGATCGCGGAACGATCTTCGATCTCAACACTAAAAAGGCCGTCGACGTCGATCGCAAAACCCGCTTTGACGAGCCGTTTAACGTGACCGACGGGCAGTCCGATCTCGCTCAGCTCAACGCGGAATACCGCCTCAACAGCCAGTGGACCGCAAAGTTCGACTACAGCTACAGCCAGGATAAATACAACGATAACCAGGCCCGCGTCATGGCCTACGATTCAAAAACCGGCACCCTGACCCGCCGCGTGGATGCGACCCAGGGCTCGACCCAGCGTATGCACAGCACCCGTGCGGATCTTCAAGGCAACGTGGATATTGCGGGCTTTTACAATGAGATCCTCACCGGCGTGTCGTATGAAAATTACGATCTGCTGCGCACGGACATGATGCGCTGTAAGAACGTTAAAGGCTTCAATATCTACCATCCGGTCTACGGCAAACTCGACGAGTGTACAACCGTCTCCGCCCCTGACAGCGACCAGACGCTCAGGCAGGAGAGCTACTCGGCCTACGCCCAGGATGCCCTGTACCTGACGGATAAATGGATCGCCGTCGCCGGGCTGCGCTACCAGTATTACACCCAGTACGCGGGCAAAGGCCGCCCGTTTAACGTCAATACCGACAGCCGCGACGAGCAGTGGACGCCGAAGCTGGGGCTGGTTTACAAACTGACGCCATCCGTCTCGCTGTTTGCCAACTATTCCCAGACGTTTATGCCGCAGTCGTCCATTGCGAGCTACATTGGCGACCTGCCGCCGGAAACTTCAAACGCGTACGAAGTGGGCGCAAAATTTGACCTGTTCGACGGCATTACTGCCAACATCGCGCTGTTTGATATTCACAAGCGCAACGTGCTGTATAACGAAAGCATCGGGGGTGAGACCATCGCCAAAACGGCAGGCCGCGTGCGCTCTCAGGGCGTGGAGGTGGATGTTGCAGGGTCATTGACCGAAAACACCAATATTATTGCCAGCTACGGCTATACCGACGCGAAGGTGCTGGAAGATCCGGACTATGCCGGCAAACCGCTGCCGAACGTGCCGCGCCATACTGGCTCCCTGTTCCTGACCTACGATATTCACAATGCGTTTGCCGGAAATACCCTGACGCTCGGCGGCGGCGGGCACGGCGTGAGCCGTCGCTCAGCGACCAACGGGGCGGATTATTATCTGCCGGGCTATTTCGTGGCGGATGCGTTTGCGGCGTATAAGATGAAGCTGCAGTATCCGGTGACGCTGCAGGTGAACGTGAAAAACCTGTTTGATAAGACTTACTACACCTCGTCTATCGCGACCAACAACCTGGGCAACCAGATTGGCGATCCGCGCGAAGTGCAGCTGACGGTGAAGATGGAGTTTTGATGTCAGTCCGGGGTGTTCCCCTCACCCCAGCCCTCTCCCCAAAGGGGAGAGGGTGTTTTAAGTCCCCTCTCCCCTTTGGGGAGAGGGTTAGGGTGAGGGGACATCAGGCCTCAATATCCGCCATATCGCCTTTCTCCTGCAGCCAGTTACGTCGGTCTTCAGAACGCTTCTTGGCAAGGAGCATATCCATCATGGCGTTGGTTTGCTGCTCGTCTTCGTCACTGATGGTCAGCTGTACCAGGCGGCGCGTGTTCGGATCCAGCGTCGTTTCACGCAGCTGCATCGGGTTCATCTCGCCCAGCCCTTTAAAGCGCTGCACGTTTGGTTTGCCCTTCTTACGCTTGAGCTGCTCCAGCACGCCCGCTTTCTCTTCTTCCGTCAGCGCGTAGTAAACCTCTTTGCCAAGGTCGATACGGTAGAGCGGTGGCAGCGCCACGTGGACGTGACCGTTTTTCACCAGCGTGCGGAAGTGCTTCACGAACAGCGCGCACAGCAGCGTGGCGATGTGCAGACCATCGGAGTCCGCATCCGCGAGAATACAGATCTTGCCGTAGCGCAGCTGGCTCAGATCGTCGCTGTCCGGATCGATACCGATAGCCACCGAGATATCATGCACTTCCTGCGAGGCCAGCACTTCGTCTGAAGAAACTTCCCAGGTGTTCAGGATCTTACCCTTGAGCGGCATGATCGCCTGATATTCACGATCGCGCGCCTGCTTGGCCGATCCGCCCGCCGAATCCCCTTCCACGAGGAACAGCTCGGTACGGTTGAGATCCTGCGCGGTACAGTCCGCCAGCTTGCCCGGCAGCGCAGGGCCGCTGGTCAGCTTTTTACGCACCACTTTCTTGGCGGCACGCAGACGACGCTGAGCGCTGGAGATCGCCATTTCCGCCAGCATCTCTGCCGCCTGGACGTTCTGGTTCAGCCACAGGGTAAACGCATCTTTCACCACGCCGGAGACGAACGCCGCGCACTGGCGCGATGACAGACGCTCTTTGGTCTGCCCGGCAAACTGCGGATCCTGCATCTTCACGGAAAGGACGTAGGCGCAGCGGTCCCAGATATCTTCCGCCGACAGCTTGACGCCGCGCGGCAGAATGTTGCGGTATTCGCAGAACTCGCGCATCGCGTCCAGCAGCCCCTGACGCAGGCCGTTGACGTGCGTACCGCCGAGCATGGTTGGGATCAGGTTGACGTAGCTTTCGGTCAGCAGCTCGCCGCCTTCCGGCAGCCACAGCAGCGCCCAGTCTACGGCTTCGGTATCGCCGTTAAAGTTACCGACGAACGGTTTTTCCGGCAGCGTTGGCAGGCCGTTTACCGCTTCGCACAGGTAGTCGTTCAGACCATCGGCGTAGCACCAGGTTTGTTCGGTATTATTAACGTGGTCTTTAAACGTGATTTCCACGCCCGGGCACAGCACCGCTTTGGCTTTCAGCAGGTGCGTCAGGCGAGAAACGGAAAAGCGCGGGCTGTCGAAAAAGCTTTCGTCAGGCCAGAAGTGGACGCTGGTGCCGGTGTTGCGTTTGCCGCACGTGCCGACAACCTGCAGATCCTGCACCTTCTCGCCGTTTTCAAACGCAATGTTGTAGACCTGGCCGTCACGACGGACGTTCACTTCCACGCGCTTTGACAGGGCGTTAACCACGGAGATCCCCACGCCGTGCAAGCCGCCGGAGAACTGGTAGTTTTTGTTGGAGAACTTACCGCCCGCATGCAGACGGCAGAGGATCAGCTCAACGGCAGGCACGCCCTCTTCCGGGTGGATATCCACCGGCATGCCGCGGCCGTCGTCGATGACTTCCAGCGACTGATCGGCATGCAGGATAACGTCAACGCGTTTGGCATGGCCCGCCAGCGCTTCGTCCACACTGTTATCAATAACTTCCTGGCCCAGATGGTTTGGGCGCGTCGTATCGGTGTACATCCCCGGGCGGCGGCGAACCGGCTCAAGCCCGGTGAGGACCTCAATGGCATCAGCGTTATAGGTTTGCGTCATGATTTAAACTAGCAATTCGCATTGATTGTCAGTGGCTGTGCAGTCCAAGAAAATCGACAATCTGGGTGAAATGATCCTCAAAGCCCGTGAAAGCATGATTTCCGCCCTCTTCTATAGTCTGGCGGCAGGAGGCGTAATACGCCACTGCCTGGCGGTAATCCAGCACTTCATCACCCGTCTGTTGCAGCAGCCAGATGAGATCCGGCGCTTCAAGCGGGTCGACCTGCATAACTTTGAGATCGTAAATATGGCGTGACTCTAGCACATATTGCTGCCCGGTGTAGGGGTTCTCGTTTTCGCCAAGAAAGTCCCTCAGCAGCTCAAATGGCCGTACCGCCGGATTAACCACAACCGCGGGCAGCATAAAGCATTGCGAGAGCCAGGTGGCGTAGTATCCACCCAGCGACGAGCCGACCACACCAAAGGATTCACCGCCGTGCTCAAGCACGATCGATTCGAGCATTTCCGCCGCCTCCGCCGGATAAGGCGGCAGCTGCGGGATAATCATCTCAACGTGGGGGTGATGCTCGCTCAGCCACTGGCGAAACTGTGTCGCTTTTGCGGAGCGCGGCGAGCTGTTGAATCCGTGCAGATAAAGGAGCGTAGACATCAGTAGCCTTCTGAAGCGGTATCCGGGCGGAACTCTGCGCCTGCCAGACGGCAGACTTCCGTGGTCAGCGTGCCGTCGGCATGCAGTTCCAGCCAGCGCCAGCCTGGCGCGATAGTATCCAGCGTAAAGTTGGCGCAGTGCGGTTTAAACTGCACGCAGGTTGACGGCGTCGCCAGCATGCGGCGTCCGTTCCAGTCGAGATCCTGTTCCTGATGAATGTGTCCGCACAGCAGATTTTTCACCCGCGGGTATTTGGCCAGCACGCTATCCAGCGCCGCAGAGTTACGCAGGCTGTGCTGATCGAGCCAGCTGCAGCCCGCCGGCAGCGGATGATGATGGAGCAACAGCAGTGTGTGACGTTCAGGTTCGGCAGCCAGTTTGGTCTCCAGCCAGTCGAGCTGGAACTCGCTTAACTCACCGTGCGGGACGCCAAATACCTGGCTGTCCAGCAGCAGGATCTGCCACTGTTCACCTGCAAATACGCATTTTGCCGGAGAAATCCCCGCATCCTGCAGGGAGCTGTACATTGCAGGCTGGAAATCGTGGTTTCCGGGCAGCCAGACGCAAGGCACGCTAAAGCTCGCGATGCCTTCAGCAAAATGCTGGTAGGCCGCGGAGGACTGGTCCTGCGCCAGATCGCCCGTTGCGACAATCAGATCGCATGCACGGTTTTCAGCGTGAATGGCGCTTAGTACCGCCTGATAACTCTCCCAGGTGTTGACCCCCAGCAAAGTCTCATGCTTTTCGGCAAAAAGGTGGGTATCGGTGATTTGTAATATCCTGACTGGCGCCCCACCAGCAACAGTCAGGTTCAACAGGCTTTCCAAATGGTGTCCTTAGGTAGGTTTATGACGCTAACAAACCGGAATCGCCATTGCTCCATGTGCTAAACAATATCTTAGCCAGTCGGCTAAAAACTGGTTAATTTGATGCTTTTCGTCGCGTTGATGCAACTTTTTATTCGGGTAATCATACCGCGCCTTGAAGCGAAAGATCTGCTGACTTGAACACACTTCAGCGACCATCGCGTCATGATAGAGGCGCACCGTCATTGACGGCAGGCTCCAGTAGCTAATGCTGGGCGCTGTTTGTTCTATTTCCACCAGCGTAGTGTAGCGCGTTGATTCTGTTATCGTTAACCGATACTGCGCGTTGCTCACCTGATAGCTTACCGTTTCGCCGGGTGCGTCGTTTCTCGGCAGCAGGCGGCGCAACTGTGCAAAATTGGTTTCGCACAGGCGCATCATTTCTGGGAAGTCAGGCGTATAGCGCTTCATTTTTTCCACTCGTGTCGTAATGTCTGATAATGCAGCTGCAGCCATTGCAGGGCGATGACAGATGCTGCGTTGTCGATTTTCCCCTCTTCTACCCACTGATAAGCCTGTTCCCGGCTCACCACATGAACCCGAATATCTTCGTTTTCATCAGCCAGACCATGAATCCCTTCCGCCGTCGTGGCGTCCACTTCGCCCACCATAATGGACAAGCGCTCGCTGGTGCCTCCGGGGCTTGCCAGATAACTCAACACCGGCTTTGTGCGGCCCACCACCAGCCCGGCCTCTTCCAGCGCCTCGCGACGGGCGACATCTTCGACCGACTCGCCCTCTTCAATCATCCCGGCCACCATCTCCAGTAACCACGGGCTTTCGCTGGTGTCATACGCGGCGATACGGATCTGCTCCACCAGGACCACTTCATCTCGCACTGGGTCAAAGGGTAGCAAGACAGCCGCATGCCCGCGCTCAAATATTTCACGTCGGATTTCGCCGCTCATTTCACCGTTAAACAGGCGATGCCTGAAACGGTAAAGATCCATTGAAAAAAAACCGCTATAAAGCGTTTCTCGTGCAATAATTTCTACATCGTTTTTGGCGAATGTCACGGGCAACTTTTCTGGTTTTTGCATGAGTCGAGTCCTGGTAGCAATGGTGATGAAATTGTGAATTTCAAGGCTGTTTGGCTGCCGTTTGTAAGGCTATATGGTAGATTGGTGCAAATTACCGCCAGATGGCACGTAACGCCAACCTTTTGGTGTGGATGATTCTGTTAGAATCGGCAATTATTTTTTAATTAGATCAGCGCTAATACTGCTTCACAACAAGGAATGCAAATGAAGAAATTGCTCCCCATCCTTATCGGCCTGAGCCTGACGGGCTTCAGTGCAATGAGCCAGGCGGAAAACCTGTTACAGGTCTACCAGCAGGCACGTCTGGGCAACCCTGATTTACGTAAATCAGCGGCCGATCGTGATGCTGCGTTTGAAAAGATTAACGAAGCGCGTAGCCCGCTGCTGCCGCAGTTAGGTTTAGGTGCAGATTATACCTACAGCAATGGTTTCCGCGACGCTAACGGCGTTAACTCCAATGCTACCAGCGCCTCACTGCAATTAACACAGACGCTGTTTGATATGTCTAAATGGCGTACCCTGACCCTGCAGGAAAAGACCGCGGGCATCCAGGATGTGACCTATCAGACCGACCAGCAGACGCTGATCCTGAACACGGCCACCGCATACTTCAACGTGCTGAGCGCCATTGACGCGCTCTCTTACACCGAAGCGCAGAAACAGGCCATTTACCGCCAGTTAGATCAAACCACCCAGCGCTTCAACGTGGGCCTGGTGGCGATCACCGACGTGCAGAACGCCCGTTCACAGTACGACACCGTGCTGGCTAACGAGGTAACTGCGCGTAACAACCTCGACAACGCGCTGGAATCCCTGCGTCAGGTCACCGGTAACTACTACCCTGAGCTGGCGTCCCTGAATGTGGACAGCTTCAAAACGGATAAACCGCAGGCTGTTAACGCCCTGCTGAAAGAGGCGGAAAACCGCAACCTGACGTTGCTGCAGGCGCGTCTGAGCCAGGACCTGGCACGCGAGCAAATTCGTCAGGCGCAGGACGGCCACCTGCCGACCCTGAGCCTGAGCGCGTCAACCGGTGTCTCTGATACCAGCTATAGCGGCTCTAAAACCAACTCTTCCCAACAATATGACGACAGCAATGTTGGTCAGAACAAAGTGGGTCTGAGCTTCTCCCTGCCGCTGTACCAGGGCGGTATGGTGAATTCCCAGGTGAAACAGGCGCAGTACAACTTTGTTGGCGCGAGCGAGCAGCTGGAAAGCGCACATCGTAATGTGGTGCAAACCGTGCGTTCTTCCTTCAACAACGTGAACGCTTCAATCAGCAGCATCAACGCCTATAAACAGGCCGTGGTGTCTGCACAGAGCTCTCTGGACGCGATGGAAGCCGGTTACTCCGTCGGTACACGTACTATCGTTGACGTGCTGGACGCGACCACCACGCTGTACAACGCGAAACAGCAGCTCTCCAGCGCGCGTTACCAGTACCTGATTAACCAGCTGAATATCAAGCAGGCTCTGGGTACACTGAACGAGCAGGATCTGCAGATGCTGAACAGCACGCTGGGCAAACCGGTTTCAACGTCGCCAGAAAGCGTCGCGCCAGAGAACCCGGATCAGGTTGCCGCCGTTGATAACTTCAATGCAAACGGCAGCGCGCCAGCTGCACAGCCAGCGGCAGCACGTACCACTACGTCCGCCAGCAAAGGCACTAATCCGTTCCGTAACTAAGATTGTTATCACGCCCTCTCTCACCAGGAGAGGGCGCATCTAAATCACACCCGAACGTAAGCCAACGTAAAGATCCCCCTGATTCCACCCCTCTTCGCTTCATTTTCAACCACTCATCCTCTATCCTGAGCGTTATTACCACTGGGTCCTGGAAGACAAATATGAAACGGACAAAAATGATTAATCACGCGTCGTTCCGCAAAAGCTGGAACGCACGCCATCTCACCCCTGTCGCATTTGCGATCACCGCTGTGTTTATGCTGGCGGGCTGTGAGCAGAGCGACGAAACGGTCTCGATGTACCAAAACGCGGACGACTGTTCGGCTGCCACCGGTAAAGCCGCAGAGTGTACGACTGCGTATAACAGCGCCCTGAAAGAAGCGGAACGTACCGCGCCAAAATATGCATCACGTGAAGATTGCGTAGCGGAGTTCGGTGAAGGCCAGTGCCAGCAGACTCCTGCTCAGGCGGGCATGGCACCAGAAAATCAGGCGCAGGCACAGTCCAGCGGTAGCTTCTGGATGCCGTTAATGGCGGGTTATATGATGGGCCGTCTGATGAGCGGCGGCGCGGGCTACCAGCAGCAGCCGCTCTTTAGCTCGAAAAACCCTAACAGCCCTGCTTACGGTAAATACACCGACGCCAGCGGTAAAAGCTACGGCGCAGCAACGCCTGGCCGCACAACGACCGTGCCGAAAACCGCAATGGCGCCGAAGCCTGCAACCACCAGCACCATCACCCGCGGTGGGTTCGGTGAGTCTGTGGCGAAACAGACCAGCATGCAGCGTAGTGCAGCAGGCACTTCTACTCGCTCAATGGGCGGCTGATCATGGAACGAGTCAGTATCACCGAGCGCCCGGACTGGCGCGAGAAAGCCACCGAATACGGTTTTAACTTTCACACTATGTACGGCGAGCCGTACTGGTGTGAAGATGCTTACTACAAGCTCACGCTCGCTCAGGTGGAAAAGCTTGAAGAGGTGACAGCAGAATTGCACCAGATGTGCCTGAAAGTGGTGGAAAAAGTCATCAACAGCGATGAACTGATGACCAAATTCCGCATTCCTAAGCACACCTGGAGCTTCGTCCGTCAGTCGTGGAAAACGAATCAGCCTTCGCTCTACTCTCGCCTGGATCTGGCGTGGGACGGCGTGGGTGAACCTAAGCTTCTGGAAAACAACGCGGATACGCCAACCTCGCTTTACGAAGCGGCGTTCTTCCAGTGGATTTGGCTGGAAGATCAGATGAACGCCGGAAACCTGCCGGAAGGCAGCGACCAGTTCAATAGCCTGCAGGAAAAGCTGATTGAGCGTTTTGTCGAGCTGCGCGAGCAGTTTGGCTTCAACCTGCTGCATCTTGCCTGCTGTCGTGACACGGAAGAAGATCGCGGTACGGTTCAGTATCTGCAGGACTGCGCTGCCGAAGCGGAAGTGGCGACTGAATTCCTCTATATCGAAGATATCGGTCTGGGTGAAAAAGGTCAGTTTACGGACATGCAGGATCAGGTGATCAGCAACCTGTTCAAGCTCTATCCGTGGGAATACATGCTGCGCGAGATGTTTTCTACCAAACTGGAAGACGCGGGCGTGCGCTGGCTGGAACCGGCGTGGAAGAGCATTATCTCCAATAAAGCCCTGCTGCCGATGCTGTGGGAGATGTTCCCGAACCACCCGAACCTGCTGCCTGCGTATTTTGCCGAAGATGAATTCCCGCCGATGGAGAAATACGTCGTTAAGCCGATTTTCTCCCGCGAAGGGGCAAACGTCTCCATCATAGAAAACGGTAAAACGCTGGAAGCCGTTGAAGGGCCGTATGGCGAAGAAGGGATGATTGTCCAGGAGTTTTATCAGCTGCCGAAGTTTGGTGACAGCTATACGCTGATCGGTAGCTGGCTGATTAACGATCGGCCTGCCGGGATTGGCATTCGCGAAGATCGCGCGCTGATCACCCAGGATCTGTCGCGGTTTTATCCGCATATTTTTATTGAGTAAGACTTGCCCGGTGGCGCTACGCTTACCGGGCCTACGCGCGACATGTAGGCCGGGTAAGGCGAAGCCGCCACCCGGCATGTTTTTACCCCACCTGCACCGACAGCATACTCAAGCTCCCCATCTCAATACCATCAACCGGAATGGTAATCGGCTCCTGACCGTCCCATGCGCCTAATACATAAAGCAGCGGCAGGAAGTGTTCCGCCGTCGGGTTAGAGAGCGAGCCGCCTTCGTGATCCAGATAGTTCACCAGCGGATGCGCCTCACTCGGGCCTTGCCACGTCAGGTTTGCTTTGACGTAGTCGTTAAACGAGGTTGCCCACGGGTACGGCGTGTTCTCACCGTGCCAGCGTGCCGTACGCAGGTTATGCACCACGTTGCCACTCGCCACCAGCATGATGCCTTCATCACGCAGGGTTGCCAGCTTGCGGCCCATCTCCAGATGCCAGGCGGCAGGTTTGGTGCTGTCGATGCTCAACTGCACCATTGGGATATCGGCATCCGGGTACATCTTAATCAGCACGCCCCACGAGCCATGGTCAAAGCCCCAGGCTTCTTTGTCCAGCGCCACCGGAACAGGTGCGAGCAGCTCTACCAGCCGCTGTGCCAGCGCAGGCGAGCCGGGAGCCGGATAATGCGTGTCATACAGCGCCTGCGGGAAACCGCCGAAATCATGAATAGTCTTAGGCGCTTCCATGGCCGTCACGCCAGTGCCACGGGTGAACCAGTGCGCGGACACCACCACAATCGCCTTCGGTCGCGGCAACGTCTCGCCCAGATGACGCCAGGCGCGGGTATAGACGTTATCTTCCAGAACGTTCATTGGGCTGCCATGGCCTAAAAACAGTGCTGGCATACGAGAAGAAGACATGGTGATATCCTTAGAGAAGGTGTCAATTTGATGGTTCTACATTACGCGCATTCAGGTGAAGATGAACGCAGATAACCGTGAAGATCATCATCAGGAAATTTGAATGTCAGATACTGCTTAAGGAGAGTGCATGTCAGTACCCTTGATTTTGACCATACTTGCGGGTGCCGCGACCTTTATCGGTGCGTTTCTCGGCGTGCTTGGTCAAAAGCCTTCCAATCGCCTTCTGGCTTTCTCGCTGGGTTTCGCCGCCGGTATTATGCTGCTTATCTCGCTGATGGAGATGCTGCCCGCAGCGCTTCATGCGGAGGGAATGTCTCCGGTACTCGGCTACGGCATGTTCATCGTTGGCCTGCTGGGCTATTTTGGGCTCGACCGTATGTTGCCGCACGCACACCCTCAGGATTTAATGCAGAAAAACGTTACCCCCCTGCCACGCAATATCAAGCGTACCGCCATTCTGCTGACGCTCGGCATCAGCCTGCATAACTTCCCGGAGGGGGTCGCCACCTACGTGACGGCCAGCAGCAATCTGGAGATGGGCTTTGGCATCGCCCTGGCGGTGGCCTTACACAATATCCCTGAAGGACTGGCCGTTGCCGGACCGGTTTATGCCGCCACGGGCTCAAAACGCACCGCGGTGTTCTGGGCGGGTATTTCCGGGATGGCCGAAATTCTTGGAGGCGTGCTGGCGTGGTTAATCCTGGGAAGTCTGGTCTCCCCTGTTTTGATGGCTGCCATTATGGCTGCGGTTGCCGGGATCATGGTTGCGCTCTCCGTCGATGAGCTAATGCCGCTTGCGAAAGAGATCGATCCGAATAACAACCCCAGCTATGGCGTGCTGTGCGGAATGTCGGTCATGGGGTTGAGTCTGGTGTTACTCCAGACGGCCGGAATAGGCTGACAGGATATACACCTTTGGGGCGATGCTTCAAAGGTGTAAGTTTTTATGTCAAGGATCATGCCTGTATAGGAGCGAATAATATGCAGCACTGATTATTTTAATTATTACTGCGTAAAATACACTTACATATAAGTAAAATTATATTTACCGTCACTTGCTCCTGAAGAAAAATAATAACACCCTTCCTTAAACGGTAAACAGCGAAAAAATATTCCAGCGAACAACTTTCAGAAAATACTTACTTCACGCGTTCATTTCTTCATCGCCTCACCCTAATTCATCACCTGAATAAATAACAACAATTTTAATAAACACGCCCTTTAGTATAACTAAAAGGAACTTCGTTCGTTCTGCATGATAACGTTCTTTTCGCAATACATATTGACGAAGAGTGATCTTCTCATATCGCGCGACTTATCAGCCTGCGTGATGATTCTGGCAAGCAAATTTTTAATATCGTAAAGGATTATATTTCAT
The DNA here is from genome assembly GCF_053709515.1 of Enterobacter sp. UPMP701. Lineage (NCBI taxonomy): Bacteria > Pseudomonadati > Pseudomonadota > Gammaproteobacteria > Enterobacterales > Enterobacteriaceae > Enterobacter > Enterobacter sp. UPMP701. The sequence continues at coordinate 90,270 of NZ_JBSKJN010000008.1, read as the reverse complement.
GTTGAATAAAACACTGTTAGCTGTTGTCACTACCGCTCTGATGTCTGGCGCTGCATTCAACGCCTCTGCTGCCGATGCTGGCCACGGTAAAATTGCGTTTGAAGGCATTGTTATCACCGCGCCATGCTCTATCGCCCCGGGCGATGAAAACCAGACCGTCAATCTTGGTCAAGTGGCTGATTCCGCACTGAACGGTGGTAAAAACTCACTGCCGGTAGATGTGCAGATCCACCTGCAGGATTGCACCCTGACAGATGGCACAAACACCATCACAAAAGCCAACGTGACGTTCACCTCTGCCAACGCAGATGCAACCACTAACCTGCTGAAAAACACCGCGGAAGGTAACTACGGCGGCGCAACGAACGTGGGTGTCCGTCTGCTGACTGAAGGCCGTGATATCGTGCAAATGGGTGTTAAACAACCGGTTGATCTGGTGGCGGATAATTCTTATCAGGTGCTGAATTTCAAAGCGCGCATGGAATCCCCAGATAAAACAGCAACCGCCGGTAACGTCACCACGGATGTTAACTACGTGCTGGACTACGAGTAATCTATTAGATAGTGATAATTGAATGATTCAAGCCGATGAGGGAATCGTCGGCTTTTGAATTTTTATTAAAAAAAGGGATTGTATGCGTAACATTCAAAGATCTCATTTCAATAAATTATCCCTTTTCATTAAAAAAACGCTGCACCCGGTTCTGTTCACCGCAATGGTCATATCTCCGGTCCATGCGGTTCAATTTAACACCGACATGATCGATGCAGAAGATAAAACCAATATCGACCTCACCCAGTTTGAGAAGAAGGGTTTCATTCCCGTAGGGCAATATATCGCGCGCGTCGAAATCAATAAAAACAAATTACCTGACAGCTGGTCCTTTGAATGGATCAAAGCGGATAACGAAAGCGGCTCTGAAGTTTGCCTGACGAAAGAGGACTTAACGGCGTTTGGTTTCGCCGACGAGTTTATCCAGCAACTGCATACTATTAATCAGCAGGGCTGTCTTGCGCTCTCCGACAAACCTGAACTGGTCATTCACCTCGACAGAGCTGAGATGGTGGTCTCTATTACCGCACCGCAGGCGTGGATGAAATACCAGGCAAAAAACTGGACACCTCCCGAATTCTGGGACAACGGGGTCGCCGGTTTCATTTTCGATTACAACGTCTACGCCAGCCAGTACGATCCCGACAGCGGCGAAAAAAGCCAGGATATCAGCTCTTACGGCACGCTGGGTTTTAACCTCGGCGCATGGCGTTTACGTTCAGATTATCAGTACGATCGCGCCTACGAAGACGGTAAGTCTATGGGAAGCAACAGCAGCATGGACCGTACTTATCTTTTCAGGCCGATCCCCTCACTCTCATCAAAACTCATCGTAGGGCAGTACGATCTGAACTCCGATATTTTTGATACGTTTCACTTTACCGGGGCGTCTCTGGAAAGTAACGACAATATGTTGCCGCCGGATTTACAGGGTTATGCGCCGCAAATTACCGGCATTGCGCAAACCAACGCAAAAGTGACCGTCACTCAAAACGGGCGCATGGTCTATCAAACCACCGTCGCGCCAGGGCCTTTCAATATTACGGATATTGGCGACACCTTCCAGGGGCAACTGGATGTCACGGTGGAAGAAGAAGACGGGCGTAAAAGTACCTTTCAGGTAGGTGCCTCATCGATTCCTTTTCTCACGCGTAAAGGGCAATTACGCTACAAAACGTCCACCGGGAAACCCACATCTGTGGGTCACACGGATGTGAATAACCCTCTGTTCTGGACAGGTGAGTTCTCATTCGGCTGGACGGGGAATACCTCCCTGTATGGCGGGGCTTTACTCACTGCCGACGATTATCAGGCGGCTACGACCGGCCTGGGCTTTAACATGAACAGTTTTGGTTCGCTTTCCTTTGACGTGACGCGCGCAGATGCAACGCTGCACAATGAAGACAAAAATGAAAAGCAGAGCGGCTATAGCTACCGTGTTAACTATGCCAAGCGTTTTGAATCAACGGGGAGCCAGGTAACGTTCGCGGGTTATCGTTTCTCAGATAAAGAATACGTCACCATGAGTGAATATCTGACGGCCCGCAGCGGGGATGACTCAACCAGTAACGAGAAAGAGAGCTACGTCCTCTCCTTCAACCAGTATCTTGATCCACTGGCGCTGAATGCGTATATCAACCTGACGCGCAATACCTACTGGGACGACAGCGCCAGCACCAATTACACCTTTTCACTGAGTCGAAACATTGATATTGGGAATTTCAAAGGCATTTCGGCCTCATTATCGGTAGGTAAAACCCAGTGGGACGATCAAGACGAAACGCAATACTATCTCTCATTCACCGTCCCGCTGGAACAAAGCCGCAGTCTCTCCTACAGCATGCAGAAAAACGGCAGTGATAGCATGTCACAAACGTTGTCTTACTATGACTCCTCTGACCGAAACAACACCTGGAATATTTCTGCGTCGGGTGATGAAAGCGACTTCCGCAAGGCTGAACCTGCAATACGCGGGAACTATCAGCACTACTCGCCTTATGGCCGCCTGAACATTAACGGTAGCGTTCAGCCTAATGCCTATAACTCCGTGACCGCTGGCTGGAACGGGTCATTCACGGCCACACGCTACGGTATGGCGCTGCACGATTACAGCAGCGGCAATAACTCACGCATGATGGTGGATGCCGAGGGCATCGCGGGCGTTCCCCTTAGCGATAACAGGACGGTAACGAATGCCATGGGCATTGCCGTCACCAATTCGGTGAGCGACTACACAACGTCTACGGTGCGCGTAGAAAGCAATAAATTGCCCGATGGCGTCGACATTAATAATTCCGTCGTGAATACCACCCTGACGGAAGGGGCCATTGGTTACGCCAGGCTGAATGCAACGAAAGGGTATCAGATCCTGGCCGTTATCCGACTGGCTGATGGCCGCTATCCTCCCTTAGGCGTCAATGTCATTGATATCGCCAGCGGAAGAAACGTGGGTTTAGTGGCTGAAGACGGGTATGTCTATCTCAGCGGTCTTCAGGAAAACAGCAAACTACGTCTGACCTGGGACAAATATAGCTGTGAGATATCACCGCCGAACCAAAGTAATGCCGACAGTAAATCCATTATTTTGCCATGTGAAACAGCACATTAATTCAGGATGAATAAAATGAAACCAACATTGTTATTAAAAGGGATTGTCGCTCTTCTCGGCGCGTGCTCGGTAGCCCATGCAACAGTCTCCCCGGACAGGACGCGTATTATCTTTAACGAAACGGATAAAAGCGTGTCGATAAAATTGACGAACCAAAGTAAAACGACGCCTTATCTGGCTCAGTCCTGGATCGAAGATAAAGAGGGACGTAAAACGCGCGAATATGTGACGCCCCTTCCCCCTTTAATCCGTCTCGATGCAGAGGAACAAAGCCAAATTCGCCTGATGGGCCAGCAAAGCCTTGCCCGGCTGCCGGCAGACAGAGAATCACTTTTCTATTACAACATGCGGGAGATCCCGCCGCGCTCCACGCAAAAAAATATCATGCAAATCGCCATGCAAAGCCGTCTCAAGGTGTTCTGGCGTCCTAAAGCTATCGTGCTAAAAGAGGGCCAGGCCGTTCCAATGGATAAGGTGGAGGTTTCTCGCACCGCGACGGGCGTGATGATAAAAAATGGTACCCCGTATCACATCACCATCGGTTACATTGGTATTGACGGTAAAACGTTATTGCAGGGCGCAAAAGGATTTATGGTTGATCCCTTTTCTCAGACCCAGTCAGAGATAAAAAACCTCCCTGGGACGTTCCAGATTGGCTACATCGGTGATTACGGGGGTTTAAACAACTTCAGGATCAGCTGTACCTCGGTACAGCCGGTGTGCCATAGCGAATCCGTGAAGAAGGGGTCATAATGAAAAATCTTGTTTCGCTATCATGCATATTGCTGCTGTTATGCTCATTTTCCTCATGGGCGGTGGACTGTTATCAAAATACTAAAGGTGGGGCATTATCTTACACCGCCAACTTACCCAGCTTTACGGTTCCGTCAAATGCGGTAATTGGAAGTAAAATATGGGAAAGTTCTGACGTCAATATTACGGTTTATTGTGATAATGCAGCGGGCTGGACCAAAACGAATCAAACAGAAGATGTTTTCGCCTGGATAAAACTCTCGGCCGTCAATAACGCTGACGTGTTAAATAACCCCTATTTTACCTTCGGCGTAACCTATAATGGTGTGGACCATGAGATGACCGATGAAGGGATTGATACCGGCGCCTGTCTGGATAAATTCGAACAATATTACGATGGCATCTGGCACAACCCGGTCTGTAATGGTTCAACCTTACAGAAAGACATCACGTTCCCATCCCGTTTTCGTTTATATGTCAAACTCAAAGCTTTCCCGACCGATCCTGACACCGTTTATGATTTCGGCAGCATCAACGTCCTGCAATTTGATGGTCAGGGTGGGGCCAACCTTGCCAAAAATGCAAAAAACTTGCGTTACAATATCGACGGTCTCGACCACGTTCATTTCCTGGACTGCGGCGTGGACATACAAATATTCCCGGAAAACCAGACGGTTGATTTTGGTCAGGTCAATAATATCGACGTCATGACACAGAAAGCGCCCTTTAGCGTGTCGACAATACGCGATGCCACGGCAGCATGCTCACAGCAGTTTGACGTCACCATGAGTTTTAACACTGACGACCTGTACGACACCAGCCATGTCGATATGGGAAACGGGTTACTCATGCAGATCCGCGACGAAACGCTAGGGGAAGATCTGTTAATGAACACCTATTACCCCTTTGCAACGTATTACCCGAACGGGGGAGCCTCGACGGTCACCCATAATTACATGGCTAAGCTAACCAAAAATCCCAACCGGGAAATTGACGTTGGCCCATTCAGTAAAGATGTAGTGCTGAAGATAAACTATCAGTAACGCCCAACAAAGACCGGGGCTCCTCCGGTCTTTCTTGTGTAGTGTTTTTATGGTGCAATTAATGGAATGCTATAGGCCTTAGCGAAAAAACCATACATAATCAAGCGATACACTGGAGAAATACGGTCTATTCTTTTTGCTCCTCCCTCGCGGTACAGACATTACTTTCACGTTAGAAATCAATATTAACGATTAGCTTCCTTTATATTTAATTTTTTCTACATTCAATTTTCAGCATGAGTAATCGTATTTTCTGAAAGCCGATCGTTATACTGCCTGAGCAATATTCTGGAAAATAACATTCAGAATATGAATTCATTTGAAAAAGGATATTTTCATGCATACAGGCAAAAAAACACTGTTAATCGTTGCTATGGCGGCCATTATCTCGGGCTCTGCATTTGCTGACGATCAGGGTTCTGGAAAGATTAAATTTAAAGGCGTGGTGATCGACGCTCCATGCAGCATTGCGCCAGACAGCGTTGATAAAGAAGTTGATCTCGGCCAGGTGACCACTGCGGTGATTAATGCAAACAAAAAGTCCACTCCTGTGGCTGTCGATATTAACCTGGAAAACTGCCAGCTGGACGATCCTGGTGATGAGACAGACACCCCTATCACCAAAGTGGATGTTACCTTCACCAGCGCCGCAACAGACGCGACGGATACCAGCCTCATGAGCAACACCTATGCAAGTGGTGCTCAAAATGTCGGCGTTCGTCTGCTGGATAACGCCGAGGCCAACATCACGCTGGGCGCAGAAAATGAAGTTGATCTGCTGCCAGGTTCAACCACCCAGACGCTGCATTTCAAAGCGTTAATGGAAGTGCTTGCAGGCAAAACCGCTACGGCGGGTCAGGTTGAAGCAACTGCCAACTATATTCTGATGTACAAATAATAACATCACGTCACGGTATAAACCGGCTGGCATTTAATGCAGCCGGCAATCTATATTTTTTTGAGTAACAGGACGATGACATATAAATTACAATGGATAATTATTATTACGTCCCTGTTAATGACGAAAACTGCCGCCGCGACTGAGTTTAACATAAATGCTATTGATAAAGATCAGCGCGGTAGCGTTGACTTATCCCTTTTTAAAGATCAAATATCCGTCACGCCAGGCAACTATTTCGTTAGCGTTTCAATTAATGATATTCCGCTGGCGAACGGCTGGGAGCTTCGTTGGCGGGAGATAAAAAATAGCATACAAGTCTGTATTCCACCCGAGCTGGCCGATACGTTTGCACTTCAAGACTCCATCCGTAGCGCATTGCCTGAAAAAGACGGGTGCGTCGACTTTACGTCCAAACCGGATATTAAATTTACCTTTGAGCAAGCCAGCCAAACATTAAAAGTCACTATCCCCCAGGCGTGGCTACAGTACCGCGCTGCCGACTGGATGCCGCCCTCAACCTGGGAAAACGGCGTGCCCGGCGTGCTGCTGGATTACAATGTTTTTGCCAGCCATTATCAGCCAAATGATGGCAGCAGTACCGACAATGCGAACACTTACGGAACGGTGGGTGCCAATATGGGTGCCTGGCGGCTGCGCAGCGATTATCAGTACACGCAAACCCATACTGACACGGGTTCAGAAAATGATGGTCGCTTTTCACGTGTCTATATGTTCCGCCCTCTCCCGTCGCTCGGTGCCAAACTTACGCTAGGGGAAACAGATTTCCAGTCCGCTATTTTTGATGCTTTCACCTATACCGGTGCATCCCTGATTAGCGATGAGCGCATGCTGCCGTGGTCGCTACGGGGTTACGCGCCACAAATTACCGGGATAGCGCAAACCAACGCCACGGTTACCGTCAGCCTTGCCGATCGCGTGATTTACCAGAGCAAAGTCCCGCCCGGCCCCTTTGTGATTCAGGATCTTAACCAGTCTGTCCAGGGTACGCTGGATGTCAAAGTAACGGAAGAAGACGGGCGCGTCAGCACCTTCCAGGTCTCCGCAGAATCGGTGCCGTTTTTAACCCGAAAAGGTCAGGTTCGCTACAAGCTGGCGACCGGGAAAGCGCGCAAAGACGCTTCGCATGACGTTGAAGATAACGCGTTTCTGAGCGGTGAATTCTCGTGGGGGATGCTGTCACAAACCTCCCTCTATGGCGGTACGCTCGCCGATGGCGACCATTACCGATCCGTCGCTGCCGGCATCGGACAAAACATGGCGTACCTGGGTGCCCTCTCTTTTGACGTCACACAGGCTACCAGCCAGTTGCCCAATCAGAATAGCCAGACGGGCTACAGCTACCGCTTTAACTACAGTAAGCGTTTCGATACCACCGGCAGTCAGCTTACGCTCGCCAGCTATCGCTACTCAGACCCACAGTTCCTGAGCTATGCCCGTTTTCTGGATTATGACAACAACGATCGGCAGTCCGAAAAACAGACGCTCAGCGTGACGGCAAGCCAGTACATTTCGGCATTATCACTTAACCTCTATGTCAACATGCTGCGTCAAACCTGGTGGAACGACTCGCCTTCCACAACGGGCAGCGTGACCGCTGGCTACAACTTTGACCTGGGTCGCTGGAAAAACCTGGGCGTCACCCTGTCGTGGAGTAAAACGCATTATGAAGATGAAGACGACGATACGCAGTTCTATCTCTCATTGAGCGTGCCGCTCGATCCCGATCATCGACTGAATTACGACCTGCACAACAGCGACAACCTGAGCCAGAACGTCTCGTGGTATGACACATCAGACCGCAACAATACCTGGGGCGTTTCAGCAGGCACCGAGAGTGAGAAGTCAGATGCCGGCGCACAGGTAAGCGGCAACTATCAGCATTATTCCCCTTATGGCGACCTGAATCTCTCCGGGAGCTATAAGGCTAATGAATACAATTCCCTGAGCGCCAGCTGGAACGGCTCGTTTACTGCAACGGCGAAAGGTGCCGCCCTGCACCGCCGCAGCTACGGTAATGAACCGCGCGTGATGGTCAGCACCGACGGCGTAGGCAACATCCCGCTGAACATGTCGCGGGATGAAACAAACCGGTTTGGCATTGGCGTTTTACCGTCCATCTCCAGCTATTCGCCCTCCAGCGTGCAGGTCAATATGAACAACCTGCCCGATGGCGTGGACGTGGACACCCGCGTCGTCACCTCAACCTGGACAGAAGGCGCGATTGGATTCCGTCAGATTGCCACGCGTGCAGGCAACGATATTGCAGGCATCTTACGCACCGCTTCCGGCACGCCGCCGCTGGGTGCGGTTGTTCGCCTGCAGGAAAACGACCGGCAGATTGCCATGGTCGCCGATGACGGCCACGTCTGGCTCGGTGCCGTAGAGCCAGAACAACAGTTCCGCGTAACGTGGGGAGACAATCAGCAGTGTCGCTTCGCGTTACCTTCACACCTTGAAAACAGTATGCAGTTGATACTGCCATGTCAGTAAGAAACCATGATGAAATTAACCCTACTCAAAAGCCTGTGCCTGATGCTGGCCGGCGCAGCATTCACCACCCACGCGGCCGTAAACCTCGACCGCACGCGCATTGTCTTCCCGGAAAGCGACAAAGCCAGCAGCCTGAAGGTTGAAAACCAGAGCAAGGCGTTGCCTTATCTGGCGCTCTCCTGGATTGAAGATGAAAAAGGCCGGAAAGAAGACACGCATTTCATGGCGCTCCCTCCCATTCAACGCCTTGAAGCGGGTTCCGCGTCGCAGATCAGGATCGTTAAGCAAGCAGCCACCAGCCAGTTGCCGAAAGACAGAGAATCCCTGTTTTATTTCAACCTGCGCGAAGTGCCGCCGAAAAGCAGCAGCGCCAGCGAGGAACGCAGCGTCATGCAGGTCGCGATGCAGAGCAGGATCAAACTGTTCTGGCGTCCAAAAGCGATTACCAAAAAGCCCGGTGAGCTGGCGGAAATGCGCATGGAAATTTCAGCCAATGCCAAAGGGCTGACTGTGCATAACCCCACGCCGTATTACATCACCCTCGCGTGGCTCAGCAAGAATGCGAAGACCATGCTCCCGGGCTTTGACAGCCTGATGATCGCGCCTTTCGCGACAGCAACCACGTCTACGGGTGACTATCACGGTAATTATTACAGCATCGGTTACATCGACGATTACGGTGCGCTGAAAAAGGTCGACGTGCAGTGTGCGGGAACGGCGCAGTGCACGCTCAGCGAAAGGAAGATCGAAAAAGATGCAAAATCTCGCTAAGGTATTGTTCATATTGCTGCTCTCAGTGCTGCCTTTAAAAGACGCGCTGGCGCTTGACTGCTACCTGGGCGGTTCCGGCGGCCCCGTTGAAGAGGTCAAAACGATCTCTCCGTTTGCTATTCCCAGCAATGCGCAGGTGGGTGAAAAAATCTGGGAGTCAGATGACATCAAAATCCCGGTGACGTGCGATCACAACGTCACGAGCAATTTTCAACCTGAAGACGTTTTTGGCTGGGTGAACCCCTATCCTTCTGCTACCGATCCCTATTATGAACTTGGGGTAACCTATGAAGGGGTAGACTACGATGCAACAGGCCAGCCCAACGGCGTCGATACCCGACAATGTCTGGACAACCAAAACATCACAATTTATACCCCTGACCAGATCCGACAAATGGGATGGGAAAATCGCATCTGTTCCGGTAACCCGGACGATATCCACACTTCACGAACTTTTGTCGCTCGCCTGCGTTTATACGTCAAAATCAAAGCGATGCCGCCCCACGGCTACGTCAGCTCTCTGGGGGATTACATCGTCGTGCAGTTTGACGGAAAAGGTGGGGTTAACCAGATGGTGGACGCGAAAAACCTCAAATATCATATTAACGGTCTGCAAAATATTACCGTTCTGGACTGCGGGGCGACGTTCAGTATTTACCCTGAGAACCAGGAGATTGATTTCGGCACGTTTAGCGCGCGCGACATTGTGAATCAGCAGACGCGCAATCGCACATTTTCGGTACGAACAACCAAAGTGCAGGATGCGCAATGTTCAGATGGGTTCAAAATGGATTCGTCGTTCTATACCACAGAGTCACTCAGCACCGATGATACGGCGTTATTGGTCGGGAACGGCTTAAAGCTGCGGATCCTTAACGAAACGCAGCAGCCCTACACCTTCAACCATTATGAAGAGTATGCTGATTTTACGGGCAGCACGTTGCAATATGAGCAAACCTACACGGCAGAGCTATCGCCCGTAGAGGGTCAAGCCATTCAGTCCGGCCCGTTCGAAACGGTAGTGCTGTTCAAAATTAACTATCACTAGACACAAAAAAGCCGGGTTTCCCCGGCTTTTTCACATCAGCCATTTCAGCTGGCTTTGCGCTCGTGCGCCTGGCGATACTCAACCAGATCTTCGATCGTTACCACCGGCATGTTGTGCAGACGCGCAAAGGTGATGCACTCCGGCGCGCGCGCCATGGTGCCATCATCGTTAGTCAGTTCGCACAGTACGCCTGCAGGCTTGAAGCCCGCCAGCGTGACCAGATCGATGGTCGCTTCGGTATGACCACCACGGGTCAGCACGCCGCCCGGCTGCGCGCGCAGCGGGAAGACGTGACCAGGGCGGTGCAGATCGGAGGGTTTCGCGCCGTCGGCAATCGCTGCACGCACGGTGGTCAGGCGGTCAGCCGCCGACACGCCGGTAGTTACGCCGTGCGCCGCTTCAATGGTCACGGTGAAGCCGGTACCAAAGGCGCTGGTGTTGTTTTCAACCATCATCGGCAGATCAAGCTGCTGACGACGTTCTTCGGTGATGCACAGGCATACGATGCCGCTACCGTGACGGATGGTCAGCGCCATCTGCTCAACGGTCATGTTCTCGGCGGCAAAAATCATGTCGCCTTCGTTTTCACGGTTTTCATCGTCAAGCACCATCACACCGCGGCCTTCGCGCAGTGCATCCAGTGCGTGTTCAACACGTTGAATTGAAGTACCAAAAGAGGAAAGTAGCGTCTGATTCATGGTAAAAAAACCTCATTAACTTTATGGTTACCAGAATCAGGGCAGTCTTAGGAGCGCCGTACAAGCGGCAAAAAAATAACGTGAGCGGGCCTTGCCCGACTGGATCGTTACTCTCTCCCATCCGGACTCTAACCGTCGGCCCCGGAATTACACCGGATCTGCTGACCTTTGAGAATTCACCCAAAGCGCTCGCGGGCTTTCAGCGTTAAGCTGATTTACCGCCGGTGGGGAATTTCGCCCCGCCCTGAGAATAAGCGAGATAACTATAACGCTATTGATTACCCTGGGCAATGCATAAGCTTCAAACAATTTTGTTTAACCCGCGGCATGACGCGCTACAATAGGCACTAACACCTTTTCATCAAGGGAAACGACAATGATTGACCCAAAGAAAATTGAGCAGATCGCGCGTCAGGTTCATGAATCCATGCCGAAGGGCATTCGTGAATTTGGTGATGACGTAGAGAAGAAAATCCGCCAGACGCTGCAGGCGCAGTTGGTTCGCCTTGATTTAGTCAGCCGTGAAGAATTTGACGTGCAGACCCAGGTTCTGCTGCGCACCCGCGAGAAGCTGGCGCTGCTGGAACAGCGTTTGACCGAGCTGGAAAACCGCAATGCGCCGGAAGAAGTGAAGCCAGCACCGGCCATTCCACCGGTGGATGACCAGGAGTAAGTGTGGCCTGGTGCCCTCACCCACGGGGTTGAGGGTGAAAAACGAACGGGCCAACAGGCCCGTTTTTTTACTGACTGTCTTTCTGGATCTTCTTAATGATGTTGGTGGTTGAGCACCCGTCCTCAAAGTTGAGCACCATCACTTCACCGCCGTTGGCCCAGACATCTTCGCTCCCCGCTATTTGCTCCGGTTTGTAGTCCCCACCTTTCACCAGCAGATCTGGCAGAATACCTGCAATCAGGCGCTGCGGCGTGTCTTCTTCAAACGACACCACCCAGTCCACCGCTTCCAGCGCGCCGAGCACGATCATGCGCTGCTCCAGCGGGTTCACCGGACGCGTTTCACCCTTCAGGCGCTTCGTCGACGCATCGCTGTTGACCGCCACAATCAGGCGATCGCCCAGCTTGCGCGCATTCGCCAGATACGAAACGTGGCCCGCGTGCAGGATGTCGAACACGCCGTTAGTCATCACCACTTTTTCACCGCGTTTGCGCGCGGCAGCAACGGCCACTTTCAGCTCGTCTTCGGTCATGACGCCAAAGCCGGTATCCGCACGCCCACGCACCGCATTTTCCAGCTCGATTGGCGAAACGGTGGAGGTCCCGAGTTTACCGACGACCACACCCGCCGCGGCGTTAGCGAAGTAGCAGGCCTCTTCCAGGGAGTTCCCCGCAGCCAGCGTTGCCGCCAGCACGCCGATCACCGTATCACCGGCGCCGGTCACGTCGTACACTTCCTGCGCCTGGGTTGGCATATGCAACGGCGCTTTGCCCGGCTGCAGCAGCGTCATCCCCTGCTCGGAACGTGTCACCAGCAGCGCGGACAGCTCGAAATCAGCGATGATCTTCATGCCGCGCTCAACCAGCTCTTCTTCAGTTTTGCACTTGCCCGCCACCGCTTCGAACTCAGAGAGGTTTGGCGTCAGCAGGGTTGCGCCGCGATAGCGTTCAAAATCGGTGCCTTTCGGGTCGATCAGTACCGGCACACCGGCTTTACGCGCCAGCTGAATCATCGTCTGCACGCTTGCCAGCGCGCCTTTGGCGTAATCAGACAGCACCAGCGCACCGATATTGCCCAGCGCCTGATTGATACGCTCGTGCAGCGGCTCGGGATCAACGCCTTCGAACCCTTCTTCAAAGTCGAGGCGGATCAGCTGCTGGTTACGCGACAACACGCGCAGCTTGGTGATGGTCGGGTGGGTCGGAACAGAAACGAAGTCGCACTTCACGTTCACGTCCGCCAGCGACTGGCTTAGGGCGCGCGCCGCATCATCAATGCCGGTCAGGCCCACCAGACGCGAATGCGCGCCCAGAGAGGCAATGTTCATCGCCACGTTTGCCGCGCCGCCAGGACGCTCTTCAATGGTATCGACCTTGACCACCGGCACCGGTGCTTCCGGTGAGATACGGCTGGTCGGCCCATACCAGTAGCGGTCCAGCATCACATCCCCGACAACCATAACTCCAGCACGTTCAAACTCTGGCAGTGTTACTTTCATTCCTGACTCCAGAAAGATTCACAATTTGCGCGCGATAATATCACACTTGATTTGTTACGCACGGTTCCACCAGCCACTTCTGCCAGCTGGCCTTTACCTGGGCACGTTCATGAGCAAAACAGTCCAGCGCCACGTGCCCCGGCTGTTCCTGCAGCGCCAGGTGATGAAGCTCATCGCGCAGCGTCGTGTAGGCGCGGGTTAAGGCCTGCGCCTCCTGCTCATCCATAATGTCGTTCTGCGCCAGCAGTTCCAGAATGCGCACGTTATCGGACCAGCGCGTCAGCTTCGGTTTATCGTGAGCGTGCAGCAGCACCAGATACTGGGTAATAAACTCAATATCGGTAATCCCGCCCTCGTCGGCTTTAATATCAAAGCGATCGCGATGTTTATTGCCTAAGTGCGCACGCATTTTCTCGCGCATTTCGCGCACTTCGGTCTGCAACGTACTGCCGTCACGCGGGGTGGTCATGACCTCCTTGCGGATGACGTCAAACTGCGTTTTTAACTGCGGATCGCCATACACCACGCGTGCACGCACCAGCGCCTGATGCTCCCACGTCCAGGCTTCATTCTTCTGGTAATCGGCGAAGGATTCCGTTGAGGTGACCAGCATGCCTGCCGCGCCGGACGGGCGCAGACGCGCATCCACTTCATACAGAATGCCTGACGAGGTACGGGTGCTGAACAGGTGCATGATGCGCTGGGCCAGGCGGAGGTAGAACTGACGCCCGTCGATTTCACGCTCGCCGTCGGTTATCACGTCGGCCGGACAGTCGTGCAGGAAGATCAGATCCAGATCGGAGCTGTAGCCCAGCTCCCAGCCGCCAAGCTTGCCGTAACCCACCACCGCAAAACCACGGCCTTCACGGTCGGCAAGATGTTTTGGCTGGCCATAGCGGGCCACCATCTGCACCCACGCCTGATGGACAACCGCGTCGATGATCGCCTCTGCCAGCCAGGTTAAGTGATCGCTCACTTTCATCACCGGCAGCGTACCGGCGATGTCTGCCGCTGCCACGCGCAACATCTGCGCCTGCTTAAACTGACGCAGCGCCTCCAGCTGTTGCTCTTCGTCCTCTTCCGGTACGCGCAGCAGATACTGACGCAGCTCGTCGCGGTAGGCATCCGTCGCCGTTGGCTGGTAGAGCGTGTTCGGGTCGAGCAGCTCATCCAGCAGCAGCGGGTAGCGCGCCAGCTTGTTGGCCACCATCGGCGACGCGGCGCAGAGGGTAATCAGGTGCTTCAGTGCCCCCGGAAACTCGCTTAACAGTTCAAGGTAGGTGGTACGCGTGATAATCCCGCTCAGCAGCGGCATCATGCGCGACAGCGGCACCGGCGCGTCCTCGCGCGAGCACACCTCGCTCAGCAGATGCGGCATCAGGTGATCCAGGACCTGACGTCCGCGCGGGCCAATGGCGCGCTTGTTAAGCTCAAGACGGAAGTCCGCGATCAGCGCCACCACGCGATGGCGGGCATCGTCGCTTAAGTGCGTCAGCACCGGCGTGGTGTCATCTTCCTGAAGCGCATCCTGCCACAGCTCGCGCCAGTGCTCGGAAAGCGCATCGTCCGGTGACTCACTTTCGTCGTCGCCAATCAGATCGTTGAAGATACGGCGCACGCCCGCCATGTGAACGTCCAGCTTTTCGGTCAACGCCGCCCAGTCGTCCACGCGCATCCCCCAGGCCAGACGCGCCCGGTTTAACTCGTCACCCGGCAAGGTCTGGGTCTGTTCGTCGTTAATGCTTTGCAGCAAATTCTCCAGACGGCGCAGGAAAAGATAGGCCTCGCGCAGCGTTTGCGCGTCACCGTCCGGCAGCAGGTGCAGCTGCTCAATGGCGGACAGCGTCGGCAGCAGCGAACGAGACTGCAGCGACGGCTCACGCCCGCCGCGGATCAGCTGGAAGACCTGGACGATAAATTCAATTTCGCGGATGCCCCCCGCACCAAGCTTGATGTTGTCCTTCAGGCCGCGGCGGCGCACCTCGCGGGCAATCATCCCTTTCATATTGCGCAGGGACTGGATCACGCTGAAGTCGATGTAGCGGCGGAACACGAACGGGCGCAGCATGGCGCGCAGCTCGTTAGCCCAGGTGTCGTCGCCGTCACCCATGATCCGCGCTTTGACCATCGCGTAGCGTTCCCAGTCACGTCCCTGCTCCTGGTAATAATCTTCCAGCGCGGCGAAGCTCAACACCAGCGGGCCGCTGTCGCCAAACGGGCGCAGGCGCATGTCCACGCGGTAGACAAAGCCGTCCTGCGTCGGCTGGTCCAGCGCCTTAATCAGACGCTGGCCGAGGCGAGTAAAGAACTGCGCGTTATCCAGCTCGCGACGACCGCCGCGCGTGGAGCCGTTCTCCGGCCAGGCAAAGATCAGGTCGATATCGGAGGAGAAGTTCAGCTCGCAGCCGCCCAGCTTGCCCATCCCCAGAATCAACAGTGGTTGCGGAACCCCTTCGTCGTTGCACGGCGTGCCCCACTCTTTACAGCAGGCGTCGTAGAGCCAGTCCCGCGCGGCGACAATCAGCGTCTGCGCCAGCTCGCTCAGCTGCTGCAAAGTGCTCTCTTCGCTCACCAGCTCCAGCGCCTGCGCCCAGGCAATGCGCACCATCACCCGGCGGCGGAACTGACGCAGAACGCGCATTAGCGTGGCTTCATCCGCCACCTCTGCCAGCGCGGTTTGCAGCCAGCCAGCATAATGTCGCCACTCGTCAGCCTGCGGCGGCGCGCTTTCCAGCTCCGCCAGCCAGTCCGGGTTGGCGCTGACGCTCTCCTGCACAAAATCACTGAACGTGAGCACGCTTTTCGCCTGCTCGCTTAACGATGACGCGGGTAACGACTCGGGCAGACGTTCGCAAACGGTCTGCCAGTGCTGCTGTAACTGCGAAGAAAGCGGCATATCAGGGGTTCCTTGCCAGAATTAACGTTTTCCGCTGTGCAGCCAGTACGGATCCTGCGAAATGGCTTCGTTGCGGAAATGCTCGATCTCAATCTGCTGACGGGTCTCAATGGCATGCTTAAGTCCCTGCCAGTTCTCCAGCCAGGCCTGTGCCTTCGCGCCCTCATATGCTCCCGACAGGAGCAACATGCTGTCGATATTACGCGCCAGACGGGGAAGCTGGTCGCCATACTGGTCGCCCAGCGGATGCGCGAAGGTGGTCCTCAGCTCAGCGGCGTGGCGGGAAAGATGGATATCCGCGAAGCGTTTAAAGTTATCCGCGATTTTGGTCTGCGCTTTCGCATCCAGGAAGGCGCGCCAGCCGCGCGTCACCAGAAACTCGGTCAGCGCCAGTTTTGCAGCGGCATTTTGCGGGCTGTAAAGCGCAGTTTGCGCCGACACGTCGGAAAGCAGCAGCGTTTCGGTCTGGGTCAGCAGATCGCGTAAGTGAGCGCTAGCTTTACGTGGAACGATACCGCCAAACAGCGTCAGGGTATGACGCACCAGCCCGATGGCGGCGAGCACCTGTTTTTTGGCATTTTTGATGTTACGCGCCCACAGTTCTTCATGGTACTGCCACTGAGAGAGCGCCAGCCCCAGCGCCGCTTCCATGCCCTGTTCAATGCTGGCTTTCGGCACGACGCGCAGAATCGGGGTCTCTCTCAGCACGCGTGGCGCATTTCCGGCAGCCAGGTGATAGCCGCGCGCCGCTTTGCTCAGGCTGCCCTGACGTAAACCCGGCTGGCTCACCAGCTTGCGCGCCAGCTTCAGCACGTCGCTCGCATCGCCTTCCAGCAGTTCCAGCTCCAGCTCACAGATCGGCTCCTGGAACTCACCCGCCTTCACCTCACCTAAATCCAGCGCGATTTCAATGCGGCTCTTGCCTTCCGTCACCAGCCATTTCTCACGGGAGAAATCGGTGCTGAACAGCGGCTGCACCTGCCCTGCCAGCGTGGCGGGCAGTTCGCCTTCCGGCCAGACTTCCGCCGGGAAACGTTCGAGCTCAAGTTCTGGCTTACTGATGTCGATATTGTATTCCGGGCGCTGGTGCAAACCGCCGACCACGCGGCCGGCGGTTTTCATAGTCATCTCGTAGCGTCCGTTCGCGCCGCGGATGCGCAGCCCCATATCGTGGTTGCGCAGCCAGTTGTCCGGCGTTTCGTAGTAGATGTTGAGCAACGGTACGGGTTCATGGTGCTCGCCGGAGAGCGTATTCAGATGCTGGCGGAGCGCGTCAACGCTGTCTTTTTCGACGATAAATTTTAATTCGATTTCCTGAGCCATAGCCTTGTACTTTTGCGGGCGTCACAGACGCGTCAATGAGGGCGAACTTCCTCGCCATTTGTTTGTCAGTACATAGTATTTTGCGCCAAATTGCCATGCAATGAGCAATTTGTCGGGCGTAAATGTGTAGAGTCGTGACACAGATGATTCTGATTGCTGACGAATGCTTTGCGTAGAGACACTGTTGCCACTACTATCGTTCCACTATTTATGAAAATAACGACTAATGATGCTTAAATTACGCCTGATTGGACTTACTTTACTCGCTTTTAGCGCCGCAACCGCAGTGCACGCTGAAGAGAAGCGTTACGTTTCTGACGAACTGAACACCTGGGTACGCAGTGGCCCCGGAGATAATTATCGCCTCGTGGGCACGGTGAATGCCGGCGAGGAAGTCACCCTGTTACAGACCAACGCGGAGACCAATTACGGTCAGGTTCGCGACAGTACCGGCCGTACCTCCTGGATCCCGATGAAAGAGCTGAGCACCGTGCCAAGCCTGCGCACCCGCGTACCGGATCTGGAAAACCAGGTGAAAACGCTGACCGACAAGCTGAACAACATCGACGGCACCTGGAACCAGCGCACCGCCGAAATGCAGCAGAAAGTGGCGCAGAGCGACGGCGTGATCAATGGTCTGAAAGAAGAGAATCAAAAACTCAAAAACGAGCTGATCGTCGCGCAGAAAAAAGTGAACGCCGCGAATCTGCAGCTTGATGACAAACAGCGCACCATCATCATGCAGTGGTTTATGTATGGCGGCGGCGTGCTGGGCGTGGGTCTGGTACTGGGTCTGGTTCTGCCACATCTGATCCCAAGCCGTAAGCGTAAAGATCGCTGGATGAACTAATTCGTCTTCTCTGCCAGACTTACGTATCATTCTGGAAAAGAGAAAACGGGAGAGTTGGGCGTGAAGAGTTATCTGGTCGGTGGTGCGGTACGTGATGCGTTGTTAGGTCTGCCGGTCAAAGATAAAGACTGGGTGGTGGTGGGCGCCACCCCGGAAGAGATGCTCGACGCGGGCTACCAGCAGGTAGGCCGCGATTTTCCCGTGTTTCTGCACCCGAAAAGCCGGGAAGAGTACGCCCTGGCGCGCACCGAGCGGAAATCCGGTTCCGGCTACACGGGATTCACCTGTTACGCCGCACCGGATGTGACGCTGGAGCAGGATTTGCTGCGCCGCGATCTCACCATTAACGCCCTGGCCCAGGACGAAAACGGGCATATCATCGACGCCTACGGTGGGCAGGATGACCTGCGCGACCGTCTTTTGCGCCATATCTCCCCGGCATTTTCTGAAGATCCGCTCCGCGTCCTGCGCGTGGCGCGCTTTGCCGCGCGTTATGCCCATCTTAGCTTCCGTATTGCCGATGAAACGATGGCATTGATGACGGCCATGACCGAGGCGGGCGAGCTGGAACACCTGACGCCGGAGCGCGTCTGGAAAGAGACAGAAAACGCCCTGACCACCCGTAACCCGCAGGTCTTTTTCCAGGTGCTGCGCGACTGCGGCGCACTAAAGGTGCTGTTCCCGGAAATCGACGCGCTGTTTGGCGTCCCCGCGCCGGCAAAATGGCACCCTGAAATTGATACCGGCGTGCACACGCTGATGACGCTAAGCATGGCCGCCATGCTCAGCCCTGAGGTGGACGTGCGTTTTTCCACCCTGTGTCACGATCTCGGCAAAGGCTTAACGCCGAAAGAATTCTGGCCGCGCCATCACGGGCACGGCCCTGCGGGCGTAAAACTGGTTGACGGGCTCTGCCAGCGCCTGCGCGTACCGAATGACATCCGCGATCTGGCAAAGCTGGTCGCCGAATTCCACGACCTGATCCACACCTTCCCGATCCTGAAGCCCGCCACTATCGTTAAGCTGTTCGATAATATCGACGCCTGGCGCAAGCCGCAGCGCGTGGAGCAGATCGCACTCACCAGCGAAGCCGACGTACGCGGCCGCACCGGGTTTGAAGCCTCTGATTACCCGCAGGGGCGCTTGCTGCGTGAAGCGTGGGACGTCGCAAAAGCGGTGCCGACGAAAGACGTGGTCGAGGCAGGATTTAAAGGGCCGGAGATTCGCGAGGAGCTGACAAAACGGCGGATTGATGCGGTAGCCGCGTGGAAGGAAAAACGTTGCCCTCAGCCGAAAGAGTGAGGGCAACCCGCCATCAGAAGAAGACCACGTACACCGCAGCGGCGACGATAAAACGGTAGATCGCGAACGGAATGAACGAGATACGCTTGATCAGCTGCAGGAAGGTTTTGATGGCAATCAACGCCACGATAAACGCGGTGATAAAGCCCACGGCAAACATCGGAATGTCGCCGGTGGTCAGGAAGTGATAACTCTTATAGACGTCGAGTACGGTGGCGCCCATCATCATCGGCACCGCCAGCAGGAACGAGAACTCAGACGCGGCGTAACGGCTCACGCCCATCAGCATCCCGCCTGAAATCGTGGCCCCTGAACGGGAGAAGCCCGGCCACAGCGCCAGACACTGGAAGCAGCCAATGATAAACGCCTGACGGTAGGTCATGTCATCCAGACCTTCCGCACGCGGGACTTTTGGCTTCAGCACTTCCGCGGCAATCAACAAGAAGCCCCCCACCACCAGCGCGTACATGACGTTAATCGGGTTAAACAGCGATTTAATGGTGTCGTGGAATACCAGCCCCAGCACCACCGCCGGGATCATCCCGAGCAGGATATGAATCAGCGTCAGGCGGCCCTTGCTTTCACCTTCACGCTGCGGCAGGCGGCCAAAATGGATGCCGATCAGGCCAAACAGACGACGCCAGAACATCACCACCACCGCCAGGATAGAGCCCAGCTGAATCACCACCTCAAACGTCTTTGCGGTATCGCCTTCAAAGCCCAGCAGATGGCCAACGATAATCATATGGCCCGTACTGGAAACCGGCAAAAACTCCGTCAATCCTTCGACCACACCCAGAATTGCCGCCACCAGCAGCGAGTGCATATCGCTCATCTATAAACCCCTAAAAAAAGATATAAAAAACGGTGTCCACGCGGACCACCGTGAAAGATACAGCCTTAAGACCGATATAACCTAAAATGGTTTAGCAATTATGACGTTAAATCTTCCCTTTCAGATTTGTGCCACGCTCGATAATCACACCTACGTTGGCCGCGCGCGCCACTGCCCCCGGCTTGCTCAGCTTGATACGTACCCATGGCGAGTTGAATCTGGTCAGCAGCAGGTCCGCCACCTCTTCCGCCACGCGTTCCACCAGCGCAAAACGCTGCCCTTCTACATGGCCGATAACCGCTTCGCTGATGTCGGCATAGCTCAGACAATCATTCACATCATCGCTTTTTGCCGATTTGCGGTTATCCCAGCCCATTTCGATATCGAACACCAGTTTCTGCTCGATGGTCTGTTCCCAGTCGTAAACACCAATAGTGGTGATTACCGAAAGTTGCTCTATAAATACAATATCCATCACGACCTGCCTGCTTTTTGGCTAAACCGGATACCACTTCCGGCGAATTATGCGTATTATCCACAGATGCTGAGAATACAGATACATTTTCAAAACGGAACAGCGTTATGAGTGCAATCGCGCCTGGAATGATCCTCCTCGCCTATCTTTGCGGCTCAATCTCCAGCGCCATTCTGGTCTGCCGCATTGCCGGGTTACCTGACCCGCGTGAAAGTGGCTCCGGGAATCCGGGAGCGACCAACGTGCTTCGAATTGGCGGCAAGGGAGCAGCCGTAGCGGTTTTGATTTTTGATGTTCTGAAAGGGATGCTACCCGTCTGGGGCGCCTATGCGCTGGGCGTCACGCCGTTCTGGCTGGGGCTCATTGCGATTGCCGCCTGCGTCGGCCATATCTGGCCCGTATTCTTCGGTTTTAAAGGCGGCAAAGGCGTGGCTACCGCCTTTGGTGCCATTGCGCCCATCGGCTGGGACTTAACCGGTGTCATGGCCGGGACCTGGCTGCTGACCATTCTGCTGAGCGGTTATTCGTCGCTGGGTGCTATCGTCAGCGCGCTGATCGCCCCGTTTTATGTCTGGTGGTTCAAGCCCCAGTTCACCTTCCCGGTATCGATGCTCTCCTGCCTGATCCTGCTGCGTCATCACGACAATATCCAGCGCCTGTGGCGTCGTCAGGAAACGAAGATCTGGACAAAGCTCAAAAGAAAGAAAAAAGAGCCAGAATAAAGCGCGCGACGTCAGCAACAGCGTCCTTATCCATAAGCGAGTCATATGACAGCCTTCATTTCCGCCAGGGCATACTGAAAAGTATCCCTCTGGCGCGCGAATGGAAGCACCATGTTAGCAGCTCAGGTCACTGATAATACGTATAAAGGCTGGCAGGCATCGCTTGCCCTGCAGTTTTGTCACGCCCCTGAGAAAACCCTCCTGCATTCCGCGCACCACGTCGGGCCGCTTACGGTTCAGCGGCCGTTTTACCCTGAAGGCGAGACCTGCCACCTCTATCTGCTGCACCCGCCCGGCGGCGTTGTGGGCGGCGATACGCTTGATATTTCCGTTCGGTTAAACGCCAAAAGCCACGCGCTTATCACCATGCCCGGCGCCAGCAAGTTCTATCGCAGCAGCGGCGCGCAGGCGCGTCTGAGCCAGCATTTTTACCTCGATGAAGACGCCACGCTGGAGTGGCTGCCGCAGGACACCATTATCTTTCCCGGCGCGAACGCTGCGCTGCGTTCCGTCTTCCACCTGAAGGCTTCCAGCACACTGCTGGCATGGGAGCTGTACTGCCTGGGCCGCCCGGTAATCGGTGAGACCTTCAGCCACGGCACGCTGGAGAGCCGCCTTGAAGTATGGGTAGACGACGAGCCGCGCCTGATAGAGCGCCAGCATCTCAGCAACGGCGATCTCACGCCCGTCGCCGGACACCCGTGGATCGGCACCCTGCTGTTCTATCCGGCCCGGGAAGATCATCTCGACACGGTGCGCACGCTGCTCGCGCCGCTGGAAAATTTTGCAGGCGCAACGCTCACCGACGATCTGCTGTCGGTGCGTTTTCTCTCCCACGACAACCTGATTTGCCAGCGGGTGATGCGCGACATCTGGCAGTCGCTTCGCCCGCTTCTCACCACCAAACCCGCCTGTTCGCCGCGCATCTGGCAGACATAAGAGAAACGCTATGGAACTGACTCCCAGAGAAAAAGACAAACTGTTGCTGTTCACCGCCGCGCTAGTTGCCGAACGTCGCCTCGCACGCGGGGTAAAGCTCAATTACCCGGAATCGGTCGCGCTGATCAGCGCCTTTATTATTGAAGGCGCACGCGATGGAGAAACCGTCGCCTCGCTGATGGAGGCAGGCCGCCACGTCCTGAGGCGCGATCAGGTCATGGAGGGTGTCCCGGAGATGATCCCGGATATTCAGGTGGAAGCCACCTTCCCGGACGGTTCCAAGCTCGTCACCGTCCACAATCCGATCGTCTAAGGAGCGCGTGATGATCCCAGGAGAATATCAGATCCAGCCCGGCACGATTGCCCTCAACGTCGGGCGGGAAATCCAACGCGTGATAGTTGAAAACCACGGCGACAGGCCGATCCAGGTCGGATCGCACTACCACTTTTACGAGGTCAACCCGGCGCTGAAGTTTGACCGGGAAGCCACCAAAGGCTACCGGCTGAACATCCCGGCGGGCACCGCCGTGCGCTTCGAGCCCGGCCAGAAGCGCGAAGTGACGCTGGTTCAGGTCGAAGGTGCGCAGCGCATTTTCGGTTTTCGCGGCGATGTGATGGGAGAGGTGAAACATGGCTGAGATTTCACGCCGGACGTATGCCGACATGTTCGGCCCCACCACCGGGGATAAAGTGCGGCTGGCGGACAGCGAGCTGTGGATCGAAGTGGAGAACGATCTCACGGTCTACGGCGAAGAGGTCAAATTCGGCGGCGGAAAGGTGATCCGCGACGGGATGGGGCAGGGGCAGATGACCGCCGACGGCTGCGTGGATCTGGTGCTGACTAACGCGCTGATCGTCGATCACTGGGGGATCGTTAAAGCGGATATCGGCGTCAAGGACGGGCGGATCTTCGCCGTCGGCAAAGCCGGGAACCCGGACATTCAGCCTGGGGTGACGATCCCGATCGGTGCCGCGACGGAAGTCATCGCTGCAGAAGGGAAGATCGTCACCGCCGGCGGGATCGACACCCACATCCACTGGATCTGCCCGCAGCAGGCGGAAGAGGCGCTGGTGTCTGGCGTAACAACCATGATCGGCGGCGGCACCGGCCCCGCGGCAGGCACAAACGCCACCACCTGCACGCCGGGGCCGTGGTATATCGCCCGCATGCTTCAGGCTGCCGATACGCTGCCGGTGAATATTGGCCTGCTCGGCAAGGGTAACGGCTCCAACCCTGACGCCCTGCGCGAGCAGATTGCCGCCGGTGCTATCGGGCTCAAGATCCACGAAGACTGGGGCGCAACGCCCGCCGCCATCAATTGCTCGCTGGAGGTCGCTGACGAAATGGATATTCAGGTGGCGCTGCACAGCGACACGCTGAACGAGTCTGGTTTTGTCGAAGACACGCTGGCGGCGATCGCCGGGCGCACCATACACACCTTCCACACCGAAGGCGCGGGCGGCGGCCATGCGCCGGATATCATCACCGCCTGCGCGCACCCGAATATTCTGCCCTCTTCCACCAACCCGACCTTGCCCTACACGGTGAACACCATCGACGAGCATCTCGACATGCTGATGGTCTGTCATCATCTCGACCCGGATATCGCCGAGGACGTGGCGTTTGCCGAATCCCGCATTCGTCGTGAAACCATCGCCGCCGAAGACGTGCTGCACGATATCGGCGCGTTCTCGCTCACCTCGTCAGATTCGCAGGCCATGGGCCGCGTCGGGGAAGTGATTATCCGCACCTGGCAGGTGGCGCACCGCATGAAGGTGCAGCGCGGCGCCCTGCCGGAAGAGACGGGCGATAACGATAACTTCCGCGTGAAGCGCTATGTCGCCAAATACACCATCAACCCGGCGCTGACCCACGGCATTGCCCATGAAGTCGGTTCGATTGAGGCGGGCAAGCTGGCGGATCTGGTGGTCTGGTCCCCGGCGTTCTTTGGCGTCAAACCCGCCACCATCGTCAAAGGCGGGATGATCGCCTGCGCCCCGATGGGCGACATCAACGCCTCGATCCCCACACCGCAGCCAGTGCATTACCGCCCGATGTTTGGATCGCTGGGTGCCGCGCGTCACGCTACCCGCCTGACGTTTATCTCGCAGGCCGCCAGTGCGAACGGCATCCCGCAGCAGCTCAACCTGCAAAGCGCCACCGCGGTGGTAAAAGGCTGCCGGACGGTGAAAAAGGCGGACATGATCCACAACGGCCTGCAGCCGAATATCACCGTTGACTCGCAAACCTATGAGGTACGCGTCGACGGTGAACTGATAACCAGCGAACCGGCTGACGTTCTGCCGATGGCGCAACGCTATTTCCTGTTTTAAGGAGTGATGATGATCTATTTAACTCAACGCCTGGACCATGCGCACCCGATTACCGCCAGCGTCACGCTGCCGATTGACGTACGGGTAAAAAGCCGCGCCCGCGTGGCGCTGAACGACGGCCGCGAAGCCGGGCTGATGCTACCGCGCGGCCTGCTACTGCGCAGCGGGGATCTGCTGAGTACCGACGACGGTAGCGAGATTGTCGAAGTAATCGCAGCAGCAGAGTCCGTCTCCGTGGTGCGCTGCGCCGACCCGTTCCTGCTCGCCCGCGCCTGCTACCACCTGGGCAACCGTCACGTGCCGCTGCAAATCATGCCCGGCGAGCTGCGCTACCACCACGATCACGTCCTCGACGACATGCTGCGTCAGTTCGGGCTGGAGGTGGCCTTCGCCAGCCTGCCGTTTGAACCGGAAGCGGGCGCGTATGCCAGCGATGCCCACAGCCACAGCCATTCTCACGCTCATTCACATTAAGGATTCATCATGCGCAAGTATTTACCGCTGTTACTGCTGGCTTTTTCCGTTCCCGCGCTCGCACATCCCGGCCACGGCGCCGACAGCTTTCAGGCCGGTTTTCTCCACCCGCTGACCGGGCTCGATCACCTGCTGATGCTGGCAGGCGCAGGCGTGCTCTCGGCGCTGAGCGGCCGCAAACTCCTGCTGCCGTTTGCCACCCTCGGAATGATGCTTGCTGGCGCCGTTGCGGGCAGCCTGCTCGGCGGCTTTACCGGCATGGAAATGCTGATTATCGCCTCGCTGGCGGTATCCGGCGTGATGATGTTTAAGACAGAAAAACGCCTGCTGCTGGCGGTGCCTGCCCTGGCGATGTTCCACGGCTGGGCGCACGGCGTGGAGATGTCCGACCACAGCTTCTGGCTCTTCACCAGCGGGTTTATGCTCGCCAGCGCCACGGTGCTGTGCGCCAGCTTTGCCGCGGGGCTGCTGCTGCGCCATCACGACGGCCTGCGTAAAACCTTCGGCGGCGGGCTGATTGTCTCCGCCCTGCTGGCGCTGATGAGCTGATGGAGCACGCCCGTCAGAGGCTGCGCCTGATGCAGCTCTCCAGCAGCAGCCTGCCGGTCGGGTCGTTTACCTGGTCGCAGGGGCTGGAGTGGGCCGTGGAAGCAGGCTGGGTCACGGACGCCGGGGCCTTCAAACGCTGGCAAATTCAGCAGATGGAGCAGAGCTTTTTCTGCGTGGATCTGCCGCTGTTTATCCGTCTTTATCAGGCCTGTGAGCGTAGCGATCTTACAAATGCGAAACGCTGGACGGCATACCTGCTCGCCTGCCGGGAAACGCGCGAGCTGCGCGAAGAGGAGCGTAACCGCGGGGCGGCCTTTACGCGGCTCATCAAAAGCTGGGAGCCTGACTGTCCGGCCCCGTGGCTGCCGCTGTTTATGCAAAGCCAGCTTAGCGGCATGGCGTGGCTCGGCGTGCGCTGGGGCATTAGCGCGCGCGAGCTGGCGCTGAGCCTCGGCTACAGCTGGATTGAGAGCGCGGTGATGGCGGGCGTCAAGCTGGTGCCGTTTGGGCAACAGGCGGCGCAGCAGCTGATTATCGAGTTGAGCGACCATTTTGCCACCGGGTTTGAACAGGCCTTTTTACGTGGCGACGACGCGCTGGGGGCAGCTACGCCGCTCTCTGCCATCGCCTCCGCGCGCCACGAAACCCAATATTCACGATTATTCCGTTCCTGAGGAGTCAACATGGCTGATTACAAACATCCCCTGCGCGTGGGCGTGGGTGGCCCGGTAGGGTCGGGCAAAACCGCCCTGCTGGAAGCGCTCTGCAAGGCAATGCGCGACACGTATCACCTGGCGGTGGTGACTAACGATATCTACACCAAAGAGGATCAGCGCATCCTCACCGAGGCGGGCGCACTGGAGCCGGAGCGCATCGTGGGCGTGGAGACGGGCGGCTGCCCGCATACCGCCATCCGCGAAGATGCCTCGATGAACCTGGCGGCGGTGGAAGCGTTAAGTGAGAAGTTCGGCAATCTGGATCTGATCTTCGTGGAAAGCGGCGGCGACAACCTGAGCGCGACCTTCAGCCCGGAGCTGGCGGATCTAACCATTTACGTGATCGACGTGGCCGAAGGGGAAAAAATCCCGCGCAAGGGCGGGCCGGGGATCACCAAATCCGATTTTCTGGTGATCAATAAAACCGATCTCGCGCCGTACGTGGGGGCGTCGCTGGAGGTGATGGAGCGCGACACTAACCGCATGCGCGGCGAGCGTCCGTGGACGTTTACCAATCTTAAAACGGGTGACGGCCTGGCAACGATTATTGCGTTTCTGGAAGAGAAAGGAATGTTGCGGGTGTAGAGCCATGATCCCCTCTCCCATAGGGAGAGGGTTAGGGTGAGGGTTACGCCTCCGGCAGTTCCGCCAGCGGCCAGCGCGGACGCACGGACACGCTCAGGTCGGACGTTGCGCCCGCATTCAGGCGCACCATACCCGCGTAAGCAATCATCGCCCCGTTATCGGTACAAAATTCCGGGCGGGCGTAGAACACGTCTCCGCGACGCTTTTGCATCATCTCCGCAAGCCTGGCGCGCAGCGTGCGGTTAGCGCTCACGCCACCGGCCATCACCAGACGCTTAAAGCCGGTCTGATCCAGCGCGCGCTTGCACTTGATCATCAGCGTATCCACCACCGCATCTTCAAACGCACGCGCAATATCGGCGCGGGTCTGCTCGCTGTCGTCGTTATTGCGGATAGTATTCGCCGCGAAGGTTTTCAGCCCGGAGAAGCTGAAGTCCAGCCCTGGACGGTCGGTCATCGGGCGTGGGAAGACAAAGCGCCCTTCCGTTCCCTGCGCCGCCATTTTAGAGAGCATCGGGCCGCCCGGATAATCCAGTCCCAGCAGCTTGGCGGTTTTGTCGAAGGCTTCACCGGCGGCGTCGTCGATCGACTCACCCAGCAGCTCGTACTTGCCAATACCCGTTACGCTAATCAGCTGGGTATGCCCACCCGAAACCAGCAGCGCCACAAACGGGAATTCGGGCGGATTGTCTTCCAGCATCGGCGCCAGAAGGTGCCCTTCCATATGGTGAACCGGAATGGCCGGCACATCCCACGCGAACGCCAGTGAACGGCCAACCGTCGCGCCAACCAGCAGCGCGCCGACCAGGCCTGGCCCCGCGGTATAGGCTACGGCGTCAATATCGGTTGAGCTTAATCCAGCCTCTTTCAGCGCCGCCTGAATCAGGGGAACCGTTTTACGCACGTGGTCACGAGAGGCCAGTTCCGGCACGACGCCGCCGTAGTCAGCGTGCAATTTCACCTGACTATACAGCTGGTTGGCCAGAAGCCCTTTTTCGTCGTCGTAAATGGCGATGCCGGTTTCATCGCAGGATGTTTCAATACCCAGTACACGCATGACTTGTTTTACCTCGTTTCAATACCGCGCAGTGTAGAGCCTGGGCGGGTTGATGTAAAACTTTGTTCGCCCCAGGAAGAAGGCTCGTGTATACTCCTCACCCTTATTAAAGTCCCTTTCAAAATCGCATCGGTGCTTTACAAAGCAGCAGCATTTGCAGTAAAATTCCGCACCATTTTGAAATAAGCTGGCGTTGATGCCAGCGGCAAACCGAATTTATTAAAGGTGAGAGTTACATGCCGGTAATTAAAGTACGTGAAAACGAGCCGTTCGACGTAGCACTGCGTCGCTTCAAACGTTCATGCGAGAAAGCAGGTGTTCTGGCTGAAGTTCGTCGTCGTGAGTTTTATGAAAAACCAACGACCGAACGTAAGCGCGCTAAAGCTTCCGCTGTGAAACGTCACGCGAAGAAACTGGCTCGCGAAAACGCACGCCGTACTCGTCTGTACTAATCTCTTGAGGGCCAACGCCCTCAATTGACAGACAGAGTAGTAGTCGTAAGGCCGTGCTTCCGGAAGGAATGCGCGGCTTGTTTTCGTTTATAAGTCGCTTAAATTTTTGGGGCATATGGCCGGAAGAATCCCACGCGTTTTCATCAATGACCTGCTCGCCAGAACCGACATCGTCGATCTCATCGACGCGCGGGTAAAGCTGAAAAAGCAGGGCAAGAACTACCATGCGTGCTGTCCGTTCCATAACGAAAAAACCCCCTCCTTCACCGTAAACGGTGAAAAGCAGTTTTACCATTGCTTCGGCTGTGGCGCACACGGTAATGCCGTCGATTTTTTAATGAACTACGACAAGCTCGAGTTCGTTGAAACCGTCGAAGAGCTGGCGGCGATGCATAACCTTGAAGTGCCGTATGAAGCAGGCAGTGGGCCAAGTCAGATCGAGCGCCATCAACGGCAAACGCTGTATCAACTGATGGATGGCCTGAATTCGTTTTATCAACAGTCTCTTAAGCACTCTGCGGCTGAGCCTGCGCGTCAGTATCTGAACAAGCGCGGACTGAGCGACGATGTCATTGCGCGTTTCGCTATTGGTTACGCCCCGCCCGGCTGGGACAACGTGTTAAAACGTTTTGGCGGCAATAGCGAAGATCGTAAGTCTCTCATCGATGCAGGCATGCTGGTCACTAACGACCAGGGACGAAGCTACGACCGCTTCCGTGAACGGGTGATGTTCCCGATCCGCGACAAGCGTGGCCGGGTAATTGGTTTTGGTGGTCGCGTGCTGGGTGATGCCCTGCCGAAATACCTTAACTCCCCGGAAACCGATATTTTCCATAAGGGCCGCCAGCTTTACGGTCTTTATGAGGCGCAGCAGGATAATGCGGAACCTCCGCGGCTTCTGGTCGTCGAAGGCTATATGGATGTTGTCGCGCTGGCGCAGTACGACATTAACTACGCGGTTGCGTCATTAGGCACGTCCACCACGGCGGATCATATCCAGCTGCTGTTCCGCGTGACGAACAATGTGATTTGTTGTTACGACGGTGACCGTGCAGGACGCGACGCCGCCTGGCGCGCGCTGGAAACCGCGCTGCCGTATATGACCGACGGGCGACAGCTGCGCTTTATGTTTCTGCCCGACGGTGAAGACCCGGATACGCTGGTGCGTAAAGAGGGCAAAGCGGCGTTTGAAGCGCGGATGGAGCAGGCACAGCCGCTCTCCACGTTTCTGTTTAACAGCCTGATGCCGCAGGTTGATTTGAGTACCCCTGACGGGCGCGCACAGCTCAGTACGCTGGCGCTGCCGTTAATCAGCCAGGTGCCCGGCGAAACGCTGCGCATCTATCTGCGTCAGGAATTAGGCAACAAGCTCGGCATTCTGGATGACAGCCAGCTTGAACGTTTAATGCCTAAACACGCTGAAAACGGCACGGTTCGCGCCGCGCCTCAGCTAAAACGCACAACCATGCGTATACTGATAGGGTTGCTGGTGCAAAACCCCGAACTGGCGCCACAGGTGCCGTCGCTGGCGGGTTTGAACCACGAAAAGTTGCCCGGGCTTGGCTTATTTTCAGAACTGGTCAACACTTGTTTGTCTCAGCCAGGTCTGACCACCGGACAACTTTTAGAGCATTATCGCGGCACAAAAGAGGCCGCTACCCTTGAAAAACTGTCGATGTGGGACGATATAGCAGATAAGGATATTGCAGAAAAAACGTTCACCGACTCGCTCAACCATATGTTTGATTCGATGCTTGAGTTGCGCCAGGAAGAGTTGATAGCTCGCGAGCGCACACACGGCTTAAGCAGCGAAGAACGCCGGGAGCTCTGGATGATTAACCAGGAACTGGCGAAGAAATAAAAAATTTAACGGCTTAAGTGCCGAATATCGATCGGGAAGCCCCCGGCAGCCGCACTGAGAGGCAGCGGCAAAAATATAAGTACGCCCTCGCTTTAAAGGTTGGCAGCCCCATCGCCGACACCAATCAAACGAATTAAGTGTGGATACCGTCTTATGGAGCAAAACCCGCAGTCACAGCTGAAACTTCTTGTCCAACGCGGTAAGGAGCAAGGCTATCTGACCTATGCCGAGGTCAATGACCATCTGCCGGAAGATATCGTCGATTCAGATCAAATCGAAGACATCATCCAAATGATCAATGACATGGGCATTCAGGTGATGGAAGAAGCACCGGATGCCGATGATCTGTTGCTGGCTGAAACCTCCAACAACACTGACGAAGATGCGGAAGAAGCTGCTGCACAGGTACTGTCCAGCGTGGAATCTGAAATCGGGCGTACCACTGACCCGGTCCGCATGTACATGCGCGAAATGGGTACCGTTGAACTGTTGACCCGCGAAGGCGAAATTGACATCGCAAAACGCATCGAAGACGGGATCAACCAGGTTCAGTGCTCTGTCGCCGAGTACCCGGAAGCGATCACCTATCTGCTGGAGCAGTACGATCGTGTTGAAGCGGAAGAAGCGCGCCTGTCCGATCTGATCACCGGTTTTGTCGACCCGAACGCTGAAGAAGATATGGCGCCAACCGCCACTCACGTCGGTTCTGAGCTGTCTCAGGAAGAGATGGATGACGACGAAGACGAAGATGAGGAAGAAGACGACGACAGCGCGGACGATGACAACAGCATCGACCCGGAACTGGCACGTGAGAAGTTTGCCGAACTGCGTACCCAGTACGAAGTAACGCGTGACACCATTAAAGCGAAAGGCCGCAGCCATGCTGCCGCTCAGGAAGAGATCCTGAAGCTGTCTGAAGTGTTCAAACAGTTCCGCCTGGTGCCAAAACAGTTCGACTACCTGGTAAACAGCATGCGCGTGATGATGGATCGCGTACGCACCCAGGAACGCATCATCATGAAGCTGTGCGTTGAACAGTGCAAAATGCCGAAGAAGAACTTCATCACCCTCTTCACCGGTAACGAAACCAGCGAAACCTGGTTCAACGCGGCTATCGCGATGAACAAGCCGTGGTCTGAAAAACTGCACGACGTGAAGGACGATGTCTACCGCGGTCTGCAGAAGCTGCAGCAGATTGAAGAAGAGACCGGCCTGACCATCGAGCAGGTAAAAGACATCAACCGTCGTATGTCCATCGGTGAAGCGAAAGCCCGCCGTGCGAAAAAAGAGATGGTTGAAGCGAACTTGCGTCTGGTTATCTCTATCGCCAAGAAATACACCAACCGCGGTCTGCAGTTCCTGGATCTGATTCAGGAAGGCAACATCGGTCTGATGAAAGCGGTAGATAAGTTTGAATACCGTCGTGGTTACAAGTTCTCCACTTACGCCACATGGTGGATCCGTCAGGCAATCACCCGTTCTATCGCAGACCAGGCGCGCACCATCCGTATTCCGGTGCATATGATTGAGACCATCAACAAGCTCAACCGTATTTCCCGCCAGATGCTGCAGGAGATGGGCCGCGAGCCGACGCCGGAAGAGCTGGCCGAGCGCATGCTGATGCCGGAAGACAAGATCCGTAAAGTGCTGAAGATCGCCAAAGAGCCAATCTCCATGGAAACACCAATCGGTGACGATGAAGATTCGCATCTGGGTGATTTCATCGAGGATACCACCCTTGAGCTGCCGCTGGACTCTGCGACCACCGAGAGCCTGCGTGCTGCGACGCACGACGTACTGGCTGGCCTGACCGCCCGTGAAGCAAAAGTCCTGCGTATGCGTTTCGGTATCGATATGAACACCGACCACACGCTGGAAGAAGTGGGTAAACAGTTCGATGTTACCCGCGAACGTATCCGTCAGATCGAAGCGAAGGCGCTGCGTAAGCTGCGTCACCCAAGCCGCTCTGAAGTGCTGCGTAGCTTCCTGGACGACTAAGCTGTTCTGAACGTGAAAAAGCTCCCTTCGGGGAGCTTTTTTGTTTATTCCCTCTCCCTGTGGCTGAGAGTCAGGGTGACGGCATCTAGCCGCAGAGCCGCTAAAGTCCCCGCACCATCAGCGCCTCATCAAGCTCCCGATACGCCTCAACCAGCTTATCCAGCGTCGCCCTGTTCAGCCCACTTGGATTCGGCAGCACCCACACCTGCGTCACGCCGATAGTAATGTTCTGCTTACCCCACTTAGTACCGCGCTGACTGAACGCCTGTTCGTAGGCCTGCTTACCAAGGATCGCCAGCGCGGCTGGCTGGTAGTCTTCAATTTTCCTGATCAACTCTCGCCCGCCGCTGCGCAGTTCATGCAGGTTGACCTCGCTCGCCTGTACCGTAGGCCGCTCAACCAGCATGGTAATACCGCAGCGCGTATCCAGCAGGTGCTGCTCCTCTTCAGGCTTGAGTAACCTGTCCGTAAACCCGGCCTGGTAGATCACTTTCCAGAAGCGATTCCCCGGA
Organism: Enterobacter sp. UPMP701; assembly: GCF_053709515.1. NCBI lineage: Bacteria > Pseudomonadati > Pseudomonadota > Gammaproteobacteria > Enterobacterales > Enterobacteriaceae > Enterobacter > Enterobacter sp. UPMP701. The sequence goes on along the minus strand of NZ_JBSKJN010000008.1, from coordinate 57,333 downwards.
TGGGCAAAGTGAAAACCGGTGTGCGCTGAGGACTTGCCCGGGTTGATACCGCAAAACACCACCCGCAGGCCAGGTGCAAGAATATCGTTGATCATCTTTACTCCCACTAATACATCGTTATGGAAGTATAAAGGATTGATTATGCGTTGTTTATAAAAACAGCAAGCAGGAGTGAATGGCTGGATTGCTGCGGGGAGTTACTTTATAATTCACCGCCACGGCCCCTTAGCTCAGTGGTTAGAGCAGGCGACTCATAATCGCTTGGTCGCTGGTTCAAGTCCAGCAGGGGCCACCAGACACCGCAAGGGCTGGCGCTATACGCGCTGGCCCTTTTCTTTTTCGGGGATAGTTCGGGGATTCTTTCAAACGGTAGCCATAGTGATTTATGGTTAATTTATGACCGATAACACCATCTCACCCCAATTTTTTATTTTCGCGGGTGTAAAAATTCGATGAAGCTGGCCGTATGGCGATCGGTACCCTGCTGGGATTATCCTACCCCCCTTACCACCAGCGCTGGTGGTTCCCCGCTCACCAGCCAATTCAGACACAATAAAAACGCATATATAGACACAGAAAAACTGTCGGTTCAGTTGGTTCACGGCTCTGTAAGCCGCGCCAGCACTGGATTTATGCGAACCAACATACGATAAATTGAGGTTAGTTCAGGCCTGTAAAAGTTGGTTCACTCCTCATCCTTCCAGGAATTAAGATGCCTGAGCGCTAACCCAGACCATAAAACTTCAAGCGTCTGCAGGCGTTCCAGCTTCCGGCGAAAGGTCTTTTTACGAATACCCTTTGGACGTTTAAAGCTGCTGGGTTTGCGCATCAGGAATTCGACATCAGGCTCATTCGGCCCCCAGATTGCGATCCGCTCTTTCCTGATACGGTGACAAAGCCGCTCGAACTCGCTCGAAAACGTTTCGTACTGGCTCTGATAACGCAGCCCCATGCACTTGCGACATGCTAACTTATCCGGGCGCCAGTACATCGCGGCGCTGCGCTTACCGCATTCCGGGCAGACGTACCACCAGCGCTGACCATTAAACGCCGTTGCCGTGGATTCCAGCCGCATTCTGTGCCAGTTCCCTGAAAGCGATAGCGGGCGAGCCGCAAAATGCGGGGCGGCATCGAGCCGGACAATCTGGACATAATTCAGCCCGAACCAAAAAAAACTTTTTATCCCCTGCTGTCATCGCCAGCAGCTCAGAAATATTGCTCCCGTTAACCTGCCCCTCCAGATAACTGGCAAGCATTTTTAACTCAACCTCTGCCCGGCGGGTGCGGTGCAATAAATCATCTGCCCGTGCGGCGTGATTGATGTCGTTTAACAGGGCGGCACAACCATGGCGGAAACTTTCGCGCTGCAGCTCGATCTGGTTCTGCGTGATTTCAGACGAACTGCTGGTGGCGCCAGCTTCTGCGGTGTTGATATTCGCTGTTAATTCTCCGGTATTGGTAGTCATGCTGTTTTCTCCTGGCTGGTGGTGGATAACGCTTTGTCGAACAATGCGCGGGCGATAGCGTGAATGGTTGGTGCCGTACCGAGTGGGCTGCGCTCCTGCTCCTGCTGCTGCAGGCGCTCAATTGCGGAAACTGCTCGGCAGTTATGAGAATGACGCGGGTTTTAGAATTTTTCTTCATGGTGTCCCCAGTCTCCTACTGGATGTAATCACAGTAGCAAGCTTAATCGCAAAAAACGCAACGCCTACAAAAAACATTGCAATTATTGCAATGCCGTAACGGTTTTGATTGGGCTTATGACGCACATCAAAAGTAAATCACTTACATATTTGGAATTTATATTTTTTATTGATTTATTGAATGGGTAAATATAGATAACAATGGTGGAATAAAATATTACAAACAGAAAAACAATGAAGGAGTAATGTTTGGATAATTTCTCAACTAAATGGAGTCAACCAGAATGCCTATCCCATCCCACTTATTTTTGACTGATGACGGCGGTGCAATGATTAAAGGATCGTCCGATGTACAAAACCGGGAAGGAAGCATAGAAGTTATCAGCTTCAGCCATGGCCTACATATTCCCGTTGATGGTAATACAGGAAAGCAAACCGGAACACGCGTTCATGGCTCATTTACTATCGGTAAGGAGTTCGATAGCTCATCAACCTATCTCTACAAGGCTGTATCCACAGGTCAATTGTTAAAGTCTGCCGAGTTGAAATGGTATCGCATTAACGATGCCGGGCAGGAAGTTGAATATTTTAATATGTTTTTGGAAAATGTCAGGGTGGTTTCTGTAACTCCTGTGATGGCTAATTGCAAAGACCCAAACAGCCAGCACCTTAACCATATGGAAATTGTCGATCTCAGATATGAAAAAATTACCTGGAAATTTCTCGACGGAAATTTAGTTCATTCTGATGCATGGAACGAACGGAAGACTGCATAAGGACAGGCTATGTCTACACTTTCTTTTGATGGATGTGCCCATACGCTTAAATTGCTGGGTGATGATGGTTCGACTATCGGCACATGGACCGCCTACAATCATGTTGATCGCCGGGCTACTTTCAGCCACGTTGAGAACGGAACGTATGAGATACAGGACAAATCAAAACCGCATCTACACCCAGGAGACAGCGAGGATGGCTCTTACGGTTCGTACGGAATTATCCGTTTTAATTATTCAGGACATCCCGGCGTAGGTGTTCACTCAGGGCGGGCGCATGCCTCTTACCAGCCCGGACCGGAACACGCCACAAAGGGATGTATACGCACCACTGACGAAGCAATGAAAAAGATAAAAGAGAATATGGTAAAATCATCACTTTCAACAATTACCGTTACCAATAACAGTGGTTGCGAAGCCCTGAGCGCAACACAGAAATACGAAAATATTTATATTCCGCCCGGCATGAATTTAATATGAAAATAAAATCGACCCTCATTGCAATGGTGTTTTTATCGGGCGTGGCTCATGCCGCTGGATGTGAAACCGTTGAAGAAATGGACGCCGCTGACGCTGCCATCAGTGAAATCCATGACTGGACGGACGTTAACTCTTTTTACAGCCATTTTAGGCAATGTGATGATGGCTCAATCTCTGAGGGAGTTTCCGCCACTGTCGTAAGCCTTCTCGCCTATCGGTGGGAAACATCTGGCCAACTGGAGAAAATAACAGATAAAGATAAGACTTTTGAATCATGGGTGCTTAATCATATTGATACCACCGTAGACGATCTAGATTTAGAAATTATTGTCAAAAATGCAACGGATAAATGCCCTGGTAGTGATGGTAAATTCTGCGTAAAAATCGGAAGTGCAGCAAATCAAGCATTACAGGACATGAAAAAATAGCATCCGGTTAGCACCGTAATAAAAAAGCCCGCATTGCGCTGTAGCGGGCCTGTTCCATCCTGACTTTCAAGACGGTATTTCATCACCTGGTGCTGTCTGGCCGTTCCTGGTGCGCTTCCCCGCCTTTCCTCCTGGTCTGGCTGATTTTGCCCCGATCACACTGTCGGCCACCAGCGCATAACCGCTTTGTGTTCCGCCGTTCTGCCCGGTCCACTGATTGACCTGCAGCACACCCGCCACGCTTATCAGATCGCCTTTCTGGTAGCATGCCAGCGCGTCGGCCTGCTTTCCAAACGCCGTTACCCCCAACCACATAACTGCTTCGCCGTTTTCAGCTGTACGGCATGGGAGAGAAACCGCTAATCAGCATTAACCCCGTCATGCATAACTGTAAAGAGCCAGCGTTACAGATACACAATCATAATGAGGGAATACAGCTCCGCTATGAGCGGATCACCTGGAAGTATTGCGATGGGAACGTCCAATACTCGGATGCGTGGAACGAGCGGGTTACAGCGTAAAAAAAGGGCGGTTAATCCGCCCTATATTGTTTTAAGTGCCAATTCTTTCGCCCCCGGGTCTGCCAGCACGTAGCCTCCCCTCCGCACTTCTTACACGTTTGGGGTATTTTAGTCATGCTTAATGCTGTTAAGCATTCTCTGGCAGTTATTGCGGCGTATCGCTGCCGCTGCGCGCGTACTGTCGGTCTGGTCAGGCAAATACATCACCTCAAGCCAGCGCGTTGCGGAATGCCTCCAGAAGCCCCTCTTTTCAAGAGCCTCCGCAACTTCATCGGTAATTGTCAGGCCTTCATTGATTTAAACGCTTTCGGCCATCGTGGGATGCCCTTATTTTGTCGTTTAACGGTTGGTTCAAAATGGTGTTTTGTTGGTTCATTAATTCTGTTTGTTTATTCAGCAATTTACATAAAATGCTATTAATACAGTGATAGGCACTTCAACTTGTCTGTACTTATCTCTCCGGGTTAAAGTTTAGAGTCCCGCAAGAGTCTGAAACATGATTTTTAAAACCCCACAAAAAAGCCAACCCCGCATTCCTGCGGCGTTGGCCCTGTTTTTAAAAAAAATGACACTTACAACAGGTTAAAAGACATAACGCATGCCAAGGGTAAATTCATTAGACACGATGTGCGCTTTCATCTGTTCGTCTTTTAAACCACGGGCGTTAGCGAAGTCGTTATATCCACTTTCGATCTTGCCCATATCGATATAACGGTAGCCCAGGTCAACATACAGGCGTTCAACCGGCGTATAGCTCACGCCAGCCCCTAAAGCGTAGGTCAGGTTGCTTTGCGTGGTAGAAGCGTATTCGCGGCTCGAATTACCCTGCCAGCCGTTGGCTTTAATCTTGCTCACACCCAGACCTGCCGTACCGTACAGGGAAACGCCATAGCCCAGCTCATAATCGCGATAAACGTTAACCATCAGGCGCTCGGTTTCAGTTTTCAGGTGGTTATAGCTGTTGGCAAAGGTACTGGAGCCGCTGGTATATTCGGCCTTCTGCTTAAAGGTATATTCACCCTCTGTACGCCAGCCGTTACCAAACTGATAGCCCGCAGCAATCGCCGCGCCACCGAAGTGCTCTTTCTCTTTACCGCCGACAAACTGCCCTACCCCAGGACGTGCGCTGGTATCCATCTCCTTTGCACGCTGTTCAACCTGGAGATATTTTGCGGAACCGTAATACCCTTCCTCAGTATTTGCTGCCAGAACAGTAGCCGGAATCATCGCGATCGGCAGGGCGGCTAAAATAGCTTTCATATTCATCTCTACTCCGTTGAAAAAATATTCCGCTCGTCGAACGGTCGTCCGCCGATGTCAGGAAAACAGTCAGTGAGAGGGATAATAAGCAGCCCGGCACAGGCAAACTATTCGGGCGATTACGGGTTTTACCTGGTAATTTTACGTAGGGATTGGTCTTGTTTTTTTAGTCATTAATCGTTATTTCAATAGATTAAAACGAGCCCTTTCGGCGAGCTGCGCGAAGGCCATCACCCTCCGCACGTCTTCACAAATTGCAAAACTAAAGAAATCCCCCATCGCGCCGATCATCATCCGTGTGTATTATTTCCTGTAGCTTTTACAACAACTACCCTTAACTCAAATACTTAAGCGCCAAAGCGAAAGGCATCATGAGCACACCGATCAAACGGCTAGAAATCATTAAAAATGCCATTGAACTGGAAGATGACGACATCATCCAGAGCCAGCTGACACGCCTGAAAAATGAAGCGTTTGACGATGAGCTACAGGCAATCGTCGTGGCGCTTGAGCAAAAGAACTACACCGCGGCGATGGCGGCTATAACCGCCTGGCTGCAGGGGCAGCGCGCCGTGACCCCGTGGCGCGATCCGCAGGTGGCGGCCAGCAAGCTGGAGCTGAAGGCGCTGGAAGAACGTCTGCGCGATCTGATTGACCGCCGCAACGCGCGCGTGCAGCAGCTTGATGAGTTTAACGATCTCTATTTCTCCCGCCTCGGGCCGCTGATGCAGCAGATCCTCGCCCTGCGTAAAACGCTGGCGGAGCTGAACCTGCGTCGTCAGCAGGCGGAAGCGCGTCGTCGCGAGGAAGATTACCGTCGCTGCCAGCGCTATATGGCGCAGGCGGTAGAGGTGCTGGCGACGCTCACCCAGCGCTGGCGCGATCTCCCGGCTGACTCCGTACAGGCCGCTGAGGCGCGTAAGCATCTGGAGCAGCAAAGCAATCTGATCGCTAACCTGCTGGCCGAAGCGCTTGAGCTGGAGAGCGGCTTAACGCGCGAAGAGGAGCCAGCGCGTCAGGCGCGCGACGAGGCCAACGAAGAGTACGAGAAGTATCGCGAGCAGCATTACGATGCCGAGGTGCGATTGCGCAAAGGCAAGGATCTTTCGGAAGAAGATCGGAACGAGCTGAAGCGTCTCTGGCGGCAGGCGAGTAAGCTCTGCCACCCGGATCTGGTGGCGGACGATCTGAAAGAAGAGGCCAACAGCATGATGGTGCAGCTCAACCAGGCGAAGCAGCGCGGAGATGTGAAAGCCATTCGCTCACTGGTGGCCCGTCTGCAGCAGGGCTTTGAGCCGCTGATGGCGAGCGACAGGCTGAACGATCTGGAGCGTATCCGCAAAAAAATGGCGCAGGTCCGCGAGCAAATCGACACCCTGGTGAACGAGCTGGCGGAGCTGGAAAAAGAAGAGTCCTGGCTGCTGGTCTCGTCGCTTAGCAATATGGAAGCGTACTTTGCCCAGCAGGAGAAAGCGCTGAAAGAGGTATGCGCCTCGCTCGAACATCAGGTCAGCGAAGCGCAGCTCGACTCCGCAGCCTGATTATTTAGCGTGCCAGTATGCGCTGGCACGCACCAGCTGCTGGTCAATCGCGTCGGTTTCAAACTGGCGGCTCAGGCTTTTTACCACCTTCCCTTCTCCGGTCAGCCAGATAAAGTAATCCTCCGCCGGAACGGTCAACGCTGCCAGACGGGCAGCCACCGCCTGCTCGCTGTGGCCCACCACCCAGGTGATGTTGAATTCACTCAGGTGCGCCAGATAGTCCTTATAAGATTCATCAGCCACGGTCACCACCGCATGAACGTCCGGGCGCACCGGCAGTTTTGCAATGCCCTCTAAACGTCGACGCAGCGCGGGCATGCCAGATTCATCGCATACGTACAACTGCCAGGCGTAATCTTCCGGTACCACCAGCGAACCGCGAGGGCCGCCAATGGTCAGCCTGTCCCCCGCTTTCGCTTCGACCGCCCAACTGCTGGCAATACCCCCGTCGTGAACGAAGAAATCGAGCGCCAGCTCATGGTTCTCTTCATCGTACAGCGGCGTATAGTCGCGCGCCTGTGGGCGCACGCCGTCGCCCCAGTCGATGCCTTCATCGGTGACCACCGGCGGGACAAACGTGGCGCCAGGTGCCGGAAAAAAGACTTTGCTGTGGTCGTCGAAACCGCGAGAGCAAAAGCCCTCCAGGGCCTCGCCGCCTAAAACAATGCGCTGGAAGCCTGCGCTGATGCGCTCAACGCGGAGCACCGTCAGCTCGCGAAAACGCAGGTCATTACGCACGCGCTGTGGGTAACGGGTAGATGCCATTTTTAGCCTCTTCTCTGATGATTACGATATATCTAAATTCATTTTTAAATGATAATGATTACTAATCAGTAAAAATGCAAGATCTTTTAGATTGCATCTGAATATATCTTAGATATAGTTTAGATATATCAATTCAAAGGGCATACTATGCGACACGAACACGAAGGCGGCGGACGCCGACCGCGCTTTTTCGGTCACGGCGATCTGCGGCTGGTGATTCTGGATATCCTGACCCGCAACGCGAGCCACGGGTATGAGCTGATCAAAGAGATCGAGAACCTGACTCAGGGGAACTACACCCCTAGCCCCGGCGTGATCTACCCGACCCTGGATTATCTTCAGGATCAGAGCTTTATCACCATCACGGAAGAAGAGAACGGTCGTAAGAAGATTGCGATTACCGCTGAAGGACAACGCTGGCTGGACGAAAACCGGGAACAGCTGGAACAAATCCAGGTGCGTATTAAAGCGCGCAGCGTCGGCTTTCAACTGCGCAAAAATCCGCAGATGAAGCGGGCGCTGGATAACTTTAAAGCGGTATTAGACCTGAAGGTGAATCAGGGAGAGCTCAGCGACGCGCAGCTCAAGCAGATTATCGGCGTAATCGACCGCGCGGCGCTGGAGATCTCCCAGCTGGATTAAGCCGGCGCGTGCTCATTCACACGGAAGACGCGTACCAGCTCTTTCAGGTGCATCGCCTGTTCGTTAAGCGATGCCGCCGCTGCCACAGACTCCTCCACCAGCGCAGAGTTCTGCTGGGTGGTGGCATCAATCAGGCCAATCGCACTGTTGATCTGCGAGATCCCCTCCGTCTGCTCGTGGCTGGCCTGGCGGATCTCGCGCAGGATCACGTCCATCTCTTCCACGTTACCGACCATGCCGTTGATCAACGCGCTCGCTTTTTCGACCAGGTTCATCCCGTCCTGTGTCTGGCTGGTGGAACTCTCAATCAGCTCGCGGATTTCACTGGCAGACGACGCGCTCTTCTGAGCAAGCTGGCGCACCTCGCCCGCCACCACCGCGAAGCCGCGGCCGTGTTCGCCCGCACGAGCCGCTTCCACCGCCGCGTTCAGCGCCAGAATGTTGGTCTGGAAGGCAATGGCGTCGATCAGGTCGATAATGTCGGACATCCGGTTCGATGTTTCGTTAATCAGGCGCATTTTGCTGGTGACCTGCTTCATCATCTCGCCGTTGTTTTTGACCACCGTGGCGGCATCGGCCGAGAGGTTGGTCGCTTCCCCGGTGTGCGAGGCCGTGTTTTTCACCGTCGCGGTAATTTGCTCCATCGAGGCGGCGGTCTGTTCAACGGAACTTGCCTGCTCTTCCGTGCGCGCGGCGAGATCCTGGTTCCCGGCGACAATCTGCGCGGCCGCGCTGGAGATATTCTCCGAGCCGGTTTGCACCTGCTGCACAATGTCCAGCAGGCGGTTTTTCATCTCCATCAGCGCGTGCAGCAACAGGCCCGTTTCGTCTTTGCCGTGCGGCGTGATACTGCCCGTCAGATCCCCCTCTGAAATGGCATTGGCAAAATTCACCGCCTCGCCGAGCGGACGAGTGATAGCGCGCACGATAAACCAGCCAATCAGGCTGCCAGCCGCGACGCTAAAGAGGGTGATCAGGATCAGCATCAGCCGGTTAGATTTGAAGTCGCCTTCCACCTGCGCCCCGGCGCTCTGCATCTCCTGGTTCTGAATCGCAATCAGTTCCTGCACTTTGGCTTTATAGGCCTGCTGCACGGTCAGAGTGTTGGTCATCATTTCCTGAATAGCGCCCGCACGATCGTTGTGCTGAACCGCCTGCAAAATGCGATAGCGCGAGTCCAGATACTGCTGACGGACGTCGCGGATCTCGGCAAGGACCTGCTGTGATTTCGGGTCCTGCAGCGCACTGTTCAGTTCACCCAGGATCACCGTAATATGCTCGCTTATCGCTTTAAGATTCTGCTGCGACTGCGCCGTGTACGTTCCCTGTTCATCCAGTAACATGAGCTGCTGAGTGCTAATAAATTCCTGGAAGTTGTCGATTAACTGGTTCGCTTTTACCGTGGTGGGATAATCATCGGTAATGATGGATTGCATCCCGTTATTCGCCCGGTTCAGACTCAGCAAGGATAAACTGGCGCTGACCACCATAAGGACAATAAAGAACCCAAACGCCAGAAATAATTTCGTGCCGATCTTTACGTCATGTAAGAACATATTTTCTCCATCGATGTGATTATTTCTCAGACGATCGCTGTTATCGGTAACCCACTCGCTAACTTTATGACTTTGATCGTTTTTTTATTTCATAATTATCACAATGGATAGGTACAGGCTATTAATATTGCTCCATTGATCGTTACCAGACCACCAGAGTAGAGTTTTGCAAAATAGCATCGCGGGAAATTGACTTAGGCAGGAACAAATAACTGAGGAAGTTTTTTTAGTTATTTAATATAAAATTAACAATAAAATACATTAATAATTACAATCAGAAAATGATAAAGCCGTTTATTCCCTGCGAAATAAACGGCTTTCTGGAACATTACTGACTCAGTGGAGAACCGTCACCGCATCCTTAAGCCGTCCGGCGCGATGCTTCACCATCGCAGAAATGTGGGCGCTCTCCTCGACCAGGTCGGCATTTTTCTGCGTGATACTGTCGAGTTCCGCCACCGCGCGGGTTAACTCAGACAACCCGGTCGCCTGTTCGGACGTCGAGTGGCTGATGTGCGCGATGAGCTGCGTGACGTTTTTCACCTGCTCGACAATATCATCCATCGTGCGACCTGCGGCATGTACCTGCTCGGAGCCGGACTGCACCTTGCTGGCGCTGGCATCAATCAGCTTGCGGATATCGTTCGCCGCATTCGCGCTGCGGCTGGCAAGGTGGCGAACTTCACCTGCGACCACGGCAAAACCTTTCCCCTGCTCGCCGGCCCTTGCGGCCTCCACCGCCGCATTCAGCGCCAGGATATTGGTCTGGAAAGCGATGTCGTTAATCAGGGAGGTAATCGAACCAATACGCTGCGTGCTGTCGGCGATATCATCCATCGTTTTCACCACGGTCTGCATCGCGTTACCGCCTTTCGTGGCCGCGCTGCTCGCGGCCACGGAGAGTTTGTCCACTTCGGCGGCAGTTTCAGAGTTGCTCTGAACGGAAGCGGCCATCTGGTTCATTGTTGCGACGGTTTGCTGCACATTCGCCACGGTCTGCCGCGTGCGATCGTTCAGCTCTTCATTCCCCTGCGCCAGCCTGTCGCTACCGTCACGGACGCTCACCACCTGACTCGACACGTCATTGATCAGCCAGCGGCACATCAGCCCCAGCTGTCCTACCGCGCGCAGGGTCAGCCCCAGCTCGTCGCTGCGGTTCAGATGCTGCACGCTGTTGCGCTCGCCGGTCGCCACCTTCAGCGCCTGACGCGCGACGTTTTCGATCGGGCGGACAATTTGCTGCTCAAACAGCAGCGTTCCCAGCAGCATCACCACTGCGGCGGCTGCGAGCGGCACCCAGCCTGCGGAGGTGGTCACCAGGGTCGCGGTAAGCACGGCAAAAAGCGCCGCCATCACGCTGCGTACGCGCCAGCGCAGCGGCATGCCCGGAAGCTTACCCAGCCACCCTTTACGCACCACCAGTCCTTTGTGGATACGCTTTTTACAGTTCCCGTTATTCAGCGCCCGGTAGAGCGGCTCTACGGCGGCAATCTCTTCCTCTTTGGCCCGGGTGCGGATCGACATATACCCCGTCACCTGCCCGTTTCGCACCATCGGCACCGCATTCGCGCGCACCCAGTAATGATCGCCATTTTTACGTCGGTTTTTGACAATCCCGCTCCACGGCTCACCCTGTTGCAGGGTGTACCACATATCGGCAAACGCCGCTTTCGGCATATCGGGATGACGCACCAGATTGTGCGGCTGCCCCATCAGCTCATCAAGCTGATAGCCGCTCACCTGCACAAAGGTGTCGTTTGCATGAGTCATATAGCTGTGGATGTCGGTGGTCGACATTAAGGTGGTGTCATCGTCCAGAGGATAGTTATTCTGGGTGACAAAGGAAGGAGAAGACATGACGGGCATTCCTTGCAGGTTATTCGAATGTTAATTTTGTGGTTTATTGTTTTTTCGGCGGTAAACAATTTATCTTTAGTTGTTAAACTTGATAGAGATCGCAGATTTCACTTAAACCGCACTTTTTGTGAGATTTTATAATCTATTGATTTCACATACTTTCGGTAAGAAATTACCTACAAAGCATGAACTGTTAATGCCCACTTAAGCAGCAGGCGATGCACTCCGGTAGTGCAACTGAGCCGAATCCCCCTTTCCGGTGCCCCTTGCGCTGTACCGCTAAATCCCGTTTCGGTTGCTCCGGCATGATTAAATATTGCGCAACATAATTTTAACCTGGCGTTTATCCCGATTTTCGTTAAGTCATCTGAAGTGGCGTAATCCCTGCAATACTTATCTCAGTATCATGTGATACGCGATCCCCGGGAGCATATTTTGAACAGGTTACCTTCCAGCGCCTCGGCTCTTGCCTGTACCGCGCACGCACTGAATCTCATTGAGAAGCGAACGCTCGATCATGAGGAGATGAAACAACTTAACCGAGAGGTCATTGATTACTTTAAAGAGCATGTGAATCCTGGTTTTCTGGAGTATCGCAAATCTGTTACCGCCGGCGGGGATTACGGAGCCGTAGAGTGGCAAGCGGGAAGTCTGAACACGCTTGTCGACACCCAGGGACAGGAGTTTATCGATTGCCTGGGTGGTTTTGGTATCTTCAACGTGGGGCACCGTAATCCAGTAGTGGTTTCCGCCGTACAGAATCAACTTGCGAAACAACCTCTCCATAGCCAGGAACTGCTCGACCCACTTCGCGCCATGCTCGCAAAAACGCTGGCAGCCTTAACGCCCGGCAAGCTGAAATACAGCTTCTTCAGCAACAGCGGCACCGAGTCGGTCGAGGCGGCGATCAAGCTCGCCAAAGCGTACCAGTCGCCGCGCGGGAAATTCACCTTCATTGCCACCAGCGGCGCGTTCCACGGAAAATCCCTGGGCGCACTGTCGGCGACCGCTAAATCCACCTTCCGAAAACCGTTTATGCCGCTGCTGCCGGGCTTCCGCCACGTGCCGTTTGGCGACATTAACGCCATGCGCACCGTGCTGAGCGAATGCCGTAAAACCGGCGACGACGTGGCGGCGGTGATCCTGGAGCCGATTCAGGGCGAAGGCGGCGTGATCCTGCCTCCACAGGGCTATCTGCCCGCCGTGCGTCAGCTGTGCGATGAGTTTGGCGCGCTGCTGATCCTCGACGAAGTGCAGACCGGGATGGGGCGCACCGGCAAGATGTTTGCCTGCGAGCACGAGAACGTTCAGCCTGACATCCTGTGTCTGGCGAAAGCGCTCGGCGGCGGCGTGATGCCGATTGGTGCCACGATTGCCACCGAGGAGGTGTTCTCGGTGCTGTTCGACAACCCGTTCCTGCATACCACCACCTTTGGCGGTAACCCGCTGGCCTGTGCGGCCGCGCTGGCCACCATCAACGTGCTGCTGGAGCAAAACCTGCCTGCGCAGGCGGAGCAGAAAGGCGACATGCTGCTGGATGGCTTCCGCCAGCTGGGGCGTGAGTACCCGGACCTGGTACAGGACGCGCGTGGCAAAGGGATGCTGATGGCAATTGAGTTTGTCGATAACGAAACCGGCTACAGCTTCGCGAGCGAGATGTTCCGCCAGCGGGTGCTGGTGGCTGGCACGCTCAACAACTCGAAAACTATCCGCATAGAACCGCCGCTGACGCTGACGATTGAGCAGTGCGAGCAGGTGCTGAAGGCGGCGCGTACAGCGCTGGCGGCACTGCGGGTGAGCGTGGAAGAGGCGTAATCAACGCCGGGTGGCGCTACGCTTACCCGGCCTACTTTTTATCGGTGAAACTCCGCCACCGTCATGGTGAAGCGAAGCACGGTATCGCCTTCATTGGCGTAGCCGTGCGCCGCTTCCGTTTTCGCCACCGCCGACGCGCCAGCATTCACCTGCGTCACCGTCTCGTCCACCGTCAGTGTTAATACGCCTTCGTTCACATGCAGCAGCTCAAAGGTTCCCGCCGGATGCCCTGTCGAGGTGAAATACTCCCCCGGATGCATCTCCCACTGCCACAGCTCAATCATGTCCGGGCCCGCGGCCCCTGCCAGCAGCCTGGCATAACCACCCTGTGCGCCCTGCCACAGCACCGGGATCGCCGCTTCTTCAATAATGTGCACCAGCGGCTCGCTGGAGACGTTGACGATATCCGCCACGGAGATGCCAAGCGCGGCGGCCAGCTTGCACAAAATGGCAATGCTGGGGTTGGCTGCGCCCTTTTCGATCTCCACCAGCATCCCTTTGCTGACGCTGGCCCGGCGGGACAGCTCGTCCAGCGAAAGTTTTTTCTCTTTCCGCCAGTTGCGAATGCGGTTCGCCACGGCCAGGCTTACCTGGGCAACATCGGCACCCTGTGCAGTCATTATATTGACTTTATCAGTCATTGGTCACTACCATGGTATAAAACAGTCAATACAGGATTATTTATGTCTCTCGTTACGCCGTCAATAGATTCGCGACTTGCCGCAATCGCCCCAGGCTTTCGGGCTCTGAGCATTCTGGTTGAAGCCGCGCCGATTACCCACCCGGAGGTTGCCCCCGCCGCGCTGGCGCAGGCCTGCCAGCAGATGTTGAATGATGATGTGCCGTGGGCTGATGCACACCTTTCAGACTGGGATGAGGTGTTTAAAGCCTTCGGCGCGAAACCGAAACGCACGCCCTGTTCCGCCGCAGCCCTGCGCAAGCGGGTACTGAAAGACGGTTCGCTGCCGTCGCTGGATCCGGTCGTGGATATCTATAACGCGGTGAGTATTCGCTATGCCATTCCGGTGGGAGGTGAAAATATCGCGGCTTATTCGGGTGCGCCACGTCTGACGCTGGCCGACAGCAGCGAGCCGTTTGATACCTTTAAAGAGGGAGAGCCAGTGGTGGAATATCCGGATGCTGGCGAGGTTATCTGGCGCGACGCCCTCGGCGTCACCTGCCGTCGGTGGAACTGGCGCCAGGGAATACGGACTCGTCTGGACAGCCAGGCGCAATCCATGTGGTTTATTCTTGAAAGTCTGCCGTCGATGCCGCTTGCGGCACTGGAAGAGGCAGGAGAAGAGCTGGTCAACAACCTGCAGCGGCTGATGCCCGGAGCAACAGCACAGATGCAGCTGCTGAAACTGTAAGAGGACAAAAAATGTTTCACGGGTTAAGCGCGTTTCCGTTAACGCCCCTGAAAGAGGGGACGTTTGACGAACAGTCCTTTATCAATCTTCTGCGCCCCGTAGTCGAGGCTGGCGTGGATTCACTGGGCATTTTGGGCTCAACGGGAAGTTATGCCTATCTGACCGTTGAAGAGCGCGGCCGGATCGCACACTGCGCGGTGGCGCATGCTGATGACATTCCGGTCATCGTCAGCATCGGCGCATTACGGCTGGACGATATTCTGCGTCTGGCTGACGACGCGCAAGCGGCAGGTGCTTCTGGCGTGCTGCTGGCACCCGTGTCGTACCAGCTATTAACGGAAGACGAAGTGTTTAATCTGTATGAAACGGTGACCCGCCAGCTCTCCGTACCGCTGTGCATTTACGATAATCCCGCCACGACCGGTTTTTCGTTTAGCGATGAACTGTTATTTGCCGCCTCGGCCCTGCCGAATATAGGGTCCATAAAGCTTGGCCGCGTGCCGGAGGACCTGTCGCAGGTACGCGCTCGTCTTCCTGATACCGTCACGCTGGGCATCGCCGGTGACTGGCGAGCGGCCTCCGCCCTGCAGGCCGGGTTTGACGTCTGGTACTCGGTGGTTGGCGGGTTGTTTCCGCAGACAGCGCTGGCGATTATCCGTTCGAAAGAGGCGGCACAATCCGAGCGGTTAGAGCCGCTATGGGAATTGTTCCGTCGATACGGCAGCTTACGGGTTATCGCGGCGGCGGCAGAGATGATGGGAAAAGTGACTGCACCTGCATTGCCATTTCCGTTACAGGCGGTTCAGGGTGAGCCGCGTGAAGCGCTAGCCCGGATACTTACGGCTCTGGAACTTGCCTGAAAAATGCCGGGTGGCGCTGCGCTTACCCGGCCTAAAAAGCCTGTTACTCCGGCAATAATCCCACAAAACTGCGTTTTTTGCGCGGCTCCGACATCAGCTCCTCAAGCTTATCTACGCACGCCAGATAGTGCGGCGTTTGCTTGTGCGCCAGCACCGCCTCTTCGTCTTTATAGGCTTCGTAGATAAAGAACCGGGTTTTCACCCTTGGATCCTGCAAGACGTCAAAGCGCAGATTCCCCGGCTCCCTGATTGCCCCCTCGTGGTTGGCGCGAAATACCTCCAGAAACTCGTCCACCCGCTCGGGCTTGATGTTGATCTCCACTAACGTCACGTTCATTTTGCTTCTCCTTGTTTCTCTTCCTGCCAGAACTGGAACGCGTCCCGCGCGCTCATGTTCTCGTGTACCACTTTTTTCACTGCCTTCAGCATCGCGAGCGGCGCGCTGGACTGGAAGATATTGCGCCCCATGTCCACGCCGGACGCACCCTGATCGATCGCGCGCCAGCACATCTCCAGCGCCTCGTGCTCCGGCAGCTTTTTGCCCCCGGCGATCACAATCGGCACCGGGCAGCTGGCGGTCACTTTTTCAAAACCCTCGTCCACGTAATAGGTTTTGACGAACTGCGCCCCCATTTCGGCCGCGATGCGGCTGGCCAGCGAGAAATAACGCGCGTCGCGCGCCATCTCCTTGCCGACGCCCGTCACCGCCAGCGTCGGCATGCCGTAGCGCGCGCCCGCGTCCACCAGCTTGATGATGTTGTTGATCGACTGATGTTCAAATTCGCTGCCGATATAGACCTGCGCCGCCACCGCGCAGACGTTCAGGCGCAGGGCGTCCTCCATCGCCACCGCCACACACTCGTTCGACAGCTCGCCCAGAATCGAGTTACCGCCGGAGGCGCGCAGCACCACCGGTTTGTTCGTCGCGGCGGGAACCTGGCTTCGCAGAATACCGCGGGTGCACATCAGCACGTCGGTTTCGCCAAACAGCGGCGCGATGGAGAGGTCGATGCGCTCAAGGCCGGTGGTCGGCCCCTGAAAGTAGCCGTGGTCAAAGGCCAGCATCACCGTGCGGTTGCTCTGCGGGTTGAAGATGCGCGAAAGCCTGGACTGCATGCCCCAGTCCAGCGAACCGCAGCCCTTCAGGGTGTACGGCACATTCTGCTGCGGCGTACCGATGCCAAAATCCTTGCCGTCTTTGATGTCGTCTAAATCAGCCATTTTCTCCCCCGTCAGAAATCGTATTTGTTGATGTTCTCTTTGGTGAACACCACCCGCTCCGGCAGCAGCACAATGCCATTGCCCTTCGCCTCATACTGGTAGCCCTGCACGCTGTTCGGCTCGACCTTCAGCGCGCCGATGTCTTTTACATCCACGCTGTCGCCGACGTTAAGATCGCCTTTTTTCAGCAGGCGATCGGCGACATTGACCGCAATTTTGCCCTGTTGCACCACGTCCCACAGGCCGAAGGCTTTCACCGTGCCGCGCTCAACGTACGGGCGCATCACGTTCGGCGTGCTAAACCCGACAATCGTTACCCCCTCCCGCTTCAGGTTTTCCGCCGCCTGCGCCGCCGCAGGCAGCGCATTGGCGTCCGGGGCGATAATCGCATCCAGATCCGGATACGCTTTTAAGATCCCCTCGGCGGTTTGCAGAGATTTGGTGGCGTCGTTATAGCCAAACTGGGTGGTGACGATCTGCCACTGAGGGTGATCTTTCTCGATTTTGGCCTTCGCCTCTTTCACCCACTGGTTCTGGTCGGTGACGGTGGGGCTGGAGTAGAAGAACGCTACTTTGGCATTCGGTTTGGTGACCTGCTTGCCTGCCATCTCCACCAGCAGGCCGCCCAGCTGTTCCGGCGTGCCCTGGTTGATGTAGATACTGCGGCACTCCGGTTTGGTGTCGGAGTCCCAGGTCAGGACCTTCACGCCGCGCTGCATCGCGCGCTTGAGCGCCGGACAGAGACCGTCCGGCGACACCGCGGAGACGATGATGGCGTTATAGCCCTGGTTGACGAAGTTATTGATAAGCTGCACCTGGCCGGAGACGCTCGGCTCGGTCGGGCCGTCGTAGGTCACGTCCACGCCGAGATCTTTCCCCGCCTCTTTCGCGCCGTTGCCGCCGCTGGTGAAGAAGCCCACGCCTACCAGCTTCGGGATAAAGGCAATGCGGTCCGCCGCCTGCGCCGAGGCGAAGCTGAGGGCCATTGCCAGGACGAACAGTTTTGTTTTCATCTTACGCTCCGGATAGTTTTCTGAAGAGAGAACGCACCCACTCGCGGTGCAGACTCAGCGAACGTCCCATCACCACCACAACCAGCAGCGCCCCTGACAGCGCGCTCGACACCTGGTTAGGGATACCAACCATCTGTAAACCCTGTTGCAGGTAGCCCACCAGCAGCGCCGCCAGCGCCGTACCGACAACCGAACCTGACCCGCCGTAGATATTGGCCCCGCCGAGCACGGCGGCAGTGAGCGCTGGCATCAGTAAATCGCGCCCCAGATCCGAACGCGCGGAGCCGAAATAGGAGACCATCACCAGCGCGGCAACCGCCGAGGCCACGCCCACCAGGCCGTACAGCGCGTAGGGCATGCCGTTCACCGACAGCGCCGCATAGCGCGCCGCGCGAGGATTCTGGCCGATTAAAAACAGGTGACGACCAAAGCGCCCGCGGTGGGTAATCAGCCAGAAAAAAAACGTAATCACCGCGAACAGCACCAGCGGGATCGGCATACCCAACACCGTGAGGTTAGCGAACGCCGTGAAGCCATCCGGGAAGCCGCCGATCCCCTCGTAGCCCGTCGCCCCCGCCATGCCGGAGAGCAGCAGCGCCCCGCCGCCGTAGAGGTAGAGCGTGCCGAGGGTAATCACCAGAGGGCTAATGCCGGTGTAGTGGATCAGCGCGGCATTAAATAATCCGCACAGCAGGCCGAGCAGCAGCGTCAGCGGAATAGCGACCGCCATCGGCCACCCTGCCTGCATCATCACCCCCAGCGCGATGGCGCACAGTCCAATGGTTGAGCCGAGGGAAATGTCGATCCCGCCGCTGATGATGACCAGCGTTAGCGGCAGCGCCACAATACCAATGCAGATGAAGTCGCTGGTGCTGAAAAGCAGTATGTTAACGTCGAGCATGCGCGGGTTGATGGCGCCGAAGAGCAGGATCTCCAGCACCAGTAAAATCAGCAGCGCGCTTTCCCAGTTAAGCCTCATTTACGCCACCTCTTTTTTGCGTTTGGGAAACGGGGTGACATGCTTTCCCCCTTTGTTACCCGGCTGGAAGCGGCCGTACTTCAGCGCCCGCTGATGGCGCGCCAGCGCCTGGCGCAGGCGCCCGTCGAGCACCAGCACGCCCAGCAGCACCAGTCCGGCGATAAAATCGTTCCACCACGCCGGCAGCCTGAACAGCACCAGCACGGTGTCGATTTGGGTGAGGAAGAACGCGCCGAGGAAGGCACCGACCAGCGTGCCGGTGCCGCCCAGCAGCGAAATGCCGCCCAGCACGCAGGCGGCGATGGCCTTCATCTCCAGCCCGCTGCCGGTCTGGTTCGGCACAAAGCCAATCTGCGCGGCAAAGACAATCCCGGCGCAGGCCGCCAGCATGCCGTTCAGAGTAAAAGCAATCATGCGGGTGCGGTTCACCGCCACGCCCAGCTGGCGCGCGGCGGCGAGGTTATCCCCCACGGCGTAAAAATCACGCCCGAACGCGGTGCGCGACAGCGTCCACGCGCCTGTGGCCGCAATAATCAACACCAGCATGCCGAGCGGCGAAATGCCGACGGCGGCAGGCTCGGAGAGAGATTTCAGCCCCGGCGGCAGCCCTTCAATCCACTTCCCGCCGGTCCACAGCAGCATTGCCCCGCGATACAGCCCCAGCGTGCCGAGGGTGGCGACAATCGCCGGAATGCGCAGCCCCACCACCAGAAAACCGTTGAATGCCCCCGCCAGCGCGCCGATCGACAGCGCGAAGAGAATGGAAACGAGCAGGCTGTAGCCACTATTGAGCGCCACGCCGACGGCGATGGCGGACAGCCCGACGGTGGAGCCAACTGAGACGTCGATATTGCGGGTCAGCATCACCAGCGCCGCGCCGATGGCCAGCAGGATCAGGATCTGCGAGCTGGCGAAGATCATCCCCAGCGTCTGTAAGCTCAGGTAGGACGGGTTCAGCGCCACCAGCACGGCGAACAGTGCCAGAATGGCGAGAAACGCGCTCAGCTCGCGATTTTTCAGTAAGATCTTCATGATTGCCCTCCAAACGCCAGCGCCATCATCCGGTCGAGGCTGACGGCGTGGCGCGGCAGCTCGCCGCTGAGCACGCCCTGATGCATTACCAACACCCGATCCGCGAGGCTGGGAAACTCATCGAGATCGCTTGAGATCATCAGCACCGCCACGTTCTGCGCCGCCACGCTTTTAATCAGCTGGTAGATGTCGGCGCGCGCCGAGACGTCCACGCCGCGCGTCGGTTCATCGACGATCAGCAGCAGCGGGTTGGCCTCAAGACAGCGCGCCAGCAGCACCTTCTGCTGATTACCACCGGAGAGCGTGCGCACGGTTTGATCCGCATGGTTGAGCTTGATCCCCAGCGCCCGGTGATAGCGTTCCACTACCGCAGACTCCCGCTTTCGCTGCTGCCAGAGCGACGGCTCGTTCAGCGCCACGGTGTTCCAGCGGATCGGCGCGTCGAGAAACAGGCCGGACACCTGCCTGTCTTCCGGCAGATAGACCAGCCCTTTTTGCAGGCGTGAACTGACCGGATCGGCGGTGATCTCCTGGCTCTCCAGCCACACCCGCCCGCCGCGAACCGGACGCAGGCCGTAGAGCGTTTCGGCAAACTCGGTGCGCCCGGACCCCACCAGCCCGGCCAGACCAACGATCTCCCCGGCGTAAATCTCAAGGCTGAGATCGATAAAGCCCTCCCCGGTGAGCGCTTCCACGCGCAGCACGGGAAAATCCTGCGCCTGGGTGCGGCGGTTGCCCGGCAGCGCCAGCCACAGCTTTTGCGTATCGCTCAGGGATGCTTCCCGGCTTACAGGCGTCATGGCGGCGATCAGGGCGTTATCGTCAAAATGCGCAGTTTCGCCGCTGAGCACCACCGCGCCGTCGCGCATCACTGAGACGTGACTCGCCAGCTGTCGAATCTCCGGCAGCTTGTGCGAGATAAAAACAATCCCGACGCCGAGATCCTGCAAAGCGCGGATCTGGCGGAACAGGCGCTCGGTCTCACCGGGCGTCAGCGAGGCCGTGGGTTCATCAAGGATCAGAATTTTGGCGTTACGCATCAGCCCGCGCAGGATCTCCACCATCTGCTGGTCCGCCACCTCCAGGGTGCTGGCGGCGGCGTCGAGGTTAAGCTGGCACTGCAGCTGATGGAGTTTCTCCGCCAGGTGTTTTTCCCGATCGCGCTCTCGCGGCAGACGAAACAGAATGTTTTCCCGCACCGTCAGGTTGGGGAACAGCAGCGGCTCCTGAGGCACCAGATAAATGCCGAGCTTATGCGCCTGCGCGGGCGTGAGCCGTGCAAAAGACTCCCCCGCGACCGAAAGTTCACCGCCATCCGGCGTTTCCACCCCGGCGATGATCTTCATCAGCGTCGATTTTCCCGCGCCGTTACCGCCCATCAGCGCGTGCACCTGCCCCGCAAGCAAAGTGAAATCAATGCCTTTCAGAACCGGCACGCCTGAGAACTGCTTGCTGATATTCCGCGCGTCGAGAAGTGGTGTCATCATCGCTCCGCTATTGAACAAATGATTTTTAGATTTAATAATGTTCAAAAGCGTAGACGGTGAACTATATTTACAACCGTGCAGGGATCACAGTTTTATCGATTGAGATTCAGATAAACCAGAAACGATCGAAATGATCCGTTTTGTCGCGTGGCTCACACTTTCCCTCCGCGCCATCACGAACATATGATCTAAATTTTTATAAGAGTTCAACTATGAGCGATAAACGCACTGCGGAAGAAGGACGGTTTGCCGGGCTGGCACTGGCGGAAGAGGAGCTGGTGGCGCGCGTGGCCTGGTGCTACTACCACGACGGATTAACCCAGAACGACATTGGCGAGCGGCTCGGGCTGCCGCGCCTGAAGATCTCCCGCCTGCTGGAGAAGGGCCGCCAGTCCGGGGTGATCCGCGTGCAGATCAACTCCCGCTACGAGGGCTGCCTGGCGCTGGAAACCGAGCTACAGCAGCGCTTTGGCCTGAAGCTGGTGCGCGTGATGCCCGCTCTGAATACGCCGCCGATGAACGTGCGGCTCGGCATTGGCGCTGCGCAGTCGCTAATGGGCGTGCTGGAGCCCGGCCAGCTGCTGGCGGTGGGGTTTGGTGAAACCACCATGAGCAGCCTGCAACACCTGAGCGGCTTTATCAGCTCGCAGCAGATCCGCCTGGTGACGCTCTCCGGCGGTGTCGGGCCGTATATGACCGGTATCGGCCAGCTGGATGCGGCCTGTAGCGTGAGCATGATCCCCGCCCCGCTTCGCGTGTCATCCGCTGAAGTCGCCGGGATCTTAAAGCGCGAAACCAGCGTGCGGGACGTGATCCTCGCCGCCACCGCCGCTGACGTGGCGGTGGTCGGCATTGGTTCGGTGAACCAGCGCCGTGACGCAACGATTTTGCGCTCCGGCTATATCAGCGAAGGTGAACAGCTGATGTACGCCCGTAAAGGCGCGGTCGGCGACATTCTCGGCTATTTCCTCAATGCCGAAGGGGAATGCGTTGAGGAGCTGGAGATCCACAAAGAATTACTGGGCGTCACGCTCGATGAACTGGCGCAACTGCCCACCATCGTCGGCGTGGCCGGAGGGGAAGAGAAAGCCGATGCGATTTATGCCGCACTGAAAGGTCGCCGTATCAATGGCCTGGTGACGGAAGAGACGACAGCCCGCGCGGTGCTGGCCCTGACGTAACGGGGTTGCCCTGCGCTAACAACGAGGCAAGCTCATGAGTTACCTTTTAGCGTTAGATGCAGGGACAGGCAGCGTTCGCGCCGTTATTTTCGATTTACAGGGCAACCAGGTTGCCGTCGGCCAGGCCGAGTGGAAGCACCTGAGCGTGGAGAACGTGCCGGGGTCGATGGAGTTCGACCTCGAGACCAACTGGCAGCTGGCCTGCCGGTGTATTCATCAGGCGCTGGAGCGCGCACGGCTTAGCGCGGCGGATATTCGGTCCGTCGCCTGCTGCTCGATGCGCGAAGGGATCGTGCTGTATGACCGCAACGGTGAGGCCATCTGGGCCTGCGCCAACGTCGACGCCCGCGCCAGCCGCGAGGTGGCCGAACTCAAAGAGATCCACGACTTTCGTTTTGAATCAGAAGTATATGACGTCTCCGGCCAGACGCTGGCCCTGAGCGCGATGCCGCGCCTCCTGTGGCTGGCGCACCATCGCCCGGATATATATCGCAAAGCCGCGACCATCACCATGATCAGCGACTGGCTGGCGGCGAAGCTCTCCGGCGAACTGGCGGTTGATCCGTCGAACGCGGGCACGACGGGCATGCTGGATCTCTTCTCCCGCGACTGGCGCCCGGCGCTGCTGGACATGGCCGGGCTGCGCGCCGATATCCTCTCCCCGGTGAAAGAGACCGGCACCGTGCTGGGCGCTGTCACCAAAGAGGCCGCACAGCAGAGCGGCCTGCGCGAAGGTACCCCGGTGGTGATGGGCGGCGGCGACGTGCAGCTGGGCTGTCTGGGGCTGGGCGTGGTTCGCGCCGGGCAAACCGCGGTGCTGGGCGGCACCTTCTGGCAGCAGGTCGTAAACCTGCCGCAGGTGCGTACCGACCCCGACATGAACATCCGCGTGAACCCGCACGTTATCCCCGGTATGGCGCAGGCGGAGTCGATCAGCTTCTTCACCGGGCTGACCATGCGCTGGTTCCGCGACGCCTTCTGCGCCGAGGAGAAACTGATTGCCGAACGGATGGGGATGGACACCTACTCCCTGCTCGAAGAAATGGCGAGCCGCGTCCCGGCGGGCTCTCATGGGGTGATGCCGATCTTCTCCGACGCGATGCATTTTAAGCAGTGGTACCACGCCGCGCCGTCGTTTATTAACCTCTCCATCGACCCGGAAAAGTGCAACAAAGCGACGCTGTTCCGCGCCCTGGAGGAGAACGCGGCGATCGTTTCGGCCTGCAACCTGGCGCAGATTTCGCGCTTCTCCGGCGTGACGTTTGAGAGCCTGGTGTTTGCGGGTGGCGGGGCCAAAGGCGCCCTGTGGAGCCAGATTTTAAGCGACGTTACCGGGCTGCCGGTGCGCGTGCCGGAAGTCAAAGAGGCAACGGCGCTCGGCTGCGCGATCGCGGCCGGAACAGGCGCGGGGCTGTTTGCGGATATGGCCTCGACGGGCGAGCGGCTGGTGAAGTGGAGCCGCGAGTTCACGCCAGACCCTCAGCACCGGGAACTGTACGACGGCATGATGCAGAAATGGCAGGCGGTGTACGCCGACCAGCTCGGGCTGGTGGACAGCGGTCTGACCACGTCGATGTGGCAGGCACCGGGGCTGGTAAAAACCCACACCCCTCACCCTGCCCCTCTCCCCTAAGGGGAGAGGGAAAAAACCAGATCGAGCGAGTTCTTTAAGACCGCACCAGGCAGTCCCCTCTCCCCTCCGGGGAGAGGGCTAGGGTGAGGGGCGAAGTTCTTTGAGATCTATCACAATCATTCGATCCCGCTTTTACCTTTCCGCTGCCGCTGGCTAAATTAGTAACTCATCCGACCACATAACAATAATTTTACACTGGAAGAGACTATGAGCCGCTACCCGTCGTTATTCGCCCCCCTCGATCTGGGGTTCACCACACTCAAAAACCGCGTGTTGATGGGCTCGATGCACACCGGGCTGGAGGAGCGTCCGGACGGGGCTGAACGTCTGGCGGCCTTCTATGCCGAACGCGCACGCCACGGGGTGGCACTGATTGTGACCGGCGGTGTAGCGCCCGCGCCCACAGGCGTGACGATGGAGGGCGGCGCGGTTCTGAACGATGCGTCGCAGCTGCCGCACCACCGCATAGTGACCGACGCGGTGCATAAGGAAGGCGGTAAAATCGCCTTGCAAATTCTGCACACCGGACGCTACAGCTATCAGCCGAACCTGGTCGCGCCCTCGGCCATTCAGGCGCCGATTAACCGTTTTAAACCTCACGCCCTTAGCCACGATGAGATTCTGGCGTTGATTGACGACTTCGCCCGTTGCGCTGCGCTGGCACGTGAGGCGGGCTACGACGGCGTGGAGGTGATGGGCTCCGAAGGTTATTTGATTAACGAATTCCTCGCCGCCCGCACCAACCAGCGCGACGACGAATGGGGCGGCGATTATGCCCGCCGGATGCGCTTTGCCGTGGAAGTGGTGCGCGCGGTGCGCGAGCGTGCGGGCGCGGACTTTATTATCATCTTCCGCCTGTCGATGCTCGACCTGGTAGAGGGAGGCGGCACCTTCGACGAAACCGTGCAGCTGGCGCAGGCGATTGAAGCCGCAGGTGCCACAATTATCAACACCGGCATTGGCTGGCACGAGGCGCGCATCCCGACCATCGCCACGCCGGTGCCGCGCGCGGCGTTCAGCTGGGTAACCCGCAGGCTGAAGGGCAAAGTGTCTGTTCCACTGGTCACCACTAACCGCATTAACGATCCGCAGGTGGCGGAGGATGTGATTTCGCGCGGCGACGCCGATATGGTGTCGATGGCGCGCCCGTTCCTGGCGGATGCCGAGCTGCTGTCCAAAGCACAAAGCGGCCGTGCGGATGAGATCAACACCTGCATCGGCTGTAACCAGGCCTGTCTGGATCAGATCTTCGTCGGCAAGGTTACCTCTTGCCTGGTTAACCCGCGCGCCTGCCATGAAACCAAAATGCCGATCGTTCCTGCGACCAACAAGAAACGTCTGGCCGTAGTGGGGGCTGGTCCGGCGGGGCTGGCATTCGCGGTGAACGCCGCTTCCCGCGGGCACAGCGTGACGCTGTTTGATGCGCTGGCGGAGATTGGCGGGCAGTTTAATATCGCCAAACAGATCCCTGGCAAAGAGGAGTTCTATGAAACGCTGCGCTACTACCGCCGGATGATTGAACTGACGGGCGTCGAGCTGCAGCTCAGCCAGTGGGTGAATGCGGCGGATCTGATCGGTTTCGATGAAGTGATCCTGGCAAGCGGGATCGTACCGCGCACGCCTGCGATCGAGGGCATCGATCATCCGAAGGTATTGAGCTATCTGGATGTATTAAGGGACAAAGCGCCGGTTGGCGAGAAAGTGGCGATTATCGGCTGCGGCGGGATCGGCTTTGATACCGCGATGTATTTAAGCCAGCCGGGTGAAGCCACCAGCCAGAACATTGCCGAGTTTTGCGTGGAATGGGGTATCGACACCAGCCTGAAGCAGTCCGGCGGTTTACGCCCGGAAGGGCCGCAGTTGCCGAAAAGCCCGCGTCAGATCGTGATGCTGCAGCGCAAGGCCAGCAAGCCGGGCGAAGGGCTGGGCAAAACCACGGGCTGGATCCACCGCGCCACCCTGCTCTCGCGCGGGGTGAAGATGATCCCGGCGGTGAGCTACCAAAAGATCGACGACGAGGGACTGCACGTCACGATCGGCGGCGAGCCGCAGCTGCTGCGCGTGGATCATGTGATTTTATGTGCCGGACAAGAACCGAAGCGCGATCTGGCGGATCCGCTGCGCGAGGCCGGTAAAACGGTGCATTTGATCGGCGGATGCGACGTGGCGATGGAGCTGGATGCGCGGCGCGCGATTGCGCAGGGCACCCAGCTTGCACTGGTTATTTAGCGACGGCGCCCCAGCTTCACCGCTTTCAGCACCACAAACTTGTTATTGGTCGCAATGGTGACGCAGTTGCCGAAAATCTTCTTCAGCTTGTGGAAGTAGTCCAGGTGGCGGTTCGCCACGATGTACAGCTCGCCGTTGATTTTCAGGCAGCGGCGCGCGTGGTGGAACATCTCCCACGCGACGTTATCCGTCAGGGCATGCTTCTGGTGGAACGGCGGATTGCAGAACACCGCGTTGAAGCGGAACGGCTCAACGCCGGACAGCGCGTTGTTGATCATAAACTCGCAGCGATCCAGCGCTTCCGGCATGTTGGTTTCCACGTTCAGACGGCTTGAGGCCACCGCCATCGGCGACTCGTCGCTGAACACCACGCTGGCGTCCGGGTTCTTCGCCAGCAGCGTCAGGCCAATCACGCCGTTGCCGCAGCCCAGATCGACAATTTCCCCTTCCAGATTTTCCGGCAGGTGTTCCATAAAGAAACGCGCCCCGATATCCAGCCCGGTACGAGAGAAGACGTTCGCGTGGTTGTGGATGGTCCAGTCGGTGCCTTCCAGTTTCCAGCTCAGGGTCTCTGGCGCGTCGGCCAGCTCCGGTGCGCTGAAGGTGCAGTTGATCAGGCGCGCTTTTTTCCAGGCCAGCGTTGTGGTGGTTGGGCCAAGGACCTTCTCGAACAGCTCCAGCGTTGAGGCGTGAATATCGCGCGCTTTGGCCCCCGCGATGATGCGGGTTTCCGGCGTCACGACCTTACGCAGCGCGCGCAGCTGCTGCTCCAGCAGCGCCATGGTTTTGGGGACTTTAATCAGCACCACGCCCGGCACCTGCGGGTAGTCCGCGGTGCTGTCGAGGAACTTCACGCTGGACTCGTCGATGTCGTTATGGCGCAGGTTTTCACGCGTCGCCAGCTCGCTCAGGTAGGAATCGCCGATGCTGTAAGGCGTGTGTTCCGCCAGGGCACAGCCGAGGGCGCCAAACGCGTCATTCAGGATCAAAACCGGGCCGCGAATTTCAGTCTCATCCAACTGCTGCAGCAGATATTCATCCGCCGCTTCCCACGCCTGAAGCGGGTTAACGTCGTCCGTTTCCGGGAAACGTTTAAGGTTGAGTGAACGGAAACCGTTGTCTAAGTGGCTCATCGGCCCTCCTGAATGGTAAAATTTGGCGTATCCCTGAAAAGGGTGCGTGAGTATACCCGTTTTATTGTCGATTTGGGGCGTTGATGAACCAACTTACTTATCTCCAGGGCTATCCGGAGCATTTACTTTCCCAGGTTCGCAGCCTGATTGCCGAACAGAAGCTCGGCGCGGTGCTGGAAAAACGTTACCCCGGCACGCACGATTTCGCGACCGATAAGGCGCTCTGGCAGTATACGCAGGATCTGAAAAACCGATATCTGAAGAGCGCGCCGCCGATCAACAAGGTGATGTACGACAACAAGATCCACGTGCTGAAAAACGCGCTCGGCCTGCATACCGCCGTTTCCCGCGTGCAGGGCGGCAAGCTGAAGGCGAAAGCCGAGATCCGCGTGGCGACGGTGTTCCGTAACGCGCCGGAAGCGTTTCTGCGGATGATCGTGGTACATGAGCTGGCGCACCTGAAAGAGAAAGAGCACGACAAAGCGTTTTACTCTCTGTGCTGTCACATGGAGCCGCAGTACCACCAGCTGGAGTTTGATACCCGCCTGTGGCTGACGCATTTATCGTTAAAGAGTAATGCGCAGTAGCGCACGCGAATTGTCATGATGACGTGCTACAGTGGCTATAGGTTCCCCGCTACGGAGTACGTAAACGTTTATGATACGTTTCGCAGTCATTGGAACGAACTGGATCACCCGCCAGTTCGTCGACGCCGCCCACGAAACCGGCAAACTAAAACTTACCGCAGTCTATTCCCGCAGCCTTGAGCAGGCGCAGAGTTTTGCCAACGACTATCTCGTTGAGCATCTCTTCACCTCCCTGGATGAAATGGCGCAAAGCGACGCCATTGACGCGGTGTATATCGCCAGCCCGAACTCCCTGCACTTCCCGCAAACAAAGCTGTTCCTCAGCCATAAAAAGCATGTGATTTGCGAGAAGCCGCTAGCCTCGAACATAGAAGAAGTGGAAGCGGCCATTGCGTTAGCGCGCGAAAACCAGGTGGTGCTTTTTGAAGCGTTCAAAACCGCCAGCCTGCCGAACTTCCTCGTGTTGCAGCAGTCCCTGCCGAAAATTGGCAAAGTGCGTAAAGCCTTTATCAACTACTGCCAGTATTCGTCGCGCTATCAGCGCTATCTGGACGGTGAAAACCCGAATACCTTTAACCCGGCCTTCTCGAACGGCTCGATTATGGATATCGGTTTTTACTGCCTCGCCTCTGCCGTGGCCCTGTGGGGCGAACCGCACGGCGTCACGGCCACCGCCAGCCTGCTGGAGAGCGGCGTGGATGCACACGGTGTCGTGGTGCTGGACTACGGTGATTTTAGCGTCACGCTACAGCACTCCAAGGTGAGCGATTCCGTACTGCCGAGCGAAATTCAGGGCGAAGCCGGGTCGCTGGTCATCGAGAAAATCTCCGAATGCCAGAAGGTGAGCTTCGTGCCGCGCGGCGGCAAAGCGCAGGAGCTGACGCAGCCTCAGCATATTAACACTATGCTCTATGAGGCAGAGGTCTTTGCCCGTCTGGTCGAGGACAATGAAGTGAATCACCCTGGCCTCGCGGTAAGCCGCACCACGGCGAAGCTGCAAACGGAGATCCGCCGTCAGACCGGCGTAGTGTTCCCGGCAGACGGCGTGAGCGCGGAAGTTATCGCGTAAAGCTGTGTAATGAAACGGCGCAGACCATTGACGAAACCGATGGTCTGACATATTTTGTTACCTGCAAAGGGGAGTAACTTCTTCGCCGGTGGATCGTCATTACGATGCGTGCAAAACCGCATCCGGTCGCCGGGCAACCCTCGTGGTTGTAAGTGAGACCTTGCCGGAAGGCGAGGTCTATGCATAAAAAGCTAACGGCTATCGTCTTCTGACCATAGCCGTTTTTGTTTTTTATGTGTAAGGAAAATAGTATGCATTCTGTCGGCACTCCAATGCTGTGGGGCGGATTCGCGGTTGTCGTGCTCATCATGCTGGCGATCGACCTCTTTTTGCAGGGTCGCCGCGGCGCGCACGGCATGAGCGTTAAGCAGGCCGCCGTCTGGTCGCTGGTCTGGGTTAGTCTCTCACTCCTTTTCTGCGCCGCCTTCTGGTGGTATCTGGCCTCGACCGAAGGCCGTGCGGTGGCCGATCCTCAGGCGCTCGCCTTCCTCACCGGTTATCTGATTGAAAAAGCCCTGGCGGTTGATAACGTCTTCGTCTGGCTGATGCTGTTCAGCTACTTTGCCGTGCCTGCAGCCCTGCAGCGTCGCGTGCTGGTGTACGGCGTGCTGGGTGCCATTGTCCTGCGTACCATCATGATCTTCGCCGGCAGCTGGCTGATTACCCAGTTCGAATGGCTGCTGTATGTCTTCGGCGCGTTCCTGCTGTTCACCGGTATCAAAATGGCGCTGGCGAAAGAAGACGATACCGGTATCGGCGATAAGCCGCTGGTGAAGTGGATCCGCGGCCATCTGCGCATGACGGACAAGATTGAGAGCGAGCATTTCTTCGTGCGTAAGAACGGCCTGCTGTTCGCCACACCGCTGCTGCTGGTGCTGATTCTTGTCGAACTGAGCGACGTGATTTTCGCGGTGGACAGTATCCCGGCTATCTTTGCGGTCACCACCGACCCGTTCATCGTGCTGACCTCTAACCTGTTTGCCATCCTCGGCCTGCGTGCCATGTATTTCCTGCTGGCAGGCGCGGCGGAGCGCTTCTCGATGCTGAAGTACGGCCTGTCGGTGATCCTGGTGTTTATCGGTATCAAGATGCTGATCGTCGATTTCTACCATATTCCGATCGCCATTTCGCTCGGCGTGGTGTTTGGCATTCTGCTGGTGACGCTGATTATCAATACCTGGGTTAACCGCCAGCACGATAAGAAGCAGCAGGCTTAGTGCAACGTTCGGTGCGGGCTGATGCCCTCACCCCAACCCTCTCCCACGGGGCTGAGAGTTGCCCACAAAATAATGCCTGCACAGACGGCCCCCTCTCCCACTGGGAGAGGGCCGGGGTGAGGGGGAACATACGGCTCTGGTGGTCATTCCGTTCACTTTATGTTCCTTACTACTCTGTCACGACATGACCGGTGAACGTGCCAGGGTGGCTCAGTCGCCACCACCCTGGCGACCCGGGCTTCCGGCGGTAAATCGCCGCTTCGCGGTGCCTTCGGCTTATTCCTTCCGGCTTATCGGGGACGGGCGGAGGTAACATCCCTGTAAAGCCCGCCCTCTCGGCGCATCCCTGCGCCTCGCCCCGGCCTACAGGAAACGCCTCAGCGATTTACAGCCGGACCGAGGCATCGCTGAAAGCCCTCAGTTATTGTGAGGCAACGTTATAGCTTTTGCTTTCAAATTACTGGGGATCCCTCAGCCCACAGGGAGAGGGGGAAATGCAATGTAGGCCGGGTAAGCGCAGCGCCACCCGGCATTTTCGTTAACCAATAGTTAAAAAACATGACGCAACACGTAAAATCCAGCATTTTACGCTTCCGCCTTTCGCTGCTTTCCCTGATACTCAACCAGGCAAACAAATACTTACATCCGGACACAA
The DNA here is from genome assembly GCF_053709515.1 of Enterobacter sp. UPMP701. Lineage (NCBI taxonomy): Bacteria > Pseudomonadati > Pseudomonadota > Gammaproteobacteria > Enterobacterales > Enterobacteriaceae > Enterobacter > Enterobacter sp. UPMP701. Next base: position 26,383 of record NZ_JBSKJN010000008.1, on the reverse strand, counting down.
ATGTGACTTAGAGCACATCCAGGATGGAACGCAATTTCACTCAGGAATAACGTATGAGCACACAATCACGCGGTCTGTTCGCGCGCCTGGCGCAGGGCAGTCTTGTAAAACAAATTCTGGTCGGGTTGGTACTGGGTATTCTGCTGGCGATGGTGTCAAAACCTGCTGCGGAAGCCACGGGACTGCTCGGGACGCTGTTCGTGGGCGCACTGAAGGCCGTTGCACCGGTACTGGTTCTGATGCTGGTGATGGCGTCGATTGCTAACCACCAGCACGGACAAAAAACCAACATTCGCCCTATTCTGTTCCTGTATCTTCTGGGAACCTTCTCTGCTGCCTTAACGGCCGTTGTGTTTAGCTTCCTGTTTCCGTCCACGCTGCACCTGACCAGCGCGGCCGGTGATATCACTCCGCCATCTGGGATTGTGGAAGTGCTTCGCGGTCTGCTGATGAGCATGGTCTCTAACCCTGTCACCGCACTGATGAACGGAAACTACATCGGCATCCTGGTCTGGGCGATCGGTCTTGGCTTCGCGCTGCGTCATGGTAATGAGACCACGAAAAACCTGGTCAACGATTTGTCGAACGCCGTGACCTTCATGGTGAAGCTGGTGATTCGCTTTGCGCCAATTGGTATCTTTGGTCTGGTTTCTTCGACGCTGGCCACCACCGGTTTCGACGCACTGTGGGGCTACGCGCAGCTGCTGGTCGTCCTGGTCGGCTGTATGCTGCTGGTGGCGCTGGTGATCAACCCGCTGCTGGTGTTCTGGCAGATCCGCCGCAACCCGTATCCGCTAGTGCTGACCTGCCTGCGCGAGAGCGGCGTGTACGCCTTCTTCACCCGCAGCTCGGCGGCAAACATTCCGGTCAACATGGCGCTGGCTGAGAAACTGAATCTGGATCGCGATACCTATTCGGTGTCGATTCCCCTGGGCGCAACCGTGAACATGGCGGGTGCGGCGATCACCATCACCGTGCTGACGCTGGCGGCGGTACATACGCTGGGTATTCCGGTAGATCTGCCAACCGCATTGCTGCTGAGTGTGGTGGCGTCGCTGTGTGCCTGTGGCGCCTCCGGCGTGGCGGGTGGTTCGCTGCTGCTGATCCCGCTGGCTTGTAATATGTTCGGTATCCCGAACGAGGTCGCGATGCAGGTTGTGGCCGTTGGCTTTATCATCGGCGTGCTGCAGGACTCCTGCGAAACCGCGCTGAATTCCTCTACCGACGTGCTGTTTACCGCAGCGGCCTGTCAGGCGGAAGACGCGCGTTTAGCAAAGAACGCCCTGCGAGGTTAACAGCAAAACGGCAACCCTGAGGTTGCCGTTTTTAGTGTTTGTACCCTCTCCCACGGGGAGAGGGCCGGGGTGAGGGCACCAGCCCGCACCAATTAAAGCGTCACACCACTCTTAAAGATCGCCAGCTCGCGGAAGTCGTTCTTCTCGTTGCAGGTCTGCCTGCCGTTGGCAAATTCCACAATCGTGTCCACGAATTCGCCCAGCAGCTGCGGCATCGCTTTGCCGTGGATCAGCTGGCCCGCATCAAAGTCGATCCAGTGCTTTTTCTTCGCCGCCAGCTCGCTGTTGGTGGCGATTTTCACCGTCGGCACAAACCCGCCGTACGGCGTGCCGCGCCCGGTACTGAACAGCACCATGTGACAGCCCGCCCCTGCCAGCGCGCTGGTGGCGACCGCATCGTTGCCCGGTGCGCTCAACAGGTTCAGACCATGGGTTTTCAGACGCTCACCGTAGCGGAGTACGTCCACCACCTGGCTTGCACCCGCTTTCTGGGTACAGCCGAGGGATTTCTCTTCCAGCGTGGTGATCCCGCCCGCCTTGTTACCCGGCGACGGGTTCTCGTAAATCGGCTGGTTGTGAGCGATGAAGTACTGTTTGAAGTCGTTCACCATGGTGACGGTCTTCTCAAACGTCTCTTCGTCGCGGCAGTGGCTCATCAGAATACGCTCCGCGCCGAACATCTCCGGCACTTCGGTCAGCACCGTGGTGCCGCCGTTGGCGATGACGTAATCTGAGAAGCGGCCCAGCATCGGGTTGGCGGTAATGCCGGAAAGACCATCCGATCCGCCGCACTCCAGACCAAACTTCAGTTCGCTCAACTTGCCCGGCTCGCGCTTGTTATGGCGCATGACCTCATACAGCTGGTGCAGCTGTTCAACGCCCGCTTCCACCTCGTCGTCCTGATGCTGGCACACCATAAAATGCACGCGCTCAGGGTCAAACTCACCCAGCGTCTCGCGGAAGGCATCGACCTGGTTGTTCTCGCAGCCGAGGCCAATCACCAGCACCGCCCCCGCATTCGGGTGGCGCACCATGTTTTGCAGCATGGTGCGGGTGTTTATGTGGTCATCACCCAGCTGGGAGCAGCCGTAGGTATGGCTGAAAAGATGTACGCCGTCAGTACCTTCGGCATTGTTGGTCTCTTTCAGGAAACGGGTCTGAATCTGACGCGCAATCCCGTTCACGCAGCCGACGGTCGGGAGGATCCACAACTCGTTGCGGATCCCCACCTCACCGCTGGCGCGGCGGTAGATCTGCACTTCGCGATCCGCCGCCTGCCTTTCTTCTGCCTGTAAATCAGGTTGATAGCTGTACTCGTCCAGATCGCTCAGATTGGTACGGGTATTGTGGGAGTGGATGTATTCACCCGGTGCAATATCCGCCAGCGCATGGCCGATGGGCAAACCGTACTTCACCACATTCTCCCCTTTCGCAATGGGGATGAGGGCAAACTTGTGTCCACGTCCAATGGCCTGGCGCAACGTCACCGACTGGTTGTCGAAGGTCACTTCCGTGCCTTCGGTTAAATCTGCCAGCGCGACGGCAACGTTATCCAGCGAATGGATTTTGATGTATTGCATATCAACCTCAAACGGCCTTAGTTCAGTTCAATGGCGAAGTAGTCACGCGCATTGTTAAAGCAGATGTTTTTCACCATTTCGCCCAGCAGCTGGATATCCGCTGGCGCTTCGCCCGCATGCACCCAGCGGCCAATCATCTGGCACAGAATGCGGCGGAAGTATTCATGGCGGGTATAGGACAGGAAGCTGCGGCTGTCGGTCAGCATACCGACAAAGCGGCTCAGCAGGCCGAGCTGCGCCAGCTGCGTCATCTGACGCTCCATCCCGTCTTTCTGATCGTTGAACCACCAGCCGGAACCGAACTGCATCTTGCCCGGCATCCCTTCGCCCTGGAAGTTGCCGACCATGGTACCCAACACTTCGTTATCGCGCGGGTTCAGGCAGTACAGGATGGTTTTTGGCAGCAGGTTTTGTTCGTTCTGTTTGCTCAGCAGTCTGGACAGCTCTTCCGCCAGCGGGCGGTCGTTGATGGAGTCAAAGCCCACGTCCGCGCCCAGCAGTTTGAACTGGCGCTGGTTGTTATTACGCAGCGCGCCGATGTGGTACTGCTGTACCCAGCCGCGACGGGCGTATTCCGCGCCGAGGAATACCAGCACCGCGGTTTTGAACTGTGCGACTTCATGTTCGCTAAGCAATTCACCGGACAGACGACGCGCCAGGATGCTGTCCAGTTCCGCTTCGTTTGATTCCGCAAACAGAACGACGTCCAGGGCGTGGTCGGAGACTTTACAGCCGTGCGCCGCAAAGTGATCCAGGCGTTTGGTCAGTGCGGTTTGCAGATCGGCGAAACGACGAATATCGGTATCGGACACTTCCGCCAGCTTCGCCATGTAGTCGGTAAAGGTGGCCTGCTCAATGTTGAAGGCCTTGTCAGGGCGCCAGCTTGGCAGCACTTTGATGTCGAAAGAGGTATCTTTGGCGACGACCGCGTGGTGTTCCAGCGAGTCGACAGGATCGTCGGTGGTGCCCACCATCTTCACGTTCATCTGCTTCATGATGCCGCGCGCGGAAAACTGATCCTGCGCCAGCAGTTCATTGCACTGGTCCCAGATCTCATCCGCCGTGGCCGGAGAAAGCAGCTTGCCGGTGATGCCAAACGGACGGCGCAGTTCGAGGTGCGTCCAGTGGTAAAGCGGGTTGCCGATGGTGTGCGGAACGGTGGCCGCCCAGGCGTCAAACTTCTCGCGGTCGGTGGCGTCGCCGGTGCACAGGCGCTCGGCCACGCCGTTGGTGCGCATCGCGCGCCATTTGTAGTGGTCACCCTTCAGCCAGATATCATACAGGTTTTTGAAGCGGTAATTTTCGGCAACCTGCTGCGGGGGTAAGTGGCAGTGGTAGTCGAAAATCGGCTGGTCTTTTGCGTAGTCGTGGTACAGGCGGCGGGCAAATTCGGTATCTAACAGAAAATCGTCGGTCATAAACGGCGTCATTATCGTCTTCCTCATTACGGGAGCGTCAGAAAGCGTATGTTCATATGCTGCAAAGTTATCACACCAATTTCCACTAGCCGACGTTTTTTTCGTGAGTCAGATCAATAAACGTCGACAAAAAAATTACCCAGAATGGGGTAAACACTTCTACAGGCCGCGCCAGCACTGGCTTCCCCCGCAACGAATAATGTCCCCACAAAGAATCATACATTTGTGATGTCACTCACCTTTTAAAGTTGTATGACAAGTTATCTTTTCGCCGTCGTAAACACTCAGCCGACGGAATGCATTACCGGTGTGAGAGACATCGGATTTAACGGTACGGATACCGACTTATGCACGCTTACTTTTGGCAAGGTTCGGGCCGTTCCGGGACAGACTTCCGGCGACGCCCCTCCCGTTACACAACTGCTCCCGGCAACGGTTGAGAGGTTGCCGTGCTCTGGCGCGGAAATAACATAACGATGAGGTTTTAGATGCGTAAAATTAAAGGGTTACGTTGGTATATGATCGCACTGGTGACGTTAGGCACCGTGCTGGGCTACCTGACACGTAACACCGTGGCAGCCGCGGCGCCGACGTTGATGGTAGAGCTGCATATCTCCACGCAGCAATACTCTTACATCATCGCGGCGTATTCTGCCGCTTACACCGTCATGCAGCCTGTTGCAGGTTATGTTCTTGATATTCTCGGTACCAAAATCGGCTATGCCTTCTTCGCTATCGCCTGGGCGGTGTTCTGCGGTGCTACGGCGCTGGCAGGCAGCTGGGGCGGCCTGGCGCTGGCGCGTGGCGCGGTCGGTGCGGCAGAAGCCGCCATGATCCCGGCAGGCCTGAAAGCCAGCTCTGAGTGGTTCCCGGCAAAAGAGCGTTCCATTGCGGTCGGTTACTTCAACGTGGGCTCGTCCATCGGTGCAATGATTGCGCCACCGCTGGTGGTGTGGGCTATCGTGATGCACAGCTGGCAGATGGCGTTCATCATCTCTGGCGTACTGAGCTTTGCCTGGGCAATGGCGTGGCTGATTTTCTATAAACACCCGCGCGATCAGAAAAAGCTTTCCGAAGAAGAACGCGAATACATCATTGGTGGTCAGGAAGCGCAGCATCAGACTAACAATGGCAAGAAGATGTCCGTCTGGCAGATCCTGGGGACTCGTCAGTTCTGGGGGATCGCCCTGCCGCGTTTCCTGGCAGAACCGGCCTGGGGTACCTTTAACGCGTGGATCCCATTGTTCATGTTCAAAGTCTACGGCTTTAACCTGAAAGAGATCGCGATGTTCGCGTGGATGCCGATGCTGTTCGCAGACCTGGGCTGTATCGTGGGCGGTTACCTGCCACCGCTGTTCCAGCGCTGGTTCGGCGTGAATCTGATTGTCTCCCGTAAAATGGTCGTCACCATGGGCGCGCTGCTGATGATCGGCCCGGGTATGATCGGCCTGTTCACCAGTCCATACGTCGCCATTGCCCTGCTTTGCATCGGTGGCTTTGCTCACCAGTCTCTGTCCGGCGCGCTAATTACGCTCTCCTCTGACGTGTTTGGTCGTAACGAAGTGGCAACGGCAAACGGCCTGACCGGGATGGCCGCCTGGACCGCGAGCACCATGTTTGCCCTGGTAGTCGGCGCACTGGCGGATACCATCGGCTTCAGCCCGCTGTTCGCAGTGCTGGCAGTCTTCGACCTGATGGGTGCGGTGGTTATCTGGACGGTGCTGAAGAGCAAATCCGCAGACGAACTGGCGAAAGAGTCGCTCGGGAAACCGGCAACGCAGAGTTAGCGAAAATGCGTTTCACTGAAGCCGCCTCCGGGCGGCTTTTTTAATGGCAAAATCTGGAGAGTAGCCTGCAAAAGTGGTATAACAAATCATCTGCCGTACCCTGCCTGGAGCGCATATGGAAATCACCGAACCACGTCGTTTATATCAACAACTTGCTGCCGAGCTGAAAGATCGCATCGAGCAAGGGGTCTATCTTGTCGGTGATAAACTCCCCGCCGAGCGCTTTATCGCGGATGAAAAAAGCGTAAGCCGCACCGTGGTACGCGAAGCGATCATCATGCTGGAAGTAGAAGGCTACGTTGAGGTTCGTAAAGGCTCGGGCATTCATGTGATTTCAAATCAGCCGAAACACTCTCCGGTGGCGGACGAAAGCCTTGAATTCGCCAGCTACGGTCCGTTTGAGCTGCTCCAGGCTCGCCAGCTGATCGAAAGTAATATTGCGGAATTTGCGGCGACGCAGGTGACCAAGCAGGACATCATGAAATTGATGGAAATCCAGGAGAATGCCCGCAAGGAAAAATGTTTCCGCGATTCAGAGTGGGATCTGCAGTTTCACGTTCAGGTCGCCCTGGCAACCCAAAATACGGCGCTGGCAGCAATCGTTGATAAAATGTGGACTCAGCGCGTTCACAACCCGTACTGGAAAAAACTGCATGACCATATCGACTCCCGTACCGTGGACAACTGGTGTGACGACCACGATCAAATCCTTAAGGCTCTGATTCGTAAAGACCCCCACGCTGCGAAGCTGGCCATGTGGCAGCACCTGGAAAACACCAAACAGATGCTGTTCAATGAAACCAGCGACGACTTCGAATTTAACGCTGACCGCTATCTTTTTGCTGATAATCCTGTCGTTCATCTCGATACCGTCCCGAATGCCGCAAAATAAGTGGCCTTACTGCCTGGCAGGCGCTTCGCTGCGCCTTCCAGCGTAAGTGGGTAAGCAAAACATATATAGTGTCAGCCTTTGTAAAATCTCTCGCTCCCCTCCATAGCTTCCGCCAAAATCATTTTACCCAGCAAATTCTGTGACGCAGAACGTTGGGCTTTGTTACAATTGGATTCACTTCGTTATTTTGTAAGTTAGTGCTTGCTAACCAGCCAATTAACAGGGAACAGTGTTGGCCACACCGCAATGTGTCCGCGAGCGACCATAATGAAATCACAACAATGTCGCCGTGCTGTTTGTCCCGGCTAACAGGCGTGACGTTAACCGATTTCCAGGAACACTGAATGGAACTTTTGACTCAACTGCTGCATGCCCTCTGGGCGCAGGATTTTGAAACGCTGGCCAACCCTTCCATGATTGGCATGCTCTACTTCGTCTTATTTATGATCCTGTTCCTTGAGAATGGTTTGCTGCCTGCGGCCTTCTTACCCGGAGACAGTTTGCTGGTGCTTGTCGGCGTTTTGTGTGCCAAAGGCGCTATGGCGTTCCCACAGACCATTTTATTACTGACCGTCGCGGCCAGCCTTGGCTGCTGGGTGAGTTATATCCAGGGCAGATGGCTCGGCAATACCCGAATCGTCCAGAACTGGCTCTCTCATCTGCCTGCACACTATCACCAGCGGGCACACCATCTTTTCCATAAGCATGGGCTTTCCGCGCTGCTGATGGGCCGCTTTATCGCCTTTGTCCGCACCCTGCTGCCGACCATTGCCGGGCTGTCCGGGTTGAGCAGCACTCGCTTTCAATTCTTCAACTGGATGAGCGGTCTGTTATGGGTACTGATCCTGACGACGCTGGGCTACGCGCTGGGTAAAACGCCGGTCTTCATGAAATATGAAGATCAGCTGATGTCCTGCCTGATGCTGCTGCCTGTTGTTCTGCTGGTCTTCGGCCTGATTGGCTCTCTGGTTGTGCTGTGGAAGAAAAAATACGGAGCGCGAGGTTAACGATGGTTATCTCACCGCTCGCCATGCGCCGCTTTGCCTTTGCCTTTGTTGCACTGGTGATGCTCAGCACCGTACTGCTGGCCTGGAATACGCTTTCGCATCAGGACGCTACGCTTGCCATTCGTCCGGTAAACCAGGGGATCGGCGTGCCTGACGGTTTTTCTGTCTGGCATCATCTGGATGCAAACGGAATTCGCTTTAAAAGCATTACCCCGCAGGACGATGTTTTACTGATTAAGTTTGATTCCCGTGCGCAGAGCGCTGCTGCTAAGGCGGTTCTTGACCGTACGCTGCCGCACGGCTACATCATTGCCCAGCAGGAAGATGACAACCCGCCAGCCGCGTGGTTGTCATTGATTCGCGATACGTCGCGTCGGTTTGGATAATTACCAGGATTCCGAATCTTTTCACTCACTTTGGTGAATCCCCCGTTTACTTACTATGCTTAAGTACGCGGAGCACCCCTCGAATGTACTCCGCATAATTTTGGATAGCGGCTTACGCCGCAACACAATGGAAGGTTTCGATAATGAAATTCCGCATGACTCTGGCTCTGGCCCTTTTTTCTTTAAGCACAGCGACCTTCGCAAACTCTCTCTGTCAGGAGAAAGAACAGGATATTCAGCGTGAGATCGGTTATGCCGAAAAGCATAACAATCAGCACCGTGTTGATGGTCTTAAAAAAGCGTTGAGCGAAGTGAAGGCGAACTGTTCAGACAGCAAGCTACGTGCTGACCACCAGAAGAAAATCGCTGAACAGAAGGACGAGATAGCCGAGCGCCGTCACGACCTGCAGGAAGCGAAAGAGAAAGGGGATGCGGAAAAAATTGCCAAGCGCGAGAAGAAGTTGCAAGAGGCGCAGGACGAACTGAAAGCGCTGGAAGCTCGCGATTATTGAGTTAACGGAAATCTCAACAGGAGAGAATCATGTCAAAAGATACGACGTCTGAACATCTGCGCGCTGAACTGAAATCCCTGGCCGATACCCTTGAAGAGGTGCTGAACTCCTCTGCCGATAAGTCGAAAGAAGAAGTCAGCAAGCTGCGCAGCAAAGCGGAGCAGGCGCTGAAAGAGAGCCGTTATCGCCTGGGTGAAACCGGTGATGCGCTGGCGAAGCAGACCCGTGAAGCGGCTGCGCGCGCGGACGAATATGTACGTGATAATCCATGGACGGGTGTGGGAATTGGTGCCGCAGTCGGTGTGGTACTGGGTGTCCTTCTGACGCGTCGTTGATATGGAAGATCCTCGTCACGCACAAGGGCCTGCTAACAACGTCCTCGGCATCGGCCAGCGTATTTTAACGACGCTGGTCGGGATTGCCGAAACGCGCGTCCGGCTTGCAGTGGTCGAGCTGGAAGAGGAGAAAGCGAACCTCTTCCAGATGCTGCTGATGCTCGGGCTGACCATGCTCTTCGCCGCATTTGGTTTGATGAGCCTGATGGTGTTAATCATCTGGGCCATTGACCCGCAGTATCGTCTGAACGCTATGATCGCGACCACCGTTGTTCTGCTGGTTGCGGCATTGATTGGCGGCATATGGACGATGCGTAAAGCGCGCAAGTCTACCTTCCTGCGCCACACGCGCCAGGAGCTGGCTAACGATCGCGCCCTGCTGGAGGATGACAAGCCGTGAGCGATAAAGCGGAACGTCAGAAGCGAAAAGCGTACCTGTTAAGTCAGATCCAGCAGCAACGGCTGGATTTGTCTGCCAGCCGCCGCGACTGGATTGACGCGACGCGGCGGTTTGACCGGGGCTGGAATACGTTCCTCAGCCTGCGTTCATGGGCGCTGGTCGGCAGTAGCGTGATGGCTATCTGGACGGTTCGTCATCCGAATATGCTGATCCGCTGGGCACGCCGTGGTTTTGGTGCCTGGAGCGCCTGGCGTCTGGTGAAAGCGACGCTCCGTCAGCAGCAATTACGGTGATAAAAGCAAAACGGTAACCCTGGTTACCGTTTTTTGTTTTTGCGCCCTCTCCCTGTGGGAGAGGGTTGGGGTGAGGGCACCAGCGCGCACGCCCCCTTACTCAATATCTTTGAAGAAGATTGACAGTTTTCCTTGCTAACAATTGCCACCCGCCCCGTTTATTATCCTCTCCATCGACAGCAGCGCCGCGGTATCTACCCGGAATTGCAGACAAATAATGTTCAGCCGCTCATGTGGTTTCCTGGAGAGTAAAATGAAAAAATTAGAAGATGTTGGTGTACTGGTCGCACGTATTCTGATGCCAGTTCTGTTCATCGTGGCTGGTTGGGGAAAAATCACCGGTTACGCGGGTACCCAGCAGTACATGGAAGCCATGGGCGTTCCGGGGTTCCTGCTGCCACTGACCATCCTGCTTGAGTTCGGCGGCGGCCTGGCGGTTCTGTTCGGTTTCCTGACCCGCACTACCGCGCTGTTCACCGCAGGCTTTACCCTGCTGACCGCGTTCATCTTCCACAGCAACTTTGCTGAAGGCGTGAACTCACTGATGTTCATGAAAAACCTGACCATCGCGGGTGGCTTCCTGCTGCTGGCTATCACTGGTCCAGGCGCTTACAGCATCGACCGCCTTCTGAATAAGAAGTGGTAAGCACGCTATACTGACTGAACACAAAGCGAGGAAATATTTCCTCGCTTTTGCTATCTGACGGAGGAGAAAAAAATGGGACAACTCGTAGACGGCGTCTGGCAGGATGTCTGGTATGACACCAAATCCACCGGCGGACGCTTCAAGCGCTCTGTTTCGGCCTTCCGTAACTGGCTGACCGCCGACGGTGCTCCCGGCCCGAGCGGTGAAGGCGGCTTCGCGGCCGAGAAAGACCGTTATCACCTTTACGTTTCTCTCGCCTGCCCGTGGGCGCACCGCACGCTGATTGTACGCAAACTTAAAGGTCTCGAATCCTTGATTCCGGTTTCGGTGGTCAACCCGCTGATGCTGGAGAACGGCTGGACGTTCGACAGTGATTTCCCCGCCGCGACCGGCGATGATCTGTATCATCACGATTTCCTTTACCAGCTTTATCTGCGCGCCGATCCGCACTACACCGGACGCGTTACGGTGCCGGTGCTGTGGGACAAGAAAAACCAGACGATTGTCAGCAATGAATCAGCGGAAATTATCCGCATGTTCAACACCGCGTTTGACGCGCACGGTGCCCGCGCCGGGGATTATTACCCGGTCGAGTTGCGCGATAAAATTGACGAACTGAACGGCTGGATCTACGACAACGTCAACAACGGCGTCTATAAAGCAGGATTTGCCACCAGCCAGGAAGCGTATGACGAAGCGGTCGGAAAAGTCTTTGAATCCCTGGAACGACTGGAGCAGATCCTCGGCCAGCATCGCTATCTGACGGGCGACCGCCTGACGGAGGCGGACATCCGCCTGTGGACCACGCTGATCCGCTTTGATCCGGTTTACGTCACCCACTTCAAGTGCGACAAGCATCGCATCAGCGACTACCTGAACCTGCACGGCTTCCTGCGCGACATCTATCAGATGCCAGGGATCGCGGAGACGGTCGATTTTAACCATATTCGCACCCACTATTTCCGCAGCCATAAGACCATCAACCCGACGGGCATTATCTCTACGGGCCCATGGCAGGACCTGGATGAACCGCACGGGCGCGACGTTCGCTTTGGATAATTATTTGGGGAATCTATTGATTCCCTTTTTTAATTCACAACATACATCTATCCTTACCTCGATCGCTTAGAAAACAAGTGATTGACTGACTGAGAGGCAAGGAAAAAATGGACTGGTATTTAAAAGTACTGCGCAACTACATTGGATTTGGTGGCCGCGCCCGCCGCAAAGAGTACTGGATGTTTGTTCTGGTGAACTTCGTCCTGATTATGGTGCTGGGCATTGTGGATAAAATTCTCGGCTGGGAACGGGCGGGCGGTGAGGGCGTTCTCACTACGATTTATGGTCTGCTGGTTCTGCTGCCCTCATGGGCCGTGCTGTTCCGACGTCTTCATGACACCGATCGTTCGGCATGGTGGCTGCTGTTGCTGTTGATCCCGCTTGTCGGCTGGATCGTGATTTTGATTTTCAACTGTCAGAGCGGGACGCCGGGCGAAAACCGCTTTGGGCCGGATCCTAAGATCGGCGCGTAAATTCATGCCCGGTGGCGCTTACGCTTACCGGGCCTACACGCTTATTTGTTGTGTTGCGCAAAGAGCTTTGGAATTTCGCGCAGGCACCACGATTTGGCTTCGCCCATGCTGTCGCGTCGCCACGCCATAATAATATCCACCTCACTGGTGTACTCCGGGCTCACCACCCGCAGTCGTCCTTCCGCAATATCTTTTTCAACAAACGGATACGGCATAGTGGCCACGCCCAGCCCCGCCAGCAGCGCCTGACGCTTATCTTCCAGCGACGTGACGGTTAAACGCGGCTGTTTATCCAGTAGCTGCACCGTTAACACCGGACGTTCACGCGCGGTATCCGCCACCGCCACGCCGCGATACTTCACGCGCGTCACTTCAGAGAGCGGCTCCGGCTCCTGATGAATCGGGTGATCCGGCGCGGCAACGTAGACGTTCATGACACTGTAAAGCTTGCGGGAGTTGATTTCCGAGGATGAGCGGAAGTGCATATCCGGCGCAATGACGATATCCGCCCTGCCCGTCTCAAGACGCTCCCACGCCCCGGCCAGCACCTCGGTGATGATCGACAGCTGCGTGTTGGCCTTCGCCGCCAGGCGATCCACCAGCGGGAACAGCGCTTCGGTTGGCACCAGCGCTTCCGTGACCAGCGTCAGGTGAGTTTCCCAGCCGCGGGCCAGCGCTTCGGCATCCGTCGTCAGCTTGTCCGCCGCTTCCAGCAGGACGCGGCCGCGCTCCAGCAACATGCGGCCAACGTTAGTGAATTTTGTTCGATGGCCGGAGCGGTCAAACAGCACCACGTCCAGCTCTTCCTCCAGCTTCTGCATGGTGTAGCTCAGCGCAGACGGAACGCGCCCCAGCTCATCTGCTGCCGCAGCAAAACTCCCGCGTCGGTCAATCGCGTCCATGACGCGAAGCGCCTCAAGCGTCAATGCTCTCTCTTTAGCCATCTCGTTCTCATTCAGGAAATTTGAACATACCGGGCAGAATATCTGGCTAACAATGCAGCGTCCATACCTTTACCATTGTTTTAGTGTAAAGAGAGGTCAAGTTTATGATTACGACAAGAACAGCTAAACAGTGCGGACAAGCCGATTTCGGCTGGCTGCAGGCCCGCTACACCTTTTCCTTTGGACACTATTTTGACCCGAAACTCCTCGGTTACGCTTCACTGCGCGTACTGAATCAGGAAGTGCTCGCCCCGGGCGCGTCCTTCCAGCCGCGTACGTATCCGAAAGTCGATATCCTGAACCTGATCCTGGAAGGCGAGGCAGAATACCGCGACAGCGAGGGCAATCATGTCCAGGCGAAGGCTGGCGAAGCGTTGTTAATTTCCACGCAGCCGGGCATCAGCTACAGCGAGCATAACCTCAGCAAAGATAAAACGCTGACCCGCATGCAGCTGTGGCTGGACGCCTGCCCTGAGCGGGAAAACCCGCTGGTGCAAAAGATCGATCTGAAAGACGATAAACAGCAGCTGATCGCCTCGCCTGACGGCAGCAAAGGCAGCCTGCAGCTGCGTCAGCAGGTGTGGTTACACCATATCGAACTGAAGAAAGGTGAACAGGCGAGCTTCCAGCTGCACGGTCCGCGCGCCTATTTACAGTCCATTCACGGTACGGTGCATGCGGTCACGCATACGGAAGAGAAAGAAGCGCTCACCTGCGGTGACGGGGCGTTTATTCGTGACGAAGCGAATATCACCCTGGTTGCCGATACGCCGCTGCGCGCGCTGCTGATTGATTTGCCGGTTTAAGATCAACACGCCCCCTCGCTCGATCGGTTCCCTCTCCCTATGGGAGAGGGTTAGGGTGAGGGATAACGGGTTGGATTAAATCACAACACCTTACTCGCCATAATCTCAATAATCTGCCGATCGGTAGCCTGCATTGAGCGACACGCCAGTGCGCACAGGTTGGCGATCGACTGCTCCACGTCGTGCGCCACAATGCCCTCGTTGCCCGTCACGGCAGTATCATCCAGCGCCATCATTACCGCTTTCCAGGCGCAGCTGACGCTGGTTGAAACTTTCATGGCACAACTGTTAGACGCGCCATCGCAGATCATTCCGCTGACGTCACCGATCATACTGCCGATCGCCATGGAAATGGTCTGGTAAGAACCGCCCATCAGCCACGCCATCCCCGCCGCAGCGCCCATCGCTGCCGTTGTCGCCGCACACAGTGCGGACAGACGCGGAAGCTGATAATGAATATAGATCGCCGACAGATGCGAGAGCATTAGCGCCCGCGCCAGCCGTCCGTCATCAGCCTGAACGTGCTCAGCCACCACCACCACCGGCAGCGTGGCGGTAATCCCCTGATTCCCGGAGCCAGAGTTGCTCATCGCCGGCAGCGTCGCACCGCCCATGCGGGCATCCGAGGCCGCGCTGGTGCGGATCACAATGTCTGAACCCAGATCCTGCGCTATCCATCCGCGTGTGCGCTGTTTGTTGAGCGTCGCGCCAATGTGCAGCCCCCAGTTTCCGCCTAATCCTTCACGGGAGAGCGCATCGTTCAGACGCCCCGCATCCAGGATAAAGCGGATCGCATCGAACGGTACCTGCTCGACAAACGCCAGGATCTGCGACAGCGTGGCGGTGGAGAGCACGGCAAGCGGATCGTCGTTTGTCTGGCGCTGCCGATCGTCCAGCGTGAAGCGCGTTTCGCCCTGGCAAACCACCTCCACCACGCGGGTATGTCCGCCCGCAATGGTCACCATGGCCGAGGCATCTCCGGCGTAAACGCAGGCTCGCGAATAGAGGATCTCATCGCACGGCTCCTGCAATTTCACCTGCACCAGGCCCGCGTTCAGCATCGCTTTGGCGCGTGTCAGCGCATCGGCGGTGACATCTTTCAGCACCTCCAGCCCCGCCTGCGCATTGCCACCGATGGCACCCAGCGCCGCCGCAACAGGCAGCCCGACCATACCGGTGCCGGGCACCGTTACGCCAAGCCCGTTTTTCATCAGGTTTGGCGATACCCACGCCTCAATCTGCGTAACGTCGCCAGGCAGTTGCTCTGCAGCAATTGCGCAGGCCAGGGCCAGAGATACCGGCTCGGTACACCCCAGTGCAGGCTTAACTTCTTCCTGCACCACGCGAATAAATTGATTCCATAAAGGATGAGTTTGCTCAGACATCGTTACGACCTTATGTGTCCTCAGGAAAACGCGAGGAAAGGAGAAACACAAAGCAGCAGCCCGGTAATGACAATAATCACCAGAGATACGCCTTTATATTTATGCAGCGCCGGTACCTTGTAGACCAGCCATGCAGGGATCAGGCAGCCCACCATGCCGAAGATGGGGCTACAGATAGAAGTGAAGCTCAGCACCGGCGCGTTTAACACAATCGCGCTCCAGGCCAGCAGGATGGCAAACAGCATAATCCCACGCTGGACGGTGCTTTCATTGATTTTCTCTGCCGGCATTCTGCGGCGCAGGATATTCATCACGATACCCTGCGTGGCCTCACGAAAGCCGAGGTAGACGCCGAAGAACGCGGTCATCACGGCGAAGATGTCGAGGATCACGCTGACGATTTTGACCCAGCCCGCGCCGTCGCCGCTGATAAACTGCGCCGCAATCGCCAGGGCAGAAATATTCTGCTCGTAGGCTTTAACCGCCTCGTCGTGCCCCATCGCCAGGGTGAATGAGACCGCGTAGAAGAAGACCGTGACAAACAGTACGCCGAAGGCAATATTCATCGCCCGCAGCGCCTTGTGGCGCGCGACTTCAACGGATTTTTCCCGCGAGCGATAGGAAATCACCATCGGGCTTAAGGTCTGAATAAACAGAATGGAGGTTAAGGTAAAGGGCAGCGTAATAATGGCATTTTTAATCAGCAGCCCCATCGGCGGCAGCATACCGACGTGAGCTAAATGCCAGAGACCAATCATCGACAGACCCAGCGCCGCTACCACAAATAATTTGGTCAGCACCATCAGGCTGGACACTTTAAACAGCAGCTTTTCACCACGCGACGAAATGGCGACCAGAATGCAGATCAGGAATAAACCGTAGAACGGATTTTCAGATAACAAACCGTCGGTCACGCCGAAGGTGTGCAAATACGAGGCGCTGTCGTTAGTGATGGCCGTGGAATAGACGAACATCCAGATCACCAGCATTACGAAATAGAGTGCACCTAATAAGATGCCCCAGTTCTTACCCAAATAACCGCTAATCACGCTCGGGTAGTCTTTGCATTCCGGCGATTCCGCCAGCGTATTAATAAACAGACGCTGGAACAGATACATGGCCGGATAACCAATAACTGAAGAGAGTAAAAATACCCACAGGCCCATTAATCCCACCTGCACCGGGAGAAAAACAATCCCCGCGCCGATAGCCATCCCGATACTCATGATGACCCAACCCGTGTCGGTGCTGTCGAATTTAATCGCCTCTCGCCATTCGCTTTCGCTCATTCCCGCCCGCCTTGCCGCAGGGGAATCATTCACAATCACACTGCTGTTTGTTGCCGTATTCATTGGGCACTCGCTTATTTTGTAGGGTAAATAGTTGTTTTTATTAGGTTCCGATCGCCAGCGATTGCGATTCAGAGAGCAGCAGGTGGTTATTGTTGGTGTGAGAAAATCATAGCCGGAGCGAGAGAGAAAAAAGTCACAAGTTTTATGTGGATTTTCTTTACGAGGAGTAAAAAATTCTATGATATCTTTAAACGAAGATGAAATTTTCTAAAAGTGATACAGCTCAAAAAATCATATTACCCTTAAAATAAGAATATTTCGGAATTTATAAAGATGAATGCCCTACTCTCAACCTTTTGTTTTTTATAGGATGACATCTCAACAAACCACCTGATGATTATGGTTATACTATGGACACCGTTGAAGAACTCAATGGAACATACTTTTATAAAGGTGTATGTAACATCTCCGCATCTGAGTTATTTTTTTGGATTTTTCTGGATGCCACCGATGAACAGTTCGGCGGATTAAAGGATGCAGTAATGATGGCCACTATGATTCTTGGTTTACCTATACTTGAAACCAGAACAAAGCCAGAAACGGCTACAATAGGCACATCTGTGGCATCTAAGTACCTGCGAGATCTACTGAATGTACAGCTACCACACCGATTACCTACAATTACACTTGCAAGCTTTAAATACAGAAAACCAATGTATACCAAAAATTTAGGTGCGTTCATCGGCCGATGGATACCTGCACTAGGGATAACCATACTTGCTGCAGATGTTGCAATGATAAGTTACAAAACGCTTTCAAGGTATAATTCGATTGCTCACCCAAAAGACCGGATTTGGTGAAGATGAACAGTGAAGCTGATGTTTTAAAATTCTTCAGGGACAATTTACCAGAACAAGGAACATTTACGGGCAAGAGAATCCCGCTTGAGATAGATGATGTTTTACAGGATTACACCGATCTGGATGATATCGTGTATGCCATTGAAAGATTCGAAAAAGAGTATCTTATCGAAGTTAACACTGAAAATTATTTCCCCTGGACTCAAACCTGGTTTTTCAGGAAATGGTTTACTAAAGAACCGGTTAAGCAAATATCAAAGCCATTAACGGTAAGAATGTTTGCCGAAGCGGTAAAAGCAGGCAAATGGATACACGATTGATTTATAGAAGGAGTTTTTATCATGGCCGTACCTGTTCACATTTGGTTCTATGACGATGGTGGCTCACTCATTAAAGGTTCATGTGATGTTCAGGATCGTGAAGGGAGTGTTGAAATTAGAGGTTTAACCCATAATTTGAGTATTCCAACCGATCCACTCTCCGGAAGATTAACCGGAACGAGGAAACACGCGCCTTTCCTGTTCGAGAAGGAAATTGATAGCTCATCTCCTTATCTTTATAAGGCGGTAGCAACAGGGCAAAACTTAAGAAAGTTGAGATTAAATATTACCGAATTAATGACGCAGGTTGGGAGGTTGAATATTTTAGAACTGAGCTGGAAGGTGTGAAAGTTGTCTCTATCTCCCCTATTGTTAACGATACTCGTAACTGTCCTGGTACTGGCCACCTTGAATCTATTCAATTGCGCTACGAAAAAGCGACCTGGACCTATTGCGACGGGAATATTCAATTCTCTGATGCATGGAATGAACTGGCATCAGCATGAAAGTCAGGATCATTCCTCACAGAATCCAATTGAAGCGATTCTGTGAGGTTTCATTTAGATGAAAGATTCCTGGATCACTCTGCCAGCGCGCTAGCCATCTCTTTTTTGATCTGCTTACGCTGTTCAGGCGTCAATACCCGACTGACGTCAAAGTAATATTTCACGCGGTAGTAGCGGGTCTGCTCTTCAATTTTGCTGAAGGCAGCAAGCTGGTTTTTCACCGTGCTTTCGTCCCATTTACCCGCCTGGAACATGTCGATCAGCGCGCCGTCCTTCACGCCCGTCATCGGGATCTTGCTGACATTTTGTTCCAGCTGCTTATGCAGATCTTTAATCTTCTTAACCTGCTCATTGCTGAGCTTCAGGTGCTGTACCAGCGGATCCTGCGAGGGAGACGGGGCAGCCTCAACGTTCGCGGCCTGCGCCGTAAAACTGCACGCCGCCAGTGACGCAACAACCAAAACAATACGAGTCATTTTCATCATCTTACAGTCCTTACATTTTGTTATAGGAAAAAGCAGGAGCATTGTTTTTCAGGAGCGGATGAAAATGTTTGAATAATTATATAAACAATTTTGTATGTTTAGAGGGCAAAAAAAGCCCCCTGCGATGAGGGGGCATGAGAACTCTCTTTTAGATGGACTGGGTAAACGTTCGCGAAATCACATCCTGCTGCTGCTCGCGCGTCAGCGCATTAAAACGCACCGCATAGCCTGACACGCGGATCGTCAGATTCGGGTAATTCTCGGGATGCGCGATGGCATCCAGGAGCATCTCCCGGTTCATCACGTTGACGTTCAGGTGCTGCCCGCCCTCAATGGTCGCTTCGTGGTGGAAGTATCCGTCCAGCAGGCCCACAAGGTTGGTTTTGCGCACCAGCTCGTCCTTGCCCAGCGCCTGCGGCACGATGGAGAAGGTGTAGGAGATCCCGTCTTTGGCATAGGTGAACGGCAGCTTGGCGACCGAGGTTAACGACGCCACGGCTCCTTTTCTGTCGCGGCCATGCATCGGGTTGGCCCCCGGTGCAAACGGCGTGCCGCCGCGGCGTCCGTCCGGCGTATTCCCGGTCTTCTGGCCGTAAACCACGTTGGAGGTGATGGTCAGAATCGACTGGGTCGGCACCGCGTTGCGGTAGGTTGGCAGCGCCTGAATTTTCTTCATAAAGCGCTCCACCAGATCGCAGGCGATGCTGTCCACGCGATCGTCGTTGTTGCCGTACTGCGGATAGTCCCCTTCAATCACGAAATCGACCGCCAGACCGGTATGGTCGCGCACCGGCTTCACCGTGGCGTATTTAATCGCCGACAGGGAATCCGCCGCCACCGACAGCCCGGCAATGCCGCAGGCCATGGTGCGATAAACGTCCCGGTCGTGCAGCGCCATCAACGAGGCTTCGTAGCTGTACTTATCATGCATGTAGTGAATGAGATTCAGCGCGCTGATGTACTGCACCGCCAGCCAGTCCATAAAGTGATCGAGACTCGCCATCACGGTGTCGTAATCCAGCACCTCATCCAGCAGCGGCTCGGTTTTCGGGCCGACCTGGATCTTCAGCTTCTCGTCCACCCCGCCGTTGATCGCGTACAGCAGCGTTTTGGCGAGGTTGGCGCGCGCGCCGAAGAACTGCATCTGCTTGCCGATCACCATCGGGCTGACGCAGCAGGCGATGGCGTAGTCGTCGCTGTTGAAGTCCGCGCGCATCAGATCGTCGTTCTCATACTGCAGCGACGAGGTGACGATCGACACCTGCGCGGCGTATTTCTTGAACGCGATCGGCAGTTGTTCAGACCAGAGGATCGTCAGGTTCGGCTCCGGCGCGGGCCCCATGGTGTGCAGAGTGTGCAGATAACGGAAGCTGTTTTTGGTCACCAGCGTGCGCCCGTCCAGCCCCATGCCGCCGATCACTTCCGTCGCCCAGATCGGATCGCCGGAGAAGAGCGTATCGAACTCCGGCGTGCGCAGGAAGCGCACCATGCGGATCTTCATGATGAAGTGGTCGATCAACTCCTGCGCCTGAACTTCGTTCAGCCGTCCCGCCTGCATGTCGCGTTCGATGTAAATATCAAGGAACGAGGCCGTGCGTCCCAGCGACATCGCCCCGCCGTTCTGGGATTTCACCGCCGCCAGGTAGGCAAAATAGAGCCACTGCACCGCTTCCTGAGCGTTCATCGCCGGGCGTGAAATATCAAAGCCGTAGCTCGCCGCCATCTGCTGGATCTGCAGCAGCGCGCGCCTGTGCTCCGCCAGCTCCTCGCGCAGGCGGATCGTGGCTTCCAGATCGTCACCGCGCTCCAGCCAGCCCTGCAGATCGGCAAACTGCAGCTCACGCTCGCACACCAGATAAGCGATCCCGTACAGCGCCACACGGCGATAGTCGCCGATGATGCGCCCGCGCCCGTAGCCGTCCGGCAGACCGGTCAGCACGCCGGATTTACGGCAGCGCATCATCTCCGGCGAATAGACGTCAAACACGCCCTGGTTGTGGGTTTTGCGCAGGTCGGTAAAAAAGTATTCGAACTGCGGATCCATCTCGCGACCATAGGCTTCGAACGAGCTGCGGATCATGTTGATCCCGCCGTACGGATGCAGGGCGCGCTTGAGCGGTTTGTCAGTTTGCAGGCCGACGATCGTCTCCAGCGCCTGGTCAATATAGCCCGGCCCGTGGGCGGTAATGGTGGTGGCAATGTTGGTGTCGAAATCCACCGGAGCGTGGGTGGCATTCTCCTGGCGAATGCCGACCATTACCTTCTGCCACAGCGCCGTCGTTGCTGGCGTCGCCTGCGCGAGGAAAGTTTCATCGCCTTCATAAGGGGTGTAGTTATGCTGAATAAAATCGCGCACGTTGATGGCGTTTTTCCATTCTTCACCGCGAAACCCGGCCCATGCGTCGCTGTAAGGCGCGACGCCCGTATCGATTGTTACTTTCATGTGTTTCTCGCTTTATCAGGCGTAAGCCGCGACCGGGGTAACCTTCCCAAGACGGAGGGCATCCAGCGCGATCATTTTTTCTTCATTGGTAGGGATAACCGCGCAGGCCACGCGGGACGACTCGGTGGAGATGACGCGCTCACCCGCGCTGCCCGGCAGGGCGTTTTTGGACTCGTCGAGGATGATGCCAAACACCTTCAGGTGGTCCGCCACCAGCGCGCGGATAAGCACGGAGTTCTCACCGATCCCGCCGGTAAACACCACGCCATCCAGACGATGCAGGGACGCAGCATGCCCCGCAATGTGCCGCGCAATGCGGTGAACGAAGGTGTGTATCGCAAGCGCGGCCCGCTCATTACCTTCGTGCCAGGCCTTCTCTAATGCCCGCAGATCTGAAGAAATCCCGGAGATCCCCAGCAGCCCGGACTCTTTGTTGACCACGCGCTCCAGATCCTCGAACGACTGGCCGGTCTGCCGGGCAATCCACGTCATCGCGCCGAAATCCACGTCGCCACAGCGCGTGCCCATCATCAGCCCTTCAAGCGGCGTCATCCCCATGGACGTGTCCACGCTTACGCCGTTACGCACCGCGCAGATGGACGCCCCGTTGCCGAGATGGGCAATCACCAGGCCGCTGTCATCGGGAGAGAGCCCGAGAAGCGCGTGCGCCTGCCCGGCCACGTAGCGGTGAGAGGTGCCGTGGAAGCCGAAGCGGCGCACGCCCAGCTCTTCAAAATAGCGGTACGGCAGGCCGTACAGATACGCCTGCGGCGCCATGGTCTGATGGAAGCTGGTATCAAATACCGCCACCTGCTGCACGCCCGGGAACAGGCGCTCTGCGGCTTCCACGCCGCTCAGGTTGGCGTAGTTATGCAGCGGCGCCAGCGGGGAAACCTGGCGGATCTGCTCAATCACCTCTTCCGTGATCAGGGTCGACTCGCTGAAGAGATCGCCACCGTGCGCAATGCGGTGGCCAATTAAGGCCACGCTGCTCATCAGGTTACGCTTCTCCAGCTCCAGGGCGATGGCAGCCAGCGCCCCTTCGTAGTCCTGGTGAGCCAGTCGAACCGGCTCACCCCCGTTCACGGAAATAAAGGCCTTCTCGGTGTTGATCCCGTCTGCAATGCCCGTCATCAGGGCATCGCAGCTGCTGGCGTCAAGCACCGAAAACTTAACAGAGGACGATCCGCAGTTAATAACCAGTACTACCGGAAACTCAATCATCATGTGACTCCGCTCTTCCTGAGCAATGGGTTAGAACAGTTTGTAAACGATATTCAGAATGGTCAGCAGACCAACCACGGTAACGAAGATGTTCTCTGTGCGGCCTTTGTATTTCGCCAGCGCAGGCGCCTTGCGGATGGCATACATCGGCAGCAGGCACAGCAGAGAGGCAATGATTGGCGCGCCCATGGCTTCAATAAGGTCCAGAATGTTCGGGTTGGCGTAGGCCACGACCCATGTGGAGCCCATGATGAACACCATGCTGATGGTGTTCAGCTTGCCAACAGAGACTTTCTTCTTGTCGCCCTTGTAGCCGAACTTGAGGATCAGACCATTCAGCCCTTCCAGCGTGCCCAGGTAGTGCCCGAAGAAGGATTTGAAGATAGCAACCAGCGCAATGATGGACGCGCCGTATTCCAATACCGTCGCGAAGGTAGATTTAGTGCCTGACATCGACGCGAAGTGGTTCGCCAGGTAAGAGAGCACCGGAATGTTCTGCGCTTTGGCGTCCGCCATGTTCTGCGGAGAGAGCGTAAACAGGCAGCTGAAGGCGAAGAACATCACCACGGCCACCATCAGCATGCTGGCGCGACCGATGATTTTGGAACATTTCTGCTCGGTGAATTCTTTCCCGAACTCCGGCTCGTACTCTTCGCGCTTGGAGACCACGAACGAGGAGACGATAGGCGAGAAGTTGAAGGAGAAGACCATGATGGAGATCCCCAGCCACACCGTGACCAGAATGCCGTCATGACCGGTGAAGGCGATATCGCTCAGGTTGACCTGGTCGATTACCGCCGAGTTCCAGTATGGGATCAGCGACAGGGAAATCAGCACCAGACTGGCGATGAACGGGAACACCAGGTAGCTCATCACCTTCACCATCAGGTCTTTACCGAACCAGATAACAAAGGCCATCAGCAACAGCAGGAACAGCGCCACTACGCCGCGGTTCAGCGCGGGCATCTGGAGCTGGTTTTCCCAGAAGGTCATAAAGGTGTTGGTAATGGTGACGCCGTAAATCCACAGCAGCGGGCAAATCGCAAAGAAGTAGAGGAAAGTGATTACCACCCCGCCGGTCTTACCAAAGTGCTCTTCCACCGTTTCGGTGATGTTACCGGAGACGTTACTGCCAGACAGACACAGGCGCGCCAGCGCGCGGTGGCAGTAAAACGCAATCGGGAAGGCGAGTGCCAGCATCAGCAGGATGGGGATCAAGCCGCCAAAGCCTGCGCGAATGGGGAAGAACAGCACGCCTGCGCCAATGGCGGTACCAAACAGGCCAAGCGTCCATGTGGTGTCAGACTTACGCCAGGAGGACGTTTTTGTCTGGCCAACGATAATGCTTTCTGTGTTGCTCATAGGTCACCTTTATGCGTCAACGAAGCCGGTAATTTGGGAAACACGGGAGAGATCGATATTGCCGCCGGAAATAATGCAGACGGTTTTACGGCCCTGAATATAGTGGTCAAGCTTGCCGCTTAATAACGCCGCACAGGCCAGCGCGCCAGCACCTTCCGTGACCACTTTATTTCGCTGAATAAGTGCGATCATGCTGTTGCGAATATCGTCTTCGCTGACCAGCACAATGTCGTCAACTAATTCACGAACAATTTCGAAGGTTAATTTACCCGGACGAGACACGTCGCAGCCGTCGGCTAATGTGCCGGAAACGCGATGATTGGTTATTTCTCCAGCCTGATAAGAAGCCGCCATCCCGTGAACGTTTTCAGACTGTACGCCGATAATATTAATGGTCGGGTTGATGGATTTAATTGCTGTCGCAATACCGGCAATTAATCCGCCACCGCCGATGGGTACAATCACGTTATCCACGTCGTATAAATCTTCGAGAATTTCCAGGCCGATGGTGCCCTGGCCGGCGATCACTTTCGGGTCATCATAAGGCGGGATAAATATGCGCCCTTCCATCTCGACGATTTCGCTCACTTTGGCGATGGTGTCGTTAAAATTCTCGCCGTGCAGCACCACTTCAGCGGAGTAGTCGCGCGTGGCGGCGACCTTAGATTTCGGCGCGCCCATCGGCATCACCACTTTGCCGTCGATACCGAGCATGGCACAGGAAAGCGATACGCCCTGCGCGTGGTTCCCTGCGGAGCAGGCAACCACGCCTTTGCGTTTTTCCGCGTCGGTCAGCGAGCTTAACTTATTAAACGCACCGCGAATTTTAAACGAGCCGGTGCGCTGCATGTTTTCAAATTTCAGGAATATCTCTCCTTTACAACGTTCGCTGAGATAATTTGAGCGCGGCATACCGGTTTTATAGATTTTTCCTGCCAGGCGTTTTCTGGCATCCTGAATATCTTCAATCGTTACCGGGAGATCGTAAGTAATGTGCATAATATCCTCGTTATAATAATTCATTGTTTTCAGGCAAAGTCAGGGTATCGGAGCATAAAAAAACAAACTCTGGGTGTTTTTTAAAATGGTTAAATACATTCCAGGGAATTAATATTTCATCGTCGTCTTTCGCTGGTCATTGAGGCATATTGTTTTGCCAGCTCAACTAATACCGACGCCGATTTTTTAATTCTGTAATTTTTCGACCACACGGCGGCATAACGCGCCACGGGTAATTCATCTTCCACCGGCAGGACAATAAACTGGTCAGAACCGAACGGTGCAATCATGTCGCGGGGGATCACCGTCAGGTAATCGGCATTGAGGACAAGGTTATAGATGGTGACGACGGAATCGGTCTGGACGATGTTTTCAATGCTGATGTGGTTGTCTTGCAGGGTGGTGAGAAGTTCTTTGTAGTAGCCCATATCGGTTTGCGGCATCACCCACTGCTCGTGCGTGAGCGATGCCAGTGTCGTCGGGCCGGTGCACGTTCGTGATTTGCTGGCGACCAGCACAAACTCGGACTCAAACAGCGGCTCGACGTGCAGGTCCTGCAGCAGCATTTCATCGCTTAACGTACCGATGGCAAAATCCAGTCGGCCGTCGCGGATAGCGGGCAGGAACGAAGAGAGCTGTGCTTCGTACATCGAGACGCGCGCTTTCGGGAACACTTCCTTGAATTTTTTGATCATCTCAGACAGGAAAGTGAAGCCTATCAGCGACGGATAGCCAAAGGAGACGTCCATAACGGTGCTAAAACTGAGGCTGTTGATCTCGCTCACCATGTTTTTCATTTCGCGGGTGATCGACTCTGAATACGAGAGCAGAACCTGGCCTGCTGCGGTCAACTTAACGCCCGTGTTTTTACGAACCATCACTTCAACACCGAAGTAGGACTCGATATCGCTGATGATTTTGCTGACGGCCGGTTGCGTCAGGCCCAACTGTCTTGCCGCAGAACCTATGGAGCCACTTTTAATGACTTCCTGAAATACCACGAGGTGCTGTGTTTTCGGTAGAATAATAGTGTTCATAATATTCTGCGCTTATTTCCCTATGACGGAGCGAATTCTACCTAATAGTGTTTCAGGGGGTATGTGCTGTTACTCACAATTTGACTTTTCGCATCATTATTGGGTTCCACGAAACACAATTAAAATACTTAAATATCAATTATTTAATAATATAAAAACACACCAATACGCTGATATTGATCAACAAAAATGGCGGTAATAAATTTATTTTATGGTGATAACCACGGTGGATTTTTTGTATTTTGAAATATCAATAAAGACTATCTTTCAGACAATTAACGGCTAATAAACAACCATTTTCTATTTAAAACATTTTTGTGTTTTATCAAATAGAACAATAATGATATACAAAAGGGTCGAATACATCACACATCCACACTGGGAATGTTTTTGAATTCAATATTCACATATCAAATGTGAAAACTATAAACACCATTACCGCAACATCAGCAACAAATTAACAACACTGAGAAATCGTTATTTTTTAGCGTGAAATTTTGTGATTTGGATCGTATATGGTAAATGAACTGATTCATTAACCACATAAACAGTGAAATGTGCTTAGTGTCGCAATTTTGATAATTGGTATCATTTGCCCACATGGCCAGATGACCAGAAAGCAAAAACCCCGCCGAAG
>NZ_JBSKJN010000007.1:0-213439 GCF_053709515.1 Enterobacter sp. UPMP701 | reverse complement strand
GGCCTTTTTTATTCCCCAGCCAATGCTCGCGGGAACAGAACGTTATTCTCAAGACTGATGTGCTCCATCAGGTCGTCGATCATCTCGTTGATGCCGTTGTACATCGCTTTCCAGGTGGTGCACGCCTCTGGCGGCGGTGTGACGTTGTGGGTGGTATGTTTGATGACTTCCAGCAGTTCGCCGGCGTCGTCATGTTCACTTTCCATCACGCTGATAGGCCCCATCGCCTGGCTGCCCATTCCCTGTTTGATCATCGGGAAGAGGATCTGCTCTTCTTTCATCATGTGGCTGGAAAGCTCTTCGTGCAGCATGGTCAGGTATTTTGCCAGACCGCGCGGTACGGAGGATTTATCAGCGTGAACGCGCTCAACTTTGGTCGCCTGCAGGATCAGCTCAGGTAGCTGCTCACGGTGGCGGTCGTGGTAACGTACGATGATATGGTCGATGATTTCAGCGAGCGGGGCGGTGCGCCAGTCTTTGTCGACAGGCTGTTCGGCCAGAAGTGCCAGCTCCGCTTCTATAACCTCCACGTCCAGCTCTTTACGCGAGGCCGCTCGCGCCAGCGTTTGTTTACCGCCGCAGCAGTAATCCATGTCGTATTTACGGAACAGCGCAGAAGCGCGAGGGATGGAGAGCGCCAGCTCGCCCAGGGGTTGGTCGCGAAAGGCCATAGCAGTTACCTCGTCATCAAGAATATAAGATGCATATTAAATGCATCTTTATGGCGGCGCTATAACCCTTTAGAGGGAAGGGGAAAAGTGCGACGCTGATCACAAAAAAAATGTTCCATTTAACTCCCTGAATGGACATAAGAAAGTGGTTTAGAAAGTTTTTAAAGGTGGAGAAACAGTAAACAACCCGCCGCGCATGCCGATAGATACACGTCAGACAAACCTGCATATAACAAAGGCGACGCATGTTTAAACGTATAAAAGTCATAACTCTTCTTATTTCGGTGCTGCTTGTGCTCGGCATCATGCAAGTGATTTCCGCGGGTATCTTTATCAACGCGCTGAATAACGACAAAGACAACTTCACCGTGTCGCAGCTTTCCAGCCAGAACGTGGCGGAATTTACCGACGCGTGGATCAGCCTGAACCAGGCGCGCGTCACGCTAAACCGCGGGATGCTGCGTCTGCAAAGCAGCATGGCCTCTCAGATTAACGGCGGACAGCTGAACGAGCTGGTTAACACCGCGAAAAACCTGCTGGCTAATGCGCAGGTCCATTACGACAAATACTACGCCCTGCCGAATACCCCGGGTCTGGATGAGAACCTGGCCGATCGGCTTGAAGAGCAGTACCGCATCTACTCCGCCACGTTGGCGCAAATGAACGTTCTGCTGGGCCAGGGCAACCTGGAAGATATGTTCAAACAGAATGCCGAACAGAAGCAGACGGCAATGCAAAAGGTATATCGCGAGTGGCGTGAGGCGCAGGCTGCGCTCACCAGTAAAGGCATTCAGGATAACGAAAGCGACTACAAGCGCATCCTGTGGATCCTTTCTGCCGTCATGATTCTCGTCATTGCGGTAATTCTCTCCAGCTGGATCGCCATGCGCCGCGTGCTGCTGCTGCCGCTGGAGGAGGTGATCAACC
Organism: Enterobacter sp. UPMP701; assembly: GCF_053709515.1. NCBI lineage: Bacteria > Pseudomonadati > Pseudomonadota > Gammaproteobacteria > Enterobacterales > Enterobacteriaceae > Enterobacter > Enterobacter sp. UPMP701. Next base: position 211,841 of record NZ_JBSKJN010000007.1, on the reverse strand, counting down.
ATATCCGCGCCATCGCGGCAGGGGATTTAACCCAGCCGATTCAGGCTGAAGGCAAAAACGAAATGGCGATCCTGGCGCGCAACGTTCAGGAGATGCAAACCTCGCTGGCCAACACGGTTGGCGTGGTGCGTGAAGGCGCAGACACTATCTATACCGGCGCGGGTGAAATCTCTGCGGGCAGCAACGATCTCTCTTCCCGTACCGAACAGCAGGCCGCGTCTCTGGAAGAGACCGCCGCCAGCATGGAACAGCTGACCGCCACCGTGAAGCAGAACGCCGATAACGCGCGTCAGGCTTCTCGCCTGGCGCTGGATGCCTCCTCAACCGCGAAGAAGGGCGGTAACGTGGTGGAAGGCGTCGTGCGAACCATGGACGAGATCGCCACCAGCTCCAGCAAAATCGCGCAAATTACTAACGTGATCGACGGTATTGCCTTCCAGACCAACATTCTGGCACTGAACGCGGCGGTGGAAGCGGCGCGCGCGGGCGAACAGGGCCGTGGCTTTGCGGTGGTGGCAGGGGAAGTTCGCACTCTCGCACAGCGCAGCGCCCAGGCGGCGAAAGAGATCAAAGCGCTGATCGATGATTCCGGCGAGCGCGTGAACGCGGGCTCCCAGCTGGTTAACGAAGCCGGGGAGACGATGGCGGAGATCGTCAATGCGGTCACCCGCGTCACCGACATCATGGGCGAAATTGCCTCGGCCTCTGATGAACAGAGCCGCGGTATCGATCAGGTGGGCCAGGCGGTAGCGGAGATGGACCGCGTCACTCAGCAGAACGCCTCGCTGGTGGAGGAGTCTGCGGCGGCAGCGGCGGCGCTGGAAGATCAGGCTGCGCGCCTGAACGAAGCGGTGGCGGTGTTCAAAATAACGCGTAATCAGGCGGTCAAAGCGGCGCCGGTGAAAACCTATGCGCCAAAAGCGCAGCCAGCAGCGACGGCGTCTGAAGCGAACTGGGAAACGTTTTAAAGGCTTGCCCTGCAGGCGTAGCGCCGCAGGGCATTGCTCACCTCTCCGAAGCCGGAACGATCCTTGGTTTTTCCGGCTTCGCTCTTACCGCCATCACCACCCCCACCACCAGTAGCGCGATCCCACAGGCCGTTAACAGCGGCGGCACGCTCTGGCGCATCAGGAAGGTGTACAGCAGCCCGGCCAGGGTTTCGAAAACAATCAGCGGCCCTAAAATCACCGTCGGCAGCTTCTGGCTGGCAATGTTCCAGCACAGCGCGCCTACCCAGGAGCACAGCACCGCAATCGCCACCATCAGGCCAATAAAGACCCACGGTCTTGGCCCGAAGGGCTGGGCAAACTCCGGCTGCTGATGTCCCAGCCAGATGCATGCACCGGCATATCCCACTAACGAGACGGGGAGCGTAACCAGCGCCTGCGCCGTCGCCCACATCATCGGATGTTTGTCCGGGTTCTCCCGCAGCCAGCGCGCATTGCGCAGGGCGTACCAGGCCCAGCACGCGACAGAGATGAACGCTAAAAAGATCCCCGAACCGTAACGCCATAAGCTGAAGTCTTCCAGGCCGTGGCGCAGTTCAGCGATATTGACGCACACCAGCCCCACGGCGGTGCAGGCCAGGGCGGGTATCATTTTCGACCACGCCAGCTTGCCGTCCCGATGGCTATAGAGCAGATTCGCGAAGATGGGGATGACCACCGGCAGCGTGCCGATAATCATGGTCGACACCGGCGCACCGGTACGCTGAATGGCGCTTGCCAGGCAAACGTAATAGATGAGATTGCCCATCATGGTCAACGCCAGTGCGGTGCCCCAGTCCTGACGGCTGAGCTGTCGCAAGCGCGTGCGCCCCAGCCATGCCAGAGGAAGGGCAATCAGCCCGAGTGCCAGATAACGTCCGGTAGACTGCAATATCGCCGGGTATTCCGGCACGATCAGTGGGCCGACAAAGATCAGTCCCCACATCAGACCTGCAAGCAGGGCATACAACACGCCGCTAATCATTTTTCCATCCACATTGATTTACTCTGCACTCAGTCTAGGAGGGTGAAACGCGCGCGTATTGTATGAGATTGCGCATTAGCGCCGGGCGACCTGCTTCTGATAGCGCACGGGCGTAATGCCGTAGCGGCGGGTGAAGGCGCGGGTTAAATGCGACTGGTCGGTCAGCCCCGTTGCGGCGGCTACCTCGGCGGCGGGCATACCGTGGGTGAGGAACGCTTTGGCGCGCCACAGGCGAATCGCCATCAGCATCTGGTGTGGCGTAACGTGAAAGTGGGCTTTGAACTGGCGCTGGAAATGGTACGGGCTGAGCGAGACGACATTGGCCAGTTCGTCCAGCGTCATGGCGTGCATGTAATTGTCGTGCAGGTACTCGCGCACGCGTTCGAACCGGTGCGCACCTTCGCGAATCACCGGCGCGTGATGGGCTAGCGGCTGGAAGGTCTCAATCAAATCCAGCAGCAAGCTTTTTTGCGCCAACGGGTCGTCCGTGTGCCACAGGCCGTAAATAAGCTGACCGATTTGCTGCGAGCGCAGCGGGTCATAGCGGGTTACGTCGCTAAACCACCAGTGACGCAGGCCGGTCACCTCTTCCAGAAGATCGGGTTCGATGTAGACCATCCGGTAGCGCCAGCCGCCTTCGGTGGCGGATTCCCCCGTGTGGATCTCATCCGGGTTCATGGTGACAACGGAGTTTTCCGCCGCGAGATGCTGTGTGCCGCGATAGCGAAAGCGTTCGGCGCCGGTTTCGATGGTACCGATGCCGAAGGCTTCATGCGTGTGGGGCTCAAAGGCGTAGTCAGAGATATGGGCGTGATAGAGTTCCAGGCCCGGCAGCTGCGCCAGATGGCGAAAGCGCGCGCTGTCTCTCTCGTCAGTAAACTGTTCCGGTACGCCTTGCACGGTGAGCCTCCTCATGGGTCATCGCTTCATTATCAGAGATGACCCGAGGGGATGCCACAAAAAATAACCAATCCGTAACAATTACAGAATGGCTTTGACGCTTTCCGCCAGCGGTGTGGTCGGGCGGCCGATCAGTTTGCTCAGGGTACGGCTGTCGTCAAAGAGCCCGCCTTTGGAGGCACCTACGTCGGAGTCCGCCAGCATATCAGCCAGCCCGGCAGGTAAACCTACGCTCTTCAATGCGGCTGCAAAATCCGCTTCGCTCAGGTTTTGATACGCCACAGGTTTACCGCTCTGCTTGCTCAGTTCTGCCGCCAGTTCGCTCAATGTCCAGCCGTGGTCGCCAGCCAGTTCATAGACCTTACCTGCGTGACCGTCTTCAGAAATCACTTTTGCTGCTGCCGCCGCGTAATCTGCACGGGTCGCAGAGGCAATTTTGCCTTCGCCTGCGGCACCAATGAATACGCCGTGTTCCAGCGCAGGCGGCGCGCTCGCCAGATAGTTTTCGGTGTACCAGCCGTTGCGCAGCAGGGCGTATGGCACGCCAGATTCTGCCAGTGCTTTCTCGGTTTCGACATGTTCAACGTGCAGGCCCAGCGGTGATTTATCCGCGTGCAGCAGGCTGGTGTAGGCGATAAATTTCACGCCTGCCGCTTTGGCGGCGTTGATGACGTTCTGGTGCTGGGCCGCGCGCTGGCCCACTTCGCTGGAGGAGATGAGCAGCAGTTTATCCACGCCGCTCAGCGCGGCAGTAAAGGCGGCCTCATCAGTGTAATCCGCCTGACGAACCACAATACCCTGGTTGCTTAACGCTTCAGCTTTCGCCGGGTTACGCACAATGGCAACAATCTGGTTTGCCGGAACGGTTTTCAGCAGTTCTTCAATAACGTGTTGGCCAAGCTGGCCGGTAGCGCCGGTAATCGCGATCATGATAAATCTCCTTCGTGTTTGTCTGGTGTTGTGGCACACTATCACCATAGCTAACTTTTAGTAAGTACGTACAAAAAGGTAAGTATGAAAACAACGATACCGACGCTTAGCGAGCAAATGCGCGATGGCAATCTCTTCGCGGAACAGTGCCCTTCACGGGAGGTGCTCAAACACGTTACCAGCCGCTGGGGCGTACTGATCCTGCTGGCTCTGCGCGGAGGAACGCACCGTTTTAGCGAGTTGCGCCATAAAATGGGCGGGGTGAGTGAAAAGATGCTGTCTCAGTCGCTTCAGGCGCTGGAGCAGGACGGCTTTGTCGATCGCGTGTCGTATCCGGTCGTGCCGCCGCACGTCGAGTATAGCCTGACGCCGATGGGCATCGAGGTGAGCGAGAAAGTTGCCGCGCTGGCAGACTGGATTGAGGTCAATACGCCGAAGGTGATGGCGAATCGGGATGAGCGCGCGGCGTAAAAGCCGGGAATGTGCGGTCTGATGCCCTCACCCTAACCCTCTCCCACAGGGAGAGGGAATAAACACTAAAAACGGCAACGTGCGTTGCCGTTTTGCTTTTACTTGCTCAAATCCACCTGATAAATCGCGAACCCAATATCATCCGTCGCCACCTTTTTCATCGGATACTGCGCTTTAGCCATAATAAACGCGGCTGCCTTATCGGATGGTGAGGTTTCAAAGCGGATATCCAGTTTCGTATCGCTGTGGATTGGCGCAAGACGCCAGTTGTTGTCCACCGCCGGATGAATTTCACCTGCCTTCTTCGACTCCGCGCCGATCCACGCCGCCAGCACCGAGCGGTTCTCGTCCGGAGAGGCAAAGGCAATATGGCTATCGCCCGTTCCGGCAAACTTGCCGCCGTAGGCGCGGTAGTTATTGGTCACGACCAGGAAGGTGGCACTCGGGTCAATCGCCTTGCCGTTGAAGGTCAGGTTTTTGATGCGCTCCGCCTGCGGGTTAATCGCCTGGCACTCACCGTCATATTTCGCCGGTTGGGTGACGTCGATCTGGTAATTCACGCCGTCGATCACGTCGAAGTTGTAGGTGCGGAAGCCGTCCCAGTTAATCAGCGACTGTGGTTTGCTGCTGTTCGGATCGATCTGGTTAAACTGTCCGGCGGAGCATTCCAGCCACTCTTTCACCTCTTTCCCCGTGGCTTTAACCACCACCAGGGTATTCGGGTAGAGATAGAGATCGGCGGCGTTACGGAAGGTCAGCTGGCCTTTTTCGACCTCAACATAGCTTGCCGGGTCGTTCTTGCGTCCGCCCACTTTGAATGGCGCGGCGGCAGACAGCACAGGCAGTTTTGCCAGATCCGGATCGCCCTGAACAAAGTGTTCGGCATAGGCTTTCTGCGCCATGTTGACCACCTGAACGGTCGGATCGTCCTGCACCAGCGCCAGGAAGCTGTACATGTTGTCGGCGGATTTGCCGATCGGCTTGCTGACGAATTCGCGGGTGGCGTCATGGTCATGCTTCAGCACGTCGACCAGCTTTTTATCTTCACCTGCCAGCGATTTTTTAGCCGCAGCGTCGTAAATCGGGCGCGCTTCGGCTTTTGACTGCGTCACCTTCCAGTTGCCGCCGTCGTTATTCAGCACCAGATCCACCACGCCGAGATGATCGCCCCACATGCCCGGCATCACCGACGGCACGCCGTTGAGCGTCCCTTTCTCGATATCCGCCCCTTTAATGCTGGCAAAATCTTTGCCCGGGAAAACAGCGTGAGCGTGGCCGAACAGGATCGCGTCAACGCCCGGGACTTCGCTCAGGTAGTAAACGGAGTTCTCCGCCATGGCCTGATACGGATCGGCGGAAAGACCCGAGTGGGCGACAACCACCACCAGGTCTGCGCCTCTCTCGCGCATCTCCGGCACGTATTTGCGCGCGGTTTCGGTGATGTCATTAACGGTCACTTTGCCGTCAAGATTAGCTTTATCCCACGTCATGATCTGCGGCGGTACGAAGCCGATATAGCCGATTTTCAGCGTCTGTTTTTTCCCGTCCTGATCGACAACCTCGGTCTCTTTAATCAGGTAAGGGGTAAAGAGCGGCTTTTGCGTCTTAACGTCGATGATATTGGCGTTAACGTACGGGAATTTCGCGCCAGCCAGCGCATCGTGCAGGTATTTCAGACCGTAGTTGAATTCGTGGTTGCCGAGGTTGCCGACGGCATAGTCCAGCGTATTCATCGCCTTATAAACGGGATGGATCTCGCCTTTCTTCAGACCTTTCGCCGCCATGTAATCGCCGAGCGGGCTGCCCTGGATGAGATCGCCGTTGTCCACCAGCACGCTATTTTTGACTTCGCCGCGCGCGGCGTTGATCAAACTTGCTGTGCGTACCAGTCCGAATTTTTCCGTAGGGGTATCTTTGTAGTAATCGAAGTCCATCATATTGCTGTGCAGATCGGTCGTTTCCAGAATACGCAGATCTACCGTCGCCGCCTGTACGCTCGCTGCAATCAGCGTCGCCAGAAGCGTTGCACTAAACTTAATCATCAGAGGAGTCCTTTTTTCGATGCAGACCACAAAAGAGTATGTATCTATCGCTTGTTGCTTACAGAAATGTGAATCCTGACAGAAAAAAGCGACCTGAAACCGGAATTGCTTCACAGATAGCGGAATTGTTCACATTACGATATAACTAAAACAAAGAGTTAACCTCACTGCGTTAACAAAGAGGTGGAAAATGCTAGATAAGATTTGTCAGCTCGCACGGGATGCGGGAGATGCCATCATGCAGGTGTATGACGGTGTAAAACCGATGGAGGTCGTCAGCAAGGCGGACGACTCCCCGGTCACGGCGGCCGATATCGCGGCGCATAAGGTGATCCTGCAGGGTCTGCAGGCCTTAACGCCGGATATTCCCGTTCTGTCTGAAGAAGCGCCGCAAAGCTGGGACGAGCGCCAGCACTGGCAGCGCTACTGGCTGGTCGATCCGCTGGACGGGACAAAAGAGTTCATCAAGCGCAACGGTGAGTTCACCGTCAATATTGCCCTGATTGAGAAGGGCAAAGCGGTGCTCGGCGTGGTCTACGCGCCGGTAATGAAGGTGATGTACAGCGCCGCAGAAGGGAAGGCCTGGAAGGAAGAGTGCGGCGTACGCAAGCAGATCCAGGTGCGCGATGCCCGTCCGCCGCTGGTGGTGATTAGCCGCTCGCACAGCGACAGCGAGCTGGAGGAGTATCTGCAGCAGCTGGGTGAACACCAGACCACCTCGATTGGCTCATCGCTTAAATTCTGCCTGGTGGCGGAAGGTCAGGCGCAGCTATATCCGCGCTTTGGGCCAACCAACGTCTGGGATACGGCGGCAGGCCATGCCGTTGCTGCGGCCGCCGGGGCGCACGTCCATGACTGGCAGGGCAAGCCGCTGGACTATACCCCGCGTGAGTCATTCCTCAACCCCGGCTTCCGCGTCTCTCTTTACTGAGACAGCAACGTGTGCAGCAGCGCGACAACCTGCTGCACTTCATCCTGCGTCAGTGCGCCGTCTTTTACCCACTGCACGCGACCATTCTTGTCCAGCACGATAATTGCCGAGCTCTCTTCTTCAAGCTGCCAGGCCTTCCGCGTCACGCCGTTGCTGTCGACGATAAATTGCGACCACGGGTAGAGCTTTTTATTGCTTTCAAGGCTGGAGCGCACAAACATCCCGGAGCCCGGGATGGCGTCATCGGTATTCACAATCGTGGTGGTCTGATAACGGTCATGGGGGAATTTTGCGGCCTTGATCGCTTCCACCAGGCTGGCATTTTTCTCTTTTGCGGATGTACGACCAGCAATATGTTGTACAACTCTCACTTTGCCCGCGAGCTGCGCGCTATTCCAGGCTTTATAGCTAAACTTATCATTGTCGAGAATCAATTCTCCCCGGTCAGCAATGCCGACTGGCGGTACACGTTGTCCTTTTTCAATGTTGTGAGCGGAAGCCCACAGGGGCAGTAGCAGACAGGCTGCTGCAAGGATGTTACGTAGGGTCATGGCGTTTCCTTATTGTTTGCAGGTGATCCGACCACTTGGTCTTACGCTTTTAATCATAAGTGCGATCAATGTGGTTTTCCCGCAATCCCAGTGCCAGTTTGCGGGTGAACGCACATATCCATGAAAAAACGACGGCTTATACTGCTCTCAGTCACGCTTTGCAAAGATTATTCTGAATAATTGTAATCAAACGGTAAATAAACTTATGCACACTGGGTAACACCGTAGTTCTGGTCTATAGTCATTGGGCATCAAAATTTGCGCTCAGGACAGTCGGGCCGATTGTGGCACCGCAAGAGCGTATGATTCGCAGGAGATACAAGAATGAAAATTTTCCAACGCTACAACCCGCTTCAGGTGGCGAAGTACGTGAAGATCCTGTTCCGTGGACGGTTGTACATCAAGGATGTTGGCGCTTTTGAGTTTGATAAGGGCAAGATCCTTATCCCAAAAGTGAAGGACAAACAGCACCTGTCTGTGATGTCCGAAGTCAACCGTCAGGTTATGCGTCTGCAGACTGAGATGGCTTAACCAACGTGCTATGCAGTAAGTAGTTAGAAAAACGGCTCCCGATGGGAGCCGTTGATGTTTGTGGAGAACTTAATTTTCGCACACGCTAAACGCTTGCCAGCCAGTAAGGTATTAGTTGATTTATATTTTCTAAAAATATTTTTCAGTGGCCTCATGTTGATGTAAAACAAAAAAGAACTAATTCTCTGTTGGACCTATCTCCTGACGGGCGAACAATGATTATCTCATTTACGTTAGGGAGTTCAGGAGATGGCTATTCCTGCTTATTTGTGGCTGAAAGATGATGCCGGTGCCTTAATCAAAGGTGCAGTTGATGTGCAAGGTAGAGAGTCCAGTATTGAGGTTAATGGTTTTTCACATAATGTTTCTATTCCTACTGATCCATTGACGGGGAAAGTAACAGGTTCCAGGAAACACTCCAGTATTGTCTTCCTGAAAGAGTTTGACTCTTCCTCGCCCTATCTGTTCAAAGCTGTTTGTACAGGTCAAACATTAATAAGTGCAGTTTTTAAATGGTATCGTATTAACGATGCGGGGCAAGAAGTAGAATATAATAACATGCTGCTTGAAAATGTAAGGATAGTGGGTGTTTCGCCGGTGATGCATGATACGAAAGATGCCTCGAAGGAGAAACATAACCATCTTGAATGCGTTGAAATGTGCTATGAAAAAATCACATGGAAGCATTGTGATGGAAATATCCTCTTTTCAGATAGCTGGAACGAAAGGTTATAATAATGAGGCATCCAGTAAACACGGTTACCCCTCATCCACCTTATGATATCGCTTCTTTCGCACCGTCAGGGGTTTCAGTGACAAAAAACATGATGATTGCTCGGTTTCATCATGGGCCTTCGCTATTGACCTACTTATGGTTTTATAAGCAAGTAAGAGGACACGGACCATGGGATTACAAAAATTTGTTAGGAAAACAGTATGACAATTTCGGGAATTTTCATTATGGAGCGGTAGGTATTGCCGCAGGCATTAAACCAGGGATATTATTGCGGGGGGCTGGGTTCGCACAAATTTTAGCGGGAACCAGCGATCCAGCTTTTATGAATTATCCAGGGCCAGACTCATATGGCGACGATCCTAAAGATCAGACATGGATAAGGGCGGGAATAGATTATGCTCAGCGCTCAGGTTTCTAAAAAAAAGTGGCTGTATTTAGTCGTAGTGATCGCCTTGGTTGGATATGGGCTATGGCGTGTCGTTGATAACTTTTTTTATCTTGAGCAAAGAATTACTCATAGAGAGAATATTGGTCCGTTTTCAACATTATATATAACTGAAAGCAGTGCTGGAGCAACGACTTCGAATGTGTATAAATATTATCTATACCCTGCAAAATCATCTGATGAGAATTTTTTAAAAGAAGTCAGGAATGGTTATGAACCTTTCCTTATGACTACCGCTTCAGATGTTAAATTCAACATTGAGGAAAACGCAATACATCTCAAGGTTGCTGGGGACATCTTTAAATTTAATAACGTGGCGGGTCATACCTTTATCTATCTTGAGGCGTCACCCTTCTAAAATCGTGGGCGTATTATTCTAAGGATGCAAAAAGGGCAGCTTGTCGCTGCCCTTATGGATTAGCCTGACACCTTCTCTTCCGCATCTGGCAGCTTCGGCACCAGTACGGTCGGTTTGTTGTCGATACGCGTCACCAGCAGCTGGTCGATGCGGTAGTTATCAATATCCACCACCTCAAACTTGTAGCCGGAGAACTTCACCGAGTCGGTACGTTTCGGGATTTTACGCAGCATGAACATCATAAAGCCGCCGATGGTCTCGTAATTACCGGACTGCGGGAACTCGTCGATATCCAGCACGCGCATGACATCGTCAATCGGCGTACCGCCGTCGATAAGCCATGAGTTCTCGTCACGCTGAACAATCTGCTCTTCCAGCCCCTGGCCAACCAGGTCGCCCATCAGCGTGGTCATCACGTCGTTCAGGGTGATAATACCCACCACCAGCGCGTATTCGTTCATGATCACCGCGAAGTCTTCCCCGGCGGTTTTGAAACTTTCCAGCGCTTCGGAGAGCGTCAGGGTATCCGGCACAATCAGGGTATTGCGGATCTGCACGCCGCTGTTGAGCGCCAGGCTCTGGTTTGCCAGCACGCGGTTCAGCAGATCTTTAGAGTCGACATAACCGATGATATGGTCGATATCCTCATTGCAGACCAGGAACTTAGAGTGCGGATGCTGCGCCACTTTGTTCTTCAGGCTCTGCTCATCTTCATGTAAATCGAACCAGATAATGTTTTCACGGCCCGTCATGGAAGAGGGCACGGTACGGGATTCCAGTTCAAACACGTTCTCAATCAGCTCGTGCTCCTGCTTACGCAGCACCCCGGCCAGCGCGCCGGCTTCCACCACCGCATAAATGTCATCAGAGGTGATGTCGTCTTTACGCACCATTGGCAGCTTAAAGATACGGAAAATCACGTTTGCCAGGCCGTTGAAGAACCACACCAGCGGGCGAAACACGTACAGACAGAAGCGCATCGGGTTGATGATACGCAAAGCCACGGCTTCTGGCGCAATCATACCGATGCGTTTCGGGGTCAGGTCTGCGAAGAGAATAAACAGGCCGGTCACCAGCGAGAAGGAGAGGATAAAGCTCAACTGTTCGGCAAGTTCAGCGGACATGTACTTCACAAAGAGGCTGTAAAACGCCGGGGAAAACGCTGCATCGCCCACGATACCGCCGAGGATGGCAACGGCATTCAGGCCAATCTGCACCACAGTAAAGAACATGCCGGGATTTTCCTGCATTTTCAGAATGCGGGTGGCATTGATGTTACCTTCATCGGCAAGCAGCTTAAGTTTGATTTTACGGGACGCGGCCAGCGAGATCTCCGATATCGAGAAAAATGCACTGACGGCAATAAGACAAAGTATTACTAAAATACTGTTTAACATAGTTTATCCGGCTTCTCGCCAGATCCTCAGAAGGGGAGTTGATACCATTTGTGTGAAAACACATTGAACGTCAGCTCGTAGCGTTGAGCCGATTATTTCAGCGGGTAGTATAGCGTAAAGAGATGTAAACCTGCCAGAGGTCACATTTTGACATAAAAACAGACCGGACAGCAGGGCGCTGTCCGGTGCGTGCGGCTATTTCGCGGGAGATAAACCGGGGCTTCCCACCGTTTTTCGTGTGGCATCGCCTCCCCACACCTGGTCATACTCGTATCCCGTAAGCTGCTTGATGATCACGCGGGTATTGGCGTCGCAGTCGCGGTAATCTCCGCCCAATTTCCGGCGGGCAATCTCCTTGAGCAGTTGCTTATGCGTCTCGCGGGTGAGCTTAAACTTGTAGGTCGTGAAGAAACTCACCGCCAGCAGGGCGGCCGTTGCGAAGATCATCAGGCCGATAATCGCTCCCAGCGCGCTTTCTGGCTGTGCGCCGCTGCCCTTCACGAAGCCGGACTCCTGCAGCACCAGGCCGATAATCATGATGGCAATTGCAACGGTGCTTTTGCGGGTCAGGACCATCACACCGGCAAAAATCCCTTCGCGGCGCTGCTGCGTCACCATCTCATCGATATCCGGAATGAAGCTGTAAATATTCCACGGAATATAGTAGAGGCCGGAGCGGGCGGCCCCCAGCAGGATAAAGACCGCCGAGAACAGCAGCGTCGGTACCTGCGTTTTGGTGAGGTAGACCGTAAACAGGAATACCAGCACGCAGAAGATACAACCGTAGGAGAAGCGCAGGGCAGCGGAGGGAGTGACGTTTAGCCGGTTCAGCAGCAGCATAAACCCGTACGTGCCAGGCACCGAGGCGAAGGCGGCAATGCTCAGCCAGCCGGAAACTGCTGCTGCATCCTGGCTCAGGCAATAGACAACATAATAGGTAAACACCGAGCCGAATACGTCCATCGCCGTAAACGAAAAGATATAAATAATGATATGCAGGCGAAACGCGCGAATACGGAATGAAGAAAAGAGATCCAGGACCAGATATTTCAGGTGATTAAGTAGCCCGCTGCTGCGCTGGGTATCTACTTTAAAATCGGACTCCTGCGGCACATCTTTTGCCTCCCAGGTGGTGTACCAGGTAATAAATACCGCAATGCAGAATACGCAGGAAAATATCAGCCCGGTGAGGGTATAGGTAAATGGATTGTCTTTGCCCGTGAACTGCATAATCACGCCGGGAACGGACACCGCAAGAAAACCGCCGAGTTGAGAGCAGATCATGCGCACGCCAGAGAGGCGGCTACGCTCTTCATAGCGGTTTGTCATTTCCGCCGCCAGCGTCTCCCACGGAACCAGCACCATCGCCGACAGCAGTTCAATCGAGAGATAGGTGCCCAGGTAATACCAGTAGCCCATATCCGTCAGCCACAGCAGGGCATACAAAAACATTAATGGGGAGCTGAGCAATATAAAGAAGCGGCGGCGGCCAAATTTACGTCCCAGCCAGGTATCGCCGAAATTATCGGTGATATAACCCATAATCGGGCTTAAGAGTGCATCAATGACGCGGGCAATCGCAAATATTGAACCGGCTTCAATAACCGAGAGCCCGCAATAGGTGGTGTAAAAAAATAGCAGCCAGGTGCTGATAATGGCGAAAGCGCCTCCGCCAAACAGATCGGTTACGCCGTAGCCAAGCGCTACGCCATAACCAACTCTACGTTCAGTTGGTTTGACCATAATTATATCCAGTGTAGGGTAATGATTAACCTGTTGTTCAGGTCGTATTTTTATTTACTGCTGGACGACACATTACGTTCTAATTATTGATATCTATCCATTGTCTTAATTGAGATGAGCGATAAATGGCCTCCACAAGGGTGAGTGATTTTCCGGCTGCATGAATATCGGTGTAATCCGTTTCTCCCGGGTGAGTAATGGCGTGATAAAAACGGCGGATCGCCTGTTGATGTCCCAGCCCCCAGTAGCTTTTAACCGAGCCGTCAGGGGAATCATCGCTGACCAGCCTGCGACGCTCGCCTGGGGTGATGCGCCAGAGCACGTTGTCATTCAACAGCAGCGAGCCCCGTTCGCAGTGGATCTCCAGCCAGAGAGGGGAATCCGTGGTATTGCAGTTACTGGCGTAAAACAGGCCGCGCGCGCCGTTGGCAAAGTGCAGCGTCGCCATCGCGCTGTCTTCCCCTTCGGTCACGTCTGCCAGCTCTCCGATGTCCACCACTCCCTTCAGACGCGTCACGCCGCCGGCGAACCACTGCATCAGGTCGAGGGTGTGGATCGCCTGGTTGATCAGCAGGCTGCCGCCCTCCGTTGCCAGCCGCCCGCGCCACGGGCTTTCGGTGTAGTACGCGCCGGAGCGTGACCACGTCAGCACCGCTTTCACGCTAAGCATCTTCCCCAGCTCGTCATCGCTCAGCGCCTGCCGGATGCGAAGGCTGGTGGGGTTGAGCCGGTTCTGGTAGCACACGCCAAGCAGGCCCGGAGCCTGCTCAGCGGCGCGGGCGATATCACCGAGCTCGCTGCAGTTCATCCCAACCGGTTTTTCGCAGAACACATGTTTCCCGGCAGAAAGTGCGTCCAGGATCATGCGCTTATGTTCAAAATGCGGCGTGCAGATATGGACAACGTCGATGGCATCATCCAGCAGCATTTCCCGGTAATCCTGATAAAAGCGGCACTGATAGGCCATCGCCAGCGTCAGTCCTTTGACGCTGTCGATGTCTACCAGCGCGCGCAGCGCAACGTTGGGGATCTGGCGTAAAGCATTCACATGGCAGCTGTGAATGGCTCCGGCGCCGATAACCGCCGTGTTCAGGATCGTCATGGTTACCTCCCGTTATGCCGTCGCGTTGGCCAGCATCTGCGCCTTCACGCAGAGTTCCGCCGCCTTAAAGGCGTGAGCCTGCGTCATGGCATTTTCGGTACGATTCAGGCAGTCGAGGATCAGCTCGCCAAAGAACGGGAACCCGACCTGTCCGGCGACCGGGTAACGGAATTCCCCCTCTTTATTGACCAGGTAAACCACATCCTGCTCGCCGCGGGTGAGATCGACATATTTCCGGATTTCGATATAGCCTTCGGTACCGAGCAGCGTCAGACGGCCATCGCCCCAGGTAGAAAGCCCGTCCGGCGTAAACCAGTCGCAGCGGAAATAGCCGCTGGCGCCATTTTCCCCTTTGAGCATCGCGTCACCGAAATCTTCGAAGGCCGGGTATTGCGGGTGTTTAACGTTGCGAACCTGGCTTGCCACCACGGAGGCCTCGTTGTTTCCGGTGTAAAACAGGAACTGCTCAATCTGGTGGCTGCCGATATCGCACAGGATGCCGCCGAAGTAGCGACGATCGTAGAACCAGTCCGGGCGACCAGTACCTTCCCGGTGCGGGCCGGTTCCCAGGGTTTGCACCACGCGGCCAATCGCGCCCTGCTGCACCAGTTGCCCGGCAAAAACCGCGCTCTCCACGTGCAGACGTTCGCTGTAGTACACCGCGTATTTCTTCCCGGTTTTTTCCACCATCGCTTTGGCGTCCGCCAGCTGTTCAAGGGTGGTGAGCGGCGCTTTATCCGTGAAGTAATCTTTGCCTGCGGCCATCGCTTTCAGCCCCATCGCACAGCGCTCGGACGGGATGGCGGCTCCCGCAACCAGACGCACCTCGTCGTCGTTAAGGATCGCGTCCAGCGAGTCCGCCGCTTTGGCCTGCGGATACTGCTGAAGGAATTTATCTACTTTCGCCGGGTCGGGATCGTACACCCACTTCAGCGTGGCCCCGGCTTCAATCAGGCCGTTACTCATGCCGTAGATATGGCCGTGATCGAGCGCGGCGGCGGCAAACACAAATTCCCCCTCGCGCACCACCGGCTGGGGTTTGCCCACCGGGGCGTAGTTCATTCCGTCATTCTTGTTCATGCTGACACTCCTCGATCCAGATCTTTGCCCAGAGGGATAGCGCCCACTTCGCTGAAGTTGGCGACGCTTGCGGATTTCTCATAAAAACGGGGGGCGAGGGCGTTGATCCCGCCGGTACGGTAAAACGGGTCGTCGCGGCCAATGGGCAATGAGACGACACCGCGAGTAATGGCCGATTTATAAATGGCGGTAATCAGCTCCAGCGAGCGTTTGCCCTGCAGGTCATCCACTAACGGCGCCGTGCCGTGCTCAATGGCATAAAGCAGGTCATTAATCTGCCCGGTGTGCAGCGTCCACCTGAGCTTCGGCGTCTCCTGAAAAACGGCGTTAAGCTGTGCTTCTCGCTCAAAATCGTTAGTTTCCTGCGGGAAGCCGTTATCGGCACTCACGCTGGAAAAGGCCTGCCACGGGGCGGAGATACGGGCCTTTTCACCCTGAATGATGATTTTCTGATCTTCCCCGTGGTGCACCACCGAGGCGGTAAGCTGCGCGAGCGCGCCGCCGGGGTATTTGAAGATTGCGGCGCTCAGGTCTTCCACTTCGGCGTTGTCGTGCGCCGCGTTGGTCATCATCGCCACCACCTCGGACGGGAAGCCGAGCATCCACTGCATGGCGTCGATGTGGTGAACAGCGTGGTTAAGCGTGCAGCCGCCCCCCTCTTTTTCCCAGGTGCCGCGCCACCACAGGTCGTAGTAGCAATGCCCGCGCCACCAGAACGAATCCACCTGCGCGTGGCAAACCTTGCCCGCGATCCCCGAGTCCAGCGCGGCTTTTAAGCGCCAGAAGGCATCGGTAAAGCGGTTCTGGGCAATGATGGAGAGGATCTTGCCGCTGGCCTGTTGCGCGGCGATCATCGCGTCGCACTCCTCCAGCGAGGCGGCCATCGGCTTTTCGCACAGCACGTGGCACCCGGCGTGCAGCGCATCAATGCTAATTTCCGCGTGAACGTAGGGCGGCGTGCAGACGTCGACAATGTCGATATCCGGCTCAGACGCCAGCATCTGCTGGTGGCTTGCATACACGCGGGCGTCCGTCAGGCCGTAGCGCGCTTTTTTCTCGTGGGCTTTTTCCGGGTAAATATCCACCAGCGCGACGATCCGACAGCGCTGGCCAAACTGCAAATAGCCCTGAATATGGTTATGCGAGATATTCCCTGTTCCCACGATGGCGACATTTAACATCGTTTATCTCCGGAGTTACCAGGTGCCTGAGGCATCCAGCGTGACGCTGGCGGTCTCTTTAGCCACTGAAGTGCTGATGCGCTGTTGAAGCAGGCGCAGATACTGTTTCTCGTTGAGCGGCAGATCGACCCAGTCGTCTGTCCAGGTAGAGAGGTGCATGGCGTTGGAGAGCGTCAGCCCGCGGATCCCTTCCAGACCCGGCGCAATGAGCGGCTCGCCGCGCAGGATGGCGGCAGAGAAGTTGGCGGTAATCACGTGGTGTTCGCTGCATTCCGGGGCGACGGGGATCGTGACCTCCCAGCATTCGGGTTCACCAAAACCGTTTTGCCAGCGGGCGTTGAAGGCAGTTTCGGATTCGCGCAGCCGCCAGTAGCGCAGCTTGCCCTCTTCGACGACCACCTTGCCGCAGTCGCCGACGATTTCCAGCCGGTTAGTGCCCGGCGTTTCCGCCACGGTGGTGATAAACACGCCGGTCGCGCCATTGGCGTACTCCGCGTAGGCGGTGACCTCGTCTTCCACTTCGATATCGCGATGCTTGCCAAACTGGCAGAACGCGCGCAGGCGGACCGGCATGCCCACCAGCCACTGCCAGAGATCGAGCTGGTGCGGGTCCTGGTTGAGCAGCACGCCGCCGCCTTCGCCTTTCCAGGTGGCGCGCCAGCCGCCGGAGTTGTAGTAGCTCTGCGAGCGATACCAGTTGGTAATGATCCAGTTGGAGCGGCGGATCTCACCCAGCTCGCCGCTGTCGATAAGATCTTTCACCTTCTGGTAGAGCGGATTCGGGCGCTGGTTATACATGATGCCGAACACCACGCCGCACTCCCGGGCGCAGGCGTTCATCTCCTGCACCTGCGCCGTATACACGCCCGCCGGTTTTTCACACAGGGTATGGATGCCGTTACGCATCGCCAGCATCGACAGGCGCGGATGCTCGTAGTGCGGCGTGGCGACAATCACCGCGTCGATAAGCCCGCTCTGGAGCATCTCCTGCGCGTCGCTGAATAACGGGAGGGTGCCGACCAACTGGCGAATGGCCGGGTGCTTTTCCGGTGCATTATCGCAAACCGCCGCCAGGCAGGCGTCGCTGACGGTACCCGCCAGTAAATAGCGCGCGTGGACCGTACCGATATTACCTATTCCAATAATGCCAAAACGTACCTTCTCCATGTCACACCTTAATTTCAGTTGAAAAGAAGTGATGACCGGAAAATAGGAAAGGCGAGCCGCAGCGACAATGTGTTTTTGTGAGAATACTCGCAAGGTGATTAAGTAATTTCCAGGCTTTCTGAAATTTAGTTTTAAAATCAATAGACTGTTTCTGCAAATATTTGCAAAAACTGAATGAGAGCGAGGTCACACTATGCCTGGCAGGTTAAAAATGGAGGAAATTGCGGCCCTGACGGGCTATTCCGTCAGTACCGTGTCGCGGGTATTAAGCGGCAAGTCGTATACCAGCGATAAAGCCCGGGAGGCGATCGTTCGCACCGCCAGAGAATTAGGCGTCCTGGAGTCCATGGCGAGCGGAAGACTATTAATTAACGGTATCGCTGTTTTTGCACCAGAAAGAACCTTTCAGGGACGCGGGGATATTTTTTATCTGGAAGTGACGAAAGGAATTGCTGAAGCCTGCGCGCGACACAACGTGTGGGTCACCTGCTGTGGTTTAGAAGAGCAGCACGCCGATGTGAAAGTCTTTATGGAAAAGGCAAGCCAGAAGAATATTAACGCGATAATTATTATTGGAACTGATGATTCCACCATATTTAAACTTGCCAGCACGCTGAATAAGCCCTGCGTGTTAATTAATTCCGTTGACCGGGATAGGATGCTGGATGCCGTCTCACCCGATCACCGGGCGATTGGCTTCACCGCCATGCAGTACCTTTTTGAGCAGGGGCATCGCCGTGTGCTCACGCTCACCTGCCTGCGACGAGAAACGCTGTATGCGCGCCTGGACGGCATCAAAGAGGCGTACCGCCATTTTCACGTGGCTTTTGATCCCCAGCGTGATTTGCTGGTGACGGAGTGGTTTACCGCTGAGGAGGCCGAACGGGCGCTGGACGCGTGGCTGATGAGTCATGACAGATCCCAGTGGCCGGAGGTGATTTTCCCCAACAGTACCAGCATGGTGGAAGGGGTGATCGGGGCGTTGACGCGTCACGGGCTACGCATTCCGGAAGACATTTCACTCGTTACGACCGATTTTGCATGGAACTTAGCGCACCGTCTGGAAAAACCGATCACGGGCGTGACGGTGCCCTGCCGCGAGCTGGGGATTGAAGCCGTGCATCTGCTGCAAACGCGGCTCAACCGACCGCAGGCGCCGGTCTTTAACCTGCTGCTACAGGGAAAGGTGATGGATTACGGTTCGGTCAGCAATGCGACGCGCCACGCGGCTCGCGTGGCGCTGGAGCGGTAATCAGGCCAGCTGTGGCGGCAGGCAGACGCCAATGCCCCCGATACCGCAGTAGCCGTACGGGTTTTTATGCAGATACTGCTGGTGATCGTCCTCGGCGTAGTAGAACGGTTTTGCGGTGGTGATTTCTGTCGTCACGTCGCGCGTATCGCCCGCCTCACGCATGGCCTGCTGGAAACGTTCAAGACTGGCGCGGGCGGCGGCATCCTGCTCAGGCGTGAGCGGATAAATCGCCGAGCGGTACTGCGTACCGTGGTCGTTGCCCTGACGCATGCCCTGCGCCGGGTCGTGGTTTTCCCAGAAGACCTGCAGGAGCTGCTCGTAGCTAATGACCGCAGGGTCGTAAACCACGCGGACCGCTTCTGCATGACCGGTTTCGCCGGAGCAGACTTCGCGGTAGGTTGGATTCGGCGTGTAACCGCCCGTGTAGCCGGCCGCGGTGCTGTAAACGCCGGGCAGCTGCCAGAAGAGGCGTTCAACGCCCCAGAAGCAGCCCATGGCGAACAGGGCGATTTCCATTCCATCAGGAACGTTGGTCATTGAATGGTTATTGACGGCGTGTAAGGTCGCCACAGGCATAGGGGTGTTGCGTCCCGGTAATGCATCAGCTTGTGAAACCAGATGCTTTTTGTCGAATAAACTCACGATGGGGCCTCCCGGGGTGCGATGTTTCGGTTAAGGTTGTCACGAAGCGTTTAATTGAACACAATAAATGCGCTGAATGAGACTAGATTTAATCATAAGAAATATTTGGGTGTTACACCCGTTTTCAACCCACGATTTGGGTTTTTGGCTTCCAGGCCGTATTTTGCCGCACAGCGGCACTTCATTTGCTTCCAGGGTGGAAAAGGGATATTCAGGAGAAAACGTGACAAAAATCCGCCAGTTATGTTTAGTCAGTGTGTTGCTGACAAGCGGGGTTGCCAGCGCGGCGAATGTCCGTTTGCAGGTTGAGGGGTTATCCGGGACGCTGGAAAAAAACGTGCGTGCGCAGTTGTCGACCATCCAGAGCGATGAGGTGACGCCGGACCGGCGTTTTCGCGCGCGCGTGGATGACGCGATCCGTGAAGGGCTAAAAGCGCTGGGTTATTACGAACCCACTATTGATTTCGATCTTCGCCCGCCGCCAAAGAAGGGGCGTCAGGTGCTTATTGCCCGCGTCTCACCGGGCGAGCCGGTGCTGATTGGCGGCACGAACGTCATCCTGCGCGGCGGCGCGCGTACCGATCGTGACTATCTGGACCTGCTCAGCACGCGGCCGAAAATCGGCACCGTGCTCAACCACGGTGACTACGACCACTTCAAAAAAGAGCTGACGAGCGTCTCCCTGCGCAAGGGCTACTTCGACAGCCAGTTCAATAAAAGCCAGCTGGGCATCGCGCTGGAGCGACGCCAGGCCTTCTGGGATATCGACTACGACAGCGGCGAACGCTACCGCTTTGGCGATGTCACGTTTGAAGGCTCGCAAATTCGTGAAGAGTATCTGCAAAACCTCGTGCCGTTCAAAAAAGGCGATTACTACCAGTCAAGCGATCTGGCGGAGCTGAACCGTCGTCTCTCCGCTACCGGCTGGTTTAACTCCGTGGTTGTCGCACCGGAATTTGATAAGTCTCGCAAAACCAAGGTGTTGCCGCTGCATGGCGTTGTTTCGCCGCGCACCGAGAACACCATTGAGACCGGTGTTGGCTACTCGACAGACGTCGGCCCGCGCGTAAAGGCCACCTGGAAAAAGCCGTGGATGAACTCCTACGGTCACAGCCTGACCACCAGCGCCAGCATTTCCGCGCCGGAACAGCAGCTCGATTTCAGCTATAAAATGCCGCTGCTGAAAAATCCTCTTGAGCAGTACTACCTGGTCCAGGGGGGCTTTAAGCGCACCGATCTGAACGACACCGAGTCCGATTCCACTACGCTTGCGGTGTCCCGTTACTGGGATCTCTCCAGCGGCTGGCAGCGCGCGATTAACCTGCGCTGGAGCCTGGACCACTTTACCCAGGCCAACGTCACCAACACCACCATGCTGCTCTATCCCGGGGTGATGATCAGCCGCACCCGCTCCCGCGGTGGCCTGATGCCGACCTGGGGCGACTCGCAGCGCTACTCCATCGATTACTCCAACACCATGTGGGGTTCTGACGTGGATTTCTCGGTAATTCAGGCACAAAACGTCTGGATCCGCACGCTGTATGACAAACACCGCTTTGTGATGCGCGGCAATCTCGGCTGGATTGAAACCGGCGACTTCGACAAGGTTCCGCCGGACCTGCGCTTCTTCGCCGGGGGTGACCGCAGCATTCGCGGCTACAAATACAAATCCATTGCACCTAAAGACGATGACGGCAAGCTGATCGGTGCTTCCAAACTGGCGACCGGCTCGCTGGAGTACCAGTACAACGTCAGCGGCAAATGGTGGGGGGCCATGTTCGTCGACGGCGGCGAAGCGGTGAGCGATATTCGCCGCAGCGACTTTAAAACCGGTGCAGGCGTGGGCGTACGCTGGCAGTCACCCGTCGGGCCCATCAAGCTCGACTTCGCCGTGCCGGTCGGCGACAAAGAAGAACACGGATTACAGTTTTACATCGGTCTGGGGCCAGAATTATGAGTTTATGGAAGAAAATAAGCCTCGGGGTACTGATTTTTATCGTACTGCTGCTCGGTACGGTGGCGTTTCTGGTGGGAACGACGACCGGGCTCCATCTGCTGTTTAACGCCGCGAACCGCTGGGTGCCGGGGCTGGAAATTGGTCAGGTGACGGGCGGCTGGCGCGATCTGCGTCTGAAGAACATTCGCTACGAGCAGCCGGGCGTGGCGGTGAACGCCGGGGAATTCCACCTCGCGGTGAAGCTGGGCTGTCTGCGGGACAGCAAGCTCTGCGTTAACGATCTGTCGCTAAAAGACGTTAACGTAGCGATAGATTCAAAGAAAATGCCGGAGTCTGCGCCGGTTGAGGAAGAGGACAGCGGCCCGCTGAATCTCTCCACCCCGTACCCGATCGCGCTCTATCGGGTGGCGCTGGATAACGTCAATATCAAAATCGACGACACCACCGTGTCCGTAATGGATTTCACCTCCGGCCTGCGCTGGCAGGAGAAAAACCTCACCCTGACGCCAACGTCCCTGCAGGGGTTGCTGATCGCGCTGCCGAAAGTGGCGGATGTGGCGCAGGAAGAGATCGTCGAGCCGAAGATCCAGAACCCGCAGCCGCAAGAGAAGCCGCTGGGCGAAACGCTGAAAGATCTCTTCTCGAAGCCAGTCCTGCCTGAAATGACTGACGTTCATCTGCCGCTGAACCTCAACATTGAGGAGTTTAAAGGCGAGCAGCTGCGCCTGACCGGCGATACCGATCTGACGGTCTTCAACATGCTGCTGAAAGTCAGCAGCATTGACGGCAACATGAAGCTCGACGCGCTCGATATCAACACCAACCAGGGCTCGGTGAATGCGTCAGGCAACGCCCTGCTGCGCGACAACTGGCCGGTGGATATCACCCTAAATAGCGCACTCAACATCGATCCGCTCAAGGGCGAAAAGGTGAAGGTCAAAGTGGGCGGCGCGCTGCGCGAGAAGCTGGATGTCGGGGTGAATCTCTCCGGCCCGGTAGACATGACCCTCCGCGCGCAAACGCAGCTGGCGGAAGCCGGGCTGCCGCTCAATCTGGAGGTTGTCAGCAAGCAGCTTTACTGGCCGTTCACCGGCGAAAAACAGTATCAGGCCGACGATCTGAAGCTGAAGCTGAGCGGCAAGATGACCGACTACACGCTCTCGTTCCGCACCGCGGTGAAGGGGCAGGGCGTGCCGCCCGCGAACATTACGCTGGATGCGAAGGGTAACGAACAGCAGGTTAACCTCGATAAGCTGACCGTCGCGGCGCTGGAAGGCAAAACCGAGCTGACTGCCCTGCTCGACTGGCAGCAGGCAATCAGCTGGCGCGGCGAGCTGAAGCTGACGGGGATTAACACCGCCAAAGAGGTGCCAGACTGGCCGTCAAAGCTGGATGGCCTTATCAAAACCCGCGGCAGCCTCTACGGCGGCACGTGGCAGATGGATGTGCCGGAAATCAAGCTCACCGGGAACGTGAAGCAGAACAAGGTAAATGTTGAAGGCTCGGTGAAGGGCAACAGCTACCTGCAGTGGATTATCCCGGGGCTGCACGTGGCGCTGGGCCGCAACACGGCGGATATCAAAGGCGAGCTGGGGGTGAAAGATCTCAATCTGGACGCCACCATCGACGCGCCGAATCTGGATAACGCTCTGCCGGGTCTGGGCGGCACGGCGAAAGGACTCGTGAAAGTGCGCGGCACCGTAGACGCGCCGCAGCTGCTGGCGGATATCACCGCCAATAACCTGCGCTGGCAGGAGCTGAGCGTTGCCCGCGTTCGCGTGGAAGGGGATGTGAAATCCACCGATCAGATCGGCGGCAACCTGAACCTGCGCGTGGAGCGTATTTCTCAGCCGGACGTGAACATTAACCTGGTCACTCTGGACGCCAAAGGGAACGAGAAGCAGCACGATCTCCAGCTGCGCGTGCAGGGTGAGCCCGTCTCCGGCCAGCTGCACCTGACCGGCAGCTTCGACCGCAAGGAAGAACGCTGGAAAGGGACGCTGGACAATACTCGTTTCAACACCCCGGTGGGTCCGCTGGCGCTGTCACGCTCCATCGCGCTGGACTACCGCAACGCCGAGCAGAAGATCAGCATCGGGCCACACTGCTGGACTAACCCGAACGCGGAACTCTGCGTGCCGCAGACCATTGATGCGGGCGCGGAAGGGCGTGCGCAGATCAACCTCAACCGCTTCGATCTGGCGATGCTGAAGCCATTTATGCCGGATACCACGCAGGCCAGCGGCGTCTTCAGCGGAAAAGCCGATGTAGCCTGGGACACCACCAAAGAGGGGCTGCCACAGGGCAGCGTCACGCTCTCCGGGCGCAACGTGAAGGTGACGCAGGAGGTGAACGACGCGCCGCTGCCGGTGGCCTTCGATACCCTGAACCTGAACGCCGATCTGCATAACAACCGTGCGGAGCTGGGGTGGCTTATCCGTCTGACCAACAATGGTCAGATGGACGGGCAGATACAGATCACCGATCCGCAGGGGCGGCGCAATCTGGGCGGTAACGTCAATATCCGCAACTTCAACCTGGCGATGGTGAACCCGATTTTCGCGCGCGGGGAAAAAGCCGAGGGCATGGTGAATGCCAACCTGCGCCTGGCGGGCAACGCGCAAAGCCCGCAGCTGTTCGGCCAGCTGCGCCTCAGCGGGGTGGATATCGACGGTAACTTCATGCCGTTCGATATGCAGCCCAGCCAGATTGCGATGAACTTCAATGGTATGAGCTCGACGCTGAGCGGCTCGGTGCTCACCCAGCAGGGGCAAATCAACCTGAGCGGCGACGCGGACTGGAGCCAGATCGATAACTGGCGCGCCCGCATCGCGGCGAAGGGGAGCCGGGTACGCATCACCGTACCGCCAATGGTGCGCCTGGACGTCTCGCCTGATGTGGTCTTTGAGGCGACGCCAAGTCTCTTCACTCTGGATGGCCGCGTGGACGTTCCATGGGCGCGCATCGTGGTTCACGAGGTGCCGGAAAGCGCGGTCGGCGTCTCCAGTGATGAAGTTATGCTCAATGAAAATCTGAAACCCGTTGAAGAGAAGAGCGCTGGCATACCGATTAATAGTAACCTTATCGTGCACGTGGGAAATAACGTGCGGTTGGATGCGTTTGGGCTGAAGGCGAGGCTCACGGGCGACCTGAAAGTGGCGCAGGATAAACAAGGACTTGGCCTCAACGGGCAGATCAATATTCCTGAAGGGCGTTTCCATGCCTATGGTCAGGATCTGATTGTGCGCAAAGGCGAGCTGCTGTTCTCCGGTCCACCGGATCAGCCGTTGTTGAATATCGAAGCGATTCGTAACCCGGAAGCGACGGAAAACGACGTTATTGCTGGCGTTCGCGTTACCGGTTCCGCCGACGAACCGAAGGCGGAGATCTTCTCTGACCCGGCGATGTCGCAGCAGGAAGCCCTCTCTTATCTGCTGCGTGGACAAGGTCTGGACAGCGGTCAGAGCGACAGCGCGGCGATGACCTCGATGTTAGTCGGTCTGGGGGTTGCACAAAGTGGGCAGGTTGTGGGTAAAATCGGCGAGACGTTCGGCGTAAGCAACCTGGCGCTCGACACCCAGGGCGTGGGTGACTCCTCGCAGGTGGTGGTCAGCGGCTATGTACTGCCGGGTCTGCAGGTAAAATATGGTGTGGGGATCTTTGACTCACTGGCAACACTCACGTTACGCTATCGCCTGATGCCTAAGCTATATCTGGAAGCAGTGTCCGGCGTAGACCAGGCACTTGATCTGCTCTATCAGTTTGAGTTTTAGCAATGCGAATATTTGTCTACGGCAGTTTACGAACCAGGCAAGGCAACAGTCACTGGATGACCAATGCCCAGCTACTGGGGAATTACAATATTGAGAACTACCAGTTGTACAGCCTGGGCCACTATCCAGGCGCGGTTCCCGGCGAAGGAACAGTACAGGGTGAAGTTTATCGTATTGATAATGCTACACTTGCCGAACTTGATGCCTTGCGCACCAGGGGCGGTGAATACGCTCGCCAGTTGATCCAGACGCCGTACGGAAGCGCGTGGATGTATGTCTACCAGCGTCCGGTCGACGGGTTAACGCGGATTGTAAGCGGTAACTGGTTAGACAGAGACCAGTACTGAAAAACGACAACGCCACCGTGAGGTGGCGTTGTTTTTTGTGCCTTAGCAGCAGTAAGAATTACTTCTTAGCAGCGCGTTCGAAAGAGGCGATGATTTCTGCTTTCGCCGCTTCTGCGTTGTCCCAGCCGTCAACTTTAACCCACTTGCCTTTTTCGAGGTCTTTGTAGTGCTCGAAGAAGTGAGTGATCTGCGCTTTCAGCAGCTCTGGCAGGTCGTTCACATCTTTGATGTGATCGTACTCTTTGCTCAGCTTGGTGTGCGGGACCGCAACCAGCTTCGCATCTTCACCGGATTCGTCGGTCATCTTCAGGACGCCAACTGGACGGCAGCGAATAACAGCGCCTGGCTGCAGCGGGTATGGCGTTGGGACCAGCACGTCAACCGGGTCACCGTCCAGAGACAGGGTGTGGTTGATGTAACCGTAGTTGCACGGATAGAACATCGCGGTAGACATGAAACGGTCTACGAACAGGGCGCCGCTCTCTTTGTCCACTTCGTATTTGATCGGATCTGCGTTGGCCGGGATTTCGATAACTACGTAGATGTCTTCTGGCAGTTCTTTACCCGCTGGGACGTTGAGTAAGCTCATGTCGGTGTCCTTTAAAATGGATGGTAAACAAGTGGCAGGTATTATAGCCAACTCACGCTGAATGTCTCCGCCTGTTTTCGCTTTCTCTCCTCGCTCGCGCCACTTTTCAGACCGATTCCATGACAGGAAAATCCATAAACTCAGCCGCATTTTTAATGGTGAAATGAAAGCGATTACAAACTTGTGATTAACGTTTTATTCACTTTTCTGAAGTGTGATGTAACGCAATTCGTTACATATTTCATTAGCTATAGTCATTTCGCAGAACATCTTTTAACCAACAATAAACACCCCTACGAGGACGCTCATATGTGGAAGCGCTTACTTCTTGTTACAGCAGTTTCGGCAGCCATGTCGTCTATGGCGATGGCCGCCCCTTTAACCGTAGGTTTTTCGCAAGTTGGCTCTGAATCCGGCTGGCGTGCAGCAGAAACCAACGTTGCGAAAAGCGAGGCTCAGAAACGCGGCATCACCCTGAAAATCGCCGATGGTCAGCAAAAGCAGGAAAACCAGATCAAAGCCGTGCGCTCGTTTATCGCCCAGGGCGTGGATGCCATCTTTATTGCTCCGGTCGTAGCGACGGGATGGGAACCGGTTCTGAAGGAAGCGAAAGACGCTGAAATTCCGGTCTTCCTGCTCGACCGTTCCATCGATGTCAAAGACAAATCTCTCTATATGACCACCGTCACCGCCAACAACGTGCTTGAAGGGCAATTGATTGGCGACTGGCTGGTGAAACAGGTCGACGGTAAGCCGTGTAACGTCGTTGAGCTGCAGGGTACCGTCGGCGCGAGCGTGGCCATCGATCGTAAGAAAGGGTTTGCCGAAGCCATCGCTAAAGCGCCAAACATCAAGATCATCCGCTCCCAGTCCGGCGACTTTACCCGCAGTAAAGGTAAAGAGGTTATGGAGAGCTTTATCAAGGCTGAAAACAACGGCAAGAACATCTGCATGGTTTACGCCCACAACGATGACATGGTGATCGGGGCAATTCAGGCGATTAAAGAAGCGGGCCTGAAGCCGGGCAAAGATATCCTCACCGGCTCTATCGACGGCGTGCCGGACATCTACAAAGCGATGATCGACGGTGAAGCCAACGCCAGCGTCGAGCTGACGCCGAACATGGCGGGCCCAGCATTCGATGCGCTGGAGAAATTCAAGAAAGACGGCACGATGCCTGAGAAGGTGACGGTCACCAAATCCACGCTCTACCTGCCGGATACGGCAAAAGAAGAGTTAGAGAAGAAGAAAAATATGGGCTACTAAGCCCCGCAGCGCCCCTCACCCTAGCCCTCTCCCCGGAGGGGAGAGGGAAAAATGCGGGGTGGTGCAGGGACTTAACCATTGGCACGAAGAGTCCCCTCTCCCCTCCGGGGAGAGGGTCAGGGTGAGGGGAGGACATATGAATAATGATCAACACCAGGAAATCCTCCGCACAGAGGGCTTAAGCAAATTCTTCCCCGGCGTAAAGGCGCTGGATAGCGTGGATTTTAGCCTGCGGCGCGGTGAGATCATGGCGCTGCTGGGCGAGAACGGTGCGGGGAAATCGACGCTGATTAAATCCCTGACCGGCGTTTATCACGCCGATCGCGGCACCATCTGGCTGGAAGGCAACGCCATTTCGCCAAAAAATACCGCCCATGCCCAACAGCTGGGGATCGGGACGGTGTACCAGGAAGTGAACCTGCTGCCGAATATGTCGGTGGCGGATAACCTGTTTATTGGCCGTGAACCACGCCGTTTTGGCCTGCTGCGCCGCAAAGAGATGGAGGCGCGCGCCACGAAGCTGATGGAATCGTACGGCTTCTCCCTCGACGTTCGCGAGCCGTTGAATCGCTTTTCCGTGGCGATGCAGCAGATCGTCGCCATCTGTCGTGCGATCGATCTCTCTGCGAAGGTGCTGATCCTCGATGAACCCACCGCCAGCCTCGATACCCAGGAAGTGGAGATGCTCTTTACCCTGATGCGCCAGCTGCGCGATCAGGGCGTGAGCCTGATCTTCGTCACGCACTTCCTCGATCAGGTGTACGAGGTGAGCGATCGCATCACGGTGCTGCGCAACGGCAGCTTTGTCGGCTGCCGCGAAACCCGCGAGCTGCCGCAGATCGAGCTGGTAAAAATGATGCTGGGCCGCGAGCTGGAGACCAACGCCCTCCAGCGCGCGGGCCGCACGCTGCTAAGCGAGAAACCGGTCGCCGCGTTCAACGATTACGGTAAAAAAGGAACTATCGCGCCGTTTAATCTGGAAGTGCGTCCCGGCGAAATTGTCGGGCTGGCGGGTCTGTTAGGATCAGGCCGGACCGAAACCGCCGAGGTGATCTTCGGGATCAAGCCCGCCGACAGCGGCACCGCGCTGATCAAGGGCAAACCGCAAACGCTGCGATCGCCGCATCAGGCCTCCTGTCTGGGCGTCGGCTTCTGCCCTGAAGACCGGAAAACGGACGGTATTATTGCCGCTGCCTCGGTACGGGAAAACATCATTCTGGCGCTTCAGGCACAGCGCGGCTGGCTGCGCCCGATCCCCCGTAAAGAGCAGAACGCCATCGCCGAGCGCTTTATCCGCCAGCTCGGGATTCGCACCCCGAGCGCGGAACAGCCGATTGAATTTCTCTCCGGTGGTAACCAGCAGAAGGTGCTGCTCTCCCGCTGGCTGCTGACCAAACCCCAGTTCCTGATCCTCGACGAGCCGACGCGCGGTATCGACGTGGGCGCGCACGCCGAAATTATCCGGCTTATCGAAACGCTCTGTGCGGACGGGCTGGCGCTGCTGGTCATTTCCTCCGAGCTGGAAGAGCTGGTGGGCTATGCCGATCGCGTCATCATCATGCGCGATCGCAAACAGGTGGCAGAGATCCCGCTGGATAAACTGTCCGTTCCGGCAATCATGAATGCCATCGCGGCGTAAGGAGTGAATCGTGATGTCCCGTTCGCTTTCGCAAACCGGTGAGTCAAAGCGCCGCTTTAACTGGCCAACCGGCACGCCGCAAATTGCGGCGCTGCTGGTGGTACTGCTGGTAGACAGCCTTGTCGCACCGCACTTCTTCCAGATTATTGTTCAGGATGGCCGCCTGTTTGGCAGCCCGATCGATATTTTAAACCGCGCTGCCCCCGTGGCGCTGCTGGCCATCGGGATGACGCTGGTGATTGCCACCGGCGGGATTGACCTCTCCGTCGGCGCGGTCATGGCCATCGCTGGGGCCACGGCAGCCTCCATGACCGTCGCCGGACACAGCCTGCCGGTGGTATTGCTGGCGGCCTTAGGCACCGGCGTGCTGGCTGGATTATGGAACGGCATTCTGGTGGCGGTGCTGAAAATACAGCCCTTCGTCGCTACCCTCATTTTGATGGTGGCCGGGCGCGGGGTGGCGCAGCTGATTACCTCCGGACAGATTGTCACCTTTAACTCGCCGAGCCTGGCGTGGCTCGGTAGCGGCAACCTTCTGTTCTTCCCGACGCCGGTGATTATTGCCCTCGTGACGCTGGTTATCGTTTGGCTCTTTACCCGCAAAACGGCGCTCGGGATGTTTATTGAAGCGGTGGGGATCAACATCCGCGCCGCGCGCAACGCCGGGGTCAATACCCGCTTGATGGTGATGCTGACTTACGTGCTGAGCGGCGTCTGCGCCGCCATTGCCGGGGTCATCGTCGCGGCGGATATTCGCGGGGCCGATGCCAACAACGCCGGGCTATGGCTGGAGCTGGACGCGATCCTCGCGGTGGTGATCGGCGGCGGGTCGCTGATGGGTGGGCGCTTTAACCTGCTGCTTTCGGTGGTGGGGGCGCTGATCATTCAGGGCATGAACACCGGGATCCTGCTCTCGGGATTCCAGCCGGAACTCAACCAGGTGGTGAAAGCGGTGGTCGTGCTCTGCGTGCTGATCGTCCAGTCGCCGCGCTTTGTCAGCATCATTAAGGGGATCCGTGGCCATGATAAAACGTAATTTACCGTTAATGATCACGCTGGGCGTGTTTGTGCTGGGGTATCTCTACTGCCTCGCTCAGTTCCCCGGTTTTGCCTCGACGCGCGTGATCTGCAACATTCTGACGGACAACGCCTTTTTAGGCATTATTGCCGTCGGCATGACCTTTGTGATCCTCTCCGGCGGGATCGATCTCTCCGTCGGATCGGTGATCGCGTTTACGGGCGTGTTCCTCGCAAAGGCGATCGGTTTCTGGGGGATCTCTCCGCTGGTGGCGTTTCCACTGGTGCTGGCGATGGGCTGCGCGTTTGGCGCCTTTATGGGGCTGCTGATTGACGCGCTGAAAATTCCGGCGTTTATCATTACGCTTGCCGGGATGTTCTTCCTGCGCGGGGTGAGCTATCTGGTGTCGGAGGAGTCGATCCCGATTAACCACCCGGTCTACGACACGCTCTCCAGCCTGGCGTGGAAGATCCCCGGCGGCGGTCGTTTAAGCGCGATGGGGCTGCTGATGCTGGGCGTGGTGGTGATTGGCATTTTCCTCGCCCACCGCACCCGGTTCGGCAATCAGGTTTACGCCATTGGCGGGAACGCTACGTCGGCAAACCTGATGGGGATCTCCACCCGCAGCACCACCATCCGCATCTATATGCTTTCGACCGGCCTGGCGACGCTGGCGGGTATTGTCTTCTCAGTGTATACCCAGGCGGGCTATGCCCTTGCAGGTGTAGGTGTGGAGCTGGATGCCATTGCTTCGGTCGTCATTGGCGGCACGCTGCTCAGCGGCGGGGTAGGGACGGTGCTGGGCACTTTGTTCGGCGTGGCGATCCAGGGGCTGATACAAACCTACATCAACTTCGACGGCACGCTCAGCTCATGGTGGACGAAAATCGCCATTGGCATCCTGCTGTTTATTTTTATCGCCCTGCAGCGTGGCCTGACGGTGCTCTGGGAGAACCGGCAAAGCTCACCAGTTACCCGCGTGAACACATCGATAACAGAGCGATAACATGCTGAAATTGCTTAAACTCTAAACATTTTCCGGTAGCGGCCGATACTCTTTTTTTATGCCCAGAAATATCTCGCTACCGGAAATAATATCATGCTTAAAACGCTATCGATTCGTACCGGCTTGCTCTCTTTACTGGCCGTTATGACCCTTCTGCTGCTAATTGTCAGCGGCATTGGCATTTATGCCCTCACACAGAGTTCTTCTTCACTGCAGCGTATTAATCACCTTCAGGGTGAGCAGATGGTGCAGCTTAATTCAGGCTATACGCTGATCCTGCGCGCACGCAATGAGGCGGGCCAGGCCGTCCGAATGATGGAAATCGGCATGCTGGACGATGCGGCCAAAGCGGTAAAAAACATCAATCAGGAAGTTGCCCTGGCCCAGAAAACGCTGAAAGGCGTGATCGACGGCGGCGTGGCTGACGAGCAGGGACAACAGCTCCTCGATAACGTGGCGGCCAGCCTGGCGACGTACAACCAGCAGGGGATCAACCCGATGCTGAAAACCCTGAATGACCAGAGCGCGGACAGCTATTACGATCTGCTGGAGAACACGCTGATCCCGCTGGCAAAGCAGTTTGATAACGATATGCAGGCGTTTCAGAAATGGAGCGAAGCGCGAGGCCAGGCGGAAGTGAGTGCCGTGCAGGCGAGTAAAACCCGCGTACTGATCCTGATTATCGTCGCCGCGCTGCTGACGGCGGGCATAATCGTCCTCGCCTGGCTGGTGCTGCGCCATATGCTGCTTAAGCCGCTGTCAGCGTCCATTTCGCAGCTGGAGAACGTGGCGGCGGGAGACTTAACCCATGCGCTGAATGCCCCGGCGAGCCAGGAGTTTAATCGCCTCAACGCGGCAATCGAGGAGATGCGTCAGTCGCTGATGAGCTCGGTCCTGCGGGTTCGCGATGCCAGCTCGCAAATTGACACCGGCAGCCGCGAGCTGACGGAGGGGAACCGGGATCTTGCCGAGCGCACCGAATCCACCGCCACGTCGCTGGAGCAGACCGCCGCCAGCATGGAGCAGATCACCGCCACGGTGAAGCTCAACGCCGATAACGCCGAACAGGCGCACCAGCTGGCGAAGTCCGTTTCCGACACCGCCGATCACGGCAGCGAGATGGTCTGCTACGTGATTGAAAAAATGCGCGATATCTCCGGCAGCTCGGCGCGCATCGCCGATATTCTGAGCGTGATTGACGGTATCGCCTTCCAGACCAACATTCTGGCGCTGAACGCCTCCGTGGAAGCGGCGCGTGCGGGCGAGCAGGGGCGCGGGTTTGCCGTTGTCGCGGGTGAAGTGCGAAACCTTGCCAGCCGCAGCGCCGACGCGGCGAAAGAGATCCGCTCTCTTATCAGCGATTCGCAGACCCACGTTAATGAGGGCAGCGAGCTGGCCCAGCAGGCGGGCGAAACGATGGACGAGATCGCAACAGAAGTGCTGCGCATGACCAAACTGATGCGTGAAATTGCTACCGCGTCTCAGGAGCAGAGCCGCGGCATTGAGCAGGTGAATATTGCGGTGAACCAGATGGATGAAACCGCGCAGCAGAATGCGGCGCTGGTGCAGCAATCCTCCGCAGCGACCCGCTCTCTTGAGGAGCAGTCGCGTCAGCTGATGGAAGCCATGTCATCGTTTAAAGTGACGGCTCAGACTGCGGCATAATATTTCCCAGCCCCGGTGCGTTCTGTGCCGGGGTTTTATTTCTCGCGGAATTCACCGCTGCAATATTATCGTGAATATCACCCATTAATATTTCCAGCGAGCTGGTTAACGCTAACGCGTTTTTCGTGGGTTCAAGATATAAACCTTTGCGGAAAAATAACGGTTCATCAAACAGTTGATTAAAGCGTTTCAACGCCAGGCTCACCGCAGGACGGGACATCTCCAGACGCAACGAGGCTTTTGCCATACTGCCGCAGCGGACGACTTCAATAAATACAGGAATAAGGTTTAAATCAATGCCGGTATTCGCCCGGGAATAATTTTTCATTGCAATTCTGCTCCAGCAAATAATTATCAAACTGTTATAGAAATAATGCAGGAGCAGGGGTGAAGATTAAAGCGTGATTTTTATAAACACTTATACGGTAAAATATATAAATG
The DNA here is from genome assembly GCF_053709515.1 of Enterobacter sp. UPMP701. Lineage (NCBI taxonomy): Bacteria > Pseudomonadati > Pseudomonadota > Gammaproteobacteria > Enterobacterales > Enterobacteriaceae > Enterobacter > Enterobacter sp. UPMP701. The sequence continues at coordinate 178,710 of NZ_JBSKJN010000007.1, read as the reverse complement.
TGTTGGGGAGCCAGGCTGGCTCCCCAGGAGAGGTATTACGCGTCCGGGTACTCACGGATAAAACGTTCAACGTCTTCAACCATGTGGTTGTTGCCGACGAAGAACGAACGACGCTGGTGCAGGCTTTCCGGCACGATATCCAGAATACGCTGTTTACCGTCGCTCGCCTTGCCGCCCGCCTGCTCGGCGAGGAATGCCATCGGGTTGCATTCGTACAGCAGGCGCAGCTTCCCGTCCGGGTGGCTGGCGGTGCTTGGGTAGAGGTAGATACCGCCTTTCAGCAGGTTACGGTGGAAATCTGCAACCAGAGAGCCAATATAGCGGGACGTGTACGGACGCTGCGTCGCTTTATCTTCTTCCTGGCAGAATTTAATGTACTTCTTCACGCCGTTCGGGAAGCGGATGTAGTTGCCTTCGTTGATGGAGTAGGTGTTGCCCTTCTCCGGGAAGCGCATGCGTTCCTGGCTCAGACAGAAAACGCCCAGTGAAGGATCGTACGTAAAGGCGTGAACCCCGCATCCGGTGGTGTAGACCAGCATGGTGGAGGAGCCATAAACGACGTAACCGGCAGCAACCTGGTTAATGCCCGGCTGCAGGAAATCTTCTTCGGTTACCGGCGTGCCAACAGGCGTGACGCGGCGGTAGATGGAGAAAATGGTACCGACAGAAACGTTAACGTCGATGTTGGAGGAGCCGTCGAGCGGATCCATCAGTACGACGTATTTCGCGTGTTCACACCCTTCGAATACAACAATTTCATCTTCTTCTTCGGAGGCGATACCCGCAACGATGTCGCGTGCGCGCAGTGCAGCTTTCAGTTTTTCATTTGCGAACAGATCGAGTTTCTGCTGAACCTCGCCCTGAACGTTCTCGGCACCGCTGGCACCCAGGATATCGACCAGACCGGCCTTGTTGATATCACGGTGGATGATCTTAGCGCCCAGCTTTATTGCCGACAGCAAAGCAGTGAGTTCACCCGTAGCATGAGAGAACTCGTGCTGCTTTTCGACAATAAATTCACCTAACGTTTTCATAACACTTTCCCTGCATCTTTGTGAGTAGAGCGATTGTATGTTCACTAAAACGACTAAAGCCCAACAATCTTAACAAATATTCAAATAGTAGCGCAGAGGTGAATCGCGCCAGCAACATACGGATTTACCTGAAATGCGTTTCACAGCCGCTAACATGTGAGTAAAATGTGCGCCACATTGAAGAAGGATAGTGACGTATGCGCATTCATATATTGGGGATTTGTGGCACTTTCATGGGCGGACTGGCAATGCTGGCGCGCTCGCTGGGCCATGAAGTGACAGGTTCGGACGCCAATGTGTATCCGCCGATGAGCACGCTTCTGGAGAAACAGGGCATCTCGCTGATTCAGGGCTACGATGCCAGCCAGCTGGATCCTGAGCCGGATCTGGTCATTATTGGCAACGCCATGACCCGCGGTAATCCGTGCGTTGAAGCGGTGCTGGAACGTAACATTCCGTTTATGTCTGGCCCACAGTGGCTGCATGATTTTGTGCTGCGCGACCGTTGGGTGGTTGCCGTTGCCGGTACCCACGGCAAAACCACGACCGCCGGCATGGCGACCTGGATCCTCGAAGCCTGCGGCTACAAGCCGGGCTTCGTGATCGGCGGCGTTCCGGGCAATTTCGACGTTTCTGCGCGTCTCGGCGACAGTCCGTTCTTTGTGATCGAAGCCGACGAATACGACTGCGCATTCTTCGACAAACGCTCCAAGTTCGTGCATTACTGCCCGCGCACGCTGATCCTCAACAACCTTGAGTTTGACCACGCGGACATCTTTGACGACCTGAAAGCGATTCAGAAACAGTTCCACCACCTGGTGCGCATTGTTCCGGGCCAGGGCCGCATCATCCTGCCGGAGAATGATATCAATCTGAAGCAGACCATGGCGATGGGCTGCTGGAGCGAGCAGGAGCTGGTGGGCGAGCAGGGTCACTGGCAGGCGAAAAAACTCAACGCCGATGCCTCCGAGTGGGAAGTGCTGCTCGACGGTGAGAAAGTGGGTGAGGTGAAGTGGGGCCTGGTGGGCGAGCACAACATGCACAATGGCCTGATGGCGATTGCTGCGGCGCGTCACGTGGGCGTGCTGCCTGCGGATGCCGCAAATGCGCTGGGCTCGTTCATTAACGCCCGCCGCCGTCTGGAACTGCGCGGTGAAGCGAATGGCGTGACGGTATATGACGATTTCGCGCACCATCCGACCGCCATTCTGGCAACGCTTGCCGCATTGCGTGGCAAAGTTGGCGGCACCGCCCGCATTCTGGCCGTGCTGGAACCGCGCTCGAACACCATGAAGATGGGCATCTGCAAAGACGACCTCGCACCGTCCCTGGGACGTGCCGACGAAGTTTTCCTGCTGCAGCCGCAGCACATTCCGTGGCAGGTGGCCGAAGTGGCAGACGCCTGCATTCAGCCAGCGCACTGGAGTGCGGACGTGGATGTCTTAGCGGATATGGTGGTGAAAGCCGCACAGCCTGGCGACCACATTCTGGTGATGAGCAACGGTGGGTTCGGTGGGATCCATCAGAAGCTGCTGGACGGTCTGGCGAAGAAAGCGGAAGCGACGGCAGAGTAGTCTCCCCTCACCCTGACCCTCTTCTCAAAGGGGAGAGGGCTGGGGTGAGGAGGAACAGGCGGTTCGATATTACTCTGCGTTCTCAGACAGCTCGCGCAGATACTGGAAAATCAGACGCGCGGACTTCGGCGGCTTATTCCCTTCTTTCTCTTTCTTCGCGTTGCGGATCAAAGAACGCAGCTGCTGGCGGTCGGCATCCGGCCACAGGTTCAGCACTTCCGGTACCGCATCATCACCCTGTTCAATCAGACGATCGCGGATCTGCTCAAGCTTATGGAACAGCGCAACCTGCTGGTTGTGGCGGTTTTTAAGCTTGTCCAGCGCCTGGCGGATCGGATCGACGTCGCGCTGACGCAGCATTTTCCCGATAAGCTGAAGCTGGCGACGACGGCCTTCTTTTTTGATTTTCTGTGCCAGTTCAATGGCATCACGCAGATCCTGGTCGAGCGGGATCTTATCCAGCGCGTTTTTACCCAGTTCTACCATTTCTGCGCCAAGCTGTTTTAACTCTTCGGCGTCACGTTTAATTTCACTTTTACTGACCCAGATGATCTCATCATCTTCGTCTTCGATGTCATCACCGGGAACGTCGTCGAGCCAGTCTTCGGGCTGCTTAGTCATGTCAGGCTCCTTAAAAAAAGAGGCTAATGTTACCAGTTAAGACGCGCACTGAAAAACGGTTCTCTGTTAGACTTCACTTAACTCTCTCTTACAGTATGGCATTTGCGATGAAAGTAACCTCACAAGTTGAAGCGCAGCGTAAGATCCTGGAAGAAGCCGTCTCCACCGCGCTGACGCTCGCTTCAGGTAAATCAGATGGCGCCGAAGTGGCGGTCAGCAAAACCACCGGCATTAGCGTGAGCACCCGCTATGGCGAAGTGGAGAATGTAGAATTTAACAGCGACGGGGCGCTGGGGATCACGGTGTATCACCAGAATCGCAAAGGCAGCGCGTCGTCCACCGATCTCAGCCCCGATGCCATTGCCCGCACGGTGCAGGCGGCGCTGGATATCGCCCGTTATACCTCTCCGGATCCATACGCAGGCGTGGCCGATAAAGATCTGCTGGCGTTTGACGCGCCGGATCTCGATCTTTTCCACCCGGCTGAAGTGACGCCGGATGAAGCCATTGAGCTGGCCGCGCGCGCCGAGCAGGCTTCCCTGCAGGCGGATAAGCGCATCACCAATACCGAAGGCGGCAGCTTCAACAGCCACTACGGCATCAAAGTCTTCGGCAACAGCCACGGCATGCTGCAGGGCTACTGCTCCACCCGTCACTCGCTCTCAAGCTGCGTGATCGCCGAAGAGAACGGTGACATGGAGCGCGACTACGCGTACACCATTGGCCGCGCGCTGGGGGATTTGCAGTCTCCTGAGTGGGTGGGAAAAGAGTGTGCCGAACGCACGCTGTCTCGCCTGTCGCCGCGCAAACTCTCCACCATGAAAGCCCCGGTCATTTTTGCCAATGAAGTGGCAACCGGTCTGTTTGGCCATCTGGTGGGCGCGATCGCGGGCGGCTCGGTGTACCGTAAATCGACCTTCCTGCTCGACTCGCTGGGCAAGCAGATCCTGCCGGAATGGCTGACCATCGAAGAGCACCCACACCTGCTGAAAGGGCTGGCCTCCACGCCGTTCGACAGCGAAGGTGTGCGCACCGAACGCCGTGATATCGTTAAAGACGGCGTGCTGACCCAGTGGCTGCTGACCAACTACTCCGCGCGCAAGCTGGGGCTGAAAAGCACCGGGCACGCGGGCGGGATCCACAACTGGCGCATTGCCGGGCAGGGCCTGAACTTTGAGCAGATGCTGAAAGAGATGGGCACCGGGCTGGTGGTCACCGAGCTGATGGGCCAGGGCGTCAGCGGCATCACCGGCGACTACTCTCGCGGTGCGGCGGGCTTCTGGGTCGAAAACGGCGAAATTCAGTATCCGGTGAGCGAAATTACCATCGCCGGCAACCTGAAGGACATGTGGCGCAATATTGTTACGGTCGGTAACGATATTGAAACACGTAGCAATATACAGTGTGGTTCTGTACTTCTGCCGGAAATGAAAATCGCCGGTCAGTAATACCCGTAAAGGCGTTTTAATAATAAAAAAGGAAGTGAGCAATGCGTAAACACCTGTTAGCGATCGTCGCGGCTTCAACGCTGGTTATTGGCTCTTCTGCGTTTGCTGCCGATCTTGAAGACGACATGGGCATCCTCGGTCAAAACCTGAAGGTGGTGCAGAAGACGGACAATGCGGCGGAAATGAAAGACGCGCTGACCAAAATGCGTGAAGCGGCGCTGGACGCACAAAAAGCGACGCCTCCGAAGCTGGAAAGCAAAGCGGCAGACAGCGCAGAGATGAAAGACTACCGTCACGGCTTTGACGTGCTGGTCGGCCAGATCGACGGCGCGCTGAAGCTGGCTAACGAAGGCAAAGTGAAGGAAGCCCAGGCGGCGGCCGAGCAGTTTGTGACGACCCGTAACACGTATCACAAGAAATACCGTTAACCGATCGCGCATCTGACAAACAATCAGCGGGGGCCAGTGGCCCCCGTTTTTTGTACGCGGTAATAAGTAAACCCTATCGCCATCACATTTTTGCGTCACCACGCCTGAACGTTTCGTTTCCCCGGCGCGCGTTTTGCCGCTGGAATACGTGATATTCATCACGCAAATACCGCGATTAATTCAAATTCACCGCATTTATGTGGCACAGATCACTGCTGCGGCTCGCCTTTCCACTTCGAAGTGGAAAACAACTCGCTACAAACAATTCCCCCCCACCGTTAGTTTTATTCCAGAGCCATTAACGGGGTAAGACGAGTGATTAACGGAGCGGTAATGAACGACGTTGGGGAAAAGGCGGTGCAAACAGAACAGCTCGCGACCACCATGCTGCAGCAGGTTTACGCCCTGCTGGCCCGGCACAACATCATCCCCAATGCGGTACAGGAGCAGATGCTCACCTCCCACGTGCGCGCGATGGCGCACCGGTCCGTGACCGGCGAGCCGCTGCCGGAGGTTGAAGCAGAGCTGTTCGACGAAATTTCACCAGATTCAATGCAACTTGCCCGTGAAGTGGTAGCGCAGTTTGGCAACCTTCCTGATGAAGAAGCCTGGCTGCTCTCCGTTCACTTCGAAGTCGCGAAAGACAACCTTTAAGGAGCAACACATGGAACAGATTACAGTCGTGATTGGCGATCGCCTGGGCAAAGGTCAGAAAGTGGCTGCGGGTGTGGAAAAAGCAGGTGGACGCGCGGTGGTTGTGCCGGGCATGGCGGCAGACATGAAGCTCGGCGACGTGATGAAAGCGGAAAACGCCACCTTCGGCATCTCCTTCTGCGGCAGCGGCGGCGCGGGTGCCATCACTGCCCAAACCAAATATGGCTACAAGGCCAAATACGGCATGCGTTCGGTTGAAGAGGGCGTGACCGCCATCAACGAAGGCTGCAACGTGCTGGGCTTCGGCTTTATGGATAAAGAAGAGCTGGGCGAGCGTCTGGTACAGGCGTGGCAGAAGAAATACGGCGCATAAGCATGAAAGAACAGTTCACAACCACGGTGAGAGTGAAGGGGAAGGGCGACGCTAAAGCGCGCGCCTTTGCCGACGCGCTCAACCACGTTCAGGCCGCGGTGATGAAAGCCTCACCGCATATCTTACTGCGTATTGAGCCACAGGATGTGCAGGTTGTTCAGGCGCAAGAAGCGGTGCGAAAAGAAGCGTTTCTGTTCTTCTTTTTGCGTCGGGAAAGACGCACCTACAGCGTGGAGCTGGATGTGACCGTCAACGTGACTGCCATCAATCTCGACCAGGTGGATTTCGTCACGCAACGCTGATTATTCATAAAAAGGGCAGACTGATGTTCTTAATTATATTAATAAAATCGCTCATCATTGGCGGCCTGGTTGGCGTCGGTGTTGGAGCCGGGGCTGCACGCATGTTTCATGCGCCTACCACTCAGGGTATGGGCGCGTTTCGTACGTTGGGGGAACTGAACTCCTGTGAAGGGGATCCTGCTTCTCACTTCTCCTTTGGGTTAGGTTTCTTCTTTAACGCCTGGGCCTCTTCCGTGGCCGCAGGTGCCTTCACACAGGACGTTGACCACCGCATCATCCCGAACTGGGGTGCTGCTGCACTGATGATTAAAAACCGTAACGTCGGTGAAACGCTGCACGACCCGCGCAAAATGGCAATTGCCTGCGGCGTGATCGGCATGCTCGTTGTCACCTTCCTTAACCTGACCGCCTCCTCCGTTCCGGCTGCGCTTCAGGTCACCGCCGTGAAGGTGCTGGTACCGGCGGCGAACCTTCTGGTCAACACCGTGATGCCGGTGATCTTCTGGCTGGCGGCCATCGATGCGGGTAAAAAATCGGGCTTCTGGGCCACCATCTTTGGCGGTGCGGCGCAGCTGATCATGGGCAACGCCGTACCGGGCCTGGTGCTGGGGATCCTGATCGGGAAAGGCGTGGAAGAGAGCGGCTGGAACCACGTCACCAAAGTGATGATGGCGGCGATCGTTCTCCTCTTCGTGCTGAGTGGCTTCTTCCGCGGCTTCGACATGAAGATGATCGAATCCTTCCATCTGACCGTGCCGAACTGGCTCGACATGATCCACAACTCGCTCAGCGGTAAATAACAGGAGCCTCGATATGGAACAGAATAAAGGTTTTTGGTATGCCGACTGGTCGTTCCCGATCTTCGTTGGCCTGCTCTCCTCCGGCGTCTTCGCCGGGACGCACATGTACTATCTCTACGGCATCGGCGCGTTTAACGAAGTGGCCTTTGTGGCGATGCTGAAAGCGGGCATTGATACCGGCGTTTACGGCGCGGTGGCGGCATTTGGCGCGAGCTTCCTGTTCGCCCGTATTATCGAAGGGTCGCTGGTCGGTATTCTCGACATCGGCGGGGCGATCCAGACCGGCGTGGGCCTCGGCGTACCGGCGCTACTGCTGGGCGCGGGGATCATGTTCCCGGTGACCAACTTCATTGCTTCGCTGATCACCGGCCTGGTGATTGGTCTGGCGATTGGCTACGTCATCATCCTGGCGCGTAAGTTCACCATTAATCAGAGCAACTCTACCTACGGTGCAGACGTGATGATGGGCGCGGGTAACGCCTCTGGCCGCTTCCTCGGGCCGTTGATTATCCTCAGCGCCATGACCGCCTCCATTCCAATCGGCGTCGGTTCGCTGGTGGGCGCGCTGCTGTTCTACATCTGGCAGAAGCCGATTACCGGTGGCGCCATCCTCGGCGCAATGATTTTGGGCTGGCTGTTCCCGGTCGCCCTTTAATACCCGCGGGCGCTCCGGCGCCCGCCCTTTCAGGAGATCCTCATGTTTGATTTACTCCTGCGCCGTGCGCGCCTCGCTGACGATACCCTGACCGATATCGCCATTCAGGACGGGAAGATCGCCGCGACGGGCGAAATTAACGCACCCGCCCGCAAGACGGTTGAGCTTAACGGTGACGTGTACGTCAGCGCAGGCTGGATTGATTCCCACGTACACTGCTACCCGAACTCCCCGATTTACCACGACGAGCCGGACAGCGTGGGCATTGCCACCGGCGTCACCACCGTGGTGGATGCGGGCAGTACCGGAGCCGACGACGTGGACGATTTCTACGACATCACCCGCAAAGCCTCCACCGAAGTCTTTGCCCTGCTGAACATCTCCCGCGTGGGGCTGATTGCCCAGAACGAGCTGGCCAAGATGGCGAATATTGACGCCGACGCGGTGAAGCAGGCGGTGAAGCGCCACCCTGATTTTATCGTCGGCCTGAAGGCGCGCATGAGCAGCAGCGTGGTCGGTGAAAACGGCATCACGCCGCTGGAGCGCGCCAAAGCCATTCAGAAAGAGAACGGCGACCTGCCGCTGATGGTGCATATCGGCAACAATCCGCCGAATCTCGACGAGATTGCCGAGCTGCTGAGCTCCGGCGACATCATCACCCACTGCTACAACGGCAAGCCTAACCGCATTCTGACGCCTTCCGGCGAGCTGCGCGCCTCCATCACCTCCGCCCTCAAGCGCGGCGTGCGTCTGGATGTTGGCCACGGCACGGCGAGCTTCAGCTTTGAGGTGGCGAAACGCGCCATCGCGATGGGCATTCTGCCGCACACCATCAGCTCGGATATTTACTGCCGCAACCGTATTAACGGTCCGGTGGGCTCACTTTCGAGCGTGATGTCGAAGTTTCTCGCCATCGGCATGTCATTGCCGCAGGTGATTGACTGCGTCACCGCCAACGCCGCCGACGGCCTGCGCCTGGCGCGCAAGGGCCGCATTCAGCCGAGTCTCGACGCCGACCTGACGCTGTTCACGCTCAAACGCCAGCCGACGGTGCTGACGGATGCCGAAAACGACAGCCTGCAGGCTGAACACATTCTGGTGCCGCTTGCCGCGATCCGCGCGGGCAAGGGCTACATGACCGAACAAGGGAGCACGGAACATGCCTTCGATTTATGAGAAATACAATTTAAAACAGGTCATCAACACCTCTGGCCGCATGACGGCGCTGGGCGTCTCAACGCCGCGCCCGGAAGTGGTACAGGCGGCGATGGACGGCATGAATCACTATTTCGAGATGAAGGATCTGGTCAACAAAACCGGGGAATACATCGCGAAACTGCTGGATGTGGAAGGGGCGACGGTCGTCTCCTGCGCGTCGGCGGGCATTGCCCAGTCCGTGGCGGCGGTGCTGGTGAAAGACAGCGACTGGCTGCTGGAAAACCTGCACGTCACCCCGATTGAGAACAACGAAATCGTGCTGCCGAAAGGCCACAACGTGAACTTTGGCGCGCCGGTGGGCACCATGGTCGCGCTGGGCGGCGGCAAGCTGGTGGAAGCGGGCTACGCCAACGAATGCTCCGCCGATCAGCTGGCGGCGGCGATCACCCCACGCACGGCGGCGATCCTCTACATCAAATCTCACCACTGCGTGCAGAAAAGCATGCTCAGCGTCGAGCAGGCGGCAGTCGTGGCGCGTAAACACGATCTGCCGCTGATCGTCGATGCCGCGGCGGAAGAAGATCTGCACGTGTACTACCGCTCCGGCGCGGATCTGGTGATCTACAGCGGCGCGAAGGCGATTGAAGGGCCAACCAGCGGGCTGGTGATCGGCAAAACCCAGTACGTTGAGTGGGTGAAGCGCCAGACGGCGGGCATTGGTCGCGCCATGAAGGTGGGTAAAGAGGGGATCCTCGGCTTGACCTGCGCCATCGAGCACTACCTGACGGCGACCAAAGAGAGCGGGGCCGAGATGGTGGCGAAGATGACGCCGTTTATCGAGGCGCTCAACACCCTGAGCGGCGTGACCGCGCGCGTGGTCTGGGACAGCGCCGGTCGCGATATCGCGCGCACCGAGATTAAGTTCGACGAAGCGACCACCGGCGTCGGCACTGGTGAACTGGTGAACGCGCTGAAGCAGGGCGAATACGCCATTTACTTCCGTGGCTACAAGGCCAACGAAGGGATTATCGAAGCGGACGTGCGCAGCGTGAATGCTGACCAGCTGAACATCGTGTACCGCCGCATTAGCGAAGTATTAGGACAGGAGAAAAACGCATGAAACTGACCCCCAACTTTTACCGTGACCGTGTCTGCCTGAACGTGCTGGCAGGCTCAAAGGCCAACGCCAGCGCCATATACGAGGCGGCGGAAGGTCATGTGCTGGTGGGCGTGCTCTCCAAAAACTACCCGGACGTGGCGAGCGCGGTTGCCGATATGCGCGAATACGCCGCGCTGATTGATAACGCGCTCTCCGTAGGCCTCGGCGCGGGGGATCCGAACCAGTCTGCGATGGTGAGTGAAATCTCCCGTCAGGTTCAGCCGCAGCACGTCAACCAGGTCTTCACCGGCGTGGCCACCAGCCGCGCGCTGCTGGGGCAGAATGAGTCCGTGGTCAACGGTCTGGTCTCCCCGACCGGCACCGTCGGGATGGTCAAAATCTCCACCGGCCCGCTGAGCAGCAAAGCGCCGGACGGCATCGTACCGGTTGAAACCGCGATTGCCCTGCTGAAAGATTTCGGCGGCAGCTCCATCAAATACTTCCCGATGGGCGGCCTCAAGTGCCGTGATGAGTACAAAGCGGTAGCGGAAGCCTGTGCGCGTCACGACTTCTGGCTGGAGCCAACCGGAGGTATCGATCTGGAAAACTATGAGGCGATCCTGCAGATCGCCCTCGACGCGGGCGTGAGCAAAATCATCCCGCATATCTACAGCTCGATTATCGACAAAGACAGCGGCGATACGCGTCCGGAAGATGTGCGTACGCTGCTGGCGATGACGAAGAAGCTGGTGAAGTAAAACCTGCCCCTCACCCCAGCCCTCTCCCCAAAGGGGAGAGGGTATAATCGTCCCCTCTCCCCTTTGGGGAGAGGGTTAGGGTGAGGGGAAACACACCGCACTCACCCAAAGGAGCCACCATGCACACCCGTAACCTGCTTGTCGCTTCACTCTCTTTACTTGCTACCTCTGCAATCGCCCAGACGCAGTACGCCTGGGTCGGCACCTACAACCCCAACGGCGAAGGGCTGTACCGCTTTACCATTGACCCGCAAAGCGGCGCGCTGGCGAATAAAACGCTGGTGAGCAAGCTGCCGAACGCCGCGCAGCTGGCCGTCTCGCACGACGGCAAAACGCTGTATCTGGCAAGCGAAGTGGAGCAGGGCGTGGTACAGGCGCTGCGGGTGGGTGATAACGGTGAGCTAAGCGAGCTCAATCAGGTGGCCTCCGGCGGCGCGGGGCCGGTGTATCTCTCCCTGACGCCAAACGGCCAGCACCTGCTGGTGGCCAACTACGTCAGCGGATCGATTGCCGTTTTACCGGTCAAGACAGACGGTAGCCTGGGTGACGCTACGGATAAACATCAGGATCAAGGCGAGCCGGGTGCGGCGAAGCCGGAAGCGGCTGTAGAGGGCAGTTTCGCCATCAGCGATCATAACGGCCCCCACGCGCACATGATCGCCGCCGATCCGAGCGGGAAATACGTTTTTTCCACCGATCTGGGGCTGGATCGCATCTATCAGTACCGTTTTGACGATCAAACCGGGAAGCTGACCCCGAACGATCCGCCGTTTATCAGCGCCTCCTCAAAAGGGGCCGGGCCGCGCCACTTCGTCTTTACGCCGAAAGGTGATGCCCTGTGGCTGATTAACGAAGAGGCGTCTACGCTCACCCATTATGCGCTGGACAGCAGCGGCAGGCTGAAAGAGGGCAAAACGGTCTCTGCCCTCCCGGACGGCTATAAAGGCACCAGCTTTGCAGCCGGGCTCGCATTAAGCGCCGACGGTAAGCAGCTGTATGTGGCGAACCGTTTGCATAACAGCATCGGGCACTTTACCGTAACGGAGGAGGGTACGCTGACGCATCAGGAGGACGTGTGGACGCGCGGCGACTATCCGCGCACCCTGACGCTCGATAAACAAGGACGCTGGCTGTACGTCATGAACCAGCGCAGCGACAACATTACCCGTTTCCGCGTGGCGCAGGACGGCAAGCTGAGCTTCGAGCCTGACTATACCCCGGTCGGCAGCCCATCCCAGATGGTCATTTCACCCTGAGCAGTAAGAGGACAACGACGTGCGATTCCCGAACCAACGTTTAGCGCAACTTTTCGATCTGTTGCAAAACGAGACGCTGCCGCAGGACGAGCTGGCGCAGCGGCTGTCGGTCTCCACGCGAACCGTCCGTGCCGATATCACCGCCCTGAACGCGCTGCTGGCAAGCCATGGCGCGCAGTTTATTCTGAGCCGCGGCAACGGCTACCAGCTCAAAATTGACGATGCCGAGCGCTACCAGCAGTTGCAGGCCTCCCACCCGCGCGCGCTGCGCATTCCGCGAACGGGACCGGAGCGCGTACACTATCTGGTGGTGCGTTTCCTGACGTCGGCGTTTTCACTTAAGCTTGAAGATTTGGCCGACGAGTGGTTTGTCAGCCGCGCCACCTTACAAAGCGACATGGTGGAAGTGCGCGAGTGGTTCCACCGCTACAACCTGACGCTGGAAACCCGTCCGCGTCACGGTATGAAGTTGTTTGGCAGCGAGATGTCGATCCGCGCCTGCCTGACCGATCTCCTGTGGGAGCTGGCGCAGCAGGACAGCCTCAACCCGCTGGTAACCGACGTGGCGCTCAACGCGGGTGTGGCGGAGCAGATGGTGCCCGTGCTGCACGACGCGCTGACGCGTCATCACATTCGCCTGACCGACGAAGGGGAGCTGTTCCTGCGCCTGTACTGCGCGGTGTCGGTGCGGCGCATCAGCGAGGGCTATCCGCTGCCGGAATTCCACGCCGAAGACGTGGAAGAGAACGTGCGCGAGGCGGCGAAAGATATCGCGGTGGCTATCCAGGAGCTGGCGGGCAAAGCGCTTTCGCCGTCAGAAGAGAGCTGGCTGTGTGTGCACATCGCCGCGCGGCAGATCCAGGAGATTGCCCCGAGCGCGATTAACGCCGACGACGACGAAGCGCTGGTCAACTACATCCTGCGCTACATTAACACCCACTATAACTACAACCTGCTCAGCGACGAGCAGCTGCATGCGGACCTGCTCACGCACATCAAAACGATGATCACCCGCGTGCGGTATCAAATCATGATCCCCAACCCGCTGCTGGATAACATCAAGCAGCACTATCCGATGGCGTGGGATATGACCCTCGCGGCGGTGTCGAGCTGGGGCAAATACACGCCGTATGTCATCAGCGAAAACGAGATCGGTTTTCTGGTGCTGCATATCGGCGTCGGGCTGGAGCGCCACTACAACATCGGCTACCAGCGCCAGCCGCGCGTACTGCTGGTGTGCGACGCCGGTAACGCGATGGTGCGCATGATTGAGGCAGTGCTGCAGCGCAAATATCCGCAGATTGAGGTCACGCGCACGCTCACCCTGCGCGAGTACGAGCTGTCAGAAACCATTGGTGAAGACTTCGTGATCGCTACCGCCCGCGTGAGCGAAAAATCCAAACCGGTGGTGCTGATCGCCCCGTTCCCGACCGACTATCAGTTAGAGCAGATCGGCAAGCTGGTGCTGGTGGACCGCACCCGCCCATGGATGCTGGATAAATACTTCGACGCGGCCCATTTCCGCATTATCGACAAGCCTGTTGACCAACAGACGCTGTTCCGGGAACTGTGTGCGCAGCTTGAAGAGGAAGGCTTTGTCGGCGCGGAGTTCCTGGATTCTGTCGTTGAACGTGAAGCCATCGTCAGCACCATGCTCGGCGACGGCATCGCGCTGCCGCACTCCCTCGGCCTTTTAGCGCAAAAAACGGTGGTCTACACGGTGCTGGCCCCGCAGGGTATTCAGTGGGGAGATGAAACTGCGCACGTCATCTTCCTGCTCGCCATCAGCAAAAGCGAATACGAAGAGGCGATGGCGATTTACGATATCTTCGTCACTTTCCTGCGTGAGCGGGCGATGTCGCGGCTGTGCCAGTGCGAGGATTTTGCCGGGTTTAAGGCGGTGGCGATGGAAAGTTTGAGCCGGTTTTGAGAGGCGTTATCCAGAATTCGATGTAATGCGAATGTAATGCTAAACTGCATTACACATTCGATTTTACTGGAGGCATAATGGCCACGCTGAACGTCCGTCTGGATGACAAACTCAAAAACGAGGCTTATGCCGTGCTGGAAAAACTCAATATCACCCCAACGGAAGCCGTGCGATTACTGTTTCAGTACGTCGCGGAGACGGGACGCATGCCGGTAAAAACGGTCACCATTAGCGACAGTGAAGATGAACTGATACAGACAGTCCGGGAGCGGCTGGCTCATCCACAAAAGGGTATTAAGGTTAGTCTGGATGACTTATGAGCTGGAATTCGACCCGAGGGCGTTAAAGGAGTGGCATAAGCTGGGCGATACGGTGAAAGCGCAGTTTAAGAAAAAACTTGCCGACGTGCTGGCAAAACCCAGGATCGAATCAGCTCGTTTGCACGGCCTGCCTGATTGCTACAAAATCAAACTTAAAGCATCCGGCTATCGCCTGGTCTATCAGGTTCAGGACGCAGTGGTGCTGGTTATTGTAATTGCCATTGGGAAGAGAGAGAAATCAGCCGTTTATCATGATGCAAACAAACGGCTTTAGTATTTAACGCAGATGGTGCACAACCTGGTTGCTGCTGCCGCGCCAGATAAGCATAGGATCTTTTAGATCCTGCACGAACTTGCCGTCGACCAGGACGTTAATCAGATCCACCACTTCCATTTGTTGCGCGTTCAGCTCTTCCAGCCTGTAGCCTGTCCAGACCCAGATATCTTTCCCCGTACACTCTGCCCGAATGCGCTTCACCAGCTTCAGGATATCCGGCACGTTTTGCGGATGGAGCGGGTCGCCGCCGGAGAGCGAGATCCCCTGGCGTTTGATGCGGGTGTCGTTCAGGTCGTTGATGATTCGGTCTTCCATTTCGGCGGTAAATGGCATGCCGGAATTGAGACGCCAGGTGCTTTTGTTGTAGCAGCCAGGGCATTCGTGGACGCAGCCTGAGACGAACAGGGTGCAGCGGGTGCCGGGTCCGTTGACAATGTCGACGGGGTAGTACTGATGGAAATTCATAATGTTAACCTGATCCCCTTACCCCTCACCCCGCCCTCTCCCCATAGGGGAGAGGGGGAAAGGCCGCACCGAGCAGTCCCCTCTCCTCTATGGGGAGAGGGTTAGGGTGAGGGGAAAATTCGGTGAAGAACTTAACCGATCTGCCCATTCCCCAAATGCTTCACGCGGCGCTTCACCTCTTCCTGCTTGCCAGCGTTAAACGGGCGGGCATCCGGGCTGCCGAGATAGCCGCACACACGGCGGGTGACGGAGACGCGAGCCGCATCGTGGTTGCCGCATTTCGGGCAGGTAAAGCCTTTGCTCGTACACTCGAACTCACCGGTAAAGCCACACTCGTAGCATTCGTCGATGGGCGTGTTGGTCCCGTAATACGGCACGTGCTGATAGCTGTAATCCCACACGTCCTCCAGCGCCTTCAGGTTGTGCTGAATGTTCGGGTATTCGCCGTAGCAGATGAACCCGCCGCTGGCGATCGGTGGATATGCCGCTTCGAAGTCGATCTTGTCGTACGGGTTAACCTTTTTCTCCACGTCGAGGTGGAAGCTGTTGGTGTAATACCCTTTGTCGGTCACGCCTTCCACGATGCCGAACTCGGCGGTGTCCAGACGGCAGAAGCGGTCGCACAGGTTCTCGCTCGGCGTGCTGTAGAGGCTAAACCCGTAGCCGGTTTCCTCTTTCCACTGGTCAACCGCGTCGCGCAGACGCTGCACAATCGCAATGCCTTTCTCACGCAGGGCGTCGCTGTCGTACATATGCGCGTCGCCAGACAGGGCGTTGATGGTTTCGTGGATGCCGATATAGCCCAGCGAAATCGACGCGCGGCCGTTTTTGAAAATCTCGGACACATCATCGTCCGCCTTCAGGCGCACGCCGCAGGCCCCTTCCATATAAAGGATTGGCGCGACGCGGGCTTTGACCCCTTCAAGGCGAGCAATACGGGTCATCAGCGCCTTACGTGCCAGCTGCAGGCGTTCATCCAGCAGCTTCCAGAATTCAGCTTCATTACCTTTTGCCTCCAGCGCGATGCGCGGCAGGTTCAGGCTGATCACGCCCAGGTTATTACGCCCGTCGTGGATCTGCTCGCCGTTTTCATCTTCGTATACGCCGAGGAAGCTGCGGCAGCCCATTGGCGTTTTAAACGAGCCGGTCACTTTGACGACCTGATCGTAGTTCAGGATGTCCGGATACATGCGCTTGCTCGCGCACTCCAGCGCCAGCTGTTTGATGTCGTAGTTCGGATCGCCAAATTTGTGGTTCAGGCCGTCGCGGATGGCGAACACCAGTTTCGGGAACACCGCCGTTTTACGGTTTTTACCAAGGCCGGAAATGCGGTTGCGCAGGATGGACTGCTGGATCAGGCGTGATTCCCAGCTGGTGCCCAGACCAAAACCGAAGGTCACAAATGGCGTCTGCCCGTTGGCGGTGTGCAGCGTGTTCACCTCATATTCCAGCGACTGGAACGCGTCGTAGCACTCTTTCTCGGTGCGGGAGTGCGCATAGCCGTCCGCGTCCGGGATCTGCCACTCTTCGGCGGTTTTACGGTGCTTGTTGAAGCTTGCCGTCACAAACGGGGCCAGTACTTCATCAATGCGGTTAATGGTGGTGCCGCCATAGATGTGGCTCGCCACCTGAGCGATGATTTGTGCCGTCACCGCTGTCGCCGTGGAGATCGACTTAGGCGGTTCAATCTCGGCGTTACCCATTTTAAAACCGTGGGTCAGCATGCCTTTCAGGTCGATCAGCATACAGTTGAACATCGGGAAGAACGGTGAATAGTCGAGATCGTGGTAGTGAATTTCACCGCGCTCATGCGCTGAGACCACATCGCGCGGCAGCAGATGTTGACGGGCATAGTGTTTGGCGACGATACCGGCCAGCAGGTCGCGCTGGGTCGGGATCACTTTGCTGTCTTTGTTGGCGTTTTCGTTGAGCAGAGCAGAGTTGGTCTGCTCCACCAGACCACGGATCTCCTGGTTCAGGCGACCGCGTTTCTCACGCTGGACGTCACGATCGTGACGGTACTCAATGTAGGCGCGGGCTAACTGCTTGTAAGGCCCCGCCATCAGCTGGTTTTCAACCGCGGTCTGGATCTCGTTGATATCGACCTGGCTGCGTTCATTCATCTGGCTGCTAACGACTTCTGCGACGGTGGCGCAGTAATCTGCGTCATCGACTCCCGCTGCTTTAGCTGCACGCAGAATGGCTTCCTGGATGCGCTCTGATTTAAACGGCACTTTACAGCCATCACGTTTCATCACATGCGGTGTCATGATCACTCCATTTTTAAAAACAGGTTATCCACAGAGGCGGAGAAGTATTCGCCAGGCGTATCCTCAGCCAGTCCAGTTACTTCCCTCGTTCCCGACATTGGTTATCCACAATTCCGGAGAGCTGGCTCGCCGTCTTGTTGTAGGAATAGTAGACGATTAATACAAGATGTTGGGTTGGCGTGCATTTTAAGTGCTACATATAGTGATTTGCATCAAACAAGTTTGCGATTTATTTGATGCAGAACAAAGTAAAAAGACGAGAGTACAAACGACGGGCGCTTCAGCCTTTGTAAAGACCTGAATGAAAAAAGTTGATTAATTATTCAACAAAAACAAGCGCTCAGCACAGCCTGTACTGAGCGCTGCTTGTTTAACTCACGCTGCAGACCCAGCTCAATCCCGCCTGCAAAAAGGCGGCAATCGCGATACTGCCCAGCACCACCGGGATGAGTAGGGAGCGTTCAGGGGCATCTTCCTGCTTTTGAGGTTCTTCAGCATGCAGGGCGGACATCGCCTCTTCCCGGGTGCGCGCCGCCACAAGCTGTTCACGTACCCGATCTTCCGTCAATAAACTGGTCAGCGTCGTCAGCAGTTGCATATGAGTACTGCCTGCTTCTGCGGGCGGAATGGCGAGCAGAAAAACCATTCTCACCTCTTCATCACCGTCCAGCCCCGGCCAGCGTATCGGGTCGTCAAAGAGCGCCAGACAAAACGCCGCCTGCTGCACTGCCCCGGTTTTACCGTGCGGAACGGCGAGCGCTTCACCCAGCGCGGTAGGGCCTTCACTTTCGCGTTGCAACACGCTCTGAATAAACGTTTCTTCATCGCTGATGATTTTTCGCCTGGCGAGCGGTTCGGCGAGCCAGCGGATCAATGCTTCAGGCGTACGGTGTGGCGGGTTGATAAACACCAGATCGGGATGCGTCAATGCAAGTAAGTTCATGTTAAGCCTCCATCAAAAAATCGCAGGTCGCGGAAGGGGCAATTGCCGTTACCGGCTGCACAAGCTCTTCCAGATAATTAATCTGACAGAGCCCTGCCAGACTTTCCGGGACGGGAACCGGCTGCGTCCCGGCGTTAAACACCCGGACGACCGTGCCACGCGACTGCTGCGCATGGGGCAGGGCAGAAAGGATTAGCGGCTCTGGCAGGCTCAATAATGAGAATTGTGGCGGAAGCTGGCGCTCGGGCAGACGCAACGCAAAGCGCTCAAGGCGGTGATCGAGCGTGTGTAACGATTGCCGTTGATAGGTGAAGGGCTGTCCGGTCGCATGATTTTCCAGCTGGCGAAGCGTGAGATGGTCGGCATTGTCGGCCAGCGCGACGGTGAATGAAAAGTGCAGCGGTTTTAGCAACTGGGCATCGGGGGTCTCAACCACCGTATTATTAATGCCCGATGCCCGACCCGGTCGCCAGTCGAGATCGCTGCGCCCGAGCACGCCCGTCGATTTAAACATCGTCAGGGCAATCGTTGCCGGTTCGCTGCCGAGAATCTGAAATTCTTTCATGCCACGGCTGGTCACAATCAGCGCTTTGCCCGTTTCCGCGACAGCGATAATGCCTTCGGTGGTTTCGATATCCACGGGCATCTCGCGATAGCGCTCCTGCCAGTTTTCATCGGCACACCCCGTTTCGCGCTGGATGATCGCGAAGGGCTGTGAGGCGATAGCGTGACGGGTGTGAATATCGCTGCCGATCAGTACACGTAGCCGGTGATCGCAGTGACTGTTTTCCAGCGTACTCTCAACATACAGGTTCGGATCGTCATGGCGTAATTCACACATCAGACGAATAGATAGCGGCGTTCGGGTATTTTCCTGACGGCCAGCGAGATCCTGCGGAAGAAGCATCGTGGCCTCAACGACCAGCTTTTCGACAAGCGGCGTTTTCTGACACTCGACGAGCGCGAAATGCGAACAGCGCGTCGGCGCGTCGCCCGCAAGCGGCGAGAAATCGTAGCTGTCGCCCGCGTCCGCGCAGTCTTCAAAGGTAAAGATAGAGGGAATACGCCTGCCGCTGCGTTTGTCCCGCAGGGTAAGCGTTCCGGCGTCCAGCGACAGCCGGTAATGTGCATTCTCAATCTCACCGCTCTTTATCGGTTCAGGCTGGCGGAACGGCGCAGGGTTATCTTCAACACTAACGCTAAGATAGCCGACTGACGGCAAACCCGGGGTTTGCAAAGCAATCTGCCAGCGGAAATAAGGGGGAAGGGGCGTTTCACATTCCCCCGCGGCGGTAAGGGAGATTGCTGTTCCGCCAGGCAACTCGTCTCTTTTCAGGACGTCGAAGGGGATGGGCTGCCCCTGATACGTCAGCGCGATATTTTCAGCGCGGCTATAAAGCGTGGTTTTTACCACGCGCTGCGTTGGGGTGGCCAGCGGGTTGAAAATCAGCAGGTCGCCTTCCCGAACGCAGGCGGCGGCCAGGGTTTTCACCACCAGATTCCACAGGCTATGACACAGCTGTTCGGTTTGTTCCAGCCGATGCAGTATGTCGCGGTTGGTGGCATCACTGTTGCAGCCGCCGATGGAGTCGTGGGCATGGCTTCGCAACAGCTTTTTCCAGAGCGTATCGACCACTGAGAGGTTGACCGGGATCCCCTGATGGCGCGCTATGGCAATTGTCGGCTCCAGTTGCCGCAGGATGAACTGCTCAATTTCATCATTTTTCTTTTTGATGTCGTAGCGCACGGAGCCGATCGTTTTATGGATGCGGGTGTAGCGCGGCGATTTCAGCTCCCCTTCCCAGCGTTCAAACTGTTCATGCTGCGCGCGCAGAATCCCGATGTAGCGCTCCAGTGAACTTATAACGTACTGGTCGTGATCAGGGGACTGTGCGCTGGCAACCTGCAGGATTTTCGGCAGCGCCGGGTCGATGCTGACCTGATCGCCGCCGCAGGGCAGGAGCAGGTCATTGATTCCGGCCCGCGAGCGCAGGAGATTGACCATCGGGTAGATTTTACCCTGCAGATGGCAGGCCTCCGGACGCATGTTTTTCGCCGCGCCATAACCGAGCGCCATCGCGCAGGCGATAACGGTCGCCCCTGACGGCGCGCGCCAGAGAAACTGGCTGCTGTTGGTGTGCCTGTCATGATCGATACCGCGCCAGAAGACGATATTGTCGATATTGCAGCCCTGCAAAATCGTGGGCATCTGCGCATTGTGGCCGAAGGTATCCGGAAGATACCCAACCCGCATGGCATGCCCCAGCTTACGGGCAGCGAAGATGCCGTATTTCAGGTTGCGAATAATCGATTCGCCGTGCACGTTGTAGGTGTCCGTCTGGGTATACCACGGCCCCACGAAAATCCTTTTCTCTCTGACCAGCGTTTCCAGCCGGGTGCGATAATCGGGATTGATGGCGAGAAAATCCTCCACCACCGCCATCTGTCCATCAAGGTGATAGCAGCTGTAAGCCGGGTCCTGCTCCAGCGTGTCGATGACGTCCGCAAAGTTATATGACGCCAGCACCATGCTGTCCTGACGAGTGAAATACCACTCCTGATCCCAGTGCGTATGGGCAATGACGTGGATCTGATTCATGACGCTCCCCTTATCTGGCATTCTTTGGGCTGACATAAAGCACGCCCAGAGCGCAAATCAGTGCGCCAATAACGACGCTCGCCAGGTAGCCCGCCACGTTGGTTGCCAGCGGCCAGCCCCAGATAGCCGGCAGAGGCAGCGTCTGCTTCACGCCGAGTGCAATGGCGACCAGCGCACCGGCGACGGCGCCGGTCATGAACACCGGGATCAGGCGTGGATTTTTCAGGATGAACGGGATCGCGCCTTCCGAGATCCCAATCACGCCCAGCAGCAATGAGGTGCTGCCGACGGTTTTCTCTTCCCGGCTGAAAACATCCGGTAACCCAAAGCGGCCGTTGAGGAAGGCGGCAAAGCCGACACCAATAGAGGGGATCACGATGGAGAGTTCACGGGCGGTTAAATCAAACGTCTCGCTCATGCCATTCAGACCAAGCGCGACTGAGCCTGCCGCCTTGTTGACTGGACCACCCAGGTCGAACGCGGTGCCCGCGGCGATCATCGCGGAATAGAACCCGCGCCCGGTGTCACCTGCCGAGGTAAAAAAGACCACCATCAGCTGGTTTAGCGAGCCAAAAATGGGGTTAATCAGGTATTCCATGACCATCACCAGCGTAATACCGGTGATCAGCGGGACGAGCAGCATGGTCTTAATGGTGGTCAACTGCTGACGGACGTGAATCGAATCATTAAGCCAGCGCACCAGATAGCCCACAAAAAAGCCAATGCCAATGGCGCCGAAAAAGCCGGACGGCATAAAGCCTTCGATATCAAAGAAGCGCTTGTAGACTTCATCGGACATGATGCCGCCGATAAGCCCGGGGATGAGCGCCGGCTTACCGGCAATGGAAAATGCCAGATACATAGCGAAGACTGGATACATGAACTTGATGGTCATAAAGCCCACTTTATCCAGCACGCTGAACGGCGAATGTTCGATGTTAATAAACTGGCCGGTAATTTTGGCCGTCGCCATCATCAGCCCGCCCATCACCACCACCGGCAGCATATAGCTGATGGCCGCCATGATATGGCCAATAAAAATCTGGTAAGCCGAACGCGGGAGATCGTCTTCGTGGGCGACAGTGGTGACGTTTTTTTCCATGGCCAGCGCCTGACGCAGATAGCGATCGGTATGTTTGATCAGCTCTTGCGTACGGGTCTGAAGGTGAGGAATGTTTTCAAAACGCTCGGCATCCTGAATGGGAACGTCGGTTGCCAGAATAATGGCCGTGGCGGAGGCGATATCCTGCTTTGTTAAGCGGTTTTTGACGCCGTCGCTACCCTGCGTTTCGACCTTTACCTCGATATTGTGCTCTTTAGCCCATGCAATAATTTTATTTGCCGCCATAAAGGTGTGGGCGATGCCTGTCGGGCAGGCCGTTACCGCGACAACTTTTTGTTTCGTCATTGTTATAATTCCCTGGATGTGAAAACAGGGAAAGTATAAAGAGAACCTAAAACAGTTTTTAATGTTTGCTAATACTAATTACGTATCGTGATACGCGTAAATGCAATGTGTGAAGCGCCTTCCAGAGACTATTTTTCTGTGGTGTTAATATCATTTCGGGATTAAACAGGGCGTAACAGATGAATTCATTCCAGGGAAGTGAACGTTTGATATTTGAATACATTCAGCATCACGCGGGTAATATTTCTAATATATCGGCAAAAGAGATTGCCCGTGATACCTTTACAACGACAACATCCGTTAATCGTGTGTGTAAAAAAATGGGCTATAAAAGCTATACCGAGCTTCGGTATCGTTTTTTGCGCGATCATTTTACACCTGCACCTGCCGCCCCCGACGCAGGGCTGCAGGCGGACGATATCGTGGCGGAAGTCTCCAGGCTGCTCATCCATTCCAGCCATATCTATCTGTACGCACGGGGAGCCTCGCTCACCAGCCTCAACTACCTGTCGCGCTTTTTATCGCTGGCGAGCCTGCCGCATCTTATTTTGAATGATATGCACCAGCTGACACGGGTATCGAAGGGGACGCTGGTGCTGATCAGTAAATCCGGGGAGACCCAGTCGCTGGTTGAAATGGCGCGTAACGCGCTGCGCAAAGGGTTAAAGATTATTGCGATTACCCGCCAGGGGTCGACACTGGCGTCGATCTCAACGCTATGCTGGCCGTTAACGATCGACATTAATGCGGTTTCGCTGTATCAGCGGGAAGGGCAGCTTGAACTGTTAAGCGCTGTGGACCGTATCGGCTGCAGGTTGCTGCAGCACGATACGGTGTAGTCAGGCCGTCAGAGCTGCTTCACTATCCCCAGACGTACGGCATAATCATTTTCATGGTTGCCGTCATCGTTGATATAGGTTTTATCCAGCGAGACCAGTTCGACGTATGGCGTCCAGCCATCGTCGAGCTTGTAGTTGAACGCGACGGTATGTTCCCAGTAGGTGTCATCTCCGGTTCCCTGATCGACATTATCCTGCCAGCGGAAGCGCGGGTTGTAGGACATTCCGAATTTGCCAATGTTATACGCGAACCAAATGTCGAACTGGTGTGACTGACGGCGGGTGTAGCCGCTGCCGTCGAGTTCTTTGTCGCTGTGCGCGTCATTGACGGTGTTATAACGGTAACGGGCGGAGAGATTCAGACCGTTATCAAACGCTTTCCAGCCCTGAATGAAGGGGCGGTAGTGAGTGTTGCTGGCGGTGAAAACCGTCACCATGCCAGGCGCAACGGCGAAGCCATTGCCCAGATCGAAGCGCCAGCGCGTTTCGATCTCCTGCGCCGCTTCCGTTAACCCCTTGTCGTCTGGATTATATCGGTCGGTATCACCAAAAAAGGTGTCGTTGTGGTTTTGTGCGGCTTCAACGGAGAAGTAAAAACCGTTGTCTGCCTGGTGCATGACCTTAATACGAGAATCATTTACGTCCGAGCGCGTATTATGACCAAAGCGAAGGTCGACGGATGTATTCCCGCACCATCCCTGTGTGCTCAATAATAATGCGCTAATACACGTTGCTTTAATAATTGTCTTTTTCATAATATCCTGCCGAGGTTATTTAATTGGCAGGCTATTTTTATTTTGGGTGCGGCATGTTGTAAAAGTTATCGTCGTACATTTAGCGTATCGCTAAACATAAAAAAAAGAGATACAGCACGCTGTATCTCCTGATGTTTATTCCTGCACCCACCAGATGGCTTCAAACGGGCGCAATAGCAGCGTATCGGGGCTGGGAGGAACGTCCTCATAGTTGCTGAGTGCAACCCGCCATGTTCCCTGTACCGGGTCCGGCTGCCACTGCTGGCGCTCGCGGCTCAGGTTCGCCACGACTATCAGCGTTTGCCCCTGCCACTGGCGGCGATAGCACCACAGGGAAGGATGTTCCGGCAGCAGATCGTCGTAATCCCCCCATGTCAGCACCGGCAGGGTTTTACGCAGGCTGATCAGCGACTGATAGGTGTAGAACACCGAATCCGGGTTGTCCAGCGCCGCGCGGGCGTTCACGGTTTCGTAGTTATCGCAAACGCCAATCCACGGCTCTCCCTCGGTAAAGCCCGCATTGTGTGAGGCGTCCCACTGCATTGGGGTTCGCCCGTTATCGCGGGATTTACTCGCCAGAATCGCCAGTAACTCATCCGGTTCGCGGCCGTTTGCCCGCAGTTCGGCGAACATGTTCAGGCTTTCTACGTCGCGATAGTCGGTGATGCGGTTAAAGTGCGGGTTGGTCATGCCCAGCTCTTCACCCTGATAGATATACGGCGTGCCCTGCATGCCGTGCAGCACCATACCGAGCATCTTTGCGGCGGCCACGCGGTGTTCCCCTTCGTCGCCAAAGCGTGACACGATGCGCGGCTGGTCGTGGTTACACCAGAACAGCGCGTTCCAGGCTTTGTTGTGCATCCCTTGCTGCCAGTGGCGGAAAAGGGTTTTCAGCGCCACGAAGTCCGGCTTCGCCTTCGTCCATTTTTCACCGCCGGGGTAGTCCACCTTGAGGTGGTGGAAGTTAAAGGTCATCGACAGCTCGCGCCCGTCGAGCGACGCGTACTGCTGGCAATTCTCCAGCGAGGTTGAGGACATCTCGCCTACCGTCATCAGGTTGCGCGGGGTGAAGACGTCGCGGCTCATCTCCTGCAGATATTCGTGAACGCGCGGCCCGTCCGTGTAGAAGCGGCGGCCGTCGCCGATGCTGTCGTCCGGGAAATCCTGATCTTTTGAAATCAGGTTAATCACGTCCAGACGCAAGCCGTCCACGCCGCGATCGGCCCAGAACTCGCATACCTTTTTCAGCTCTTCACGCACCGCCGGGTTTTCCCAGTTGAGATCCGCCTGCTCCGGTGCGAACAGGTGCAGATAATACTGCTCGCTCTCGGCGTGCCAGCGCCAGGCGTTGCCGCCAAACTTGGAGCGCCAGTTGTTGGGGAGCTGCTCCGGCGTGCCGTCGCGCCAGATGTAGAACTGGCGGTACGGGCTCGCTTTATTCAGCGACTCGCGGAACCAGGCGTGCTGCGTGGAGGTGTGGTTAAACACCATATCCAGCACGATGCGAATGCCGCGCGCGTGCGCTTCGGTAACCAGTTCGTCGAAATCATCCAGGGTGCCAAAGGACGGGTCGATGGCGGTGTAATTCGCCACGTCGTAGCCGTTATCTACCTGCGGGGAGATATAAAACGGCGTCAGCCAGATGGCGTCAATGCCGAGGGTTTTCAGGTAGTCCAGGCGCTGCGTCACGCCGCGCAGATCGCCGGTGCCGCTGCCGGTGGTGTCCTGAAAACTCTTTGGGTAAATCTGGTAGATAACACCGTTCTGCCACCAGTGAGGAAGGGTATTCATAGTGCGTTCCTGCAAATGCGAAGGGGCGCAATTGCGCCCCGAAAGATGAAGTTAAACAATCTGCAGCGTGCCCTGACGGAACTTACGCTGGTAAACCACGGTGGTGAGCGCCATGGGGACGATAATCGCTACCGCCATCGCCAGGGCAAACACCTGCCAGAATGAGGGCTGAATGGAGAGGATACCCGGCAGGCCGCCGACGCCAATCCCGTTCGCCATCACGCCGTTCAGGCCGCACAGCAGGCCCGCCAGACCAGAGCCAATCATCGCGCAGAGCATCGGGAAGCGGTATTTCAGGTTGATACCGTACATCGCCGGTTCGGTCACGCCGAGGTAGGCGGAGATGGCCGCCGGAACGGAGATCTCACGCTCGTTGTGCTTGCGGCTGACGATAATGATGCCAGTCACCGCTGACGCCTGGGCAATGTTAGAGAGGGCGATAATCGGCCAGACCGGCGTGCCGCCGAGGCTTTGGATCATCTGCATATCAATGGCCAGCGTGGTCTGGTGCACGCCGGTGATCACCAGCGGGGCGTACAGGAAGCCAAACAGCGCGGCACCGATTGGCGCGAAGCTGCCGGTCATCAGGTGACGCACCGCGAAGGCCACGCCGTCGCCAATCATGCGGCCAAACGGACCGATAAAGGCGTGCGCCAGGAACACCGCCAGGATCAGCGAGCAAACCGGCACCACCACCAGATAGAGGTAATCCGGCACGATGCGTTTCAGGCGCGTTTCAATAAAGCCCAGCGTCAGACCGGCCAGCAGTGCCGGAATGACCTGCGCCTGATAGCCCACTTTGGCGATAGTAAACAGGCCGAAATTCCACACCTCAGGCACCTGCTGACCAAGTAAGTAAGCGTTCATTAACTGCGGAGAGACCAGCGTGACGCCCAGTACGATACCGAGAATCGGCGTACCGCCCATCTTGCGTACCGCGGACCAGCAAATCCCGACCGGCAGATAGAAGAAGATCGCTTCGCCAATCAGCCACAGGAAGTCATAGATGCTTTGCAGCGCCGGGTACATCTGCGCCAGCGTTTTGCCGTCGCTCATCGGCACATCGCCGATGACGTTACGGAAGCCTAAAATTAAGCCTCCGCTGATCAGCGCCGGCAGCAGCGGGAAGAAGATCTCCGCAAAGTGGGAGATCAGCTGCTCATGCCACTTCATATTCTGGCGCGCGGCCTTCTTCGCCTGCTCTTTATCGGCGGAGGAGTGCCCGGTAGTCGCCAGCAGAGCCTGATAGTAATCGCCCACTTCGGTACCAATCACCACCTGGAACTGTCCGGCGTTGGTGAAGCAGCCTTTAACCATCGAAAGCTCTTCAATGGCCTTCGGGTTGGCTTTGGCCGGATCGTTCAGCACGAAGCGCAGGCGGGTAATGCAATGGCTGACGGTGGCGATGTTTTCGCGGCCGCCGACCAGGACGATCAACTGATCGATATCTGCTTGTTTGACTTTACTCATCATGAAACCTCATGACAGATGTTGAGGGGGGTGTAATGACCTGAGCGCAAGCCTACTCCTTCAGCGTGACGGCGAAAATGGGAACGTTCCCGAAATCGGGCGAAGATCACAATAAACAATTCAGGGGGGTTATGAGAGATGGGCGGGAATCACGATCTGACGCGGCTCGCTCCGCCCGTTGATCTGCTCGATCAGCTGCGCAGCGGCCTGTCTGCCGGACTCCGCGTAGCCCGGGTCAACGGTGATGATCTCCGGGTGCAAAAACTTCATCAGCGGCGTGCTGCCGACGCTTGCCACCTGCAGATTATCGATACGCTGCTCCTGCAGATATTTGCTCGCGCCGAGCGCAAGGGTATCCGTGGCGCACACCAGCGCGGTCGTCTGCGGCGTCAGGACGCTGGCGACCTGCTCGTAGCCCTGCTTCATGCCGAGCCCCGGCAGGGAGGCCACGGCGGAGAGATTGTGCTTTTTGCAAAAGGTAAGGTAGGCCTCATGGCGACGCTTGCCGGTGGTGACGTCCGCGTGCGGCACGCCCAGATAGCTGATGTGGCGGTGGCCGTCTTCGTACAGACGCTGCATCAGGGTGATAATCGCGCCCTCGTCGTCATAACAGACGGAGGCAAACCCGCTGGCATCGCGCGCCAGCAGCACCAGAGACGGCTGCCAGGGTTTCAGCATCTCCTCGTTAATGCCGGTAAAACCAAACAGCACCACGCCGTCAATATTGCGCCGCTGGAGCATGCCGAGATGCTCTTCCACCAGCTGTGGCGAGAACTGGCTCTCCATCATGATCGGATCGTAACCCTGTTCATAGAAGGCGGGCAGCATGGTCTGCACGGCGAGGTTCTCTGAGAGCGAATCCAGACGCGAGACAATGATCGCGACCACTTTATCGCTCTGCCCGCGCATGGCGCGTGCGGAGCGGGAAGGGGAAAAACCGTGCTGATTCATAACCGCCTCAACGCGCTCGCGGGTGCGTTCGCTGACACCACTTTCGTTGTTCAGCACGCGTGACACGGTGGATTTCCCCACGCCGCTTAAACGCGCGATGTCTTTAATCGTAAGGCGGTTCTGCATGCTGTTTTCCCTGTAACAACGACAAAATGGTCAATTGAGCCTAATGCTATAGCGCGATTTCGCTATGGGCAAAGTCTGGTTTACGTACTGTTTATTTGCAGGCGCGTATAATACCGCCCGAATCGTCACAAAGGGTACGCTTAAATCCTTATACTGCGCGGCGACACCCTGTTTTTTTACTTACCGGAGGCTTTATGGATCCCGATCCCACACCTCTCCTGAATGGGAGAACACGTTCTTTCCGGTAAGCCAGCTTTTGCTGTCTCACCGGTAATGTGAGGCAGCAACGTCCCAAACGTTCCTGCTTGAAAAATTGAGTGCCTGACAGGTACGGCTTTGCCACGCCTGAAGGGAATGCTGCGTCCGCCCTGGCGGATGCGGAGGAATGTCTATGTTTAAAAATATCACCCGGCAGCTGCAGGCGCTGCTGAGCCGCCACCTGCCACACCGTCTTGTTCAGCGCGACCCGCTGCCCAATGCCAAAAACATGGCGGGGGCGGCGCTCCCCGCGTCCCTGACCGAACGCTGCCTGAACGTGGCGGCGATGGATGAAAACGAAATCTGGCGCGCCTTTGGCGGTCATCCGGAAGGGCTGAACGCGTCTGAAGTGGAAAAAATCCGCGCCGTGCACGGCGATAACCAGATCCCGGCGCAAAAGCCCTCTCCGTGGTGGGTGCACCTGTGGCTCTGCTACCGCAACCCGTTCAACCTGCTGCTGACGGTGCTCGGCATCATCTCCTACGCGACGGAAGATCTTTTCGCCGCAGGCGTGATCGCCCTGATGGTCGGCATCTCCACGCTGCTGAACTTCATTCAGGAAGCCCGCTCCACCAAAGCGGCGGATGCGCTGAAAGCGATGGTCAGCAACACCGCCACCGTCTCGCGCGTGATTAACGATCTCGGCGAAAACGCCTGGGTGGAGCTGCCCATCGACCAGCTGGTGCCGGGCGATCTGGTGAAGCTGGCGGCGGGAGACATGATCCCGGCGGATTTACGCATCATTCAGGCGCGTGATCTGTTCGTGGCGCAGGCTTCCCTGACCGGGGAATCCCTGCCTGTTGAAAAGGTGGCGCGCAGCCGCGACCCGCAGCAGATGAATCCGCTCGAGTGCGACACCCTGTGCTTTATGGGCACCACGGTCGTGAGCGGCACCGCGCAGGCGATTGTCACCGCCACCGGGGGCAACACCTGGTTTGGACAGCTTGCCGGGCGCGTTAGCGAGCAGGAGAGCGAGCCGAACGCCTTCCAGAAAGGGATTGGCCGCGTCAGCATGCTGCTGATCCGCTTTATGATGGTGATGACGCCAATCGTGCTGCTGATCAACGGCTACACCAAAGGCGACTGGTGGGAGGCGGCGCTGTTTGCGCTCTCCGTGGCCGTTGGCTTAACGCCGGAAATGCTGCCGATGATTGTTACCTCCACGCTGGCGCGCGGGGCGGTGAAGCTCTCTAAACAGAAAGTGATCGTCAAACACCTCGACGCCATCCAGAACTTCGGTGCGATGGATATTCTCTGCACCGATAAAACCGGCACCCTGACGCAGGATAAAATCGTGCTGGAGAACCACACCGATATCGCCGGTAAAACCAGCGAGCGCGTACTGCACAGCGCGTGGCTCAACAGCCACTACCAGACCGGGCTGAAAAACCTGCTCGACGTGGCGGTGCTGGAAGGGGTGGATGAGGAGTCTGCCCGCACGCTCTCCGGCCGCTGGCAGAAGGTGGACGAAATCCCGTTCGACTTCGAGCGCCGCCGCATGTCGGTGGTGGTGAGCGAGCAGACGGACGTGCATCAGCTGATCTGCAAAGGCGCGCTGCAGGAGATCCTCAACGTGTCGACGCAGGTTCGCTATAACGGTGAGATTGTGCCGCTGGACGAGACCATGCTGCGCCGCATCAAGCGCGTGACCGATAACCTGAACCGTCAGGGGCTGCGCGTCGTGGCGGTAGCCAGCAAGTTCCTGCCCGCGCGGGAGGGGGACTATCAGCGTATCGACGAATCCGATTTGATCCTTGAGGGTTACATCGCATTCCTCGATCCGCCGAAAGAGACCACCGCGCCGGCTTTAAAAGCGCTCAAGTCGAGCGGCATCACCGTCAAAATCCTCACCGGCGACAGCGAGCTGGTGGCCGCTAAAGTGTGTCACGAAGTGGGGCTGGACGCGGGCGATGTGGTGGTGGGGAGCGACATTGAACATCTCTCTGACGACGAACTGGCGCAGCTTGCCCAGCGCACGACGCTGTTTGCCCGCCTGACGCCGATGCACAAAGAACGCATTGTTACCCTGCTGCGTCGTGAAGGGCACGTGGTCGGCTTTATGGGCGACGGCATCAACGACGCACCTGCGCTGCGTGCGGCGGACATTGGTATCTCCGTGGACGGCGCGGTGGATATCGCCCGTGAAGCGGCGGATATCATCCTGCTGGAGAAGAGCCTGATGGTGCTGGAGGAGGGCGTGATCGAAGGGCGTCGCACCTTTGCCAACATGCTCAAGTACATCAAAATGACCGCCAGCTCCAACTTCGGTAACGTTTTCAGCGTACTGGTGGCGAGCGCGTTTCTGCCGTTCCTGCCGATGCTGCCGCTGCATCTGCTGATCCAGAACCTGATGTACGATGTCTCTCAGGTGGCGATCCCGTTTGATAACGTTGACGACGAGCAGATCCAAAAGCCGCAGCGCTGGAACCCCGCCGATCTGGGGCGCTTTATGCTGTTCTTTGGGCCGATCAGCTCCATCTTTGACATTCTGACCTTCTGCCTGATGTGGTTTGTGTTCCACGCCAACACGCCGGAACACCAGACGCTGTTCCAGTCCGGCTGGTTCGTGGTGGGGCTGCTGTCGCAAACGCTGATTGTGCATATGATCCGCACGCGCCGCATTCCGTTCATCCAGAGCCGTGCCGCCTGGCCGCTGATTGTGATGACGGGCATTGTGATGGCGCTGGGCATCGCGCTGCCGTTCTCGCCGCTGGCAAGTTATCTGCAGCTGCAGGCGCTGCCGCTGAGCTACTTCCCGTGGCTGGTGGCGATCCTCGCGGGCTATATGGTGCTGACGCAGATGGTGAAAGGGTTCTATGCGCGTCGGTATGGGTGGCAGTAAAAACATACCTTTACCCTCACCCTAACCCTCTCCCTGGAAGGGAGAGGGGACCGCTCGGTGCCGCCTTTCACCCTCGCCCCTTTGGGGAGAGGGCCGGGGAGAGGGGCGTGGCTTTCCTCCCAAATTCAACAACCTGTGATCTCCGTCGGCGCATTCGCTTGACGACAAATTGAGCGCATGTTAACAGAATGTTTTGCCTTTATACCCTAAATAATTCGAGTTGCATGAAGGCGGCAAGGGAGTGAATCCCCGGGAGCTTACATAAGTAAGTGACCGGGGTGAACGAGTGCAGCCAACGCACAGGCAACTTGAAGTATGACGGGTATATTTGGCCCGTCAGATAAGGAACATTCATGTTACGGTACAGTCTCTTAACCGCCGGGCTGATGCTCGGCGCTTCTGCCTTTGCCGCCCCGGCAGGCGATCTCCCTTTGATGCCCTGGCCTGCCAAGGTTGAACGCCCGACAACCCAGGGCGCGTTGGTGCTTAACGATAAAATTTCCATCAGCGTCAGCGGGGACGATCTGGGCGACGCCGTCAACCGCCTGCGTCAGCGCATCGCCCTGCAAACCGGCTGGACGCTCCAGCCGCAGGCCGAACAACCGGATAAACCGACCATCCGCATCGCCATTGCTAAAAAGGTGAAGCCGCAGCCGCTGCCGGACAGCGATGAGAGCTACAAGCTCACGGTGGATGCCAACGGCGTAAACATCTCCGCCAACACCCGCTTTGGCGCGCTGCGCGCCATGGAAACCCTGCTCCAGCTGATGCAGAACGGGGCGGAAAACACCTCGCTGCCGTGGGTCACCATCGAAGATTCGCCGCGCTTCGCGTGGCGCGGGCTGCTGCTCGATTCGGCGCGCCACTTTATCCCGCTGCCGGATATTAAACGCCAGATCGACGGCATGGCCGCGGCAAAACTCAACGTCCTGCACTGGCACCTGACCGACGATCAGGGCTGGCGCTTCAGCTCGAAGCGCTACCCTAAGCTGACCCAGCTTGCCAGCGACGGGCTGTTCTACACGCCAGAGCAGATGCGCGAGGTGGTGCGATACGCTACCGGGCGCGGCATTCGCGTGGTGCCGGAGATCGACATGCCGGGCCACGCCTCGGCGATTGCCGTCGCCTACCCGGAGCTGATGAGCGCGCCGGGGCCGTACGCAATGGAGCGCCACTGGGGCGTGCTGAAGCCGGTGCTGGATCCGACAAAAGACGCAACCTACGCCTTTGCCGACGCAATGGTCAGCGAACTGGCGGCGATCTTCCCCGATCCGTATCTGCATATCGGCGGAGATGAGGTAGACGACAGCCAGTGGAAAGCGAACGCGGCGATCCAGAATTTCATGCACGATAACAGGCTGGCGGATAGCCACGCGCTGCAGGCGTATTTCAACCGCAAGCTGGAGACGATCCTCGAGAAGCACCACCGGCAGATGGTCGGCTGGGACGAGATTTACCATCCCGATCTGCCGAAAAGCATTTTGATCCAGTCCTGGCAGGGGCAGGACGCGCTGGGACAGGTGGCGCAGAACGGCTATAAGGGCATTCTCTCCACCGGTTTCTACCTCGACCAGCCACAATCCACCGCTTACCACTACCGGAATGAAATCGTCCCGCAGGGCTTAAACGGCGTGGATGTGATAGCGGACACCGACAGCGTCCAGAGCTGGGCCTTCTCCATGCCGCGTCTGAAAGGCAAGCCGGTGGAAGGCAGCTTTACGCTGGTGAAAGGGGATGCCGGCTGGCGCGGATTCATTGATTTTGCCGGGAAATCCCGCCGCGCGGTGGATAACATTCAGTGGCGTGACGACAATCAGGTGACCTTTACCGTCGACACCTGGATGGGCGAAACGCGTCCGGTGGTCTCCGTCGATAACGACAAGCTTTCTGGCTATTTCCTGGTGGGAAATACGCGCTACCCAATCAGCGGCACGCGTCTGGACGAGGTGCCGAAAGGCATTCCGCCCGTCGTGCCGGACGTGGCGAATCAGGCCAACCTGCTCGGCGGCGAAGCCGCGCTGTGGGCGGAAAACGTGGTCGCGCCGGTGCTGGATATCCGCCTGTGGCCGCGCGCCTTTGCGGTAGCGGAGCGGCTGTGGTCCGCGAAGGACGTCAACGACGTCGATAACATGTACACCCGCCTGCAGGCGATGGACAGCTGGTCGACGGTGTCCGTCGGGTTGCAGCAGCATACCCAGCAGCAGGTGCAGTTCACGCGCCTTGCTAACAATGCGGACACCCTGCCGCTGCAGATCCTCGCGCAGGCGCTTGAACCGGCCCAGTATTACACCCGTCAGCACCTGAAGTTCCAGGCCGGAAACTACCATCAGTTTGAGCCGCTTAATCGCCTTGCAGATGCGCTTAACGCTGAAAGCGCCACCGTGCGCCAGATGCACAAGTGGGCGGACCGCCTGGTGAGCGACGCGGAAGACACGGAAAGCGCCGATGCGCTGCGCCACGTCTTTAATCGCTGGCAGAACAATACCAGCGACGCGCTGGCGCTAAGCGAAAACAGCTATCAGCTGAAGGCGATCAAGCCGGTGATTCAGGAAGTCGACAAGCTTTCGTCGATTGGCCTGCGGCTGACGGATCTGGTGGCGCGTCAGGGGACGCTGGATGACAAAGAGATCGCCTCGATTCAGAGCGAACTGGATAACGCGGCGAAGGTTCAGGACGAGGTGGTGATTGCGGCGGTATATCCGCTGGAGACGCTGCTTAGGGCGACGCGGAATCAGTAACAAATATCCCCTCACCCCAACCCCTCTCCCCATAGGGGCGAGGGGCTCGATCGGTTCCCTCTCCCTGTGGGAGAGGGTTAGGGTGAGGGAATCAGACCACTCAGTTCTTCAACACCCACGCCTCTCTCCAGTGCGTGCCCACGCCTGGTTCAAACTGGTTTGCGGTTGGGCTGTACTGCACGCAGTAGCCGCTGAACGGGACAGGCCTACATTCGTAGGTCTTACCGTCTTTCGGCTGTAGCACTACGGTGCCCGCTTTGTAGGACGCGACGTTATCCGGGAAGATAAAGTCATGCGGGCCGTTGCTGTCCGTCGCGTCGCTTTCCAGCATCAGATCCAGCACGTCCTGCGCGAACAGGGTGCCGTCTTTGTTAGTGGCGTAGTATTTCAGCATATGGTGCCCCGCCGTGACGTCAGTCAGGGTCATGGTCACGTCCTGGCTGGCGTTATTCATCTCCTGCTTCAGATACCCCTTTTCCGCACCGCTGTGGTTCATCACGTGCGCTTCAACGTTCACGTCGCCTTTGGTGTTCACGTGGAAGGTGACGGTCGCCTTGCCATTCTCGATTTTGCTGTAGTGCAGGTTAGAAACCGCGATGGTTTCATTCACTTCCGCCTTCTGCTCTTCGTACGAAATCGCAACGGACTGGAGGGCGCTGCCGTCTTTGACGAAGACGCTGTTCGCGCCGTGAACCGGGCTAATTTCGCCCGCTTCATCCTTCACCCCGACACGCACATCGCTGTGCGCGGCGTTGATCTTCTGCGCCAGATCGTAGGACCACTGGTTCGCATCCCCCTGAGCAACGGAGCCGATGGTCAGCTCGGTACGCAGGGCGGCAACTTCCCCGTTGGCGTCGAAGAAGCGTGCAATCACTTTATCGCCCGTGTTCAGGTTATTCCCGGCAATCTGTCCGCTCAGGGTTTTACTCCACTGGGATATCACCGCTGGGGTGTCGTCCGGCGTGACGTTGCCGCCGTTACCGAAATCAACGTCAATGGCCTGATAGAAACTGTTTGCGGTATCCGCAATTTCCCACACGCCATAAATAACCTGGTAGCCCGTACGTTCCGGGACATTACAGGTCATGGATTTTGTCATGGCCGGTGCCTGACCATTTCCGTTAATAGTACAGAACGGCGTTAATTCGAACTGGTCACGGGTCAGCGGTTTATTGGGGTCCCAGTTTTGTTTGGTAATGTAATAACGCCAGTTGGTGGTTTTATGCGGCGCGGTATGGTGCCAGACAAATTCATGCGGGCCTGCCGTCATGGGGTTTTTGGTCCAGGCTTTCAGGCTCTGCTTATCAAGCTGGGAGTAGCTGGCAATACCGGCGCTGGCAAGCTGGCCGTCAGGCGGCATCGCGCCCGACGGGAAACCGGAGGTCTTTTCTACGCTCTGCGGTTCATATTGTACAGAGCCACAGTCAATATTCTGGCCGAGCTTACACATATAAGCGCGGCTGGCGGGGGATTCTATATATCCGTGTGCAAGTGCGGAAGACGCAACCGTTAATGTGGTAACCGCCAGCGCAATTTTAAAGAGTTTCATTCATCATCCATTAATTAGAATAGAGCAAGGCAGCGTCAGTCTATTAATGGAGTGGCGGATGCGTCATTTCCCGGAGAGAGTAAAAATAGTCGAAATAAAAAAAGGCAGCCTGAGCTGCCTTCTCTTTATTGAAATAAATTAGCGACGTACGGCAATCGCTTCAATTTCAATTTTCACGTCTTTTGGCAGACGGGCTACTTCAACACAAGAGCGCGCCGGGAAGGAGGCGTTGTGCTCGGTGAAGAAGGCTTCGTAAGTGGCGTTAACGGTCGCGAAGTCATTCAGATCTTTCACGAACACGGTGGTTTTGACGATATCGCCCACTTTCAGACCGGCAGATTCAACGATAGCCTGCACGTTTTCCAGCGACTGACGCGCCTGTGCCGCTACGTCGGCTGGCACTTCACCGGTTTTTGGGTTCACCGGGATCTGGCCAGAGGTGATGATCATGCTGCCCAGATCAACGCCCTGAACGTATGGGCCGATAGCCGCTGGTGCATTTTCCGTCGCGAGTACTTTGGTCATGATTTCTCCAGAATAACAGCTGATTAAATGTTCCCGGCCATTATAGGGAGGCCGGGATCCTTTACCAACCTCAATTAGTTGGCCAGCACCACATAATGAGAAAACTCTTTTTCGCAGTATTTGCATTTGAGCGCGATGTCATTGGCGCGCTTTTTCACTGCAAAACTGGAGGAAACCGGCTCAGCGTGACTGATGCAGTTGCTGTTCGGGCAGACCAGCACGCTTTCGATGCGATCCGGCAGGCTCGGGCGAGATTTCCCCACCACGTCGTAATCGTCGATGCGGTTAACGGTGGCGTCCGGCGCGTACAGCGACAGCTGGTTAACCTGCTCGTCGGTCAGGAAGGTGTTCTCGATTTTAATCAGGTCCTTGCGGCCCATCTCGCCGGAAGGCAGGTTCAGGCCGATGGTGATGCGCTGGTCGGTTTCGGTCAGTTTGAACAGCGTCAGCAGCTTAAAGCCGACCTGCGCAGGGATGTGGTCAATCACGGTGCCACGTTTGATGGCTTCAACCTGGAGTTTGTTATCGTGTGTCATTGTCGTTTCCCCTTACAGTGCCAATTCGTGATTCAGAACCAGTGCCAGTAACGCCTGGCGGGCGAAGATGCCGTTTCCGGCCTGCTGGAAGTACCAGGCGTGCGGCGTTTTGTCCACGTCGGTGGTGATCTCATCAATGCGCGGCAGCGGGTGCAGCACCTTCATATTGTCGCGCGCGCCCTCGAGGTCGCTGGCGCGCAGCACAAACTGCGCCTTCACGTTGGCGTACTCGGACGGATCCAGACGCTCTTTCTGCACGCGGGTCATGTAGAGAATATCCACGTTGCCCATCACCTCTTCGATGCTGGCGTGCAGGCTCCACGCGATGCCTTTTTCGTCCAGCATATCGAGAATGTACTGCGGCATCGCCAGCGCGTCCGGGGCGATGAAGAAGAAGCGGTTGCCGTTAAATTTCGCCAGCGCCTGGGTCAGGGAGTGGACGGTGCGGCCATATTTCAGGTCGCCGACCATGGCGATGTTCAGGTTCTCAAGCGTGCCCTGAGTTTCCTGAATGGTGAACAGATCCAGCAGGGTCTGGGTCGGGTGCTGATTGGCACCGTCTCCGGCATTCAGTACCGGAATACCGCCGGAAAATTCGGTCGCCAGACGCGCCGCGCCCTCCTGCGGATGACGCATCACAATCGCGTCGACGTAGGTGCTGATCACTGAAATGGTATCCGCCAGAGTCTCGCCTTTTTTACCCAGCGACGTGTTGCTGCTGTCCGAGAAGCCCACCACGCTCGCGCCCAGGCGGTGCATGGAGGTTTCAAAGGAGAGGCGCGTGCGGGTCGAGGCTTCAAAGAAGCAGCTCGCAATCACCTTGTGCTTCAGCAGCTCCGGTTGCGGATTGGCCTTCAGTTTTGCCGCGGTTTCCAGAACCAGTTCCAGCTCTTCGCGGCTGAGGTCGTTTATGGAAATGATGTGTTTTTGATAAAGCGGATTCATGTTTATCTCCTGACGCCGGGCAAAAAAAAGCCCCTCAAATGAGGGGCTCTGGGAATAGGTTTAGCAACGGGAAGAAAAACGGCAGGCCAGCGTCTGATTTCAGACGCGGTAAGACGTTATGTCGTACACGCTTGACCATGCTTCCTCCCGGCAAATTGTCGGGCATTATACGCAGCTCGCTTTGCGGATCAAGCGATTTAATGCACGCTTTACTCAATGCAAACGGTTCTTTATGAATATTAATGCGTTCTGAGTAAATAATTAATTTGCTTATGCACCAGTGCGGTGCGCTTCACCACGCGGGGGGCGACCCAGACGATACTGCTTCCGGCCACCACGCCTAAAATTTCCGGTAACTGGTGATAATCCAGAATACGCGCCACCGCGCGGCCATATCCGGCAACGGTATGGATAAGGATAAATTCGCTATTATGCTCCACGCTTACCACCATTTCGGACACGGTGCGCGCGGCATCGGGGGCAGGGCGCAGCTGGGGATTCAACGAATAAATCTTTAGCCCTTTGGCATTTCGAATTTTTATGACACCAAGCAACTTGAGCAGACGTGAAACGGTGGACTGGCTGATGGTCTCAAAACCACGCTCCTGCAAATCGCGGCGGATCTCCTCCTGAGAGAGATAGCTCTTTTCCGCGATCAGACGCTGGCAGACCGTTAGCTGTAGTTGCTCTTTGGGAGAGTACTCTTCGTAATCCATCATAGTTCCCATATCAGTTCCCGAAATAACCGGTGGCACCGCACCGATCCGTAGGCCGGATAAGCGCAGCGCCATCCGGCAAATCACAACAAAGCACCCAGGCTTAACGCCCCCATAATCACCACCGTTAATATTCCCAGCAGCGGCGCGACCCATTTCAGATAACGCACGTAAGGCACGCGGGCGATAGCCAGCCCGCCCATCACGACGGCTGAGGTGGGAGTGACCAGGTTAACGATGCCGGACGCCGACTGGTAAGCCGTGACCACCAGGTCGCGGTTGACGTTAGCGAAATCGGCAAGGGGTGCCATGATCGGCATCGTCAGAACGGCAAGGCCGGACGAAGAAGGCACAAGAAACGACAGCACCACCTCCAGCCAGTACATCACGTTGATGAACGCCACCGTTGACAACCCGGTAACCATCCCCTCGGCGCTGTGCAAAATGGTGTGGGTAATCATGCCCTTATCCATAATCACTACGATACCGCGCGCGATACCGATAATCAGCGCGACGCCCAGCAAATCTCGCGCGCCGTTGATAAAGGTTGAAGTCAGCTCCTCTTCGCTCATGCGGGCGATCAGGCCGACGATAATCGCGCTGGCGAGGAACACCGCCGAGATCTCCGCCATCCACCAGCCCAGCACCGCCACGCCGTAGATCATCACCGCGAAGGCGAGGGCGAAGATCACCAGGATTAGTTTGCGCACCGGGGTAAATTCCAGCGACTGTTCGCCCTTGTTGCCGAGGAAGTGGGCGAGGTTCTCTTCCTGTTTATCCGCCACGATCGACAGCGACGGATCCTTGCGCACTTTGCGGGCATAGCGCATCACCCACGCCACGCAGATGACCCAGCCAATCACCAGCAGCGCGATGCGCAGCATGATGCCGTTGGTGAAGGGGATCCCGGCGGCGTTGGCGGCGATCACCGTCGCGAACGGGTTGATGGTGGAGCCGAGGGTGCCGATCCCCGCCCCGAGCAGCACGGTAGAAGCCGCGACGACCGGATCGAACCGCGCCGCCAGCATCACTGGCACCAGCAGGGTGTAGAACGGCAGCGACTCCTCGGCCATGCCGTAAATCGTGCCGCCTGCGGCAAACAGCGCCATCAGGATCGGGATCATCCACTCCTCGCGTCCGCGCAGCTTAGTGGTGACGCGCTCGATCCCGGCGTCAATCGCCCCGGTTTTGGTGACGATCCCGAGAAATCCCCCGATGATCAGAATAAACAGCGCCACGTCGATCGCCCCGGCCTGGCCGGACTCCGGATCGTACAGCCCGGCAATCGGCGCCATCAGCACCGCAACCAGCCCCTGCGGATGTGATGCCACTGGCGCATAGGTTCCAGCGACCGGCACCTCTTTGCCGAGCGCCTCGTTCATTGCCATATGGTACTGGCCAGCCGGCACAATCCACGTCAGCACGGCTACTACGGCAATCAGAAAAAAGAGAATGGTGTAAGCGGAGGGAAACTTGAACTTGCCCATGATGTTCTCCTGAACCCGGCGCACCCCGCGGCGCGCCGGGCGGTGATTAGTCGCCGAGTGTCGCCACCATGACCGCTTTAATGGTGTGCATGCGGTTCTCTGCTTCGTCGAAGACGATGGAGTTCGGTGATTCAAAGACCTCTTCCGTCACCTCCAGCCCCTTTAGGCCGTACGCCATCTCGATCTCGCGGCCCACTTTGGTGTGCTCGTTGTGGAACGCGGGCAGGCAGTGCATGAACTTGACGTTCGGGTTGCCGGTGGCCTTCATCACGTCCGCGTTGATCTGATACGGCTTCATCAGGCTAACGCGCTCGGCCCAGGCTTCTTTTGGCTCGCCCATGGAGACCCACACGTCGGTGTAGAGGAAATCGGTCCCCTGCACGCCTTCTTCCACGTCGTCGGTGAGGGTGATGCGCGCGCCCGTCTCTTTGGCGATGGCGCGGCACTGCTCAACCAGCGCGGCTTCCGGCCAGAAGGATTTCGGCGCCACAAGGCGGATATCCATCCCCATTTTGGCCGCGCCGACCATCAGGGAGTTACCCATGTTGTTGCGCGCGTCGCCGAGATAAGCAAAGCTCAGCTCCGGCAGGGTTTTGCCTGGAGAGTGCTCCAGCATGGTCATCAGGTCAGCGAGGATCTGCGTCGGGTGGAACTCGTCGGTCAGACCGTTCCACACCGGCACGCCCGCATACTCGCCCAGCTCCTCGACGATGGCCTGGCCGTAGCCGCGGTACTCGATGCCGTCATACATGCGGCCCAGCACGCGGGCGGTGTCCTTCATCGACTCTTTATGGCCGATTTGCGAGCCGCTTGGGCCGAGGTAGGTCACCTGCGCGCCCTGATCGAACGCGCCCACTTCAAAGGCGCAGCGGGTGCGGGTGGAGGTTTTTTCAAATATCAGAGCGATGTTTTTCCCGACCAGGGTTTGTTTTTCGCGTCCGGCTTTTTTAGCGGCCTTCAGCTCGATGGCGAGATCGATCAGGTACTGGATCTCCGCCGGGGTGTAGTCCAGCAGTTTGAGGAAGTTGCGGTTTTTCAGGTTGATGGTCATGGGGAAATCCTTTTTAAATGTGTGTTCAGTTACGAATCAATGTGCCTTTCTCGCCTGCCAGGATCTCCGCGCCGTCGGCCAGCGCGCCGATCCCGGCAATACCGTTACAGGCTTCAACAAACTCACGGCAGGCGGCCACTTTTGGCCCCATCGATCCGGCGTCGAACTGCATGTCTCTGAGCAGCGCGGGCGTCACCTGTGCCAGCGGGCGCTGGGTCGGCTTGCCCCAGTCGAGGTACACCGCGTCGGCGTCGGTCAGGATCAGCAGGGCATCGGCCTCGATCTGCCTCGCCAGCAGGGCGGCGGAGAGGTCTTTGTCGATCACCGCCTCAATCCCGCGATAGCCGTTGGCGTTTTCCACCACCGGCACGCCGCCGCCACCGTTGCAGATCACCAGATGGTCACGCTGGATCAGCGCCGTGATGGCGTCGCTCTCGACGATGCGCTTCGGCTGCGGCGACGGCACCACGCGGCGGAAATAGCTCCCGTCGGCCTTGAATTCCCAGCCTTTTTCCGTGGCCAGCGCTTTCGCCTGAGCTTCGCTGTAGACCGGGCCGATGTACTTGGTCGGGTTACTGAAGGCCGGGTCGGCGGCGTCCACTTCCACCTGCGTGAGCAGAACGCTCACCTCGCGCTGAGGCAGATTGTTTTTCAGCGCCTGCTGGAGCATGTAGCCAATCATTCCCTGACTTTCGGCACCGAGAACGTCCAGCGGGTAGGGGGTGACTTTGTCGTAGGCGCTGTTCTGTAATGCCAGCAGCCCGACCTGCGGCCCGTTGCCGTGCACCAGCACCACGCGCCACTGCTCCGTTAAACCAGCGATGGTGCGGGCGGCCTGCTCGATGTTCTGGCGCTGGATGTCTGCCTCTAACGGTTCGCCGCGCTTGAGCAGCGCGTTGCCGCCAAGGGCCACAACCAGAGTGGGTTTTCGTTCCATGATGGCTCCTTTAAATTCCGTCGCGTTCCAGTGGGCAGCTCATGCAGCGCGCGCCGCCGCGTCCGCGTCCAAGTTCATCTCCGGGGATAGGCAGCACGGTGATGCCCGCCTTGTCGTACTTCTCGTTGGTCCAGACGTTGCGCTCGTAGCCGATCACCACGCCCGGGCGGATGGTCAGCACGTTGTTGGCGTCGTTCCACTGCTCGCGCTCGGCTTCAAAGGCGTCGCCGCCGGTGGTGATCAGGCGCACCTGGTTAATGCCGAGCGCTTTCTCGATGGCGTGCAGCAGGTCGGTTTCCTGGGTACGCAGCAGGCCGCCGCGTCCGTCCGGGGTGAGCGTCCAGCACTGGGCGTCTTTGCGTACCACTTCCGGGTAAACGGAGAAGGTGTCCACGTCGATGTGGGTCATGACGGTGTCGAGGTGCATGCAGGAGCGGTGTTTCGGCAGCTCAACGGCAATCACGCGCTCGGCCTGGCGATGTTTAAACAGGCTGTTGGCGAGGAACTCCACGCCCTGCGGCGTCGTGCGTTCGGACATGCCGATCAGTACCGCCCCGCGGCCAATCACTAATACGTCGCCGCCTTCTAAGGTGGCGTGGTCGTAATTAATATTCTCGTCGCCGAAATACTTAATAAAATCGCCGTCGGCAAACGCCGGATGCCAGCGATATATTCCCCGCAGGTTATTGGTTTCACGCTGGCGAGCAGGTTTCGCCATCGGATTAATGGAGACGCCGTTATAAATCCAGCAGGAGGTATCGCGGGTAAATAAGTGGTTCGGCAGCGGCTTCATAATAAAATCATTCGCCGTGTGGGTATCGACCACCATATTTTTAATGGCCGCCGGAATTTCACCGTAGGTTAATCCGCCGCTTAATCTGCGCGCCAGTTCGCGGTGCGGCATATCCGCCAGCCAGCCGCGCACGTCGGCGGCAAAGGTCGGCCCC
Source organism: Enterobacter sp. UPMP701 (assembly GCF_053709515.1). Lineage (NCBI taxonomy): Bacteria > Pseudomonadati > Pseudomonadota > Gammaproteobacteria > Enterobacterales > Enterobacteriaceae > Enterobacter > Enterobacter sp. UPMP701. The sequence goes on along the minus strand of NZ_JBSKJN010000007.1, from coordinate 135,875 downwards.
AGGCGATAGTCGGAGATTTGTGTTTCAAGAAGCCAGGCTTTTGCTTCAGCAATATCAAGCGTTTGCGTAAGGAGGTCGGTCAACAGCAGGACTTCCACACCCTGCTCGCGCAGCGTGTTTGCGAAGATGTCATGCTCTTCACCCGCCCGTTCAACCGAGAGCACGTCATCAAATAACAGCTCCTGACAGTTTGAGGGGGTTAACCGTTTCAGACTTAAATTTGGGCGGTGCAGCATAACGCTACGCAGTTGACCAATTTCAGAACCGACGTAATGCTTTTCCATAATTATTCCTTTAACTGTTTTTTCAGAATAAAAAGGGCATGCGCCATGTGTTGTGTTTAATTACATGGCGGCTAAGCTCAATTGATTTCGTGATTTATACTAGGCGGTTAAATAATCCGTATTGTGATGTTGCTCACGTGAAGTCGGATATTAAGGGGTTTGTTTTCATTTGCATGATTCGCATCAGATAATGATTAATTTCATATTATTGCAGGCTGAATAGCTAAGCAGGATCCGGTGGCATTATTTGAGGTTGTTATTAATTTGTAGATTTTAATCTTTTGACATATTTTGTTATATGACTGATTTTTAATGATTTATTCAGCGAGCAGGAATGACTATGCAATTAACTTAATTAACTATTTTTGACTTAAGAAAAATCCATAAATAATTATTGGTTTTTTGAGCAAATAATCAGAGCGGTAAAATGTGAGATGGCAACGGGTTTTGTTAATTAAGCTGAATGATCAGTGGGTTAGTCGAGCAGTGCGATAAGCGCATACCAATGTTATGCATAACCGCTGCATAAATGCCTGTGCAGGTTTAACAGAGAATTAACAGCGTTAGCGATAAACATGCGCTTGCGCAAAACTCACCGAAAAAGGGCTGGTATGGCAGCCGGGATTCTCGTATAAAAGATAAAAATGAAACAATGTTTTATATTGAGGGTTTAAACATGATTATCGGCAACATCCACCATCTGCAGTCCTGGCTGCCTGGCGAACTGCGTCAGGCCATCGAGCACGTTAAAACCCACGTCACCGACGCCACGCCGCCCGGTAAGCACGACATCAACGGCAACAGCCTGTTTTACCTGGTCTCAGAGGACACGACCCAGCCGTTCGCCGCGCGCCGCGCGGAGTACCACGCGCGTTATCTGGATATCCAGATTATTATGAAGGGCCAGGAGGGGATGACCTTCAGCACCCTGCCGCACGGCACGCCGGACACCGACTGGCTGGCGGACAAAGACATCGCGTTTCTGCCGGAAGGCGAGCAGGAGAAAACTGTTGTGCTGAGCGAAGGGGATTTTGTGGTGTTTTACCCAGGCGAAGTGCATAAGCCGCTGTGTGCGGTGGGGGCGCCTGCTAAAGTCAGGAAAGTGGTGGTTAAAATGTTGGTGGAGTAACCCTTACCCCTCACCCTAACCCTCTCCCCAAAGAGGAGAGGGGACTGCACCGGGCCATCTTTTCCCCCTCGCCCCTTTGGGGAGAGGGCCGGGGTGAGGGGCAATATGTGATCCAGCTTAAATTTCCCACACTCCTTCGTCCCTTCCCATTTACCTGCGCTTTTTCTACGTCATAGTATGATCGTTAAATTAATGAACGCTGTTCTATAATATAGAACAAAATGATTCAGCAAGGAGATCTCATGCCGCAGTCCGCGTTGTTCACGGGAATCATTCCCCCTGTCTCCACCATTTTTACCGCCGATGGCCAGCTTGATAAGCCGGGCACCGCCGCGCTGATCGACGATCTGATCGCTGCGGGCGTTGACGGCCTGTTCTTCCTGGGCAGCGGCGGCGAGTTCTCCCAGCTCAGCGCCGAAGAGCGTAAAACCATTGCCCGCTTTGCTATCGATCATGTCGATCGTCGTGTGCCGGTGCTGATCGGCACCGGCGGCACCAACGCCCGGGAAACCATTGAACTGAGCCAGCACGCGCAGCAGGCGGGCGCGGACGGCATCGTGGTGATCAACCCCTACTACTGGAAAGTGTCGGAAGCGAACCTGATCCGCTATTTCGAGCAGGTGGCGGACAGCGTCACGCTGCCGGTGATGCTCTATAACTTCCCGGCGCTGACCGGGCAGGATCTGACCCCGGCGCTGGTGAAGACCCTCGCCGACTCGCGCAGCAACATTATCGGCATCAAAGACACCATCGACTCTGTTGCCCACCTGCGCAGCATGATCCACACCGTCAAAGGCGCCCATCCGCACTTCACCGTGCTGTGCGGCTACGACGATCATCTGTTTAATACCCTGCTGCTCGGCGGCGACGGGGCGATCTCTGCCAGCGGCAACTTTGCCCCGCAGGTGTCGGTAAATCTTCTGAAAGCCTGGCGCGACGGGGACGTGGCGAAAGCGGCTGAGTATCATCAAACCCTGCTGCAAATACCGCAGATGTATCAGCTGGATACGCCGTTTGTGAACGTCATTAAAGAGGCGATCGTGCTTTGTGGTCGTCCAGTCTCCACGCACGTGCTGCCGCCCGCCACGCCGCTGGACGAGCCGCGTAAGGCGCAGCTGAAAACCCTGTTACAACAGCTCAAACTCTGCTGAGCCGGACGATAACGATGACCATTGAGAAAATTTTCACCCCACAGGACGATGCGTTTTATGCGGTGATCACCCATGCGGCAGGGCCGCAGGGCGCGCTGCCGCTGACCCCGCAGATGCTGATGGAATCCCCCAGCGGCAACCTGTTCGGTATGACGCAGAACGCCGGGATGGGCTGGGACGCCAACAAACTCACCGGCAAAGAGGTGCTGATTATTGGCACCCAGGGCGGCATCCGCGCCGGAGACGGACGCCCGGTTGCGCTGGGCTACCACACCGGGCACTGGGAAATCGGCATGCAGATGCAGGCGGCGGCGAAGGAGATCACCCGCAATGGCGGGATCCCGTTTGCGGCCTTCGTCAGCGATCCGTGCGACGGGCGCTCCCAGGGCACGCACGGCATGTTCGATTCCCTGCCGTACCGCAACGACGCGGCAATTGTGTTTCGCCGCCTGATCCGCTCTCTGCCGACGCGCCGGGCGGTGATCGGCGTGGCAACCTGCGATAAAGGGCTGCCCGCCACCATGATTGCGCTGGCTTCCATGCACGATCTGCCAACCATTCTGGTGCCGGGCGGGGCGACGCTGCCGCCAACCGTGGGGGAGGATGCGGGCAAGGTGCAGACCATCGGCGCGCGCTTCGCCAACCATGAGCTCTCCCTGCAGGAGGCCGCTGAGCTGGGCTGTCGCGCCTGCGCCTCGCCGGGCGGCGGGTGTCAGTTCCTCGGCACGGCGGGCACCTCGCAGGTGGTGGCGGAGGCGCTGGGTCTGGCGCTGCCGCACTCCGCGCTGGCGCCGTCCGGGCAGGCGGTGTGGCTGGAGATCGCCCGCCAGTCGGCGCGCGCGGTGAGCGAACTGGATAACTGCGGCATCACCACGCGGGATATCCTCACCGACAAAGCCATCGAAAACGCCATGGTGATCCACGCGGCGTTCGGCGGCTCCACCAACTTACTGCTGCACATTCCGGCCATCGCCCACGCGGCGGGTTGCACGATCCCGGATGTTGAACACTGGACGCGCGTCAACCGCAGGGTGCCGCGCCTGGTCAGCGTGCTGCCCAACGGCCCGGACTACCACCCGACCGTGCGCGCGTTCCTCGCGGGCGGCGTGCCGGAGGTGATGCTCCACCTGCGCGACCTCGGCCTGCTGCATCTGGACGCCATGACCGTGACCGGCCAGACGGTGGGCGAGAACCTCGACTGGTGGCAGGCGTCCGAGCGCCGGGCGCGCTTCCGCCAGTGCCTGCGCGAGCAGGATGGCGTGGATCCGGATGACGTGATCCTGCCGCCGGAGAAGGCCAACGCGAAAGGGCTGACCTCGACGGTCTGCTTCCCGACGGGCAACATCGCGCCGGAAGGTTCGGTGATCAAGGCCACGGCGATCGACCCGTCGGTGGTGGGTGAAGATGGCGTTTACCGCCACACCGGCCGGGTGCGGGTGTTTGTCTCGGAGGCGCAGGCGATCAGGGCCATCAAGCGGGAAGAGATTAAGCAGGGCGATATCATGGTGGTGATCGGCGGTGGCCCGTCCGGCACCGGCATGGAAGAGACCTACCAGCTTACCTCCGCGCTGAAGCATATCTCGTGGGGCAAGACGGTGTCGCTCATCACCGATGCGCGCTTCTCGGGCGTGTCGACGGGGGCCTGCTTCGGCCACGTATCGCCGGAGGCGCTGGCGGGCGGGCCGATTGGCAAGCTGCGCGATAACGACATCATTGAGATTGCGGTCGACCGCCTGACTCTTACCGGTAGCGTGAACTTCATCGGTACCGCGGACAACCCGCTGACGCCGGAAGAGGGGACGCGCGAGCTGGCGCGGCGGCAGACGCATCCGGACCTGCACGCTCACGACTTTTTGCCGGACGATACCCGGCTGTGGGCGGCATTACAGTCGGTGAGCGGCGGCACCTGGAAAGGCTGTATTTATGACACCGATAAAATCATTGAGGTAATTAACGCCGGTAAAAAAGCGCTCGGCATTTAATTATTTTCTGAGATAAATCCGTCTGCGGAAAATATTCTGCGGACGGCTTTCTCGTATCTGTGATTTTTTAATTTAAACAATAAGTTGCGATATATCGTTGGCGTCACAAAAGCAAAATAACGTAATTCGGAAATAAGATATGACCATTGCTGGTTAATTGAACAGCTCATTACACTCCATTAACACGATGTTGTAATTCAGCACACTACATAAGGGTGTAATTCTGATGACGCAATTAACCATGAAAGACAAAATTGGCTACGGGCTGGGTGACACCGCCTGCGGCTTCGTCTGGCAGGCCACGATGTTCCTGCTGGCCTACTTCTACACCGACGTCTTCGGCCTGTCGGCGGGGATTATGGGCACGCTGTTTTTGGTCTCCCGCGTGCTCGACGCCGTGACCGATCCGCTGATGGGGCTGCTGGTAGACCGCACCCGCACGCGGCACGGCCAGTTCCGCCCGTTCCTGCTGTGGGGTGCCATCCCGTTCGGCATCGTCTGCGTGCTGACCTTCTACACGCCGGACTTCTCCGCGCAGGGCAAAATCATCTACGCCTGCGTGACCTACATTCTCCTGACCCTGGTTTACACCTTCGTTAACGTGCCGTACTGCGCCATGCCGGGCGTCATTACCGCCGACCCGAAAGAGCGTCACGCCCTGCAGTCCTGGCGCTTCTTCCTGGCCGCGGCGGGCTCGCTCGCCATCAGCGGCATCGCGCTGCCGCTGGTCAGCATCATTGGCAAAGGGAATGAGCAGGTGGGCTACTTCGGCGCCATGTGCGTGCTGGGGCTGAGCGGCGTGGTGCTGCTCTACGTCTGCTTCTTCACCACCAAAGAGCGCTACACCTTTGAGGTGCAGCCGGGCTCGTCGGTGGCGAAAGATCTTAAGCTGCTGCTGGGCAACACCCAGTGGCGCATCATGTGCGCGTTCAAGATGATGGCAACCTGTTCCAACGTGGTGCGCGGCGGGGCGACGCTCTACTTCGTGAAATACGTGATGGATCACCCAGAGATGGCGACCCAGTTCTTACTCTACGGCAGCCTCGCCACCATGTTCGGCTCGCTCTGCTCCTCCCGCCTGCTGGGCCGCTTCGACCGCGTTACCGCCTTCAAGTGGATCATCGTCGCTTACTCGCTGATTAGCCTGCTGATTTTCGTCACCCCGGCGGAGCACATCGCGCTGATTTTCGCCCTCAACATCCTGTTCCTGTTCGTCTTTAACACCACCACGCCGCTGCAGTGGCTGATGGCCTCTGACGTGGTGGATTACGAGGAGAGCCGCAGCGGTCGCCGCCTCGACGGGCTGGTGTTCTCCACCTACCTGTTCAGCCTGAAGATTGGCCTGGCGATTGGCGGGGCGGTGGTGGGCTGGATCCTGGCCTGGGTGAACTACTCCGCCAGCAGTAGCGTGCAGCCGGTCGAGGTGCTGACCACCATCAAAATTCTGTTCTGCGTGGTGCCGGTGGTGCTCTACGCGGGCATGTTCATCATGCTGTCGTTCTACAAGCTCACCGACGCTCGCGTGGAGGCCATCAGCCAGCAGCTGATCAAGCACCGCGCGGCGCAGGGCGAGGCCATTCCCGACGCTGCGACAGCCGCATCCCATTAACCGGAGGCACTATGCAAATCACTAACCCGATACTCACCGGCTTCAACCCGGACCCGTCCCTGTGCCGCCAGGGCGAGGACTACTACATCGCCACTTCGACCTTCGAGTGGTTCCCGGGCGTGCGCATCTACCACTCCCGCGACCTGAAAAACTGGTCGCTGGTCAGCACCCCGCTGGACCGCGTGTCGATGCTGGACATGAAGGGCAACCCGGACTCCGGCGGCATCTGGGCGCCGTGCCTGAGCTACGCCGACGGTAAATTCTGGCTGCTCTACACCGACGTGAAGATTGTCGACTCGCCGTGGAAAAACGGCCGCAACTACCTCGTCACCGCGCCCTCCATCGAGGGGCCGTGGAGCGAGCCAATCCCGATGGGCAACGGCGGGTTCGATCCGTCCCTGTTCCACGACGACGATGGCCGCAAATACTATATCTACCGCCCGTGGGGGCCGCGCCACCACAGCAACCCGCACAACACCATTGTGATGCAGGAGTTTGACCCGCAGACCGGCACGCTCTCGCCCGAGCGTAAAACGCTGTTTACCGGCACGCCGCTCTGCTACACCGAGGGCGCGCACCTCTATCGCCACACGGGATGGTATTACCTGATGGTCGCCGAAGGCGGCACCAGCTACGAGCACGCGGTTGTGGTGCTGCGTTCCAAAAATATCGACGGGCCGTACGAGCTGCACCCGGAGGTGACGATGATGACCAGCTGGCACCTGCCGGAGAACCCGCTGCAGAAGAGCGGACACGGCTCGCTGCTGCAGACCCACACCGGGGAATGGTACATGGCCTACCTCACCAGCCGCCCGCTGCGCCTGCCCGGCGTGCCGCTGCTGGCCTCCGGCGGGCGCGGCTACTGCCCGCTGGGGCGCGAGACCGGCATCGCCCGCATTGATTGGCGCGACGGCTGGCCGTACGTGGAAGGCGGCAAGCACGCGCAGCTGACCGTGAAAGGCCCGCAGGTGGCCGAGCAGCCCGCTACCGTTCAGACGACCTGGCGGGAGGATTTCGACGGCAACACGCTCGACCCGGAGTTGCAGACCCTGCGCATTCCGTTCGACGACACACTCGGCTCGCTCACCGCGCGCCCGGGCTTCTTACGGCTCTACGGCAACGACTCGCTCAACTCGACCTTTACCCAGTCGACCGTGGCGCGCCGCTGGCAGCACTTCGCCTTCCGCTCAGAAACGCGGATGCAGTTCTCACCGGTCCACTTCCAGCAGAGCGCGGGGCTGACCTGCTACTACAACAGCAAAAACTGGAGCTACTGCTTTGTGGACTACGAGGAGGGGCAGGGCAGAACGATTAAGGTTATCCAGCTCGACCACAACGTGCCGTCGTGGCCGCTGCACGAACAGCCGATTCCGGTGCCGGAGAGTGCGGAGAGCGTCTGGCTCCGGGTGGATGTGGATAGGCTGGTCTACCGCTACAGCTACTCGTTCGACGGCGAGACGTGGCACGCCGTGCCGGTAACCTATGAGGCGTGGAAGCTGTCGGACGACTACATCGGCGGGCGCGGCTTCTTCACCGGCGCGTTTGTGGGGCTGCACTGCGAGGACATCAGCGGCGACGGCTGCCACGCGGACTTCGACTACTTCACCTACGAGCCGGCCTAACGGCTCAGGCCGGGTAGCCCAGCGCGCGTGAGAGCTGGAGCCCGGCCTGCTGAAGCTGCTCGCGGAAGTTAGCCAGCTCGGCGTCGTCCACGCGGGAGGTGAGCGTCGACAGGCTCAGGGCGGCGATGACGCGGGACTCGTGGTTCCACACCGGCACCGCCACGCAGCGCACGCCCTGCTCGTTCTCTTCGCTGTCCAGGGCAAAACCCTGCTCGCGGGTCTGCGCCAGGGCGGCCATTAGCTCTTCACGAGAGGCGAGGGTGGAAGGGGTATAGGTGGTGTAATGATAGCCCTCCAGCAGGGCGTTCAGCTCGGTCTCGCCCAGCCAGGCAATCAGCACCTTGCCGATGGCGGTGGCGTGAACCGGCAGGCGGCGGCCGATGCGCGAATAGGCGATGGCGGCCAGCTTGCCTTCAATCTTCTCGATATAGACCCCTTCACGCCCGTCCAGGATCCCCAGATGGGTGGTCTGCCCGGTCCGCTGGGACAGCTCCGTCAGCCAGCCTTTCGCCTTCTGCCGAATATCGATGGAGCCCACGACAAAATGGCCGCGCTCGACCAGCTTCATGCCGAGGCGATACTTGCCGTTTTCCGGGTTCTGATCGATATAGCCGTGAAGCTGCAGGGTTTTCAGCAGCGAGTGGAGGGTACTCTTGCTCAGCCCCATCAGTTTGCTGATGTCGGTGATCTTAAGCTCGGTGGCCTGCTCGTTGAACAGGTCGAGGATCTGCAACGCACGTTCAACAGACTGAATAATCGGCATAATGCTGGCATGTCCACGCTGGAATGAAGGCGAAAACGTACCTTTTTCGGGGTGAAAAATCAATTGAGTAGAGCGGGTTTGCTCCCTCTCCCGCAGGGAGAGGGCCGGAGTAAGGACATCAGACCGCAGAGGAGCCAATCACTCCCCAAGCGTCGCCACCATCACCGCCTTAATCGTATGCATCCGGTTTTCCGCCTGGTCGAACACGATGCTCGCCGCCGACTCAAACACCTCGTCCGTCACTTCCATTCCGCCGTGCAGATCGAACTCTTTCGCCATCTGCTTGCCGAGCGTGGTCTGGTCGTCATGGAACGCCGGCAGGCAGTGCAGGAACTTCACGTTCGGGTTGCCTGTGAGCGCCATCATCTGCGCGTTCACCTGATACCCGCGCAGCAGCGCGATCCGCTCCGCCCACTTCTCTTTGGCTTCGCCCATCGACACCCACACGTCGGTATAGATAAAGTCCGCGCCCTTCACGCCCGCCGCCACGTCTTCCGTCAGGGTGATCTTCCCGCCGTGCTTTTCCGCCAGCGCGCTGCACTCCGCCACCAGGCTCTCTTCCGGCCAGCAGGCCTTCGGGGCCACCAGGCGCAGATCCAGCCCGGTCAGCGCCGCCGCTTCCAGCATCGAGTTGCCCATGTTGTTGCGCGCGTCGCCCGCGTAGACCAGCGTCATCTCGTTAAACGCCTTGCCCGGCAGGTGCTCCTGCATGGTCAGCAGGTCCGCCAGCAGCTGGGTCGGGTGGAACTCGTTGGTCAACCCGTTCCACACCGGCACGCCAGCGTACTGCGCCAGCGTCTCGACGACTTCCTGGCCGTGGCCGCGATACTGAATGCCGTCGTACATCCGCCCGAGCACCCGTGCGGTATCCTTAATTGACTCTTTATGCCCAATCTGGCTGCCGCTCGGCCCTAAATAGGTAACGCGCGCGCCCTGGTCAAATGCGGCAACTTCGAAAGAGCAACGTGTACGGGTCGAGTCTTTTTCGAAGATGAGCGCGATGTTTTTGCCAGTAAGCTTTTGTACTTCCTTGCCCTTTTTTTTATCGGCTTTGAGCTGTGCGGCAAGGGTCAGCAGAGAAGTGAACTGTGCAGGGGTAAAGTCGAGCAATTTCAGAAAGTGTTTTTTGTACAGATCAGACATTTTATCCTCACATGGCGAACGCCACTTATTGAATTAAAATTCACTTTATATGTGTAATTATTCATTTGCAACCCCGTTTCACAAATCTTTCCAACAAAGGTGGAGGCAAACCCGTCCGTGTGTGAAAATAGAAGTATCTGCCGCACTTTAAAGAGGATTGAGCCATGGCAAACCCGGAACACCTGGAAGAGCAACGCGAAGAGACGCGTCTGATTATTGAAGAACTGCTGGAAGACGGTAGCGATCCGGACGCGCTGTACACCATCGAGCACCATTTCTCTGCGGATGATTTCGACGCGCTGGAAAAACTGGCGGTAGAAGCCTTTAAACTGGGTTACGAAGTGACCGAGCCGGAAGAACTGGAAGTGGAAGAGGGCGACACCGTCATCTGCTGCGACATCCTGAGCGAAGGCGCGCTGAAGGCGGAGCTGATCGACGCGCAGGTAGAACAGCTGATGAACCTGGCCGAGAAGTTTGAAGTGGAGTACGACGGCTGGGGAACCTACTTCGAAGATCCGAACGGTGAAGACGGCGAAGAAGGCGACGACGAAGATTACGTCGACGAAGACGACGACGGCGTGCGTCACTAAGCGTTTCAGGCGGTGGCGCGCGCCACCGCTTTTTCAAGGCAGAACCATGGATTACCCGCAGATACTCGCCCCCGTACTCAACTTCCTCCAGTGCCCGACCCCGCAAGCATGGATTGATAAAGCCCGCGACCCGGCGAACCTGCCGCTGCTGCTCACCGACCACATGGTGTGCGAGCTCAAGGCCGCCCAGACCGCGCTGCTGCTGGTGCGTAAATACGTCGCCGACGAAAGCGGTGCCGACGCGCTGCTCGACTGGCTCAAACCCTACGAACAGTTCACCTTCCGCGACGGCCCGGAGCCGGACTTCGTCGCCCTGCACAGGCAGATTGGCAAAAGCGTAATGCCCAAAACCGACGACCCGTGGGGCCAGACGCTCATCGACAGCATGGTGCTGCTGATTAAAGAGGAGTTGCACCACTTCTGGCAGGTGCGCGAGGCGATGCTGGCCCGCGACATTCCGTACATCAAAATCACCGCCAGCCGCTACGCCAAAGGGATGCTGAAGGAAGTGCGCACTCACGAACCGCAGACGCTGATCGACAAGCTTATCTGCGGCGCCTACATCGAAGCCCGCTCCTGCGAACGCTTCGCCGCGCTGGCCCCGTTCCTCGACGATGATTTGCAGAAGTTCTATCTCTCGCTGCTGCGCTCGGAAGCGCGCCATTATCAGGACTACCTGACACTGGCCCGGCAGGTGAGCGACGACGATATCTCACCACGCATACAGCTTTTTGGCGAAATTGAAGCCACACTTATCTCGACACCGGACAACGAGTTTCGCTTCCACAGCGGCGTGCCGGTGTAAACCGGCATAACGCAAGGATAAGGATGCGAGATGAATAAAACGTGGACCCGTACCGTGATGGTTGTTGTGGCCGCCGCCGCCGTGGCGTTCTGGGTGTTCTTCGACAGGCAGCGCGCTCCGGAACGGCAGATGGATTCCGCCCTGAACGCGATGCCCGCCTGGCAGGTGATTAAGGAGCAGGAGCCCGCGCTGCATCAGCGCATCCTCGACCAGATGGCCGCCCTGCAAAAAGCGGGCGAGCCGGAGCAGCAGATTATCGACACCATCCAGCCGCAGATCCTGCATCTGCAGATGTCGCGCCTGCAAAACGCCCCGGACGCCAACGTGGTGAACTACATGACCATCAACATGGAGCAGACCGCCGCCATTCAGAAGGTGAGCGATGACGCCTGCTTCCGCTTCCTCTACCCGACGGTGAAGGGCGGCGTGAACCCGATGCGCATGCTGGATAAAGACCTGATGGCGCGGCGCATGCAGGCCGACGCCGACATGATGCGCGCGGCCTACGGCAAAAACCGCCACACCGTGACCCCGGCCGAACGCGAGGCGGCCGTCGAAGATGTGCGGCCGATTATGAAGGAACTTGCCGATAAGTACGGCGAGGACATCCAGCTGCTGCAGATGCCGGAGAAGGCGGCGGGCAAAGAGAAGCTCTCCTGCGATATGGTGCAGGAGATGTGGGCGAAGGTGCTGGCGCTGCCGGAGCAGAAGGCGGCGGGGGTGATTCGGCTGGCGGTGTCAGAGCTGAAGTAAGGAAGGGCGCTGGTTTTTTGGACACTTAGCGCGGGTTTAGCGCGTCGTCGCTTGCATGGCGGCGCGCGACAGGTATAATCCACAACGTTTCCGCATCCCCTTCAGTGCCGAAGTGGCGAAATCGGTAGACGCAGTTGATTCAAAATCAACCGTAGAAATACGTGCCGGTTCGAGTCCGGCCTTCGGCACCAAAAACGATGATGATAATCGGAAAAACTACAACAATCAGTACGTTGTACAATGAAGCTGGACGTTGACGGCAACTACAAAATGGCCGCATCTCCGGCTTTTTTGTTTATAAAGCCTCGGGCTGAATCTTTTCACTCACTCCCTGTTTTGTCAATCTCTCTCCACGCAACTTCTGAGCATCTCGACATTATGTTCAATATAGCTGAGCGTCACTTTAATATCGCGGTGGCCGAGCAATTTCTGCGTGACATACAAATTTTGCTCCGGTTTCTGCATTAATTCTGTGGCAACGGTATGACGGTAGCGATGTGATGAAAAACGGCTGTGGCAGGCATCGCTGAGTTTGGCAAAGAAATAACTCACCTGATTTTCTGTCATCGGTTTACCCTGGCGCAGCGTCCGCCGACTGAAACGATTGATGTTGAATAACTGATCGTCAGCCCGCATTCCCTTCATTTCCGCTTCCGCAATTAAATGCTCCAGATAGGGTCGCAACCGGGAGGCGATGGGAACAATATGCTCATCATGGCTTTTGCTGCCTTCGCTCTGAATAAACAGCGTGTCATGGACCAGATCGACATCCTTAACGCGCAGGTGAATAAGCTGATTCAGCCGTATAGCGGTGTAGTTGAAGGTTTCGACCATCACCAGCCAGAACCAGGCCGGATATAGCTGCGAACGGTAGTTCTGCTGTGTATTTTCCAGTTCGATAAAGTGGCCCAGCACCTTACGTGACGCGAGGATTTGCTCGCGGGTCAGGGTTTTCTTTTTCTTGCGGGATTCTCGCAACGATGTTTTCTGGAACGGATTGATAAACTGCTCCAGCAATCCCTGTTCAATCGCGAAGTTATACAAGGCCCGCATATGGCGCATGTAGTGATTCCAGCTCACTGGCTTGATACAGCGCACATTTAACAGATAGTAGCGCCACTCAAGCACCATATGCGGCGTGACTTCGGCGGGCAGTACGTTGCGCCAGCGGGTAAACTGGTTTACCGTCGTGCGATAGCAGCTCTGGGTATCAGGGCGCAGCAGGCGGGCAAAAAAATACTCTTCCAGGAGTTGTTCAAAGGTCATCGGTGTCTTCTCCTTCACTGAGCAAGAGATGAGGGTTATTAAAGGGAACGTCATCTCCAAAAAGCTGCGTGGGATCGTCAAGCAGATATCCCTTCAGGCGTGAACTACGGCGTGGGCCGACAACGGCGCAGCACCAGATGTTGAGGCCGTTTTTTCGTTTTCGGTGAAGATTCAGGTTCTGGAACTCTTTCTGTACCTCCCGCCAGTATTCTGCAGGGACATTCCGGCCACAGGCATCCAGCCAGAGCATGAATATGCCTGGCGTCACCAGAAATACCCTCCCGGCGACGGTATGGATCCGGGCGTTGGGGGCATTGACTTCCAGATGTTGAGCCTGAACATTACTTACCAGCCACTGCCAGAATGCTTCACCGGATAGTGCGGTATCGTTCTGTTCGGGGAGAGGGGATAGTTGTTCTACTATGGTGCTCGTTGCAATCACTGTTTTTGTCTCATTTTGGACTCCCGCTATCGGTGTGACGGTCCCACTGAAAGTTGCGGGCCGCTGTTGCGGATCTTCCCAAATCAGTGAAGGAGAAAAGCGCAGCAGCGTAAGTTCACTGCTCCAGCCGCCACTGGCCTCAATTCGGCATCGCCAGATGGCTTTGTCTTCACAGGGCGTGAGTAGCTGGTGCGCTTGCATCTCATCGAACAGCCGCACGTTATGTTGCGGTACCGCGTCAATCCCCTGGCGCAGCAGCCAGCCACGCACGGCATCGGCAGCGTTCTTGCTGACCAGCCACAGCGCTTCTTCCGTCAGCCAGCCGTCAGAGCCTCCATTCGGGTTGTTGAGTCGGAACTCATGCGCCAGCAAGTCGCGTAGGGCGGCGATGATTTGCTGCGGCAGCGAGGTTTGTAGGCGATGAATGGCCTTAACCGGATCTCCACCGAGATTAAACGCCACCGACGCCCGGTCAGCCTTCTGCACCAGTTCACCTGCCAGCCCGGCATACTGATACTGTCCGTTCAGGCAGTGCAGCAGGGTGGATAAGGCAGCAGAATCAGCGGCGAGCCAGTCGAGGCTTTCCGGGGGGATAAGTTGGGTGAGCAGAAGAGCTGCCGCAGCCGGATGGCGCAGGTAATCACGTTGCGGTAGATAGCGGAACCGATAAGGTTGGGGCAGCGGGCCGTGCCAGGGAAACCAGCGTTTCCCGCTAATATCTTCCACTTCAATATCGGTGATGAGTTTGCCCAGATCGTGCAGCAGCGCGGCGTAGATGATGACCGTTGTCCAGCGTTCGGACTGCGCCGCCTGATCTTCTGGCGCTGCATCAGGCGGGAAAAGATAACTCTGCCGCAGCCGTGCGGCATAGCAGGCAGCTTCGAGACTGTGATCGAGTAGGCCAGCTGCGTGGGAGTGGTGGTGGTTTTCCGAGGCTGGGAACAACTGCGCCAGTTCTGCGAAGCGGTGGATTGGTATCAGCCAGAAGCGTTCAAACAGTGAGGCGGGAACGGCGGTGCTCTGGCGAATAAACTGGATCAGCTGTTGGCGGGTAGTTTCAGCCAGTAATGTCTGTGCAGATTCAGGATGCAGCCATCCCTCCGTGACGTCTGGTTCGCCAGTGGATGGTGTGGTGTTTTGCTTTTTGCGCGTCAGCCATATCCGCATAATGGCCCTTTATTCCCAATGGATTTTGAGATGCAGGAAGGCGGCGACGCAGTGAATCCCCAGGAGCTTACTTAAGTAAGTGACTGGGGTGAGCGAGGAAAGCCAACGCATCTGCAACTCGAAAGACGAAGGGGAGACCCTTTTTCGGGTAAGCCCGTTCTCCCTTCACTCTCTTCCCCTTAACCTTTTGGATTTTGCCTTTTGGTGCCGTCAGATTTGGGGCGAAACTGTTTATTGGGTTGCGCAAATTTATTGGAGTGGAGAAAAACGGCAGAGCAGGATGCTCCGCCGTTGATATGAAGGTCATGCGCTCAGCGCTAACGGCTGCTGCGCCCGTTCAAGCAGGTACTCGCAAGCATTACGCGCTAACCCGCTGGCGCGGAAAATCGCTTTTTTGTCCAGCTGCAACACCTTCAGCCACGATGCGATGTAACTGTCATGCTGTAGCTTCGCCTGAATGCCGACATGGGCGCAGAGAAATGCAGATCCCATTTCGGCGACGAGTTCCTCAAAACTATACGTCGGATCGCCAAAGGTATGGTTTCCGATGGTGATACCGTCCCGACTCAGCCGTGAAGCATGTCCGGTCGCGTGTGTCAGCTCATGCAATAGCGTGCCGTAATAGTCCTCACGCGAAGGGAACTGCTCAGGATGCGGCATGATGATGCAGTCGCGTCCCGGTGAGTAATACGCCCGATTCTGGCGTCGGTGAGTGATCGTCACCGCGCTTTGCCGGGCAACCTGCTCAGCGGCGGCGATAGGATCATCGACCATCACGACAGGCTGTGAAAACGCCTCCGGTAATCCTTCACATTGCTGAATGTTGAATAGCCGGAACTCGCGTACTACAGCATAAGACGTCACTTTGGGGTTGCCGTCAGCATCAAAAACCGCGTTCCCGTTGCTGTCAACAACCTCGCGCTGTTGGGGCAGATAGAACACGGCCAGTGTAGATTTTTCGCCTTTGCGGATGTTTCCGCCTGCATTGCGAATCTGAGTGAAGGTCAGCCAGCGATCGCTTTCATATCCCTGTCGTTCTGCGCTGTGCCAGAGCAGAGGAATATTGATGCCGTGATAAAACCGCCCAGACAGGGCATTCATCGGCACCACCGGTTCCCCTTCCCGCCACGGGCGAACCCAGGGGATCTCGCCTTTCTCCAGCGCGGCGATAATTTCATCGGTGACTTTCTGGTAAAGATCGTTGCTTCTGTTCATAAGCGTAACCTCATGATAAAGAAGCCGGGTACAGCGCTCCCGGTCGGGAGTCACCCGGCATGGGAGTAGAGGATGCTGAGGTAATCAGCTAGTGTGAAGGGCAGTAACCAACAGGTGGTCATTTTCAAGGGTTAAGCGCAGCGGCGTCATCAGCGGTACATTGCTGCTGCCGTCGGCGGGAAAACAGTACAGACCGAAATTAATGCTCTTACGGTCCGGTCCTGCGCTTTTGAATGTCAGTATGGTCGCGACAATCAGGTTTTCGAGACGGTCGTTTTCCTGAGAGGGATCGGGTGGAAAACTGACTACCTTTTCCCATGCCTCAGATGAGACAGACAATGATAAGGATTTTGCTTCAGGGCAAGATGAAGTTGGCATAGTGTTTCTCCAGTGATGAAAGCAGAGAAACACCGCCCGGCAGGGAGGGATTCCCTGCATGGTGGGGTAGAGGATGTATCAGGCGCTAAGCGCTGTCCGCGAGGATGATACGGAGCGGACGAAAAGGCGAGCCTCACCGGGAAGGTGGCAACCTGAAGGCTCTGGTTGCGGGTCAAACTTCGTACAGATTAATACGGTATCAATAATAATCAAGAGCCTGGTGTCTCAGGGCTAGAGTTTGGATTCGTTATTTTGAAGTCCAACACTGGTGTGCTGGATTTATCCGCTATAGGGGTTAAAAGCAATTTATCCGTTGTAGGAGATAAAGCAGTTTGGGCAATCGATGATACCTGCGAAGCTCACGGTCTCAGGCTTTGAAGATCTGTTTACGATGCCAGCCGACGTATTGTTCAGTGGGCCACAGCGATTTGTCGTGAGGAAGGTGTAACTGCTGGCCGTTCCGTTGCCAGAACAGGTTATCCACCACCGGGCTACGGCTGACGCCGCCGGAGATGCGGATGGTAAGGTTTTCATCCAGCCCGAATGCGCCCATATCAAAAGCATCGTGGTGCAGCGAACATAGCGCCAGACCGTTGTTTACCACACACGGCCCGCCATAGGTTTTCCAGTGAATATGGGCGGCTTCAATACCAACCAGCGCACCATCGAGTCGTAGATCGTAACCGCAGAAAGCACATCGCGAATGGTAAGCCCGAAGCACGATATCCCTGAAACGCGGATCGCGGTTCTTTGAACGGTCGATAAAATCCAGACCCAGTTGGTTGGCGAGGATCCGCTGAATACTCTCGGGGAAACGATCCATCAGGATCTGCTGGGCCAGTTGGTCAATTACTTCAGGGTGTGCAAGCAATTGCTGGTAAGCTGTTTCATCAAAACCCCCCGCTACCTGATTATCAATCAGCTCTTTCTTTGTCGGCTGGGTGTTGCCTCTACGGGGTTCGCAGCCTTCCGCATTAGCAATTTCCCAGAAGCCGTCAGTTCTGAGTCGCCAGAAAGGCATATTGGGATAGTCAGTGCGTCGCTTGGGGCCAAACTCTTTTAGCAGGCGAGTGAGTGGTTCGTGGATCTCTAGGCCGTAGTTAAACAGGCGCGGGTGGCCTGCTTTGTACTGTGACAACACATACAGCAGCAGCAACGGTTTATGCGGCGCGCATACATCACCCTGACGCCATACAGAGACGTTAGAGATAGCCGATTGCAGTGTTTCGAGTGATGTCATAGGAATTAACCGGGTAACGGGCTGATGTTATTGCGATCATGCTCGCAAAAGCGGTGAAATTCAATTGTTGCTTGTGACATTAATAAGGAAGTTAGACACTTTAATGTCTGAAAGTTAGACATCAATGAAAATGTCACTTGATGGAAAAAATTATCTGGGGCGAGAGAAACCTAAAGAGGATGTAGTCTGACAGATACCTATATAAACAACTGGTACCTGTCAGACTAGGTGCGTGCTAACGCACCTTAGTTGATAAAATCTAATCCGACTCGAGATTTTGATACACCGAGTCTACCTAATAAATTCAAAGCATATTCGTAGCGTAATTCAGCAACTATTTTTGCTTCTACGGATATTATGTTCATTTCATTTTCAGTGGGCTTGGCATATTTTAGTGCTATTATTTTATCTTCAGAGAAAATACCTTGATTTTCCACATAGCAATCCATTGCTTTAGGATTTGCCTTGCCATCGAGTCCAACGGTGAAACTAAGAATATGTATTTTCCCGTCATGTTCAGACTGAACGAACAATAGATTATTCTGTGTGGAATAATTTAGTATTTGTCTAATTGATTCATCTTCGCTGATTTCTGGCAAATTGGGTAGTTTAAGCTCGCTTTGCATATTTTTACGTGTATTATTTAAAGCAACTTTCGCATCATACATTTTCACGAGCGTAACAGGGAGTAAACTATTTCCGTTTTTCTGACCAGGAACAAGGTCACACATAGGAGTTAGACACAACCAGTGATTATTATTGAACTCCAAAACATGCCCCGTAACCAAATGATGAGCAGTTATTTTTTTTGAACAACTGAAACAATTTGCATGTTTAATTTGTTCAAGCTCAGCATCAAGTGTAGATTTCTCTATGAAATAGTTTAAAGGTGAGTTAATTTTCTTTAAGTCGCGGACAAGATTAATTGTAAAATCATCAAGACTCTGTTTTATTTCGTATGCTAATTCTTCCCACAATTTAGTTACTGCTTGCCATGCAGCTGTTTTGATAGCATATTCATCCTCTTTTTGAAGTAATTCCTTTAGCCACGCCGCCTGTAAGAATTTTTTGTTAATTATATTACTTGCAGCATAGCTACCATTACTTTCAATTTCACTTCTGAGTTTTGATAAAATAAGTTTGTGCGGATGTGGTTTAGAGTTTGACAAAGCTTCCAAAAGTTGATTCGGTATGTCACTGATTGGTGTGTCTTTTTTACCAAGGACAGTAATAAATAAGTCTTCTGTTTTTATCCAATTGTGGTTTTCATTTGTCCCCCAATCAAAGAACTTTGATGTCTTATTATTAAATTGGTCAGCGTATCTATGTAACTTTTCTGATGAGATCCATTTAAAAATCAATATTTTGGATATGTTTATATTGTCTGGTTTTTGATCAAATATATTATGAAAAACATCAAGAACTTCGTAGTCGAAACATCCTGAACTTAAATTTGATCCGAATTTATTAATCAAGAAAAGTAAATCTAATGTAGAAACTGAATTAATTAGATCTTCCCTGATACTTGGATCTTCGATTTCCCATTCATCTAAGGCATCATCTATTCTAGATTTGATTTTATCATTTAAAATACTAATAGCGGGTCTTTCCTGTAAGGAAGTAATAATATCGATTAGTACCTCATTAACTGAACCCTTTTGTCCATCATAACCTTTAGTATGCACTGCAACAATATTAAAATGACGATTTTCAGATAGATTTTTAATAATATCTATAGATTTTTTACAATATCCAGAGTCCTCTCCATCTAAATGATAGTCCAAGATTAGTAGATCACTGTGATAAAGACGGTTAGATACGGTTCCCTCTTGAATTTTCTTTTCTTTTCCATTATAGACATCTAAAAGCCAATTATATTCTTCACTTCGACTTATATCAATAATATCTTTTAATCGAGAAATGTTGTCTTGAGAAAAACTGTCTTTGGTCGGTGAAATTAAATCATCAATAGTTGGGTATTCATCATCGATGACTGTCACAGTTCTAATCGGATCAATATAAGCAGATTTTAAATGTGGTTTGTAATCGAAAGTAGAATTATCAAGCATTTTTAATTCCTTTGAAATTAATTACAAAATTAGCACCATTTAGTATTTTTTTCTCTGTTCTTGTTTCGTAGAAAATACTATGGCCACTCACCGCTAAATTTTGTTTGCAGAGATAAAGGCCAACCCCGCGACCACCTCTTTGTTTCTTGGAGAAAAATATAGTGAAAAGTTCGGACACGTCATCAGGATCAACCCCTGGCCCATTATCACTAACATATATCAAACCATCAAGTACATCTAACCTAATAATTCGACGCTCTTCTTTAGTTTCTTTAACCCAATATCGTGAGTTGTTTACTAAATTAATAAACACAGGATAAATTCTGGCTGGTTGATCATATAATGAAATATCTAGGAAATTAGTAGAGCAAGAAAATTCAATTGAATCTTTTTCAAATTTACTGTTGAAAAAATGATTAACATAATCAAAAATATCTTTTCCACTCAAGAAAGCTCTTACCTTATCTCCTGATAATTTTAATGGGCTTAAAAAACGCCAAGAATCGCTTAATGATTGATGTGCTTGGGTAATACTTGATAAAGCATTTTTCTGATATTCATCGAGGTTTGTTGATGACAGTCTATTTATACCTCGCTCAATAGTCATATCGAAACCTTCGATTTCATGACCAATTATCTCCACAGTTATTCCAAGTTGAGCGAGTGCATTCACTTGCTCTACCTGTTTCTTCAACCGTGTATTTTCGTTGACTGAAGAGATCGCGAGGCCTTCTAAATCAATTTCCTCTTTTAAGCTTTCTAATGCGGTAATATATGGGGCGTAGGTTTGATTTATTTCAATGTCTTGAATCTGATAAGCAAGATCTAAATTTTCAAGTGTTTTTTTGAGTGAAGTTCTATTTTCTTGTAGATCGGATAAATATTGAGATGTTTTTTCATGGAAAGCTTTATTTGTATTGTTTGTTATCTCTTCGAAACGCAACGTCTCTTCTTTTAATATATTGCGTCCTTTATTGGAAAATTTTCTTATTTTCGCATGTAATATGGCTGCTTTGCTACGAAAGTCTTTCTCAGCAATTGAATAATCATCTTTAACAGTAAAATGATCAAGCGCTGAGTATACAGAGTTATTAATCTGCTTTAAAAGACTTTTAGCATCAATCTCTAAATCGCGATACTGACGGTAGTCTTTCTCTATACTCCCTAAATTTCTTGGTACTGAACCTAAAGATAGGTTTTTTAGGGTACCATCCAATACGTCGATGTTTTCTTTGAGCTGTAATAGCTCCTCTAGTTCTTTAAAATTATTCTTGTCGCTTAGAAGCTTTGATATTTCATAAAATTCATTTCTTAAATGTTCTAAAGAAATACGATCTCTTTGAATCGATGTTTTGATTCTTCTTTGCTCTTTACGTAATAATTTTTTTCTATCTTCGTCTGCTTTCAAAGCAGCATGTTTAGCATTTATTTCCTCTAGCTTTTCATCTCGTATATTTGATGCGCGGCCAATAAACCTTTTTGCAATTTCTATTAAAATGTTTTCGACTATCTCTCTAAATAACTTAGATGCTTTATTGTCAATTATACCTTCTCTACCTGCTTTATCTCGTAGGTTGGGGTTATGTTCTTTCGTTATACATACACCACCAAAACATGCCCTATTACTGAACATATATAAACCAGCATTTTTTGAACGTCTTTTCTCGATTTCAAAAAAGTCATTATCTTCACGTCCGTATGGCATAACACGTAAATCATCACGAAAAACCATTACTCCACCAAACTGATCACGGATACGGTCGAAGGTTGCATGCTGTTCATCTGATAATGTACTATTTTTTCTTATAACTTCAAATGTGCCTAATCTTAAAAAGAAAGGGCCAAAGCGAGTATCTTTTCTGGTCTTATATGCAGATTTAGGTTTGACTGTAATATTATCAAACCATTCTCCGAAGGCTTTCACTTTCCCGGAAAATAATCCACTTTCATCAATACTTCCTTCAACTATATGTTCTAGCTGGTCAAAATTTGAAATATCAAAGTTTCTAACTTCATCGATAATAAATCGTTGCAGATTACCATTCCATGCGACAACACTTGTATTGAAATCAGTAATCTGTTCTTCGCCTTCTCTTTTAAATGGATTAACAAAGCTATTTAATGTTTGAAGAAAGCGTTCTTTAGCCCGAACCTCTGCACCTTGAGCTTCTGAACCAGCATCTGTTGATAGCTGAGCTATTAAATCGTCATGAATTCCAGCTATAAACATGGCTGTGCCGTGAGTGGTTTTATTATTCCACACAGGCCAAGATTGAAAATGCCTTTCCTCAAAAAAAGCATTAATTACAGTATTCTCGATAGCTTCTTTTGTAATATAATTATTTTCATTTCTTTCTAATTCAGAATAATTTTCCCAAGCTTGTTCAATACGGTTATCTCGTAATATATCATCACCATCACCCCATAGATTTCCCATCAAAGCATCAAACATTTCCGGTATAACAGTGATTAATTCATTGTTATCACTGCATTCCATAATGGGTATCTTTATATCATTAAGCATCAAATATGGGTTTTCAAATATACGCCAATCGAGCAGGCAAGCTACAAGAGGGCTATCTTTCTTTTTGGAAACTAAAAGCATTAATGAGCCCAAGGCCGCACAAGAAAGACGACCGATGCCTTTCTGACCTTGCTTTGCTCGAATATGATCTATTCCGTTTCTATCTTCATATGGAATATCTTTTTTTGTAGCCTTGGATTCGGTTCCTACTGTAAGCCACTTATTGATAATGTCATCTAACGACATACCATGCCCATCATCAACTAAAGTTGCCACAGGTGTATTGCCGTCAAATATATTTAGAGAAACATTACGAGCATAAGCATCATATGCATTTTTCCAAAGCTCGGAAATTGCGGTTGGACAATCAGCTATTTGCTCACGCCCTAGATGATCAATTGTCCTTGCTCTTGTTTGAAAAGCTGCTGAAATTACCATTTTTCACCTTCTATTATTATAAGGTAAGTAATCATCAAATGATTTTTTGGTCCATTTAAGTTTCTAATTTTGATATTTTTCATACATTACACCTTATCTATTGGGTGCAATTATGTTAAGTAATGCATTTATTAATATTGTGCCTAACATAGGGGGAACTGCATTACCAATCTGTCTTGCTTGCTCTGTCGCATTACCCCAAAAAATATAGTCATCAGGGAACGTTTGCAATCTTGCCGCATGCCTTAAAGTGATGCCGTGATTTTCCCATGGATGAATGAATCTTCCCTTAGATGGATTGTTACACCCAGTTGTAATTGTATTGGCTGGGAGGTGAATCATTATGCGGCCATAAACATCTTTATGGCCTGCGTATCCATTGGAATGACATTTTAGCTCAAATTCTTTTCCTGCATCGCTTCTACTGCCATTGAGTTTTGTGGCTCTGAAACGCTCTTCCATACGCTCAGTTGGTATCATATGTATGTTGCATGGATCTTTTTCGCTTATGGGTGCGTCTTGATATTCTAGGTTTTCAAGTAGCTCTTGTGCTTCATCAATTGAGTAAGAAGTATGTTTAAGAAAGTATTCAGATATATATCTTTGAATTAAGTTATCATTCATCTTCTCAAAAACAGAGGATGCGGTTCTCCACGTATTTTTTGAATTGTTTTTTACTTCATTAGAATTAGGGTTGAAATGAGTAGCTTGAGGTGGAAACTCAATATTATTTCTTTTTTTTAAAATGTCATTTCTGACACCTGCAATGAAAACTCGTTTGCGATTTTGCGGAACACCATAATCACGAGCATTTAATACATCGCAATGAATTAAAGTATAACCATTTTTGGAAGCCAAAAACTTAAAACGTTTCAAATGGGCTTCATGTCTCTTCCATAACAAACCGGAGACATTTTCTACCAAAAAAGCTTTTGGTTTAAATTCACAAACAAAATCGAAATACCTTAAAAGTAATTTATTTCTAGGATCATCAACACCAGCATCATTAATTCGATGACTGGAAAAACCTTGGCACGGAGGTCCACCAAGTATCATATCAAGCTCGCCTTTCTTGAGCTTTATTTTTTTTCTTAACTTTTTTGGGCCTACGAGTAAAATATCTTCCTGTAAAAGTTCGGTCTTATGCTCAAGCCTTTCTAACATATTTTTTCTGTAGGTGTTTGCAGCCGCGCTATCGAATTCTATAGCAGCAACAACATCTATAGCGCCTGTATTGTGGGCGGATAAACTAAACCCTCCAGCCCCCGCAAATAAGTCAATTGCCTTCATATAAGTCCAAAAGTAACTCCTAAATCTTGATATTTTACTCTTTTTTTTTAGAAAT
The DNA here is from genome assembly GCF_053709515.1 of Enterobacter sp. UPMP701. Taxonomy (NCBI): domain Bacteria; kingdom Pseudomonadati; phylum Pseudomonadota; class Gammaproteobacteria; order Enterobacterales; family Enterobacteriaceae; genus Enterobacter; species Enterobacter sp. UPMP701. The sequence continues at coordinate 111,960 of NZ_JBSKJN010000007.1, read as the reverse complement.
GCAACAAGCAAATATTATATATGACGAAAATAGACGTTATTATTATCTTTAGCGTAGTCCTAACAAGGGGTATCTTTCATGTCTTTATAGTATGCAAGTGTAAAAAATAAACGGTTTATTGGTTGTGATAATGAATATAATATTTAATTTTTATTAAAACAATTAATTTTAAAATACCCTCCTTTAAGAGGGTATTTTAAAAAATGGAGTATTAGATTTATCTTTCCTGCTCTAAACTGAAAGTTAAATTTTTTATCATCCATTTCGATGTAGGCTCATGAAGATATTCAATGTTAGCTTCCTGATTTAAAGTTTTTAATTTGAGGATTAAAGATGAAATACTATCTTTTCTTTTCCCCTTATCATCGTCGATAAGTTGAATGGCATAAATAAACTGCGCCCAGTTACAATACGCTGTATCTTCATCTGATAGCTCTTTGAGTGGATAGGCATAATGTTTTGTTATGAATAATTTATATATTGTTAATTTTGGTACATGTTTTGTTATTTGCAACGATTTTCTTAGTTCTATTTCGGTTATGCTGTTTAACCAATTGTTCATCGAAGTAAGCCAATCCGACGCTTGTTTTTTTAATCTAGTGGTTCGAACATGTTTTGCATGTAGATCAGCACCATAAAGTTCTTGATGTTTTAATTGACAAAGAAAAACTATTCCTGTGCTTTTTTCGACAACAACTAAGTCTATATCAGTTAATGTTTTACCATTCTCTTTTATCTTTATATTTTCTTGGTATTGTAAATTACTGAAACTTTCGTTCAAAACACCTTTTATTGCTCTTTGTAATACTTGTTCTCGTGATTGTTGCTGCTTAGCATAATCCTTACTAAAATGAAACCTTAAGGAGTCATGAAGATATTGTAATGGTGAGCTATATCTTGCTGTAATACAGAAGAAGAAACTTTCATCAGAGCTTTGAATCAGCATCGGTAGCTCTGCTCCAGGGTTGTCTAATAACTTTATGTTTCTTCTGCCATAAGAAATTACTTCAAAAATTTTACGTGCATCGTTTAATTCAAGCTGAGTATATCCTTTTAGCGACGATCCAAAGTAATTAATTGCATCACACATGCTTTCTATAAATTCGTCTGTATTTGTTGAAACTGTTAGAATATTCTCTAATTTTATTGTGGTATGTTTTATTGTGAGTTTTTCTGAAAATCTTAAATGTTTTTCAATTACCGACATTATAAATCCGATAGCTAATTTATATTTTTGAAACTCTATCCCTCCAAATTTTACGGAGTAGTGAAAAGTGTCAAATCCATCTTGATTGAAAAGCTCTGAATAGGTGAGCCCAAAAAAGAATTCATCTAGAATAGGTGCGGATTCGTACCCTATAAAATAAGTGTCATATGGATAAACTAAATCAAACAACTTATTGTCAACATCTACTTTGAATTCTTCCATGAATTTTGATTTATAAATTCTGATGAGATTTTCTCTGTATTGATCTTTATAATGATTAGATATGTGCTTTTCATGGCTTTCTTCATCAACAAGTATTGATGGTATGGTTATTTTAAACTCATTTCCCCCTATTTTTTCTATTTTAGTGTGGCCGGAATAAACTGACTGCGAAATTCTCCTTCCATGTTCGATCATTCCTAAGCCTCTTACAATATTATGTGTCTCAGCGCTTATTTCAGAGCTTTGTAGAAACATTATAGCAGGGGCTTCAAACGAGGTTCGTGCTTCAAGGGCTAATTTAATTAATCGAGAGACGCCCAGTTTAAATATATAATAATATTCTTCCTGACTAAATGTCGCGTTGTATTCACTATGATTTTTATAATGCATTAAATTTAGTTCGTTTACAGCTGAACGTAATATCATACCTAGCCGATCATCTTTTAAAAGCTGAGTAAATGGCTTTTCTTGTTCATTTAGAGACTTGAAAAATTCTTTCAATATATTATTATCTGACATTGTAAAACCTCTAAAAATATAATGTGCAGTTCATTATAATTAATTTATTGTCGTTTTAACAATGTCTTTTTATATGTTGAGTCTGAATGTTTTCTGTTTTGATATAGTGAAGCTGTATTTTTTGAAATTATAATTATGTATAGGCTTGAAATGTGTCATTGTATGCGAACTGTAAACCATATTAATACTTTTGGCTGAGGACTGCTTTATGTTATTTTCCCCCATACCTTCCCCCCACTATCCTGCGCCACCTTAACCCCACCCGCCAGTGCCCCATTCACCGCCACGCCAACCCTCACTCCTGCCCAGGTCATAGCGCCTAGCCAGAACGTGGGCAGCACCAGAAACATCGACCCCATCACCAGATTGATAATCACGTCATCCTGCGTATTCTGTATCCCGGCCAGATTCCAGCTACTGTGGGTATCGCTGTTGTAGAGCAAATCCAGAAGCCAGCTATCGAGCCACCGCGCCAGCTCCCACCAGAACGTCAGGAAAAACAGCGCAAACTGCACAAACGTCAGCGTCATCACCGCCTTCACGTCCCACGCCGAACACAACGTTATCAGCGGAATACAAATCACCAGCGCCATTTGCAGCAACGCCTGTACCATTGGTAGAGCCTGACGCACACTGTCAAATGCCGGGAAGGCCACCGCACTACCGATGATGTTCCCAGCAGTGGAGGCTAACCGCGTGGCGGCGTTGGTGAGCGTACCATCGACATTGCCGCCGTAGCCGGGGTAAACGCGTCCATCCTGCGATACCTGCATATTGCGTTCGCTGACCAGTGAGCGCAGTACAGCCTCTTCATACACTGCCTGTGGCTGGCCGATTTTCTTGAATGCTGTCCAGATATCCGGAGCCGGGAGTTGTAGTAGACGGGCTTTCAGCCCAACAGTATCGTCGGCCCACCACTGTTTGCAGGTAGGGTAGCCGCCCGCGCCCGTATCGGCCAGCCCGGCATCGCGTGATGCACCGTACGGCCAGGCACTGTGTGGTGAAAGCGCATGGTCGGTATCGTAGTAACCAGCCGTGTTGAGAAAATACGATGATCCCAGCCAGGCGGTATCATCACTGGTGTCATCGTCCAGCTCTCCGGCGCGGAATTTCAGACGGGCGCGGGAAGGGGCATAACACTCCTCGACGAAATCTCGCAATTCCTGAGCCAGAGACGGATCCTTAATCCGGGTATGCTGCACCTTAAAGCGGATCTGACGCAGGTCAGGCTGGCAGGGCAGGGTAGCAACCGTTGCGCTAGTGATGCCTTTGCTGATCACATGAATAAAGTACCACCAGACCGGGACAGCGGCGGTTTTACCGCCCAGCGAGTTTATAATCGGCTGATAGCCGGTGTCGGCGGGCTGCGGCACCGACATACCGCACTGCTTTGAGCGCGTGGTGTCATATTTGATGGTATCGAGGTCGATGTTCAACATTGGCACGCAGGTGAACATAATCACCAGCAGCGAGGTGTACATCAGGTGCTCGGTCCATACCAGGGACAGCGCGGCTTTGTTGCCCTCATCCGCTCCCTGACTTCTGGCCTGTAGCCACAGCGCCAGCAGCTTAATCAGTAGCGGCAGGGCGAATAATCCGGTGGCGCTAATCGCATTCCACAACCCGTTATTGACCATCCAGCCGAGCAGCGTCAGAAAGTATTCCAGGTAGCTGTTGGTCGTCACCGGAACACCTCCGGCACGATTTCGTTGAGTACAATCAGTACGATAAATATCAGCGCGATACGGCGGATTGCCGGACGATGTGGTGGCAAGCGGTCATACAGATGCCAGCCCACACCACAAATCACACTGTACAGTATTATGCGCCAGGGCAGCAGGTCGCTGCGGTTAATCTGCGGTGTATTGTCAGCAGCCAGATAAAACATCACTGCTATGCAGACCAGAAGCAGGGTGCCGGAGAGCATCAGCCGTTTCATTGCGTCTCTCCACCTGTAGGCTTACTGAGACCGTCCACCCGTTTATCGGTGTCGTCCTCTACGCCGACGGCCTGGCCTTTGGTCTTCACCCGCATGGTCTTGCGTTCAAGGATGGTCAGTGCGGCGTTATCCGCCAGCGCCTGGCGCATGTCCAGTTCCAGTTTAAGCTGCGACAGTTCCTGGTCGAGCTGGGCGGTGGTCTGGGTCAGCGCGGTTTGCGCCTCTTTCTCACCGGAGATATTGGGTTCGCGCATTCCTGCAAGCAGCGTGCGCCGTGCCATCAGTGCCTGTTCCATCACGCGGGAGAGCGCCAGTTCGCCGGAGAGCCGCTGGATAAGTACCGCTGCATCAGGATCGTCGCGTAGCGCCTCGATAACGCCGCGCGTCAGATGCAGTTCGCCACCGCTGGCCTGCGCCAGCGTGTCATCGTTAATGGGCTGGCTGCGGTTCACCATATCGATAATCAGCGGCTGGATCTTATCCTGTTCTTCCTGAATCAGTGGCGTCAGCCCGACGCCGGATTGTGCGCCGCTTTGCTGGCTCGTATCGCCGGATTGATCGTTATCCGGGGCGACGTTAATGGTCTGCTCCCCAACCACCCGCGTCAGCCATTGCGCTGCGTCGTCGGGTTTGCTCCATACCTGGCAAAGTTCACCCTGACAGTCGTTGCTGGATACCGAACTGGTGTTGGTCGCGCTGCGATTGTTGAGGATGTTGTAGCCTGCGACCGTTGTATCGCGTACCAGTTTGATGGGCGGTTGGCCTTTACCGCCGCGATGTTCGCCACCAACCCAGCGTTTGCCTTTCTCTGCCGCTTCGTCGGCAGCTCTCTGGTCGGCGCGAACGGCGTCTTTTTCGCTGGCCGCAATGCCCTGATAGTTCTCCGCCTGGGCGCTCTGCGTCCAAGCCGGACCGAGCGCATAATCGGTCATCTTGCCTGCCATTTTCTGACAGCTTAGCAGTGATTTATCGAAGTCGAGCCGTCCCTGAAGTACGCCGTTGGTTAGCAGATCGTAGAGCTGAGGATTGGCTCGCTGGATCACCATCGCAGGCAAGCTGGCGACCGCACTGGTCGCGCTTTCGATAACCTCGCCCATCAGTTGCTGGAAGCCGTCCGTCACGCCGTTGAGTTGGTTACGCACCGTGGTATCGATATCGAAATTGCCGCACATCATATCGCTGTTCCAGCTTACGCCTGCCGTTAGCGGGAAGGTGTTACGCCGGGTTGGCGGTGGAGAGATGGCCGCACCGCCGCCGATGCGATAATACATCCAGTCGCTGATCGCCCCCTGTTGCTTATATTGATATTTGTCGGCTGCCGGAGCGAGAAAGGCGACGAACAGAAGACACCAGGCTGAGCGCATCGTTAACCTCCGCTGCTGCCGAGAAAGGTCTGCCCACGGCGTGGGCAGCATTTATAGGGCCGCCACAGCGTCCAGACATACGCGCCATCTTCCGCTAGTTTATCGGCGTAAGAATCGGTGGAGGAGCCATCCGGGAAGATGGCGCAGGCGGCGGATTTTTTTGGAACCAGCATCTGCCAATGATGGTTACTGCTGTCGCCTTCCGTAACAGGGTCTGGAGGCCAGTAGCCGTCATGTGAACTGGCAGCCAGCGGAATATAAACATGCGGCTGACCATTGCGCGTTACCAGATCGGCAGTGCGTTGGGCTATGACCGCTCCGGCCTTATAGTCATGCGTCTGGCTGAGCGCCCCGGCTCGCGGGTAGATGTTGCCCCACATATCGCCGTCTTTACTCACCTCACGGAGTCCTGGCGTTAACGCCTCCGGGTAAAACATTTCCGGTACGCCGCTGCGCCAGGCGAGTGCATCCAGGGTGCTGAGAAAGTAGGGGAGAAAAGGTTGTGACGACGGGGCGCAGACGTAGCCGAAATGAGTGAAGAAGTTCGCCAAAGCATCACTGGCAGGGAAGCCAATCGCATCAGCGTTTTTAAACCGGACTTTGCTGTGCTGCCCAACAGAGCGGGGATTAGTATCGCCACCGGCTTCGGCGATACCGGGAAGCGGCGGGCTAAGTAGCGACATCTCGGCCCACGGGTTTTGCCCGGTCTCGCTGTAGGCTGATACCACCAGGTCCGGGCGAAAATGGCGTACTTTCACCGATGTACGTACCGAGCAACCAAATGGCGAACAGAACAACCAGTAGCAGACGCCCACGATCTGGTACTGCACGCATTCCGGTGACAGCACGGAGGCGGCGATTTCTGGTGTGGTGATGGTCTGAGCAGGGCTGTTTCCACACAGCAATAGCAAGAATAAAAATGAACGTCGCCTGAACATACTTCCTCCACCGTACGCTGAATATGTCGTTGTACCGTAGGGAAAGCACCGCATTCAGTAGTTAATTCAATATGCAGAGAAAAAATTTAATATGACCGTCCATATATGGAAAGGGCATGATTCACTGGGTGAATGATTTGTTTTTTGTTTCAACTGTAATAGACGTTAACTGATCGCGTAATAATAGGTATTCATTTGACAGAGTGACATTAGCTGACACGGATGCATACAAATACTGTAGTGATATTATATTGTTTGAGATATTCGTCTCAGATATTCCTGTGTTTTGTATCTACAAGTACCATTGCAAAGTTGTAGAAATTATCTCCTTTTAGTAGCTGCCTCAGGAGGGCACAGCTATGAAAATTTCTACCCTGTTTTTATCAGTATTATTTTCTTTTTACCCGCCGTTGATATGGTGTTCCTATCCGATTAAATATGATCCACCGCATGTGATTGCGACGATGAGAGATGTAACACAATCAACTCCTGTGGTATCTGTTCATCGGGGAAGTTGGGAGCCGTGGTTTCCGGAAAATTCAGAGGTCGCTTTTATTCGGGCTAACATTGATGGAACGGCAGTTATTGAAACCGATGTCCGGTTGACCAAAGATAATATTCCGGTTTTATTTCATGATGCAGGGCTGGGACGCTTAACCAATATCTATGCTTATGCACCATCAGGGCAAAAACGTTTTAACCCATTTACAGGGGAGGGTTACAACCCAAAGATCACTGAAGTCAATTATGATGTTGTCAAAAAATTATATCTTTTAAGTGTTCCCGGAGGTCGATGGACAAGATATCGGATGCTCAGTGTAAAAGATTTCTACGACTTTTATTACAATAATTATCTTAATCTCACCGTTTTTCTGGAGATAAAAGATCCAAAGTCAGTACCGTTACTGATTAAAGCACTCAATGAAGATACCAGAGATTACTATCATGGACAAGGCAATGGCGTACAGCTCCATGCCCGGGATTTTACGATTTTTAAATTTAATGTAAATTATTTCCCGTTCTACAGTGACTGGCAGAAAATATTTCAGGAACAGCAGGTTCCTTGCTGTTACAATTCAATGCCATCTTACAAATCGAATACCTATAAGGATTTCGCTCAGAAAGGTATCGATATGACCCAGTCTGTAAATAGCTGGATGGCGCCGGAAAACACAACCCTGTCAGGTATTGAAATTGGATTGAAAACCAGTGGGGGGATATTGCAGGACCTCTATGAACAGGTATCTGGAAAAGCTGTCACCGGTATCTTTAATGCTGTTCCAGATTTACTTCTGGCAAATCCTTCCATTAAGCCGAAAACAGCGGTAGAAGACATTTATGATGATTCTATCTATGTAAAAGCAAATTACGCGTTTTATGACGGGACAACAGGCCGCTGTTGCTATCGCCTCGGAGATTTACTTTCTACATGGGAAGATAAGAAGGACGGTAAGGATGAACGGGGTAATCCTGCGTATGTGGTTGGCGATAATCCGGCTATGCCGAAATTCCGGATTGTTACGTCGGATAAACCCGATGACATGATTAATGAGTTCAATGCTAAAGGATTTAAAACTGATTCTGAGGATTTCGGTTCGGTTAACTGAATAAATGTTTTGCCTGTCTATCTTAATACATTGTTTGAATGACATGGAGAATGATATGAATAAGTTGAAAATGCTCATGATTATTTCATTGTTTCCTTTTACTGCGTTAGCAAATGTTGGCGCCAGTGATTTATCATCACAATGCAGTGCCACCGGAAAGAAAACAACGATGATTTCTGATGCCGCAATAGATAAGTATGTTTCCAGTGTAATATACAAAGGTAATGTTAAAGCAGAAAATGTTAGTATGAGAATTAATGGGACCTATTATCAGGTTATCATACACGAGCACAGTGATTGGGCAGAATATCCCGGCGATGGGACCGATATCGCGAAAGTTGCCTTCACTGCTTATACTTTAGGTAAGAAAGTCAGTGCCTGTGTCGAAACCAGCACTGGTTTCTTATTTGGCCTGTCTTTTTAGCGTATTAAACCCCGATGCCTGCAACATCGGGGTTTAATCGGCGAATCAGAGATGCGTCAATTGAAGTCGAACTACTAGCGGCAGATGGTCGGATAATTGTCCCCAAAGTATGTTTCCCCTGTTTCCTGCAACACTGCTTTCCACAGTCCACTGCTGAGCAGTAGAGGTTAATATATAATCTATCCGGCGATTTGGGTTCCATGAGGGATAAGTGAAATCACCTTCGGTTGGTAAGGTATCATTCATCTGGTAGCGCAGTTCCCGGTATTCTGGAGATGCCGGGACAAGATTTAAATCGCCCATCAGAACCGGAATGGCATTTTTTCCGGTCTTGTCTACCAGCGCCATCAGCTCACGGATCTGTTTAAGACGCAGCGTGTTATCCCGCTCCTGATCCGGGTGCGTGATGATGACCGCCAGCGGCGCAGGCATACCGGGTACCGTGATGTAATTTACGCAGGCGGTTCGCTGTTCCCTGCCCTCAATGTTGCTGAGTTTAACCTGTTCCGTTTTGTCTATTTTCCAGCGCGAGAGCAGCGCCGTGCCGTACTTGCCGCCGTCGAAGTCAATGGAAGGACATTCGGCGTAATGCATTTTTCCTGCTTTAGCGAGCATTTCCGCCTGGTTTACGGGTTTCACCGTCCCGGCATTTCTGGCGGAACGTTGCGTATTAAAATCCACTTCCTGCAAGGCGATGATATCGCTTTGCAGAGCAGGAATGGCATCCGCCAGACGGGAAGTTTGATTGAGTCGAGACGCCATAATATTCCAGGTGGCAAAGGTCATCTCAGGCGCTGATGCGACCGGTTTTTCAGCCAGATAGTTGTGTGCTCTGGCAGGTACAGACAGGATGGTAAGAAGTGTTAGGAACAGCAGATATATCGGATTTCTTTTTATCATAATCAAGATCCCCTGTGTCAGATACGACAGAATATTAATGCGGCATCGGTATACCTCGGTCATTAAGTGATGCCGCTGTTTTTACCGCATTCGTGTTTCCTGCATTCAAGGTGTTACCATCTCTGATGGTTCTGATTTCATGACTTAACCCGACGATGAGAAATCAGTTCCCGGACAGCAAGGCGTTAATATTTATCCCCCGTCAGAAATACAGAGGCGCAACTGGACATTCCGGGTATGGGTTGTCTTGGCAGACGGAAATCCTCCTGCCCGGCATAACGGGTCGGCCAGATCGTAGCCGGATGAACGTGGAGCGCCTGAGCAATCAGCCACTCGCCTTTCGGCCAGGGACGTGAAAGCGCATTCGCTAGGGTGGAGGACGCCAGCCCCGCTTCCCGCGAGACCGCTGCCATACTGGTGCCGCGCTTATGCAGGGCGGCGATGATGTCGGCTGGGTGCCAGTCTTGTTTAGTCACTCCTGTTACCTCGTATGTGGATTATGAGTCACATCCGTGTATGCTAGCACGCTTTTTATGTGACTTATAGTCCGTGGAATAATAGGCAACAAAGATTGATGCTGGTCCTATGGAAAAGACCGGATCAATCAAAAAAATGCTGGGCAACCGAATCAGGGAACTTCGTCGAGAGACGGGGCTGTCTCAGGAGGACTTTGCCGATAAATGCGGTATTGATCGTTCATACATGAGTGGAATTGAGCGCGGAGTACGAAATCCTACACTTGAAATTTTGTGGGCAATATCGGGTGGTCTGGATTTAGATCTTAGCGATCTGTTTATGTTTGGAACAAGTACCAAAGAAGATATAGAAACCACTACTTGTGACTCATAGTCCGTGGTCTGATAGGCATCTACACGTCATCTTTTCTGGATGAAAAATTCATCCAGTATTCAAGCTCTTTTTGGAGCGCACCTTAAAAAGCTCAGGTTACAATCAGGCTTATCTCAGGAAGCATTTGCTGACAAGTGTGGCCTCGATCGTACGTATGTAAGTGGGATTGAAAGAGGGGTCAGAAATCCTACTCTTGAAGTGATCAGTGTCCTTGCGGCAGGGCTAGAGATTGAAATTAGTAAGCTTTTTGAGTTTAGCTAATTAATATTATAGGTCATTTAATGATTCCTTTTCTTAGGAAACATACTGCCAAAAAGTGACTTAACTCAATCAATTGCCAGTTAGATTCTTTGATAATGTCTCCCGCGAAGGGAGAATGTCATGTCAGAAAGTCTGCAAACTAATGCCACTCAAACGTTACCTGATGACAGGGAAGAGCTGTATCTCCTTGTCTGGCGCGAGCCAGCGGAGAAAATCACATCTCTCTATAGCATCAGCAAAGAGCAATTGGCAAAACGATGCGCTGAATTACGGATACCGAGACCGCTTACTGGTTACTGGAAAGCACTGGCGAAAGGAATAGCACCGGCGGTACCAGCATTGCCTGATTTGAAAAAAGGCAAAACAACAAAAATTCCGAAGGAAGCTGGCGTAACTGCACCGTCACCCACCGTCGCATCACTAAAGCCAGTACCTTCAGCAGCGAGAAAGCAAGCCACTATTACAGGTAACGGCTATGCGTTAATCAATGACCTCAAAACGTATCTCCCGAAATCCAGTGTGACTGAAGATGGTTACTACAAGCCTGCGAAAAAGAAGCTCCTGGATCTCAATGTTTCGGATACGGGGTTTGATAGCGCAATAGATTTCTTGAGCCGGTTCTTTGACGCTCTGGGGAAACAGGGCTATCGAGTAACACTGGATGTTCCTGGAGAACGGTTTCATCGTGCGGATATTGATATCAAGGAAGATCCAAAGGGAGAAGGGTATCGCTGGGACAATTTATGGCGACCTTATACGCCGAGTATCATTTGCATGGGTGGCATGTATTTTGCGTTCAACTTAGCCGAAATGACGGAATATGTTCCGGCGAAGAAAGTCAAAAATCGCTATGTGCGTGACGAGCAAATGGGGCGGTGGATGCGCGGAAAAAACAGTATTCCTTTTCATCATATTTCGAAGCATACGTTGCCTACCGGACGCTTCCTTTTGCAGCTCTATTCGCCTTATGAGTCAGCTGACTGGCGAGTGCAGTTCCGGCAGACAAAACAATGTGGCCTGATTAGCCAGATCCCAAAGATGATTGCAGTGATGCAGGAAACAATACCTGTCATTACCAGACAGCTAGAAGAAGCTCGAATCAAAGCCGAGGAACGGCGAATTAAATACGAGCGGGAACATGCTATCTGGCTCGAAAAGGAGCGTATCCGTCGAGAAGAAGAAGCACACAAAGCCAGTATTAATGAGCTGAAAGCGATTATGACCCAGTGGGCTGAAGACAAACGTATGGAACAGTTCTTCCGCGAAGCAGAACTAGATGCAGCTGGTCTTGATGAGCAGCAGAGGGTACAGATTATGGAACGCCTACGACTGGCCCGCCAGTTCTTGTCAGAGGATACAGCGGTTGAGCGATTGCTGAAGTGGGAAACGCCACAGGAGCTGTTGAGTATAAGGTAGCAACATTTGGTTGTTGGGGATGTTCTTCTCGATATTTACGGAGGTTATAGGTGGAGCTAAGTAAAGAGGGCTATCCGAAAAGACTATTGGTAAGGGCTGTTTGGGATTGTTGACATGAGTTAGCTGAGCAGCTTGGAAGAGCTCCTGCTCGATAGGAGTTTATGGTGGAGATTTGCGCCGCGAGCCGAACAGAAAAGGTATTAGCAAGCACTCGCACCAGTGGGGGGAATGGATGCGCCACCATGGTTTTAATAATGATGCATCTTTGAATAGTAACAACATACCTGATGAATATCTGGAGCCACAGCGCCTTCGGGTGGTATATGCTGTAGAAGTCCTCGGGGAGTCTCCCGTTGCTGAAATAGTCAAAGGGATAATGGCGAGCAATGCCCCACTTAAAAATCCGAAATAGAATAACAACTCCAGGCATTGACCGTAAATCATAATCAGCGGTGGTTTCATCGTGGTGTGAGAAAAACATGCTGAGCAATAGAAACCATCCGATGGACAGACTCTACCGCTCAGGTTTTGGTAGGAATACGCGCTATGTTATATACATACCTGAAATATACGGTGTCAGGGATATATCTGAAGATGGAAAAACGCCGGTTCTAATTTCTGAGCCTAGGTCCGCTGACCTGTTGATATTGAAACTGAGAAATGAATACGAGCTTGCAAATAATATTCCTAATGATGAAACTTATCGTGATGCTAGAGTTAGGATGATGTGTAAAACTATTGTACGCGAGGGACAACCTGCTTTCAGACGGCATCTTTTACGTGTATATGAAGGTCAATATGCTGTCACAGAGTGTGCTATTCCTGAATTGTTGGAAGCTGCGTACCTTCGACCTTATGCAGGTTCCTGGCATTCCCGGGCGTGCTATGATTGTTACTGAGAACTGAAATCCATACTCTGTTCGACAAAGGCCTATTATGTATAGATAATAATTATGGAGTATGCCTTGCTCCAGTAATTATGCATTCGGAATATAATGCTTTGCAAGACAAGTCTCTTCGTCTACCAGTTTCGTTTACAGATTGACTGCTGAGGGAAAATATTATTTGGCATTGAAAGCTCTATATGGAAAGGATTGAATCTCTCAACCGAGATAATATATTTTGAATGTAACATTGTCCACCTTTGAACGATCTGGTAGGTGGTTTTATAAATGTTAACCATAGTGCTTTGCATTATATATTAATAGGTTCTATCCTTAGTGTTTATGGATGATATCATAACTGTTTCTCATGGGGCATTTTTGTTGCGATGAATAATATAATCCTGCAACGCATTACCTTGTAATTTCTTTTTACAACCATTTAAACGAACCCAAGTATCTCCTGAAGTGTTAAAATATAGTTTTCGGGAGTTGGATTTAGGTATGCTAACCTCTAATACAAAGCCCTCCTTGACATTTGATACTGTATGGAAAAATACACCTATTTGCGTTGGGTCTATCGGTGGTTCGATTGTGTTTATTTTTGAATTAATGGTTTTTCTAATTTTGTCTTTTAACTCAAGTGATAATGATAAACTTTTCACAATTCCATTGTCGCAAATACCCCAGAATATGCTACCTCCTTCGCTGTTTAAAAATGCCAGAATATATTCGTCTACATGTCTTTGAATTGAATTAAGGGGGTTTTTTTCTTTTATTTCTTTAAATTCAGTGTGTAAGTCTTCTTCAAGGGAACATTTTTCGTCGTTAACAAAGTTATATTCTCTATGAGGTGAGTGGATAAGAAGTGATTTATCCTTTAGCAAGGTGTTGTTGGCAGTTTTATGTGCGCTAGAGAAATCATCTATACATTGTGAAATTTTTTCCGTGATGTCTCCAGAGCTTATAAAAAAATCCAAACTAAAAACAGTAAGGGTATTAGCGTCAGAATAGCTGGGTTTGTAAAATTTTTTTATGGGAGGAATCAAACCATAGATGGATGATTCTAATAGTTGTATATATTCGTCGAAAGAAAAAGGATTATTCCAAGAATTGAGGTCAACATAGTCACTCATCAGTCGGATATTTATTCCATTTTTTGAATTATCTAACGAAATGGCTGATAAAGAAGGATAGACACATTGGAGATTACCAATATAAAAACTTATATCAGTAGGGATATCTTCCACTTTTGTGCCAGTAAACATAGGTATGAAATCTTTACCTGTAAATTGCAATTTCCGCCCTCTCGGGCTTTCTTCTATCTTATTACCATCATAGAAAAGAGTAACTTTTTCTTTAGAGCATTCAAAAACTATAGTCAATCTCAGCTCCTTGTGAATCCATCGACTGATAAATATTAAAGTCAGTAAAATAATACTAAAATTGCAATACTTCAATGTGAATTTGGGGTTGTGAATTGTGCTAGACAAATATCTAGTACTGCTTATCCATTGACAAAACACCTTTCCGCCACCCTCATCGCCGCCTCCAGCTCACTACACCCAAACTCCCGCACAATCCGCATGCGCTCTGCCTTTTCATGCTTCTCCGTCATCCCTAGCGCCAGCCACAATGCTGGGGATACTACGCGGAACAGCGCCTCAAGACGCGGCGAAAGCACTACGCCTTCGGTATATTTCCCCGGCGCTTTAGTCGCGCTGAGCAGGAGCTGGCGCTGTTCCGGCGTCAGGGATTTAAAGCGGCTGACCTGTTCCACCTCCTCAGGCGGCATCACCAGTAGCTCCCACCACTCGATCATATTGAGCAGTTTTTTCGCATCGTCCGGAAAGTCGCTCAAGTTCTGTGTTGCCAGCCAAAGCCAGATCCCCAGCTTGCGCCACATCTTCGAGCCTTTGGTCAGAAACCGCGCCAGCAGCGGGTTGACGGTGATGATATGCGCCTCGTCGGTAATATTGACGATGGGCCGTGCCAGGTGCTGGTCGCGCTCGCCGAGATTGTTGATATGGTTAATCAGCGAGATATAGGCAATCGCCAGTTGTGCTTCGTACCCTTCGCGGGCAAACATCGCCAGATCCACCAGGGTGATATCCGCCTCCGGCCACGCTTCGCCTTCGCGGTTGAACAGTTCGCCTTCAAACCCGGAACAGAACAGATTCATCGCTTCGCCCATCTCCCACAGCCGGTTACGGCGGGATTCCGGTAGCGCTGCATCCTGTGCCAGCGCAAACAGCGCGTCGCGGATATCCTGCGTCAGCGTCTGTCTTTGCTCACGGGCGGTGAGCCGGGCGGCATGGAGAATAGCTTCGCGAATTAATGCCCGATCGGAGCGGGTGAGGCGGGCATCCTCTTTTAGTTCGCCACCGGTGATCATCAGTCGGGCCGTGATTTCCATTTCGCCCAGCAGATCGCGCTGTTCGTTGTCGGCATCCTCGTGATCGTCGTCATCTGGTTCTGCTGAAGGTGCATCGCTTTCTGCAAGCTTCCACGCATCGGCAAACAGCGGCAGCGTGATGCCGGAGCCGGGTTTCAGGCTGATTTTATTCACCGTCAGGCCATGTTCGCGGGCATAGTCAGCCATCAGCCCGAACGAGTTACCCGCCTCAACGATAAACAGTCGTGGGCGGTGCAGTGCCATCAATTGCGCGATTTTGGCGTTCAGGGTCGCGGATTTGCCCGCGCCGGTCGGGCCGAGTAGCAGCAGGTGGCCGTTCTGGGCGCGGTCCTCGCGGTTGAGCGGGTCCCAGCACAGCATCCCGCCTCCCCGGTTGAAGTAGCTGACGCCAGGATGCCCGGTGCCGCTCTCGCGGCCAAACAGCGGCAACAGGTTGGCGAGGTGTTGCACGAAGCTGAAGCGGGTGTAGAGCTGACGCTTATCCCGCGCCGGGTCGAAGCACATCGGCAGCCAGCGCAGCCACGAACTGAGCGGGGCGAGTTCGTCGTTCTCCTGTACCGGAACCATACCCGCGTTCAGTAGCAAGCTGTTCAGGCTGCGCACGCGCCGGGTCAGTTCGCCGTTATCCGGAGCGGAAAGATAAAACGCCAGCGCGCTGCGGTAGAGTTTGTGGCCGTCCTTCAGCCAGTGGCGCACCTCCTGACAGTCTTTTTTGGTGTACTCCGATTCGACGTTCTCGCCGATGGCGCGGTCGCTGAGGCGGCTTAAATGTTCCTCCAGCCGATCCTGCGGCCAGACGACGATGGTCAGCGCCATAATCACCCCTTCCGGCAGCAGGTCGAACAGCGCGTTAATACCGTCGCCGCGTGCGGATTCTCCGGTCATATGGCCGACGGTGGGCGGTTTGCGCAGCCTGTCCAGCACGATGACCTTATGTGGGCGCTGGTCGAACAGCCATGTGCCCTGCGCGGCCTGCGAGCGGGGTTCACTGCACAGCAGGCTCTCGGCAAAGTCGTGCAGATCCGGCTTGTCATCCTGCTGCGCCATCTGTTGCCAGAACTGCCGGGGTGAGTCGGCCATCTGCGGGGCGGGATTAAACCAGCGCAGCAGCCAGTGGCGAATGGCTTCGCATTCCAGCCTGCGGGCGTGAATACCCGCGCCCGCCAGTGCGGAGACCATTCGCTCACAAATGGTGTTCAGCGCCTCTTCCGGGGAATCTTCCAGCGGATCGCGGGATTTATTGGGTAACCAGCGGTAGACCACCATTCGGGTGTGACGCTGCTGAGCACGCCAGCGGGTATGGCTGACGGCATCATCCAGGAAGTAGCCTTCCGGGCGGGAAACCGCGTGCAGATGGCGCTCCATCTCGTTCAGCCAGGCTCGGGTAAAGTCGGAATCCTTCGCCTCTGGTACGGCGTAGTCATGCAGCGCGGCCAGCCAGCTTGCGGTGTCGTCCTCATCCTGACAGTAAAACTGCACCACCCACGGATGGCGGTCGTATTCCGTGAAACTGTCCTGAAGCGCGTCTTTCAGGATATCGCGCAGTTCTTCCAGCCTTGCCGGAGAGCGGCCCTCGGTGCCGAACGGCGTGATGTCATACACCGCGCCGACCGAGCGCCCGTCATCCAGCAGCAGCGTTTTGCTTTCCGGCTGATACTCAACCCACGGCAGAAAATCGACGAACGACGCGCCTTTCTGGTACAGGCTGTCCACCGTCCGTTCGGTTAGCGTGCCGCTACGCATCATCACAGTGGATCGGTCCGCTCGCCGGGTAGGGCGTACTGCACCCGGTTATAGAAGGGGAAGACGGTGGTGTAGCCCGGCACCGGAACGCCTTCACTGCCTGCCAGATGGGGAAAGATATACATCTCCAGATCCGGGTTCGGCAGTCGCCGGAACAACGCCTGTGTGGCATTGCCATCGCTGCGTGCGACCTGCTGCTGTTGCGCGGCCAGCGTGGCGTCATCCAGCGGGTGGCGCAGAACCGATCGTGCGTCGTACAGCGCCTGCGCATCGTTATTCTGTTTGCCCCAGATGTTCAGCATGGTGGTGTTTTCTTCCACCGGCAGCAGTGTTTTCTGGTCGGTGCTACAGGCGCTCAGAAGCAGCGATAACAGCAAAATCAGAATACGCATCAGTCCAGATCTCCAGTACGTTCGCCCGCCGTGCGGTAGTACACCCGCCGTCCGTCAGGCTCGTAGTCGATGGCGAGCTGGCGGGTGATATGGATGGCAACTGCCTGGCCGGGCGGTACGTAGATGGCGTCGAACATCTGGCCGTAGCGCTGCTTAAACCAGTCGGCGCTCTCCTTCAGGCCGCCGCCCAGCGCCTGACCGAGTACGTACTGCCCGCTGTCGCCCGTCAGCGCGGTAGTGATGGAACCATCCTCCACAGTGGAGGTGGTCTGGTTGTTCGCCAGCGCCTGCGCGGCGGCGGACGAGCCGGCCAGCAGGAACTGCGAGCCGATATATTCGGCGGCGTTGGATTTGCGTTCGCCGGGGATGCAGGGCAGGCCGTGAGGGTCGGACAGCCAGCCGATATTGCTTTCCGTGCCGCTTCCGGTTTTGTCGCCTTCGGCGGGGAGCGTGCGTACCGTACCGTCGCGAAAGACAAAGGTGATTGACGTTAAGCTGCCGCGCACGCACGAGAGCGTCCAGTCGCCAGTGGCACTGCCGGAGATCACTGCGCCTTCAATATCGGGCAGTTCGATGCCGTTGGCGGTGAGGTTATCGCGGCCAATCAGCACTTTGAACGGGTAAGGGTCAGTGACGCTGCCGTTAAGCGGAATGCGCCCCAGCAGCGCGGTCATCGCCACTGAGCCGATTAATGTGCTGTTCTGCGGCAGGGTATAGACCGGTTTGACGGCGGCGGGCGGTGGTGTTTCAGGCTGTGGTGAGGTGTTCTGCATCGTGGAAGGAAAGGCCAGCGCTGGTTGCAGCGGACGACCGTTTTTATCCGTTGGCAGGGTATCGGCGGGCGCTATCCAGCGCAGTGGTTCGCCGGAAGCCGTTTCCGGTTCATCAATGCCCAGCCCGGCCAGCGAGTCGTCCGCTGTTCTGTTGCCTTTAAGCTGCTGGATCTGTGTCTGTAATGAACTGAGCAATTCGTTTTGCTGCTGCGAGGTGTTGGTCTGCTGGCGGTTAATAGCCTCGTTGATGCGGCTGTCGGTGTTCTGCTCGCGTTCACGCAGGCGCTGATTTTCCTGCAACAGCGCGGCATTGCTGGCCTTTACCGTTTCCAGTTCCTTGCGCCAGAGTTTCATCTGCCCGACCAGCGTGGCGACGGTATCGGCGGGCGTGTCGCCCTCAATCCCCAGCGCTTTCAACTCGTCGTGACTGAGGGACGTTGCAGGCGCAGAGGATTTTGACGGGGTGGTTTTGCGATCCTGACAGGCATGAAACAGCAGGACGCTGCCCGCCAGCAAGATGAGCGGCGTCAGAACCCGCAGCAGGATATTGGCCTGGAGCTTCATTTCTTCTTCTCCGGCACAGGCTCCGGCAGGATCGCCTGTTCAGGGCGCTGATTGCGGGTGATGAGATAGAGTACGGTGGTGTCTTCGGCGCTGCCCGCAGGCCCTAGCCAGCGATGCTGGAAGGAGGCGGCGTAAAACTGCCCCTGAAGCTGGCGCGGATCGAGTTCCAGTCGGGTGGCACTTTTATTCTGCAGCCGGATCGCCGCCAGGTGGTAAGGATCCAGTTGCCAGCCGCCGATCGGTATGGTGCTGACGGGAAGGGCAGGCAGCAGAGTGGTGATGGTTTTTGCCAGCCGCACGCCTTCGGGCTGAACGCCGGGCAAAGGCTCTACGGTGCGTAACGGGGCATATAGCATCTGCGCGGCATAGCGGGTGAGTGCCACCGGAAGCGGCGTAGACGATGAGGGGCCCGGAGCTGCATTGGGTTTCGCGTCAGTCGTCTTTTTCTCTTCGCGGACAATGCGTATCGGCTCCCGGATGTGCTCACCCTTGCTGGCTGAGACGTCCAGCAAAATCAGCTCGCCGTTCCCTGTGTCCTGAAGCTGTAGCCGGGTGGCGGCAAATGGCTGACTGGCAAGCAGGTACAGCGTGCCGTTGCTGCTCTGAATGCGCAGCTTGCCTTCCAGTGCGGCGGGATAGCCCACGCGGACATTACGATCGACAAAGACGACCCGCTCCTGCCCGATGTTCAGCGCCACTGGCAGTGGGATACGCTCCCACTTCACCAGTTCGACAGCGTGCAGGGGCAGGGCAACCAGCAGGATCAGCAGCGGGCGGACATTCATGGTTTAGCCGCCTCCAGCTTCTGCGGTGGCGATGAGAAGCAGTCCAGCGCCAGCCCCCACGGATTTTTCTGCTGATCGATGTTATAACGCAGTACTTTGATGGGATAACGGACCATCGCCCTTTTGACGGGTTCGGAGTGGAAATACTCATCGACGGTCAGATCCAGCGTCACAATCCAGTTGTCACGGTCGAGGATCTGCACCCGCTTGTCGTTGAACCCCCGACCAGGGATTTCATAAACGCCGCGCACCCGGTCACGTAGTTCGCTGTTTTGCAGGCGCTGGTGAAATTCCCGGTCAATCTGGCTGTAGCAGCCGGGGGTAAGATAGGCCCGTAGGGCGCTGAGGTTGCGGGGATAATCGACCTCGCCGTTGGTCGGCCAGCGGTTGATCTGCTGAAACACCGAAAACGCGAAGGCGTACACCGTGGCAGGCGGCACTTCCCACCACGGACGCTGGCTGGCGGCACGGAGATCCGGTGGCAGGTAAACCGTGAGCTGTCGTGGGGCGCTGTACCAGCCGAATCCCATGCCTGATGCCAGCAGGAATAACGCAAACAGCGCAATATGCAGAGTGCGGATATGCGCATCCCGCGCGGCCAGCGCGTGCTTAAAGGCGCTCATCGTTGGCTCCGGCGAATGGCCCAGACGCCATCGTGCAGGACAAAACGCTGAGTGCCGATACCGAAACGGGCCAGTTTTAGCTCCAGCGCCCGGTACAGCCAGCTCTCCGGGCGTCCGCGCTTCAGCCGCGCCAGCCAGCGTCCGCCGCAGAGGATCGCCAGTGCACCGCCGGGCAGGGCGCTACCGGGGATAAGACTCCAGTTTCGCCATAGTACTGCTGGAATGACTCCAGCAATTGCGCTAGTAGCCAGCCCGACCAGCAGCGCTATCAGCAGCTCACTGACCGTCAGACCGCGAAACACCGCAGGCTCTCGGTTCAGCCGTTCCGGAAGAAAGGGAATGGTGCTCATGGCTTACAGGATGTCCGAAGCTTGGTTGAGCAACCAGATGGTGATCACCAGTAGAACCGCTCCGACGCCTGCCATTGCACCTAAATCCTTCCACTGCTTACGCCCACCCTGGATTTCGGAGTAGGTGGCGATGCAGTTGTTGGCGACCACCAGAAAACCCACGGCGCAGATGCCCAGCGTCATCAGGATCACAATGTCATAGCCGTAGTTCTGCAACGTCTCCATGATGCCATCGCCCTGACCGCGCGAAGGATCTTCCATCTCTGGCAGATCGGCATATGCAGACAGGGCCGGGAACCATAGCAGCCATCTGAAGATGCGTTTATTCATTTTGCCTCCTGAAATCCGCTAGCTCAGTACCAGCCAGAAGCTGACCAGTAGCAGTAAGATGGTTCGCCCACCGATGCTGCCCAGCGCTCGCCAGCTTACCCGCGCAGTTGCTACACCCCGGTAAGCATCATTTAACACCCAGACCACCCACAGCAGTAGAAAGGCGCTGAACAGGCTGAGCATCACCAGGCTGACGGCATCGGGTTTCACCAGACTGGCAGACTGGAAGGCGCTGATTTGTTCGGGGGTCATGGCGTGGTTTTCTCCTCCCGGTATTGTCCGACGAGCGTTGCTGTATCTCGCGGCTGGGCGCGGGCGGGGGTGAGGTAATGTTCAATCCCGCTACGCAGAGTGGTGATATCGCCGTGGATGCGCGGATAGTCGAAGTAGTAGCGCTCGTTGATGCCGGTTCTGGCGCTCTGCTGGGCGCGGTGGAGCGAGGCTTCGATTTGGCTAAGCTGGTTGAGGGACAGGGTTAGCTCTTCGCGCTCGGTGAGAGGGACTGCGAAAACACTTGTCATAGAGCATAGTGCTATGGTGAGAATGAAAAACTTGTGATGGGATTTCATAGCAAAGCTCCTGTGGATTTATTTCTGAGGTAGGATAAGAGCGGATTGGTGGAAAAATCCTCCATGAATTGTTTATTGGGTGTGTAAAAAATACTTTTAGTTAATTTTTTAGGTAAATAGAAAATTTACCATGTGTCATAACTACTTTTGGAAATTTGGTTGTTTTTTCAATCTCAATGTAAATTTTAATTGCTGCATTGTCTTCTTTATTATTTTTTTTGAATTAATCCTGCGATAAGGTTTATTGATTGTGCTGTACTCTGGATGTTTTTCAATGATGGTGCAAGTCGTAATGAATGAAGACAGGCTATGCTATGTTACAGCGCTTCTCTTTACTAATAATCTCGGAGTGCATTTTCAATATTGGTTGATAATGTTTTTGTCATAGCCTTTTTTATGTCGACCTGTTTTTGCAGTAATGATATGCATACTTCTCCAGGTTGTTTGTTCATTGAAAACAAAGAGTCTGTAAAATAGTTAAGTATGATTTAAGATTAAAAAATAGAAGTTCCATAAGTATGTTTTCTAAAATTATAGGGGCGGCTTGTTATATTTGTACATTATATATCCCTAGACTTGTATCATTTAAGTTAAAAATTAAAATTCTCTTAAGTGCTAAGGTTTGTTCGGGGTCTTAAAAAATGCTTGGAACTAAAACGGGTCTATTTACACACCGATATGCAGTTGGACTGACAAAGCAAATCGTTCAGGAAATATTACTGAAGTTGTTGCTTAGTGTGGCCCCATCATGGCAGTCTTGGTACTCATTGCTGGTTATATGTATCGTTTTCTACATCATGTGGTGTTCGGTACGGGTATTTCTTGGTGCCCTGATTAGCACATTCCTTAGTCAGGAAGTGGTTTGCAATGACATCACTTGGACTGAGTTTTCTTCGCATGATTAGCTATCTAAGACATAAATTGTCGATAAGTATAATAGTTATTTGATTGAAACATTGATCATAAAGTACACAAGGTCATATGATGGCATCTCGACAATTTTGCGGAAGGGATGTATCTAGAACAGTAGGTTTTGTAGATGTGTACAATATGCTTTTATCTACACTGATGGTATGAATCCTACTAAGATATGTTGAAAACGCAGTGTCTGCCAAAAATTTAAGTAGTCAATATCAATTAGTAGGACTGAAATTTTAAATGACTAGATCTTTATTAGTTTCTAAGAAATATATAAATGATTATTTAAACTTTGTTTGGCTATCTTTAAAAGAAAAGCATGGAAAATTTGGAACTATGCAATTTATTTATGATGATAGCATAAATTCAGATCTTTATTATTATGATGTAAATTTTTCGTTCCATAGATATGAGTTGGAATTAAGTGTAGTATTTCATATATCAAAAACAAAAGGTGTCTTTGGGATTGATTTTACGCCGAAAAATAGCCAGGTGATTAGTGTCTCAAATAACATTCTTGATATCTTTATGTCAGCTCCAAAAGATGATGGATTAAATCAATATATAAAAGTTGGGCAGTTTAAAGTAATGGTAAGTACAAGGATCACAATCGGTGGTAATTATACATTTCCTAAAAGCGGATTTTCAATAGAAGATCACTCAATCGATGGTTTCTTTTACCTTGTTTTTAATTTGAGTTATATACAACCTGAGGAAATTAGTAAGAAGGCAGCTAAAAAAGCTGATGAAATTCTATCAGCATTATCTATTTTTATTTATGATTATTTTTCAATAAAGCAGGATTGCCCAGTCATTAATGACGCAGTGCAATTATCGACATATGAAGGGTTGTATATAGATAAAAAAAATTTTATGGGATTAGACGAAATTTCCATTGGAAATAAAATTTGCATGCTCTCTAATTCAGATGAGCTACTTTCTACAGTTTTGAATTCACCTGCAAGGTTAAAATCTGCTAGATTATTTAGAGAAGGGCTTTATTTTAGAAGGAAATATACAGAATCAATTCCTAAGTTGGAAATTATAAAGGTGGGGTCTCTTGAGGAGATAATCAAAGAGCCAATAGATTCTGCATATCCAAATATAGCTTATGATGAAATAAATGACTTTGCTAAAAAGTATGAGATAATATCATATGTAGGTTCCATTGAATCACTTCTTTCCAATAAAAGTATTACTACAATAACAAAATGTAAGGCATGTAATGCAGATATTGTTAATAAAATCAGCGGAATAACAAAGAAATTTAATGCATTTGTTGATAGAAACGCAAATGAGAATCACGGATTACGTGATTTATTCAAGAGAATATATAAAGAAAGAAGTCAGTTTCTACATGCTGGATATAATATAACCCCTCCTCCTAATTATAATATAGGATTGCCATTGGATCTTTCTAATAGAGAGCTTGAATTTGGATATCCACAGTATTATCATAATCTGATATATTGGGTGGGGTACTTGTTAAGAAGTGATATAATCAACGAAATTAAATGAGGTAGATGTTTTTTGATTTCAATGTATTTATAAGGATTTTATATGAGTTTACATCCAGAGATATTGTTTCATTTCACTAATATGGAGGGGCTTTTTTCAATATTAGAGCATACATTCACTATTTCTTATGCTAGAGAAAAAATAGTAGGAAAAGGGGTCACAAGAGAGTTTGGAATACCTATGGTTTCTTTTTGTGACATAAAGTTATCTGATTTAAAAGATCATATTGATAAGTACGGAAATTATGGTATTGGTTTGAATAAATCGTGGGCGAATTCTCAAGGATTAAATCCTGTTTGGTATGTAAATAAAGATAGTGACTTTCCAGATAGGTTTAACTCAGCACTAAATGGCTTGTATAAACATCTAAATTCGATAACAGATCCTAGTAAACATAAAAACTTCAATGATAATTATATGAATTTCTTCGAAATCTATAGGTACATTAAGAATTACGAAGGGGAATTGAAAACCGCTAAACTCAATCTGGATAACTATCGTTTTGCCGATGAAAAGGAATGGCGGTATGTTCCGGATATTAAAACCACGAATGTATTACCATTCGTACCTATATCCAGAATTAGGACCAAAAGTGATAAGGCGCGTTATAATAACTCTATCAGTCATCTTCGATTAAATTTCAAGCCAAACGATATAAAGTACATTATTATTAAAGATGATTCTGAAATTTTAACTATCGTCAATCATCTTAAAAATGTTAAAGGGAGATTTTCTCCTGATGAAATTACACAATTGCAAACTAGAATTTTAACTGTTGACCAAATAAAGAAGGATATGTAACTGTATTCAATTATAATTAATCTGGGGCTGTTTTTTTATGTCAGCTCCTAACACTACTATATCCCTACCAAATCATGCTTCTGCAATTGGTAATGGTTTGATATTTTTCATAAAATATCAAACCATTTTGTAAGCTGCAACCGCATTGGGCGATATTGGTGTTTACTAATTATCATATATATGTCCACCTTCTATTGGTATTCAATATAACTAATGCTGATGAGCGCGCCAAGTTGTATGGAATATTGAAGCTCAGGTTCGATTTCAGCTGGTCGCTTTTTAATTCTTAATTTTCCTTAATGGATTTATCTTTTAAGTACTGTAAGTATATCCTTTTAAATGTCATTGGATTGGAATGCATATTACAATTTTTTGTTCAGGCCAAAGGCGGTATTATGATGTTTTTTGGTGGTCCAGTGAATGCAACAATAGTGTAAACGTATCCATGTAAATGATACTCACAAATATTTTTTAAAAGTCCCAATAGCCACTGATACAGTCACACCAATTATCAAAGATCCCAGCATCAATACATACTCCGGTACAAGAAAAATAGGCACCGCCAGCCACATTAGTCCCGTTGCTATCAAGCAGGATGAAATCATACGCCTGGCATGATGATAAACAAACCCGGACTCATGGCCTGTGCCGAATCGCCGTAAGTCGCGTCTTACCAGCCCGTCAATAAGCCCGACGACGATAATCAGCGCAAATAGCGGCAGTGCCTGCAACAGAATCGCCAGCCGCAGCAGAAAGGTGAGAGTGACGTTACCCGCAGATAGTAACGCGCAGCGGATCACTGTAGTGACCGTCTCTGTCCAGAACAACCCGCTTTGCCCGTTGAGCGAATGAACCAGTGCCGCAATCCCTTGCTGCAATGTATCGCTGACAATCGCCAGATCTTCTACTAACCACGCTGGTACGCCAGCGGAACCTCGCCACCACTGCCATGTCGCCTGCAATACCTGTCCACTGTGGCTGGCGCAGGCGTTCTGCCAGAAAAACGCATCGCCCAGCCACTCCAGCGCTATCGCCAGCATCCATGCACCGAGGCAAAAGCCAGCCAGCACGCCGGGCAGCAATGCGAGCCAGCCGAGCAGTCCGGGACGGCGCATGGGGGGGCGCATGTTCGGGCATCAGTGCAGCGGTAGTGTGACGTAGCGGCAGAGGAATCGTGCCTCGTGCGCCTCATCCAGTCGTATCTGAAAAACGTCGTGTTCGCCCTGCGGCGACGTTGCTTCGCGCCATGCCTGAAAGCCCTGCAAATTCATGCGAGCGATGATCTGGTCGGGCGTTTCTCCCTGCGTCAGCGCTTCCACCGCCTGTTGTAGGGGAAGAGGCAGCGTTTGCGCAGGCCACATCACTTCAACGCTCACGAGCTGGCGGTGTGTCCGGGGTATCATCGATAAGTTTCTCCGTGGTTTCGCTGTCGTTCAGCCATAAAATAGGGTCGTTTTTCGCCGTTACAACTGCCTCCAGGCGGTTCCACCATACGGGCGCACTGTTGTACTGTTTTTCCATATAGCGGGCGATTTGCGCGATGTTCTCCGGCATCAGCGGATTGTGCGTGGTATCCGGTAACGGGATGCGTAGCTTCCAGAGCTGGCCGCCTTCCAGCAGGGCGAACGCCTGACCTTTGGGGAGTTGGACCAGCGAGGCGGGTTCCAGTAACGGCACCTGTATGCTGTTCACCCGATCCTGGGTATTGCTGGAAAATCCGATGTTGCCCTGCGCGTCGGCGCTGTCGGTGACGCCAGAACTGACGCTGTTGCTGAGCACATCCACCTGCGGCAGTTGCTTCGTCAACAATTCGGCTGTGGCGGTCTCCCGCACCCGCATCATGATCAGGCTGTTGAAGTTGCCGACTACCTGGCCCGCTTTGGCGCGGTCGCCGATGCGGGCTTCGATATCGGAGAGCGTCTGGGTGTAGGCCGTGACCTGCACGCCCGCGCCGCCGCCTTTGTTGATCAGTGGAATAAATTCATCGCCCATCAGCTCACTGAACTCATCGCAATGCAGGTTGATGGCCGCTTTCTCTTCCGCCTGCGGAAGACCATCCATCACGCCGTGCTTGTAGATATACCCGGCGACGCTGACCAGATCGGCAAACATCGAGTTGCCGACGGCAGCGGCAATCTCCGCATCGGACAGCGCATCCAGCCCGACATAGACAATCGCCCGCTGACGAATCGCCTGCTGCCAGTCGAATACCGGGCGTGGATCGTTGAGGTCGCCGTAGTCCGGGGCCAGCAGTTGGGCGATTTTCCCGGTGGTCAGTTTTTCCAGTAGCGGCAGCAGCGAGGCGACAATCTTGTCGAAATAGGTTTTGTCGTAGCGAACGGCAGAACGCAGGCCGTCGAGGATCGGGTCATGCAGTCGGGTGGTGGAAAGGTACTGCTCCAGTGCGACGACGTAGCTGTCCCGTCCCTGAAGGTTACGGGGCGTATTCTTTTCGGTAATGCCACCGGCAATCCGCACCACGTTGTCCCATGCCTGGCGGTCATGGCCGGGCAGAAAGACGCGGGCGTAGTCGATAAACAGTTCGTCGATGTTGATAACGTGGCGGGCGATACGGGCATAGTCCGGGCGCTGGCCCAGCGCTACCAGGGCACGGGTGATGATGTTGACGAAGCGCCAGGCAAACTCGCGGAAGGCGGCGGAGTTGCCTTCGGTGGAAAGCTGTCCGGCGATACGGCTGGCCACTTCCGAGATGCGACCAAAGCGTCCGACGGCGTTATAGCGGGCGGAAATCTCCGGCCAGCCGAGATGGAACAGCCAGAAGACGCTTTCCCGCCCGGCTCGGTGCGCCTCCACCCACACGCGGCGCAGCAGGTCGGCATCACCCTTGGGGTCAAAAACAATCACCGTGTCGCCACGGCGAATATCCTGGGCAATCAACAGCTCTGCCAGCCGCGTTTTGCCGACGCGGGTGGTGCCGAGTACCAGCGTATGCCCCGGTCGATCGCGCAAGGGTAACGTGACGTGGCCTTCGAGCAGCTCCACGCCGTGCAGCAACGGATCGCCGCCGATGGCGGAAGGGCGGTCTGTCCGCAGCCAGTGCTCACACTGTGGCAGGCGACACAGATACAGCCGCTGGGTATGCGTGGGCAGCCAGCGAAAGCCGCGCCCGAGAAACAATGCGTCGGGTAGTAATGGGATGCGGCTGGCGGAGAGCGTCCAGAGTGGCAGATGGCGCACGCGGCGACGAAAGCGCAGGATGCGCACTCCTTGCTTTAGCCGCAGGGCAGACAGCGCAAGCAAGGCCAGCGCCAGGAGCCA
Organism: Enterobacter sp. UPMP701; assembly: GCF_053709515.1. Lineage (NCBI taxonomy): Bacteria > Pseudomonadati > Pseudomonadota > Gammaproteobacteria > Enterobacterales > Enterobacteriaceae > Enterobacter > Enterobacter sp. UPMP701. Next base: position 84,372 of record NZ_JBSKJN010000007.1, on the reverse strand, counting down.
TCCGGAATAGGGCGTCAGCAGCAGCGTTTGTGGTGCAGCTACGCACCATACTGCCGCCAGCAGGGCCGCGCTGGCGCTGTAAAGCTCCACCGCCGGGCGCAGGATGAAATCGAGCCTCACTGTTCCAGCCCCTTGTCGGTGATCAGCACCGGATAGGCGGTGATGGGCAGGTGTTTTGCCATATCGTCGGCGCTGACAGGCAGCAGCGTTAACGATGGAGCGATGGTCCGCAGGGCATTCAACCGCGCCAGCGTAACGACGTTCACGACCAGCCCGGTGGCGTGCAGGGTTTTCAATGTATCCCGGTGCTGGCGCAGCCATTCTGTGGACAGCGGATCGTCGCCGATTAAAAACAGCGACGTCATCCCCGGCAGGCTGAGTGCTAGATGGGGTTGCTGACCCGGATGCAGATTGTGGGTAACGACCGGCAATAACCGGGCCTCATCCAGCGCCTGCATGGGAACGGCTGGACCGGCAATCGCGGCGACAGTAAACAGTAGCATGGATGGAATGAGGTGTTTCATGGCGACGTTCCTGATACAGAGAGTAACCGGATTTGCTGGTCGATTTTCTGGCGATAAACGGCGGCGGGTTTGCCTCCGGCAGGATGGTGGTAGCGGGCGGCAGCGTCCAGCCAGCTTCCGGGGGAGGCATTGTAGTGCTGACGCAGCAGCAGGGCGGTGACGGTGAGATTGTCCGCTGGATCGAAGCTGGCGCACAGCGAGGGAAACCAGTGCCCGTTCCAGCCGAGATTAATCTGTCCCAGACCTGCATCGATGTGTTTCAGGCTGCGGGTACGGGCGAAGGCGAGCAATGCCCGGCAGGCTGAAGAACGGCTGGGGTAACGGTAGCCGGTTCCGGCGATATTCAGCGTCCACGGCCACGGATGCAGCCCCTGCGCCAGTTGGGCGCCGCTTTCCGCGCGGGCCACCGCGTAGAGCAGTTCAGCCGGAACCTGCTGTTGATGAGCGATTTGCGCATACAGCGGCGGCACGGCACAGGCGTGAGCGCTGATAAGCAGGCCGACTGTCAGGGCGCAGAGACGGGACGCCATTGCTCCCCCTGTTGCTCCAGCAATAACGGTAGCTTTCCGCCGCCGAGGCGTTGCCAGCGCCCATTATCGTGATTAAGCGTTATCTGCCCGCGCTCGACTTTGCGCATATCAATATGCTGGCGCTGCGCCCAGCGTTGCAGGCTGGCATCGTCGTTACGGCTGTTGACCAGCCAGATATCCAGCGGTCGGTCGTCGTTGATGAGCTTCTGCGCCAGCATCTCGCAGGCCGGGCATTTCTCGCTGACGAACAGCGCCAGACGTGGCTGGACGACGCTGCGGATAGGCGTCAGCGTCGGGTAAAGCCGCTTCCACGCCAGGTCGTAGGCACGCTGGAAAGCCAGCTCTTTCTCCACCCGCTGATGCTCTTTACGGGCCAGCAGTTCGGCATAGCGCTGGCGTTCGGCGTCGCTGTTGGCTTCCACGCCGAGGGTGGTGAGGGGATCGAGTCCCGGCGACCAGATACCGCGCTCGCCCTGCCGCAGTTGCTGGTAGCGCTGCCATTCGCTGTCGGTCAGCCCCCACTGCTGCGCCTGCGTGTGAGTGATGGCCTGTTCTTCAATACGGGTTTGTTGCGGGCTGGCAAACAGCGGCAGTAACAGAAGGCACAGCAACAGATATCTGCGCATTGCGGTTTATCCTCCGGCGTTCAGCGTCAGCCGCTGCCCGCCTTTACGGAAAGTGGCGTGACTGCCGTCCAGTTGCAGCAGTTGCCAGCCCTGCACGCTGTCGCCGGGGGCAACAAGCTGAAGCTGTGAGAGCGAACGATAGCCGGATGGCGCGATGACGGCGAACTGCCGCCCGGCGCGGAACTCGCTGCTGATAAGGGAAAAAGGGGCCTTTGCGGCCCAAAGCGGAGAGGGGACGGGGCTTTTTGCCGTTGCGCGGCTGCGCGTGGCGGTCTGTTGTTGCAGGTGTTGATAACTGGTGTTCAGGGTCTGGATTTTTCCCTCCAGTGCCCTGAGCTGTTCGTTGATGGGGGGTAGTTGTTCGGCCTGAGCGCTGGCGGTATCGTCAAGCCGTCTGGCAAGGGCTTCCGTGCGATCGGTGATGTTTTTTACGGCAACCTCCAGCTCGCGATAATCGCTGTCTGGCTGCTGTTGGTTATGCCATTGCACCATCTGGCGTTGTGCCTGCTGTTGCGCCAGCGTCAGGGCATTCAGGCGGTTGACGCACCAGAGCATCGCAGCCGACAGCAGAATGAGAACACTGCCGGTAATCGGATAAGCCAGACGTTTAAGCATGATGGTCTCCCGTTCCTGGCGTGTTCAGGTGAAAACAGACTTCGCGATTCAGTATATCGGTCTGCATCAGCCAGCCCGGCCCGGCCAGCGTTTTCAGTGCCTCTTCCAGTCTCATCGGGCCGAGCCTGTATTGCGAAAGCGGCAGTGGTTTACCCGCCAGAAACTGTGTTGGATGGTCATCGGCGCACAGGCTGTAGCCGCTCTGTTTCAGCAGCCAGGTGAAGGCGTCGCCAACGGTGAGCTTCAGGTTCAGCGGCAGGTTGATGTTGACGATTTGATGCAGCGGGTTGCGCTGGGCTTCGTCGGGACTGATGTTAATCAGCAGGTAGCGATCATAGCGCACCACTTCAGGCGCGGGCGGCGTTGCTGGGTCTGGTGCAGGCGCAATTGGCTGTCGGGGCGCAGTGCAGCCGCCCAGCATCAGCAATGTGATAACCCATCCTGTTATTCGCGCCATTGTCTCTCTGAATCTTATGAGGAATAGCCAGAGGGTGCGCAATGGTGAGAAGGCAGACAACGCGAAATTGTTTTTCGGTGATGAAAAAAAGACGCCCGGAGTGGGCGTCACGATAAAGATTCAGGCTGCATCAACTTCCGCCTCTGCTTCCTGATTTCCGGCCTGCCAGACGACTTCGCCGTCGATTTTGATAAGGCCAATATAGAGTAGTCGGGCTTTCAGGCTGACGCCCGTTTCGCCTTTACGCTCGCCTTTGCTGTAGGTGAACATATCGACGTATAAGTCGCCCAGGCGGAAGTGGATCAGCACTTTGCGCTTTTCATTGACCGCCTGCTCGCAGCGGGCAATCAGCTTGCGCGCTTCGCTACCAGTGACTTTGCAGTCAAAGCGGACATAGTCCACGTCATCGGCGGACCCGCTTAATGCGGCAATGTCACAGCATAAAAACGGCTCGCCGCGTTTTGGGGTGACGGTGCGGACACGGTTAACGTAACCCAGACCGCTGGTGTACAGATTGAAGTAAGTTTTCTCGTTCATAGGATCCTCCCGCGTGGTTGAACGCGGCGATTAGTGATATGCAGAGTGCATCGGGTGAAAGGGGATGCGCGGGGATGATGCTGCGCATTTAAAAGGCGATGGAACCACGCCTTACGGCGGGTAGCGTGCAGGTTCCGGCTACCAGATAAGCAAGGGGATTTAAACGAGGGGGAAGGGGAATTGCGAGGCGATATTCTGTTTTGCTGCACCTTAAATATCGTGTTCCGCACGGAAGCTGTTAAGGTGCAGCGGGCTGAAGGGGGTCACTGTTCGCGTAGGGTTACGCGCGATTTCTGTCAGCAGTGTAAATCGTCATAGCTGGCGCTTGCGCACAAACGGATCCCGTGGTTATCCGGTGGGCGCCGGAAAAATGCAGGAGGTCCGGGCGGATAGCGAGACGGCTGTCGCCTGGCTATCCGCCCGGAATGATACTGAACAGGAGCGTAAAGGGTGTTTTGCGTGACGGGAGCGTCACGAGCGCGAACCAGCAAAACATGCCGCGCTGTTGGGAGTGCATCGAGAGTAATCGCGCAGCCGCTTAGTGTCGTGCTGCAATTCATGTCCTGCGTCAGCTATTTTGCCGCCCCTGATACAGCATTTCTGCCTGGTTCATCTTTTCCTGACATTCCCGCGCCTGGCGGATGATGAAGGTCAGCACCGACATCTGCATATTGAACACGATGCGATCCCGCTCGATTTCCAGTAAGGCATCTCTGGCGCGTTCCGGGATTTTGGGATCGCCAATCAGGTTGCAGAATGCCGGGGTGCCGGATTTGTTGTTTTGCTGGTTCCGCCAGCGCAGGAAGTTTGCGCCGGACGGGGCTGGTCCGATGGTGAATATCAGTGGAAGCTGGCGCACGGGGTAGCGTCTGGCGCTCTGGATTAGACGTTGCATCAATGGTTCCATCATCTCGCGCACGCTTCGGGCGTTGCTCTCCAGCAGCTCCAGCTCCCCCTTACTCTTAAAAGGCTTTAAAAGGCCTTTTAGCGAGGAGACGTAAACCAGCATTTTATAGTCTTCATCAGCCAGCGACTGGTATCCGGTTATGGGGTTATTCATCATCGGCAACTCCGGGATTTTTTGCCTTGCCAGGCTGTGGTGATGAAAACGATGAGCGCAGCTTGCCGCTCAATATCGCTTCCGGTAGCGGGCCTAAACGCTCAATAGCAGCTCTGGCCTGTGGCGTATCGTCGATAAAATCCTGACGGGTCAGGCCGGAACCGTGATATTTCTGCGCCAGACCGAAGGTACTGCGGATAACGGTTGCGCCGTTATTTAACCGGTTGTGCATTTCCCTACGGGAGATGACGGCGATATGGGAGGCCAGTAACAGCTGGCGTGCGAGCTGGTCAAAGTCGGTCAGCAGATAAACGCCCTGATAGGCCAGTGGAGCGTTGATAAAAAGCGGAAAGCGGGCAGGTTGAACATTGAAGCAGTTTTCAATATCGATGCCTTCTGGCAATTCGCTGAACATGCCTTTCGCCTGATCCAGCATCACTTGCATCAACTTACGCGACTGCACCAGTTTCTCTTCCATACGCAGCATCCACAGATCGGCATAAGGATCGTTATGTTCTGCGGCAATGCGCATCTGGTTGAGGATTTCGATAAAGCGCGGCATTCCGATGATTGGCGCAGGGCCGTTCTCGGTCGCCCGTCGCCCGGTCCACAGCCGGGTGGCGTTATGAGTATGAAGCTGAATATGGATCGCACTACGCAGGGGACCCATGTTGAAGGTGTAGTCCGACATATCTGTTTCCTGTTGCAGATGGGGGTCAGCGCAGAGTGATGGCGTGAGGGGTTGTGAGCAATTGGAAAACAAAAACGCAGGCGGGAAGATTGTTTGGTGGAAATTTTGATGCCACTGGCATCACCCTTTTGCCTATCGGTTGGTTGAGATTGATAGTTCTTTTACTTAATAATTAAGTAATGCAATAAAAAATATAATGTTTCTCACAATGTATAATTTTTTCTCCCGACATAATGGTTTATGGATGTTGTGCCCAACAAAGAGTGTTGTTTTTAAAGGAGAGATTTGAATGATTACAAAGCCAATAACCACGGGGTATTCGGGATGGCAGAAAAATCCAGATGGAACTATCGTTTGTGGTGGTGCGTATACTGGTTGGCAGAAAAATCCTAACGGAACAGTAGTTTGTGGTGGAGCCTATACAGGATGGCAGAAAAACCCGAACGGAACTATCGTTTGTGGTGGAGCCTATACGGGATGGCAGAAAAATCCGAACGGAACGGTAGTTTGTGGTGGTGCTTATACAGGATGGCAGCGAAACCCTGACGGAACTGTGGTTTGTGGTGGTGCTTATACGGGTTGGCAGCGAAATCCAGACGGAACGGTAGTTTGTGGTGGCGCTTACACGGGATGGCAGCGAAACCCTGACGGAACTGTGGTTTGTGGTGGTGCTTATACGGGTTGGCAGCGAAATCCAGACGGAACGGTAGTTTGTGGTGGCGCTTACACGGGATGGCAGCGAAACCCTGACGGAACAGTAGTCTGTGGCGGCGCTTACACGGGATGGCAACGAAATCCGGATGGCATGGTTGTATGTGGTGGCGCATACACAGGTTGGCAAAAAAATCCTAATGGATACATCGTTTGTGGCGACGCCTACAATGGATGGCAGAAAAACCCCAATGGTACGATAGTTTGCGGTGGAGGTAACAAGCTGTGGTGTTTCAGGTAGTTGTATTAGCACAATAATTTATTGCGTTGGGCCGGTTTTTTTCCGGCCTGAATATTAAATTCATTATTTGAATGATAATTTCGCGGGTTAATTAAAAACTATAACTAATTCCCGCATTCCCGGTCCACGGCGATTCCATCCCATCACCTTTCTCGTAATTGATACTGGCGTAAATATGCGTGTGTTGTGTGAGCGTTGCGCTGATGCCAGCCTAGTAGCTTCCTCTTGTTCCAGCGCTATCATTATTGAAATTATCCTCATTAACCCTGACCGGGTTGTTATGCACAAACTCCTGCTCCAGCGCGACTTTCAGCCATGGAATGAGCTGCACGCCATGACGAGTCGTCATATTCTGGCGCAGCCGGAACCCGACTTGCCCCAGCGCGGATTTAGCCGTGCCGGGATGTGCCTGCATACCGTTCGATAGCCAGTAATTATCACTTTGTGAAATGAAGCCGGTGAAACCGATAAAGGAGGAGAGGGTGGCCCCGGCGAATCTGGCGTCATACCCGGCAACCAGGCTGCCACCGATACCGGGGGTAGTGTAACTGCCGTCGGCATGACCGCTGGAACTCATGCGAGCATTAAGATGTTGGTTAAACAGATTGCCTTTCAGCATTCCGTCCAGCCAGAAACGACGTTGATCATAATAGCTGGCGTATAACGCGGCGCTGTAGCTGTCCACTGATCCATCGCTGTTGTTGGCGAGATCGAGATCAGAGCGACTGTAGCCGCCAGCAATGCCGAATGTCAGCAAACCTGTCTGATGAGAAAGGCTTTTGTCATAGCCCATCATCAGTCCGCCGAGCCGCTGGCGATACGCTGCGCTGCCTGTGCGGTTAACGTCAACGCGATTACTCAGCGCCTGCACCCATAGCTCTCCCTGATGCGGGCGGGTACGAGTGACATCCAGACGGGTTTGCAGCACACTGCCTTCGGCCTGAAAAATGGTGGGAGTGACGTTTGCCATCGCCAGAACGGCTTCAGTCGATGGCGTAGGGGTTGCCTGCGGCGTCAGCGACCAGTTGCCCTGACCGTCGGGTGTCAGGCCATATTCCCAGGTGCCAATATCTACCTGCTGGTTTGGGTTCAACAGCGTAAACTGCGCGTCTCCGCCGCCGGTCTGTACGACCTGTAGCGACTGCGGATCTGAGGGGGATTCGCCGGTGTCGTTTATCCGGATCCCAAAATCGCCGTTGGCTTCCCCGGAGACGTTAATCATATCGCCCTGTTGTGCAGCGATATCGGTATTCATCCAGAAATTACCGCTGCCAGAGAGCGTTTCCATACTCAGCGTGGCGAAGGAGGTTGGGTCAAACAGCACCGTACCGCCATTCATCTTCAGATCTGCAATCTGATAATGATGTGGGCCAGCATCACTGCCGTTTTGCAGGGAAAGTACGCCATTCAACACTAAGGTCAGGCCGGAAGTTTTTACACCCTCGTTAAGTACCAGTTCGCCGCTGCTACCCACTGAACCTGTGCCTGTCAGGGTAGCCTGGCTGCTGACGTCCATTAGTCCATAGAGCCAGAAGCTATCCAGAGCACCATCATTGATTTGAGCACTGCCGCCCTGTGCTACGGTGAGCTGGTGGGAGAGGCCATAGCCGCCCAGCGTGTATTGTCCACCGGACTGTACCGTGGTGTTTTCATCGAGTCCGCCCTGATTTTGCATCACGCCGTAAACCGCAGTGTCATCAGCGGTGCCGCGATACCAGGCCGAAGGCTGAGTGTCGGTGACGACATCGTAGTGCCATGTGCCGGTGACGGTTAATGTGCCGCCATCGTCTACCTGGCTGCCTTCGCTTGTCCCGCCGTTGCTGACCTGCTGAATGCCGCCATTTTGTATAACGGCATTGCGGGAAATCGCGCTGTTGCGGGTTTCATAAGCGTAATTCCAGCCGGTATCCAGCTCACCGCCGGCTTTAACGACCGTATTCGTGTCGATGCCGTAACGGTTAATCATCAGGCCGCCAGCGCCAATGGTGGTGTTAACAACCTGGCCGCCTTGTTCTGGGTCTGCGACACCATTATTTCCGGCGTTAATGTAAACCTGTCCGCCACTATCCACATAGGTGTTTTCAGCATAACCGTTCACCTGTAGTTCGCCATCGGCGGTTATCTGTGTGTCATAAGCGCTGCCGCCCGGTTCCAGAAACAACTCACCGTGATCGGTAACGGTAATGTGATTGGTTTGTCCGCCATCGCCAACGTCGCTCCAGGCATGTGAGCCCGTAATTGTTGAGTCGGTCAGTATGCCGTAGACATGCTGATTACCTTTTGAGCCATCCACGACATCGCCAGAGACGGTATTTCCGGCGTTAATCTGGGTATGGTAATCCGCTCGGGCAGATAACGAGATAAACGGTAGCGTCAGTGTTATCAGGTAAGGGGCGAGTTTCATTGGGATCTCCCTGTAGCGATTGTGCTGAAGTCTGGGGAAATCCTGGAGGGGCGAACAGGTTGTTTTGTATATGGGGCTGGGAAGTTTTAGTTGAATGTGGTGGGGCTTTGATGCCAGTGTCATCACCCTTTTGTCTATTGATTGTTGGTGGATTGATAGGCGTTTATGTGATGCCAGTGGCATCACCATTTAGCCTATTGATCGGTGGTGAATTGATAGATATTTATCTGATTCCACTGGAATCGAAGCGGGTTTTGCCGTTTATCTCTACAAAAAAGACACTTTTACGTGTCCTTTGTGTAGAGATAAACAAATTCCCTCATTTGTCGCTTTTAGCCTAAGCGTCTGACGTTAGAATTCATTCACACCTTTTTTTCAGGTTTTTCGCGCGAAAAACTTGAATTAGGGAGAGATCTAACGATTTCGCGTCGCAGCTCGGCGAGTAAGCGGAGTTCACTGGATAAAGAAGTCTTTTTACAGCCTGTAGGGTGTATTGCTTTAAAATAGCTTTTAGGTTGTTAAACTCTCTAAAAATGGCGCATACCTTATGAATACTCTTTATCCGTTGAAGACCATAAATCAGCTACGCCCTCTTCTGATTGGCTTTCGTAAAGTGAATGGGCTGACCCAAAAGGATGTTGCAGAGAGGCTTGGCGTAACACAGCAAACCTATGCTCGATTGGAAGCGAACCCAGGCAGCGCCAGTATTGAGCGGTTGTTCAAAGTGTTTACTGTGTTGGGCGTTGAAATAGAACTCTCTTCTCCGTTGGCTTCATCAACCATAAATTCAGATAAGTTAGCTGATAAATATAGAGATTCTCCTGCCAGACGAGAAAAGTGGTGATGATGTCTATGTGATAGCCTACGGTGAATATCTTAGGATATGTCGATAAAACACATTTCTTTAAACATGTTGCCGGGATATGCTTATGGCATCGACATGTTCCGGCTATGTGTCGATAAAATGCGTTTTTTTAAATATATCGTCTGGGTATGTTTACCGCATCGACACGTTCCAGCTATATGTCGATAAAACGTGATTTTTTAAACATGTTGCCGGGATATGCTTATGGCATCGACACGTTCTGGCTATGTGTCGATGAAATTGGTTTTTTTAAACATGTCGTCTGGATATGTTTACCGCATCGACACGTTCCAGCTATATGTCGATAAAACGTGATTTTTTAAACATGATGACGTGACATGTCGATGGCAACGACATATTATGGCTATATGTCGATTAAAACGGTTTTTATAAACATATGAGCTGGAATCCAGAAACCCCTTACAACGAGTTGCCGATACTGCCGCCTGACCTGGAGCGCATTGAAACGCGCAGCGTACTCAAAGCGTGCATAAGTGCGCGCGCAGCAATCGCTGAGTTGAAAACTGCCGGTGAGTTGATCCCCGACCAAGGGTTGCTGATAAATATCCTTCCGATGCTGGAAGCGAAGGACTCATCGCGCATAGAGAATATCGTAACTACCAGCGATCAACTCTTTCAGTATGCTGACCGCGCAGATGGCGCAGATCCGGCTACTAAAGAAGCGCTGCGCTATCGTACAGCGCTTTATGATGGCTATACCCACCTTGAGGACTATCCACTCTGTACAAACACAGCGGTAGCTATCTGCACCAAATTACGCGCAGTTCAAACTGATATCAGGAAAACGCCGGGCACGGTATTGCGTGATCAGAATAATAACGTGGTATATACGCCGCCGGTGGGTGAAGACGCCATTCGTAATTTACTGGCGAATTGGGAGCGATTTATACACGGTGATGATGATTTAGATCCATTGGTAAAAATGGCTATTGCGCACTATCAATTTGAGTGCATTCACCCATTCCCGGATGGAAACGGGAGAACGGGTCGTATCTTGAATATTCTGTATCTGATCCAGAGCGAATTGCTTTCGCTACCAATCCTGTATTTATCCCGCTTCATCCTGGAGAGACGCGATGATTACTACACGCTCCTGCGTAAGGTGACGGAAGATGGTGATTGGGAATCGTGGATATTATTTATGCTGGAGGCTGTGGAGAGTACGTCCCGATGGACTACTGATAAGATATCGATTGTGCGGGCATTAATGGCAGAAACCACAGAGTATGTACGCGAGAAGCTACCGAAAATCTACACTCATGAACTTGTCCAGGCGCTTTTTGCACAACCGTATTGTCGGATCGATAACCTTGTCGAACGTGGTGTGGCCAAGCGCCAGACGGCATCGACGTACCTCAAGCAGTTGGTCGAAATTGGCGTGTTGGAGGAAATGAGCGTTGGCCGTGAAAAGCTGTATATCAACACCAGGCTGCTACAGGAGTTGAATCAGTAGCGAATGGGCCCAGAAAACAAAAACGTGAACAAATGGTGATGCCACTGGCATCACTTTTTCCCCAGACACTGCGCCCGAATCTCCGCAACCAACTTACTGATATCCCGCTTTTGACGCGGCTCTGCCGGTATTTCCGGCGCTGAAACCACAGGCGGCACAAACTCCGGCACTGTCGCTTTACCGCGTCGATACTGATTAAACTCACCGTCCTGCGCCTTACGCAGCGTCGCCAGCAGATAGGCGAGCGGGTTTTGTATGCCGCCACGGGCAACGCGTCGGGCTGCGTCATCAAGCACTTCCTGACGCAGCGGGGGCGGCAGGTTCTGCATGGCCTGCAAGACAAGCTGTTTTTCAGGTTGGGTTAACGGAATTTCCGGCGGCCAAATCGGCGGCGAGCTGTTCGCGCGCGCGGTAGTACTATTACAAAGATCTGTAGGTACAGTACGTACAGAGGCCTGGTCCTGATTCGAGACTACGCCGTCAGGCCCCAGTTTCCGGCTTAGTCCCGATTCGGTACCCGGTGAAATTTTGCCTGGTACCGTATTGAGACCGGACGTTTCTGGCTTAGTCTCCTCAGGAGACTGGCGCTGCTGCCAACGGGCGCGTTCTTCCAGCAGTTCTATACGCGAGGATAAATAGCGCAGGCTGGTGTCCTGGTGTATGTCGTACAGAATGCCTTGCGCGGTGGCGCGGATGGCTTTGTTTTCATGTCGCGAGCATTGCTCCAGCAGATGAAGATAGCTGGCATCAAAGCGCACGGCGTCCAGCACGCTCAGCGGTTCATCGTGCAGCGCATAGACATTCCCGAGGATGCGCCCGGACACCCGATCCCGCGCCTTATGGCACAGGCTGAGCCAGCGCGTCAGGCGCAGCATCAGCAATGCCCGGCTGACGGTACTGCGCGAGGCTTTTTCATCCTGCGGACGGTTCGAGAGCTGCACCTGCAATTCGCTGTAGGAGGGGAACACCGCGCCGCCGTTGTCCTGCGCCTGCATCCGGATCACCTGCCAGGCGAATTTGTCTCTGGGCGATAGCAGCGGATCCTGCAACAGGCGACGGGGTACCGTGTCATGCTGATTGCCCATAAACAGCAGGCTATCGGAAGCGGTTGTCGGATCCTTCTGCATCCGTTGCTGGAGTTTGTCGCCGGTCATAGCGATCAGCGCCTGAATATACGGTGTCATGATCTTCCCCTCGGTCACTCAGCTTTTTTCCCACTGCCGGATCAGATTCCAGACTACGGTCAGTGGAAGCGAACGTTCCTGCGCCAGCAGCATCATGGCTTCCAGCGCGGGTATGGAGTCGATGTTATCGACTTTGATCTCCTGCCAGCGGTTCCAGAGTGCGGCCTCTTCCTCTTCACCGGGAACCTGGTTGCGCCCCTGACGAACGTGGATCCCCATCAGCCGGCGGCGGGCGCTGATTTCAGCGGTCGAGATACCGAAGTAGTGGCTGATTAACGCGATTGAGCCGCCAAGCTTCACCGCCTGGCCGACCAGTTGCTGGAATTTCTGCTCCTGGCGCACCTGAACCAGCATTTTGCGCAGTACATCGTGATTGATGGTGATTTTCAGGAACTGCGCTGAGGTGTTACCCAGATGCATCAGCTCTTCAAAGGTCAGGGCGTTAAGTTCGTTCAGCTCCTCGCGGTCAAAGCCCAGCGCTTCGCAATAGCGCACATTGCCGTCCTTCAAGGCTTGTATCACCTGTGACAAAACGGCCTGATTAATCGTCGGCAGCATGTTGTGCCTCCTGCTGTAATTCTTTGATCCGGCGGACAATACGGATCAGCCGGAATGCTTTAATAAGAAATTCATTGCTGAAAAAGAAGCCGTCTGCATCGTGTTGAAAAAAGAGCCCAGGCGTCAGTGCAGAGGCCAGATCTTCCGTTAGCGGGATCTCGTTGAGTGCCGCCAGCAGCGCCCAACAGGCGCGTGACTGTGGCCGGGTGAACATGGGGTGATCTGATGCGAATGGCATCACATGAAAGCCAATGCCATTTACATCGGCATCTGAAATTATCCGGTCGTCGATGGCGTAATGCTCAGCCAGATCCCACGCCAGGCGATCGCTGACCGATCGTAAGGACTCCGTGGTATCCCACAGTTGTGGGATGCGCCAGATATCCATAACGGGTTCGGTCCCTTCACACAATAGTGATGGTGCTTCCTCTGGTTCAGGCAGAGGAGCAGGAGCTCCAACGTCCTCTTCCTCTGTTTCAGGTTTACGCCTGCGCGTTACCGGGCGTGGTTCGGGTTCTTCCGGTGGAACATAAGGCGGTGGTTCCGGCGTGGGGCCGAGCACGGCCTGGCGTTTTTGCTCAGAAGGATCAACGTCCAGCAACAGCAGGTTGTAATCAACGTTCAGCTCCTGACTCATCAGCCCCAGCAGCTCATCCTGCACTTGCTCGATGGCGAAGTCTTCAGGCTGGTCGTTGAACAGCGACAGCGCGGAAGAGAAGAGGTTATCAAAGGAACCATCGTTTTCGGCGGCGTGACGCTGCCAGAGGTGTAATGATGCCGCCCGCAATGACAGCAGCTTTTCCACCTGCGAGCGGCCCATCCCGGCGTATAGCACTTCGGGGATGCAGGGCAGCAGGTATTCCAGCGCCTGTTCCATCCGGCTGATATGCGACTGATTAATGGGGTAACCGTCGTTCTTCAGATGCTCCGCCAGTTCTCGTTGCGAAAGCTGGCACTTTTCCACCTGCTGGTACAGCTCCCGCGCCTTGTTGATCCCTAGCGCTCGCTCGATAAAGCTGAGTTTGCCATGCATATCATTTTCCGCCAGATGGCCGATCAGACAGCGCAGTTCGCCCAGCATGGGTTGATCGGACGTACCCGCCCATGGCTTGTACAGACACTGAATGCGACAGAAACGTTCGTCATGCGTTTCACGCCATAGTTCGTTGAGGATCGACAGGCGGGTATTGCCGCCGTTGGCTATGATGAACCACTCCTGATCGGGGCGGCGGGTGATTGGCGGCGGCGTGTCCAGCCCGCGGCGACGGATCGATTCCTTGATGTCGTCATAGTTGGGGTTACGCATTAACCGTGGGTTGAGATCGTAAGGGCGAAGCTGCTCCAGCGTGACGATCATCGAGGTTTCCATCAGCGGATCGGCAAATCGTTCATCAGGCGATCTTCCCCGATCAAAATTGCCCTGTAGCAGGCGTGACTGGAGTTCCGTCGAAGTCAGCTTGTTGTTCATGACCCGACTCCCTGTTGGCTGAGCGATTCGAAGCGGGTTTGATCGCTGATAAAGCGGGTACGTACCGTGCCTATCGGGCCGTTGCGCTGTTTGCTGACAATAACTTCAGCGATGCCCCGATCTAGGGTGTTGGGATCGTACAGCTCGTCGCGGTAAAGGAATAAGATGACATCCGCATCCTGCTCGATAGAGCCGGAATCTCGCAGATCGGCATTACAGGGGCGCTTGTTAAGGCGTGATTCCAGCGCCCGATTAAGCTGCGACAGCGCCAGCACCGGGCAATTTAGTTCCTTCGCCAGCGCTTTCAGCGAGCGGGAGATCGTTGAGATCTCCTGATTACGGTTCTCCGCGCCGCCGCTGTGCATCAGTTGTAGATAATCCACCACGATCAGCGAAGGAGACCCGTACTGGCGCAGCGAGCGTCTGGCCCGGCTGCGTAACAGGGATGGGGTGAGGATCCCGGAGTCGTCGAGCAGCAGACGATCTTTCCATTCGTTCATCAGGATACTGGCACTGATGCCAATCTGCTGCCAGTCGTCATCACTCAGATCGCCACTGCGTAGCCGGGTTTGCGAGACGCGGCCAATCAGAGAAACCAGCCGCAGCAGTAGCTGTTCCGCCGACATTTCCATGCTGTAGATTTGCACTGGCTGAGCAGAGCGCAGCATTAGCGCGTTCACGCATAGCGTCAGGGCGAAAGCGGTTTTGCCGACTGAGGGACGAGCGGCGGCGATAATCAGGTCGGCAGGCTGGAATCCACAGGTCAGGGCATCGAGCTGTTCCAGCCCAGATGGCGTGCCGCTGAGGCTGCCACGTTCAGCCTCGTAGCGCTGAGCGATGCCTGCCAGTACGTTGTCAAAGCAGGTACTGATATCGGTCAGGCCGCCCTCCTGATGTGACTGCGCAATGGCAAACAGCTTTTGTTCGGCAAAGTTCAGTACGTCGGCAACATTGCTGCGCGGCTGGCCTGCCATATCGCTCAGTTCATTGCCTAATAACAGAAGCTGGCGCAGTTCACCGTAGCTGGCGATGTATTGCGCATAGGGAATGATATTGGCGGCGCTGGGCGTGTTTTTGGAAAGCTCCGCCAGGTAGGCGAAGCCGCCCACCTGTTCGAGCTGTTCCTGCTGTTCCAGCGATTCGCTCAGGGTGATCAGGTCGATGGGATTTCCCTGTTCGACCAGGGTTTGCATATGGGAATAAATCGTCCGGTGCGCGGAGATAAAGAAATCCTGCGCGGAAATCTGTGTGGCAACGTCATCCCAGCGATCGTTATCCAGCATCAGCCCGCCGAGCACCGATTGTTCCGCTTCGACGGAGTGGGGCGGTTGTGGGCGTTTACGCTTACTCATCCCGATTACCCTCCTGACAGGCCACAAAGGCTTCCCACAGCCGGGTTTGTTGATGTGGCGGCAGAAGTAATAGCGGTAAATCGCTGGAGTAGAGCGGCTTATTGTTGGTCCAGCCGATTTCAAAAAGCGCCCAGTCTCTGGGAGCGGTCAGCGAACCGGAGTTATCACGCAGTTCGTTCTCATCTTCCAGGTTGTAGCAGTCCACCTTTTCCGGCGGAATATGCCAGAGCAGGGACATTAACATCGGCAGGGTCTCCCGCGCTTCTTCACGATCGGTGGCTTCAAAGAACACAATCACTTCATCGTCTTTCTCGAAGGGATGCTGGGCGTAATAAGAGCAAAATGCCCGCCAGATTTTCCGTTTCATGCGATGCCCTCTATCCGCTGATGGGGCAGGGCGAGAAACTGCGGGAACAGTTCGTTAGCCAGCATCTGCATGGTTTCAGCCGCGCAGGGCGTTGCCCGGCCTTTGGCGCGGGAAGTATCCAGCCGATGAACCGGCATTCCCAGCGATGCAGCCCGGCGATAGGCGACGCTGGCATAAACCGGCGTCATCAGGATTTCGGTGGGCACCAGTAGCTCCTGCTCTTTCTGTTTATGCTGGAGAACCTGGAGCAGGTTGTGATGAATTTCTCGGGCATCGTTAGTGTGGTCGAGCTTGTTGATCACCGCTTTCAACGGCGGCAGCGGGATACCGTAGCGGGTGAAAGGCTGGAGATCCCGGTACATTTGCAGCGTGCCGCGCAGGAACTCGCGTGCGGAGAGCATTTCCGGCAGTACCGGGGAGATAATAAGGTCGCTGGCTAACAGCACCATTTCCAGCGCGATGGTGCGTGCGCCAATGGTGTCGATCAGGATGACGTCATAGCCGGTTATCTGGCGTACCAGATGGCGCAAACGGATCACACCGTCAGGCGCAGCCTGAAGCAGGCTCATCAGTTCACCGCGCGGATCGTTGGAAATAATGATATCCAGTCCGGGAATGGAGGTGTGCGAGATGATGATGGCTGGATCCAGTTCGTTCTGCGCGATAAGCTCGTAGATCCCACCGGGGGCTTCGTTATCAAGAGGGTAATAGCTGCTGAGCGTCGGCTGGCGAATATCGGCGTCAATCATCAGGACTTTCAGCCCCTGATCGGCCAGGTAGCCGCCAAGATTCAAAATCAACCGTAGAAATACGTGCCGGTTCGAGTCCGGCCTTCGCACCAAAAGAGCAAATCAAAGTCGCTTACGGGCGGCTTTTTTTGTGTCTGAAATCCGCGCCACACAAGGCGTTACTCATTTTTTCACTAACCTGATTCAATCTACATCAACTTACTGTTGCGGGTACAACTGCGGGTATATTTCGGTTCGATAATGTTTGTACCCACACAGAACCCTTGAAAGGATACTCATCATGGCTCTGAGTGATGTGAAGATTCGTTCGGCTAAGCCTGAAGCAAAAGCCTATAAACTGACTGATGGTGAAGGCATTGTTTTGCTGGTTCACCCTAACGGTTCAAAATACTGGCGACTGCGTTATCGTTTAGGCGTTAAGGAGAAGAGGCTGGCGCTGGGGAAATACCCCGAAGTATCGTTGGCGGATGCCCGGGCTCGCCGGGATGAAGCCCGTAAGCTATTAGCTAACGGTGTCGATCCTAGTGAAAAAAGAAAGCCGTTAAGGTAGAACAAGAGCAGGAAGCGATAACGTTTGAAGTGGTCGCCAGAGACTGGCACGCCAGCAATCAGAAATGGTCTGAGTCTCATAGTACTCGTGTATTGAAAAGCCTCGAAGATAATCTCTTTGCTGCCATCGGTAAGCGGAACATTGCTGACCTGAAGACTCGGGACCTGCTTGTCCCCATCAAAGCGGTGGAGTCGTCCGGGCGTCTCGAAGTCGCTGCTCGTTTGCAGCAGCGTACTACCGCGATTATGCGCTTTGCCGTTCAGAGCGGCTTAATCGACTACAATCCCGCGCAAAAGATTGCCGGTGCGGTTGCTACGGCGAAAAGACAGCATCGTGCTGCTTTTGAACTGAACCGTATTCAAGAATTACTTCATCGCATAGATCACTATTCTGGCAGACCCTTAACTCGATTGGCTGTTGAACTCACTTTGTTGGTCTTCATCCGTTCAAGTGAGCTGCGTTTTGCCCGTTGGTCAGAAGTAGACTTTGAAATGGCCATGTGGACGATCCCCGGTGAGCGTGAGCCACTGGAAGGAGTCAAGCATTCTCAGCGTGGTTCGAAGATGCGTACTCCACATCTTGTTCCCTTGTCGCGGCAGGTCTTAGCTATTTTGGAAAAGATCAAAAGCATTAATGGGAATCGAGAACTGCTTTTCGTTGGGGATCACGACCCTCATAAGCCTATGAGTGAGAACACGGTGAACAAGGCTCTGAGAGTGATGGGCTATGACACGAAAACGGAAGTATGTGGGCATGGCTTCAGGACGATGGCATGTAGCTCGTTAAGTGAGTCGGGATTGTGGTCGAGGGATGTGGTAGAGAGGAAGATGAGCCATCAGGACCGAAACTCTGTACGTGCGGCTTATATCCATAAGGCGGAGCACCCGGGGGAGCGCAGGTTAATGCTGCAGTGGTGGGCTGATTATCTTGATGCGAATCGGGAGAAGCAGACCTCACCATTTGATTATTCTAAGATTTACAAACAGTCTTTTGACGATAGATAAATATGAATTATTAAGAGAACCCAAGTCAAAAATTTACAGAGATTAGTATAAATAATTAACTGCTGTTTTTTCAGACTTGGGTTATATAATTAGGAAATAACCCCAGACTGTATTTCTTTAACGAGTTCTCCCACGGAGAATACTTTCCAACCATCGACTTTTACCGGTGTTAAATTTACTGCAATTTTTGAAACCGGCCAGGCAGCTTCTACGGTGGCAATAATTTCCTGCTCCGAGTTTTGTAAGTCTAACCCCGGAACTGGTGGCGGGTAACCTTTGTGTTGCATAATATTTATATCACCATGAATCGATGGATCTGTCAGATCATAAATATCCTTCCAGGATTCAACCTCCAAAAGCCCTTGTTGGGAACGTAAGCGTTGAATGATAGCCATGTCAGCCTGAGTGACAAATATTCCTTCGTGCAAAGGTTGCTTTCGATGGCAATCTTTGCACAAGACAAGTAGATTTTCAGCTGAGTTATCATATTTAATACCATTTTTATGGTGAACATCGCATAGACTTTTCATGGACATTAAATTCACACCACAATCACTACATTTGTAGTTAGCTTGTTCTCGTGTAATTCTGGATATATCCTTCCAATTTTCTACATAGCCACTATTTGATTTATCATAGATTCCTTTAGGCATATGGCGAAAGCAAGTACTATAATCTGAAAAAAATTCATTCAAAGAAAATGATTTAAATATCACTCTTTTCTGTTGCTTATCTATGCTTCCTTTGTAATTAAGGCGTTCAAGACAGTTCATACAAACTTTAAGAGCGACATCTTGGCTCCGACCGAGCCCATCATCAATTTCAAATAAGCCATCAACACGATTTGTTGCATGATACCGTTCAAATCGATTTTTTTGGCGCATGTCATCTAATGTTCTACACCAGGCAATATGAAACCGCTTCCCTTTCTCTCCATCTTCAATAGCAGCATCATAACGTCCGGTATGGTCTCTAATATATAAAAGAACCTGTCTCCCTCGGTAGGAAATAAGACCACTGCCGGGATCAAGATCTTCAATTCTAACTTCTTTACCTGCAGAAAGTTCGATATCAATTGGATCAAAAACTACAGGTGTTTCGTCAAGAAAAAAATCTACGCCTTCCGGCAACATTTTTCTTCCTAACTGAATAAGTTCAGAAATGTCGATAGATAATTTCATCTCTTACTCCTGAATTATTTTTCGAATCTGCAACTCGGCATTTGTTACAACTTTAAATGTTACTCGACGAGAGCGATTGGGATCTTCTTTACCAGATTTATCAAGAATAGGGTGTGCGGAAGAATATCCAACGGCAGCAAATTTACTTTTTACCCACTTTTGGTGTGCTGCGCTATCTTTTAAACCATAGACATATTGCAGTACTGCTCGTGTTCGCCCTTGCGAGAGTTCCATGTTATTAAAATAGGCCATGTCAGAATTGGATGCTCCAGTCCAGTCAGTACTTGTATGTCCCTCAATACGTACTTCAGTAATATGTTCCTGGTAGTTATCAAGAACTTTAAGGTAGCGAGGGAAGAAATTATCAAGGATCTGTTTAAATTTTGGCTTAAGCTCTGTGCTACCTAAACCAAATAAGACATCGGGTGATTTAAAACGGACCTCAAGAGTTTGTTTGTCAATTTCAGCATCCCAAGCTGGTAAATCCTTTGTAAATTCAGTTTCTAGTGCATTATAGAGTTGAAGTTGCGCATTTTCATAGGCGACAGCCACTTCTTTAATTTTTTCTTTTTCAATACGCACATAGTGCATATAGGCGATAGAAATAAACATAAATACCATCATCAGACCTGCCATTAAATCTGACATTGAAACCCAGTGTTCATTATCTTGATCTTTCTTAGGGGCTTGCTTGCCAAGGATTTTATCCATTAGCAATTATCCTCGTTTTTGATTAGCAGAAATTAATGTTTGCAGTTGTCCCATGACAGCTTGATATTCTTTGAGTAGCCGCTCGTAGTTACCGACAAAACCTTTGCTTATTGAGAGCAGAGCATTCCCTAGTGATTGCATCTCACGATTCATTTCGCGCTCTGTTGCTTGCTCAAAGGCATGTAACTGTTCGTTAATTGAACTACCAAATTTCTCAATTGACTCTTTCACCTGAGATGTCAGTCCCGCGCTTGCTTTATCAAACGAAGATTGCATTGAACCAAACATGTTATCGGCATTACTGGATAATTGTTGATTAAATTTCTCGCCTGTTTTATTGAACATATCAATAACATTAGTCGTGTTTTGTTCCATATTTCGATGCAATTCTCTTGAGTGTGTTTCCAGAGATTTCAGGAACTCATCACCACTTTGTTTCATCTCCGTAATAGTGTCTCCTAGCGCGCTTGTAAGAGTTTCAGAGGAATTGCTTACATCATGCGCCATTGATGCAAAAGCTTGCTGTGTCTGAGTCACTGATTGTCTGAAACCTTCGGTACCTTCATCAAGGGCAACTCGCATCGAATCAGCATTGATAAGTATCTGCTGACTGGTTTGTTCAAGAGACGCGCTGACATTCGCGGCACCTAACTTTAAGAGTTCGCCTACTTCAGACATTTTTGTTTGAATTTCAGGTAAAACATCAGTTGCCTTATCGCGTATGGCGACAAAGATTTCCAGATGACGGGAGAGTTCACCAATTTGGTGCTGATTCACTTGCAGCACGTCACGAAGCTCAGCCATTGCAAGAGGAATCTCTTTGCATTCTTCCCAGATCCCTGCGACAGCTTTTCTGGTTTCGACTAAAGATTCAACACTTTGTTGGTATTGCTCACCCATCTGCTCAACTTGGTTTTTATAGTTTTCCTGCCAGTCGACAAGTTTTTTTACAGAAGTATCAAGCGCTTTGAAATTCTCACCGAATTGTTCAGTTAAATTATTGTTGAAATCAATAATAACTTGCCTAAGGGCATCGATAATTTGTTCGGTTGCTCCTTTTGCCATCAGGTCTGCAAATTGCTGTAATTGTTCCCAGAGCTTATTACTGAAATTAGAATGGTTAGATATTTGTGCCCGGGAGGTATCACTGATTTCATTACGCAGTAGTTTTATTTGGGCAACTATGGAACCCTCTTCGCTACCACTCATGCCAGCGATTAATTTCACTAAATGCTTATTTTGTTCTTTTAATTCATGATGGATATGCTCAGGAGTAACTGACGCTGGAATATCCGCCTCCAATTGACGACGTTTATTGGCAAAAAAGAAAGCATCTAATCCATTAAACAAAATTGCGAAAAACATTCCAACAATACTGGTAATGAATGCTGTTTTAAGACCTCCTAATAATACCGGGATGCTGGTATCAATGCTTTCAGTATTAAAATTAAGCAATCCAATAATGATACCGATAAAAGTACCCAGTATGCCTAATGCTCCCATTAATGTTGGAGCATACTCTCGGAATTTGTTATGAATGTTTTTATGATCACACCACCATGCAGCACAAAATACAAAGATAACAGCCCAAATAAAAATGTTTGTGACGAGTGTGGAATCAATTGATTGAAACAAATGTTCAAAAAGCTGAGCTAACATTGTTATTCCTGTAATAATCACAATTAGTAATGCTGGTGTAAAAATTGTATGTACACCTTGTAAAGTATAAGGTCTTTATGCTAGTGAAACTTCGTTGATTCTATCAACTTTCGCCAAGATATACATGATTTCTGTCATATTTGGTGGGTCTGAGGCGTTGAGCTTTCATAAAATCATAGTAATCTGTTACGAATTGTATCAATCGAAGGCTGGTTGCTTGTGAAAACTCCAGTTAACCCACTTTTGCGATGGCTCAATGCATTTTTTAGCAGTCGCTCATTACCCGGAGCTGATGGTAGGGCGCTGTATGCTTACCGTTGTCATGATGCAGAGTATGAAAGTTTGACTGCTCTTCTTCGTGCCCATGTTCCACGTAACTACCCTAAAACCATATTCATTTCTTACAGTGATGTTTTGTTCAGCATATACGCCGCTGAGTTTATCCGCCGTAACCATACTGCAGGACATCCAAGATGGGACGTTATTTTAGAATCGATTGGCTGGAAGGTACCTTACGCACATCGGCAAAAGCTGGTAAATGATGGGATTCGTTACTGGAAAAGAAAGGTGAGAAGTCTGGGTCAAGCATCGGGTTATCTGCATACTCTGGCTTGCGAAGGCGGTTTGCCCATCCGGATGATTGAAAATGAAAGTGGCTATTTAATAACCTATTTCAGACGAATTTATCAGGCACTACGCGGGCAATCGTCAAGGCGTCCTGCGGAGATAATCGCACAAGAACTGGGCGACACTATTCCTGTGACAATGCAAAATGAACTCGTCTACGAAATAGCTGGTGAATTTTGCGAGACACTTCATACGTTACTCAATGAGCATACCACTCATGGTCAGGACCCCGTATCCTCACTACGCAAACAATATCCTGACTGGCATCTTCAACTTCCGTTGGTTCTCCCGGAAGAGAATGCCTCAGAGATTGTAAGACGACTACTTTCTCAATCTTCAGAGCCCCGTATATCAAGCAATGTGTTAGTTGAAAGGATATGGATTGATGTTGATGACAGTTGGTATTGCGATGCTCGGTTTCGATTTCCGGCCACAATGCGTACTGAACAGTTAATATCCCTGTTTGAATGCAATATTCAGCCGGAACAGACACGACTCATCATTTCTGCAAAATGGAGAAATGGTGGTGCCCGGTTAGCAATGCTAAGCCGTTATGAACAGCAAGATTGGCGAGTAGAGTTATTACCCTTCGCTATGCAAAAACTCTCTGGGGCAGATGCGATGACCGAAATCTCGTTGTCGCTCCATGAAGGACCGATTCTGCTAGGTCACGTAATTCCCAAAGGGGGGTATGAGCTTACTGAAGATTTACCATGGGTTTTTGAAGCGATGAATGAGAGCGAGTCACAGTTAAAACTTGTCGGCATGGGCTCTGTTAGTTCCAGGCAAAACTCTCTTTTTATTTCGCTACCGACAAATAGTCATTTGGATATTAGTGGAGAAGGTGAGTTTGATATCCCGAGGTTGCTGAAAAATAGTGAGCGCAGCTTAACTAAAATAAGCGGAGTATTCAGCGTTGTTTTACATGATGGCGCAGTTTGTACGATTCGCACGCAGCAGCTTTATGATTCTGCGATTGAGTATTATATAAAACCGACAGAGATCGATCTGGTAAAATCTGATTATCCTGTCCATCGTGCCTGGCCAAAGTTCGGCTGGAAAAAGGATATGCAGCATGGCATTGTCCCAGAGAACGAACTTTTTTGGCGATCCATTCGTTCCGGTAACAACTCCTGGTTTTCTGTCGCATCAGTAATGCCGAAAGGGCAGATAGAAGTCAGGCGAATAGTCAATGGTGAAGTTTTATTTAGCGGTAAAGTTGTGATTTTGCCAGCAGATTTCGATATTCAAATTATTCCCGAGACTGCTCAGCGAGGCGTTATTGTACTCTCTGGTATAACGGATGCAAGAGTTGATAAATATTCAAACAATGAAAAGGTAACACTTAAATCAGATTGTTTGCAAAACGAGTGTGTTATTGATTGTAATTCATCACCGATGCTAGAGAGCACCATCAATTTACGAGTATCCTGGAAAGATGGTTCTAATCTTAAATTATTATTACCTAAGCCCGTTAGCGGTGGACGGTTTGTAAGTAATGATGGTTCTGTTCATTTTGGCGGTGTTGCATCTATAGCACATTTGCATGGCGTGGACGCTGAGTTGTTAACAATATCTTGTGCCGGGAAAGGATATCTTAATATCGAGTTGTTGGATGAAAACCCGATGTCTGAAAAATTTCATTATTTACATGCGGATATTCCATTGTTATCTGGCCGTAATGAAAAGTTGCAACAAATTTCACTTTATGAGAATTATAATCTGCTGAGCGCCATGCTTGCATGTGCATGGAAAAATGATAGTACATTACGTATTGATTTTTACTCTGACAGATTTGGTAAGGACAAAACAACACTCAATATTAAACGCTACGATGGCCGTTTTATTGAGAGTGATGAAAGATTACTGGTTGACATAAAAGATTCTATTGTTTTTCCTTACCATAAAATAGACGACATGGTTGTTGAAGCCATTTCTCTTAATGCTCCTGACTTATGCACAGTCCTGCTGAACAAAGATGAGTCTGGTTATGACTTCTCGACGTTGAATATTCAAGGTGGCCCATGGCTAATTGTGGGTAAAATTGATGATGCAATTCGTATTGCACCAGTGATTAAATGGATGTTACCTACATTACAGACAGATGATTTATTTCTAAATGCTATATGCAACGCAGAGCCAGAACAACGTAAGGAATATTATAATGCTCTGTTTTTGGAAGTGAAGAATAATCCTTTGCAAAACTCTTGTTCTTTGTTGGTTGAATACATTAAAAAATACAAGTTGAATAATAACTTGCCTTTACTTGAACTGGATTTATTTAGAGAGATTCCGAGTAATTATTGCGTGGTTGTTCAGTTGCTAATATCTTCATGTCTTTCTGGGGATAGTGATACTATTTATGATATACAGGAGGAATTGCCCTTCTCATGGGGGTGGATTCCTGTTTCAATATGGAAAGACGTCTTTGAACAGTGTTGGTATTCTCTGGGAAATCAGATTAATGATAAAGCGTTTGCATTAAATATACTACAACCATTTATTGCATTTATAAATCATCGAGCGCATATAGATCGCCGATTAGTTCCCATCGCTAATATGTTGCTTACACATAGTGAAATATTACCTGTAGGTTGCACTGTATTGCCATCGGTAAGCCGTGAGCAGTTTAATGATGCCAAACAGATGCTATTAAGAAACCCAGATAGTTTTGGACGTGTCAGTATTTTTTCTAAAGAGCTTTGGGATAGTGCTATTGCTCCAGATCTTAAATCTTTTTTTAATAAATTTTGGATCGAAAACACTTATCACACTCGTTTTGAAAAACGGTTTAATTTGATGTTAGTCGCGGCGCTGCTCTCCCAAAGAAACAATAAACTTATGCATCAGCTAACTGCGCTTTTTGAATTTCACTATCAGCAAGCCCCGCAGCAATTGGGGGTTATCTATCAGTATTATTTTGAGCAAGCAGGAGTATATCATTGATGAACGTTCAGCAACTGCATTATGCGCCACTTCTAAATCAGCTTCATCAGCGAGCGGTGAGGTCGGTGGTAAGTCAGCTGGCATTGCGGAGCAAGTCGTTGAGTCAATATCTGGAATCTCAATATTTCCAGCCCCCAGGTCAGGGGGGATCACTGCTTGCAGATCCGGTATTTGAAAGCACGTTTGGCTGGATGCCTGCGGATGAAAAAATGGAGGATTTGCGTGACAAACTGATATCCAGCCCGCTGGTTGATGCATTGAGCAATGCGCCAGTGCCGTTTCGTCATCAGCTAACTGCGTGGCGAACGATTCTTGAAGACAAGAAGTCCCTATTAGTGAGCAGTGGTACAGGGTCAGGAAAAACAGAATGTTTTATGGTGCCAGTGCTGGAAGATCTTATTCGTCAGCAAAATTTGACCCGACAGTCACTAACAGGGACGCAGGCTATTTTCTTGTATCCGTTGAATGCGTTAATAAATAGCCAGCAGGAGCGGCTTCGCGAGTGGACTCGCGGGTTTAAAGGAAAAATACGTTTCGCACTATATAATGGCGAAACCCGGCATACCAAATTTGAAGTTCAGGAAGACCAGCTTAAAGCACCTGAACAGGCATTGAGTCGGGAAGCCATTTATGAAGCCCCACCATCCATCATGGTGACGAATACCACGATGCTAGAATATATGCTGATTCGTCGCAAAGATGCCCCTATCATTGAAAAGTCCCAGGGAATGCTGAAGTATATCGTCCTTGATGAGGCTCACAGTTATATTGGCTCTCAGGCAGCTGAGTTGGCGCTGCTTTTACGTCGCGTCATGCAGGCCTTCAATGTTGGACCTGGTACAGATAAACCTGTGCAAATCATTGCAACTTCGGCCACCATTGGTGAAGATTCTCCTGAAGGTAATAAAGAACTTGCTAAATTTGTTGCCGATCTCGCGGGCGTCACAGAACGTGATGTAAAAGTAGTTCGCGGCTATCGACAAATACCGTCGATATCGGAATCGCTTATTGGTCATGAATATCCCACTTCTTTAGCATCGCTTAACTCACTGAGTTCTCAGGAACTTTACCAACAGCTTTGTCATTATCGGGTGGCCCAGCAATTGCGTCAGGCGTTAACTCGCCCCGGATGCCAGGCGATACGTTTGAGTGAACTGCTCAATGTTGCCAGAAGAACCTGGCCAGACATTAATCATCGTGAGCTGTTGCAGCTTCTCGATCTGATGGCGAAATCGCGAGAGGGTGAATCTAAATTTTCACTAGCTTTTATACCATTACGTATGCATGGGTTTATCCGAACACTCGCGGGCCTATGGGCATGTTCAAATAAACAATGCGCACATAAAGCGAGTGAATTAGGTGGGGGTGACTGGCCATTTGGTCAGGTATGGTTTGAACAACGCCAATATTGCGACTGCGGTGCGCCGGTGTTTGAAGTTTTACGTTGCTCAGGGTGCGGTTCAGCTTATTTGTCTGCCAAAGAGGAAGTGCGCGGTGATGGAACGAACTGGTTGGTAGCGCAACCTGCTGCTGCCGAAGAGGATGAATTTGCGCTTGATCTCGATGTTTATTCTGAAGATGAAGATAACAACGAATTAGAAAATAACTCCCAATTTGATCGTCTTATAGCGAGCGATGGTGAAAAATATATCATTTCACTAGAGGAGGCGACGGCGGGTAAAATCGACCGCGAGGCGCAAAAGCACTATGAGTTAAATCTGATAAGACCTGAATCTCGAGGTGAGGGACGCAATAATTCCTTTGCTTGTGTTTGTTGTGGTGACACCCAACGGAAAAATAATCCTTTGTTCCGTCCGCTTAGACTCGGTGCGCCCTTTTTTTTAAATGAAATTATTCCGACTCTGCTTGAATTTTCGCCTTTACCGCAAACAAGAGAAGAGCAGTTAGGACCGTTTAATGGTCGACGCTTGCTCACCTTTACGGATTCACGTCAGGGAACCGCCCGTATCTCTGCCCGATTACAGCAGGACGCAGATAAAGCTACGTTACGAACCCTTTGTTATCAGGAACTGGCAAATATTAATGAGCCATCAGTAAAGCTCAGTCCGTCACATTGTGCATTGTTAGAGAGTTTTATTACCCAGTTTTCTATCCCTCCTTTAAAAAATTCCATCGACGCACTGAGAAAAGCGATGGTTTCGAATGAGAAGCTTAGCCCAGCAGACGTTCAGGCGCTTAGAATTATCGAGCCGATGGTTAGTTCCTTAAGTCAGGAACATGCTGAAGCGATGCAAATACTCCTCGTCAATTCAGGCAATCAGCAGAAGAAAACCATGTCGTGGCTAACTCTGTCTGAACAACTTGTTGGCAGTGTGGACCTTGCGGACAGAATGAGAGGCAGTTTTAAAGACTTGTCTGGACTTGAGCTTACTAAACAACAGTTTGCTGATTTTTGTTTATACAGTGAGTTTGGTCGCCGCCCTAAAAATGCCTGGACCCTCGAAAGTCTGGGGCTGGTGGCCATTTACTATCCATTTATTGATAAAGTCACAACCTGCCCGCAGGACTGGAAAACATTATTACCCGACCCCGATAAGCAATTACCGGAATGGCGTAATTTATTGAAGATTACCCTTGATTTCTTTATACGTGAAAACAGTGCCGTTTTTTACGAAAACGAGGAGTACCCTCGCTGGATGGGGGCACGTTTTCCGGTAAAAATGCTGCAGGGACCAGATAAAAAATATAAAGGGCAGAAACGTGATCAACTTTGGCCACAAATACGCGATCGCCATTATAACCGGGTAATTAAGCTTTTAATTGCCGTCTTTCCGGCAATACAGCCTGAGCAGGCTCACTGGAAAGCGTTGGTTAATCACTTAATGATTGAAGTCTGGGAAGCTATTCGACCATGTCTGCGTCAGTTTGAATCTGGTTATCAACTGGACATTAAACAACAAGCTGAATTTTACAGTCCAAAGCAAGTCTGGCGTTGCCCCTATACTCGCCGTGCGTTAGATGTCACTTTATTGAGTTATTCTCCGTATTTACCAGGTAGCAAAGAGATAGCACCTGAAAAAGCTGTATTGATTGAAATGCCCGAGCTTCCTGTGCGTCACTGGCGTTTATCCGGTGGTGGAGAAATGGCGCGAGAAGAGCGCCTGCACTGGTTGGAAAGTAATGAGCTAATTCAACATGCTCGGGAGGAGGGGGTATGGTCAACTCGCAGCGATAGATTGGCCCTGAAAGATAGCTGGTATCGTCTGGAGGAACACTCAGCGCAGCGAACGCCAGAGAAGAACCAGTTCAATGAAAAGCAATTTAAGGCAGGGAAAGTTAATGTGCTGAACTGTTCCACGACCATGGAAATGGGCGTGGATATTGGTGGTATGAGTTTGGTCGCGATGAATAATGTTCCTCCAGCTCCGGCGAATTATTTGCAGCGTGCTGGCCGTGCTGGCCGTCGCGGTGAAAGCGCATCTGCGGCCATTACGTTATGTAAAAACACCGCGCATGGAATGGAGGTATTCAAAGACCCTCTCTGGGCGTTCAACACCGTTGCGAGTGCCCCACGGGTTCGTTTTGGTAGCAGTAGTATTGTTCAGCGGCATGTTAACGCATTGGTTTTAGGTGCCTTTTTACGAGCTGAAGTTCCTGATGCGACAAAACTGAGTTGTAAATGGTTCTTTGAAGGTGATGATAGCCAGTGTCTTCGTTTTCTCCATTGGTTAAATCATCAGGCCGATCAACTGGCGGATAAACTTAAACGCCTTACCCAGGGAACTGTTCTGATGTCATTGACGCCGACACAGCTCTTGACTCGTACGCATACGATGATGCAGCTGGTTGATACTCGTTGGAGAAGCCAACTTGCCATACTGTTGGAAAACGTCGAAGCGTTGAAAGCAGATAACAGCGCGTGGGAAGAAACGCCAGCAGGTAAAGCCATCACTTATCAGCTTCGTGATTATCGCGGGGCTTATCTGTTTTCTAAACTCATCAGTGAAGCGTTCCTGCCGGGTCATGGTTTCCCGGTTGGCGTGGTCAATTTCAATTATCTGACCGCGGATGAACTGGAAAAACGTCGCGCAATAAAAGCCACTCAGGCTGACCCTAATGAAGGGGGAGAAAACTTTTCTCGCCGCATTGAAAAACTGCCCAGCCGTGACCTGCCCACAGCATTACGTGAATATGCTCCTGGTGCTGATGTGGTATTGGGCGGAAAAGTGTATCGTTCCTCGGGTATTATGCTTGGTAAAGTACTTGCCAGCGGGCAGGAGCTGTCTGGCGATCATCATATTCCGTGGTTTTGGCATTGCCGTAAATGCGGCGCGGGAGCGACCAGCGCCACCCGCCCTGTCGAATGTAGCCACTGCAAGGCAGAGTTACAGCAGCTTGATGTGAAACGGTATTTACAGCCTGTCGGTTTTGCGACAGACATTCGTTATCAGGCACATAATGATGTATCCATGCCTGCGCAACTTCCCTGGAAAGATCCTCGTGTTCTTGTACCTTCTTCGGTGTGGGTCTCCTTACCCGATGCTGGACTCGGGCGTTACCGTTTTAGTCATAGCGGGGAATTGTTCCACTTCAGTGAGGGTGAATTTGGTCATGGCTACGCAATTTGTCTTTCCTGTGGCCGGGCAGAATCTCAAACCCAGCCCCAGCGTACTCCGGAGAATCTAAAGAACCCGGAGAAGGAAAATACGCACTACCTGTTGAGAGGCGGTAGTAATGATCGGCAGGGGAACAATAAATTGTGCCACGGTCATGTTCATAAAGATCTGTGGCTGGGATATAGCAGCCGTACAGATATGGTTGAGCTGCAACTCAGTGATGATAATGGCTTATTGATCAGGGATGATGTTGCCGCGCGTTCCCTTGCGGTTGCTTTGCGTGAAGGATTAGCGCATAAATTGGGTATCGAAAATACTGAGCTGGGCGTGACGACGCAGCAAGCGCGCGATATCGATGGCTTCACTGGATATTCTATCTTTATTTACGATAATAATGCTGGTGGTGCGGGTTATGCAGTGCAATTGATCGATAATTGGTCGGATGTCTTTAATTACGCCAGAAAATTGCTCGATTGCAGCTGTGATAAATTCTGTCACCACTGCTTGCTCAGCTACGACAGTCAGCATTATGTCGGTAAATTAGATCGTCACCAGGCATTAACCCTGCTCACTAATCTTCGTCTACAGCGGCTTAATCTCGCGCCAGAATATCAGTACTTCGGAGAAAGTAGCCGGGTTGAAACCAACCCACTCAGTTTGCGTATTGCGCAATGCCTGAACAGCGAGATTTATGATTCTTGCTCGTTGGTTCTTGCTGGGTCGCAGGAACAGTGGAGTTTTGCGCAATGGCCATTATTTAAAGAGTTACTCCAGTTTGCTTCCTCTGGGGGCAATGTTGAGTTGCTGATTGCCACGCAGCTGGAAAACATGGCTGATAGCATCAAACATCAGCTTTCCGCGCTAGCGGCGATACCGGGTGAACGCTTGCAAGTGAAATCTATAGCCACTGCGCAACTTGTGCAAGGGGAAGGGATCTTGTTGGCACAGGTCACTCGTGAGGGGCAAACCCAACAGTGGGCCGCTGCCGACAGTGCCACCGTTTCGCCCGGTGAATTATGGGGACAAAGTTCGGCATCGCCGGTAGTGACGATTAAAGGAGCGTCCAGAAAAACATTCTCGGGTCAGACCTTGAGTGCAGAAGACTTACTGCCAGCATTGCCCTCAGGGGCGGTACGCATCAATCTCAGCCAACAACTTGACGGTCTGGTGGGAGGTTTTGGTTCGCGTTTCTGGGCACTGATAGCTCAGCAGCATGCTGGCTGGAAGAAGGCTTTTACTAATCGATGCGAAATTACTCACGTCCATTATAGTGATCGTTATCTCAATAGCCCGTTCACTGTACGTTTGTTAGGTGAAATTTTGACGGAACTGGTTGAACAGGGGCTGGCAGAACGCTCCGAACTCACTGTTTCAGTTAAAAAGTTAAAGTATAGTTCTCGCCAACACGATTCACTCTATAACGCATGGCTTGAAGAGCAGGATCGCCAGCAAGTTCTGACCGCGTTGCTGGAAGAGGGGTACCTTGGGCCTGCCTGGTCAGGGAAAATCTCATGGTTAGCAGGAGATAATCAGAACACCGATCATGGACGTGAACTGACCGTGACCTTCAGCGATGGCAGTGAACATTATGTGTTGCTCGATATGGGACTGAGTTACTGGCGTTGTACGGGTGACACATTCTTCGATTTTTCAGGACGAATACCGAATCAGGTCGAGCGCCTGGCAACATGCCGGGCATTGGTTATAGCCCCGGATAATGGATTGAAGAGTTATATCATCGCAGGCTAAACGGACACTTCCCCACCGACTCAGTGTGGGGGAGTTGACCCAGCTCACTTTTTAACTATCGTTGTTTGAAATTTATGCGTGATTTCTGCGCATTACATTCCATTTTATCCCCCTGACGCCACCCTTCATGTTATCTTTAAAGCCCTCTTTTTTATCGCAGTGTGCAGCGACATATCGCTCGGGATAGTGTTATCACCACTGCCTCATACAGACAGAAAAACCGATGAATAAGCAAAATTATGCACCTGGAATGCGGGTGGTTATTCGTGATGCAGAGTGGCGCATTCGCCGGGCGGATGACAGCGGAGATGGTGGTTACCTGCTGACCTGTGATGGTATTTCGGAGCTGGTACGCGGTAAAGAAGGGCTGTTTCTGACAAAGCTGGAACAAAAAGTCGAGATCCTCGATCCAGCAAAAACAAAACTGGTTGAAGATGAATCAGCCAATTACCAGGCGTCTCAGTTGTACATAGAGAGCCAACTACGCCAACGCGTCCCGACTGACAGCAAAGTCCATTTTGGACATCAGGCTGCGATGGATTCAATGCCATTTCAGCTCGATCCCACTCGCATGGCACTGGCGCAACCGCGCCAGCGGATATTAATTGCTGATGCGGTAGGGCTGGGTAAAACGCTGGAAGCCGGTATCCTGGTTTCAGAGCTGATTCGCCGTGGACGTGGCAAACGCATTCTGGTGCTGGCGGTTAAATCCATGCTTACGCAATTCCAGAAAGAATTCTGGAGCCGTTTTGCTATTCCGTTGACGCGGCTTGACTCCGCTGGTCTACAAAAGGTGCGTAACCGCATCCCAACCAATCACAATCCGTTCCATTATTTCGATAAGACCATTATCTCCATCGATACCCTGAAACAGGACATCGAGTATCGCCATCACCTGGAAAACGCCTGGTGGGATATTATTGTTATCGATGAAGCGCATAATGTCGCTGAACGTGGGACCAGCTCTTTGCGCAGCAAACTGGCAAAATTGCTCGCCGGGCGCAGCGATACGCTGATTATGCTTTCAGCTACGCCGCATGACGGTAAGGCTGAAAGTTTTGCCAGCCTGATGAACATGCTCGACCCGACGGCCATTGCCAATCCGAAAGAGTATGAATACGCCGATTTTGCCGATAAAAATCTGGTTGTGCGTCGCTTCAAAAAAGACGTAAAAGATCAGATGGCTGGCGAGTTTCCGGAACGTAATATCGTCAAATTGATGCGCCCGGCAACCGGAGCTGAAGAGGAAGCCTACCGCCGATTGGTTGAGAGTCAGTTCCGTGACGATGATGATGAAGACTCGCGGTCAAATAAAGGCCGCCTGTTCAAAATTACGCTCGAAAAAGCGTTGTTCTCCAGTCCAATGGCATGTGCCAGCGTGGTGGCTAACCGCCTGAAGCGGCTTGAGAACCGCAAAGAAATAAACAGTCAGAGCCAGATTAACGAATTAGAGTCACTGCTGCTGGCGCTAAATAATATTGATGCCAGTCAGTTCAGCAAGTATCAGTTATTGCTGGAAACCATCCGTAACGATCTCCGCTGGAAAGCGAATAACACAGAAGATCGTTTGGTGATCTTTACCGAGAGTATCAAAACGCTCGAGTTCCTTGAGCAGCAACTGCGTTCCGAACTCAAGCTGAAAGACGATCAAATTGCCACGTTGCGGGGCGATCAGGGCGATACAGTTCTGATGGAAACCGTCGAAGCGTTTGGCAAATCCCAGTCTCCGCTGCGCCTGCTCATCTGCTCGGATGTCGCGTCTGAAGGTATCAACCTGCACCACCTCAGCTATAAAATGATTCACTTCGATATTCCGTGGTCGCTGATGGTATTCCAGCAGCGTAACGGACGTATTGACCGCTATGGGCAAAAACACCAGCCACAGATCCGCTACTTGCTGACTGAAGCCAGCGAACCGCAGATCAACGGTGATATGCGCGTGCTGGAAGTGCTGATCAATAAAGACGAACAGGCGCAGAAGAATATCGGTGACAGCTCAGAATTTACCGGCAAATTTACCCAGGAAGAAGAAGAAGAGCAGGTTGCTGAATTCATGATGCAGGACGATGGCGCCAGCCTGTTCGATGACCTGTTGAATAGCAATGTCGCTGAAAATTCTGAACACGACCTGTTTGGCGAAATCTGCAGCGCAGTGTCCAGCGATGCCTCAACCGTGACCGAAAGCGACATTAGCCTGTTTGATAATGAGCAGGCATACTGCGAAAAAGCGCTGGGCTATCTGAAGGCCAGCGGCCAGACCGTGCAATACGAGACCTTGCCTGATAACACCTTATCGCTGGTCGCACCTGAGGAGTTACGCCGTCGCTTTAACCAGTTACCGCCGGAAATTGCGCCGGAAAACTGGCAGCTTTATCTAAGCCAGGACAAAACCGTTATTACGGAAGCCATTTCGCGTGCGCGAGGTGAGCAACATGCCTGGCCCTATGTGCAGTATCTCTGGCAAATTAACCCGGTTGTGCAGTGGTTAGACGACAAAATTCAGTCCGCATTTGGTCGCCACCAGGCTCCGGTGATGCGCCTGCCACACCTGTTTGAGCCTGATGAAGATCATTTCATCCTTTCCGGGTTGTTCCCGAACCGTAAGTCGCACCCGATGGTGAACCCGTGGCTGGTGGTGAGCTTTAACCGCGAAACCTTAAGCGGTAGCCTGCCTTTTGCTGAGTTCCTGAAACGACATCCGCAACTGAGAAGCAAATTGACTAACAGTGGCGGTAAAGATCGTAGCCACCAGCGTCAGCAGGATCTGCTGGAAGTGGCAATCGCCCATGCGCGGGATGTGTTTGTTCACGATCGAAATGCTTTTGAGGAGCATATCAATCAGCAGCTCAATGAATATCTGCAAAAGCTGGACGTTCTGCGAGGGCGTCAGCTGAGTCAACTGGAGCTGGATTTTGCCGATAATAAACAGCAGCTTTCAGTGAAACAGAACCGCAAAGAACAACGTCAGCGCGAAATCGAACACAATTTTGACAGCTATATCCAATGGATTGAGGACACCATGACCACCGAAAAAGAGCCCTACATCCAGGTTATTG
The DNA here is from genome assembly GCF_053709515.1 of Enterobacter sp. UPMP701. Classification (NCBI taxonomy): domain Bacteria; kingdom Pseudomonadati; phylum Pseudomonadota; class Gammaproteobacteria; order Enterobacterales; family Enterobacteriaceae; genus Enterobacter; species Enterobacter sp. UPMP701. The sequence continues at coordinate 49,899 of NZ_JBSKJN010000007.1, read as the reverse complement.
CTGTAATCACCGGAGCGGAGGGCTAATTATGGCGCTGGTCGGTATTAATAACGAAAATGAATTTTACTCCAACCATTATCTGGGCGAAGTCTTTACCAGCGATATTCGCGATGTACTGGAACCCTGGATTGATCAGGAAAATGCCGCTCGCGAAGCTGAACGCGCTGCCCGTGAACAGGGCAAAGAGGTTAAGGCGGGCTACCGCGCGCCGTGGAACCAGCTTAACAGCCTGGCGACAGAGTTTTTCCGTAAACTCACTGAACATGAAAAACAGCGCCAGATCCCGCAGCGTCTGGCCGATCAGCGCAGTCGCTGGCAGCCGCTGTTAAAGGCATTGGGTTATGAACTCAATCCGCACATTCAGATGCTGGATGACGGTACGCCTTTGCCGGTACTGGCTCGTTACAACAGCACCGATGGTAGTCCGTGGCTGTGGATTGTTGAAGCACATGACCAGGAAGAAGGAACGCTGGATCCGCTGGCGCTTTCGCTGCTGACTGCGCAGTTCCCGGCAGATACCGATAAACATAAGCGCGACAGCCTGCGTAAAAAAGCCAACGGTGAATATCGCAGCTGGCTGGATCTGCTCTCCACGGTTGTCTTCACACAAAATGAACCGCCGCGTTTTGTGCTGCTGCTCGGTAACCGCCAGCTGTTATTGCTGGATCGTACTAAGTGGGCGCAAAACCGCCTGCTGCGCTTTGACTTTGAAGAAATTTTAAGCCGTCGTGAAACGGATACGTTGAAAGCGACGTCAGTGTTGCTACACAAAGATTCGCTGTTGCCAGGCAGCGGTGCACCGTACCTCGATTCGCTGGATGACAATTCGCACAAACATGCGTTTGGCGTGTCGGAAGATCTGAAATATGCCCTGCGTGAGAGCATTGAGCTGTTGGGCAATGAAGCGATGCGTTATCTCATCGACAACGAGCTGGCTTATTATACCGGGAAACGAGCTATTAACCCGGATGAGTTGAGCCGCGAATGCCTGCGGTATATGTATCGTCTGTTGTTCCTGTTCTATATCGAAGCGCGCCCGGAACTGGGCTATGCGCCGATGACCGCCAAAACCTATCTGCAGGGCTACAGCCTGGAAACGCTGCGCGATCTGGAGATGATCCCGCTGGCTAGCGAAGAAGATCGCAATGGGCGTTACTTCCACGATAGTCTGAATATGCTGTTCAAGCTGGTGCGTGACGGCTATAGCGGAGGCGTGAAAATGCAGAGCGACCTGGAGAGCGGCGACCAGATCACTATTCACAGCCATCAGTTCAGCGTGCCGCGTCTGGAAAGCCATCTGTTTGACGCGAATAACACCCGCATTCTTAACCGCGTGGTGTTTCGCAACGAAACCCTGCAACAAATTATTCAGGCGATGTCGTTAAGCCGCCCGGGTAAAGGACGTTTTAACCGTCGGGGGCGTATATCCTATCGCCAGCTGGGTATTAACCAGTTAGGTGCAGTGTATGAAGCGCTGCTCTCCTACCGCGGATTCTTTGCCAGCGACGATCTCTACGAGGTGAAGAAAGCCGGAGAAGAGTTTAATGAGCTTGAGACGGGTTATTTCGTCAGCAAAGACGAGATCGGCAAATACCACGACGATGAGAAGGTATACGAAAAAGACGGCAGCCTGCGTATTCACCGTAAAGGCAGTTTTATCTATCGCATGGCCGGGCGCGACCGCGAAAAATCCGCCTCTTACTACACCCCGGAAGTGTTGACTCGCTCATTAGTCAAATATGCCCTGAAAGAGCTGTTTAAAGAGCAGATTGATCCGATTACCGATCTGCACGCCAAAGCCGACGCAATATTAAACCTCACCGTGTGCGAACCGGCGATGGGCAGCGCAGCGTTCCTTAACGAAGCCATCAACCAGCTGGCGGAAGCTTACCTGTTCCACAAACAGCAGGCGGAAGGTCGCCGCATTCCTCAGGATCGCTACACCCAGGAGCTGCAACGGGTGAAAATGTACATTGCCGACAACAACGTATTCGGCGTGGACTTAAACCCGGTGGCGGTGGAGCTGGCGGAAGTGTCGCTGTGGCTGAACGCCATCAGCGGCGATGCATTTGTACCGTGGTTTGGCTACCAGCTGCACTGCGGCAACTCGCTGGTTGGCGCACGCCGTCAGGTCTTCAACAAGAGCGAGCTGACCTACAAAAAAGCGAAAGATCCGAGCTGGCTTAACAGCGAGCCAGCCGAGCTGGCGATGAATATTCCACGCGAAGAGAAGCAGATTTTCCACTTCCTGCTACCGGACAGCGGCATGGCCAACTACAGCGACAAAACCGTTAAGCAGCGCTATCCGGATGATTTCAAAGCGCTGGACAGCTGGCGCAAAGAGTTTACTAAAAGCTTTGCTCCACATGAGATTGTTGATGTGCAGCGCATCAGCGGCAAAGTGGAAGCGCTCTGGAACACGTTCCGTCAGCAGCTGAAAGCCGAGCGTCAGAAAACCGCCGACAATTACCCGGTATGGCCTGCGGAAAATACGGCTCAAGTTCGCTCTTCTTTAAGCAGCAAAGATGAAACCTTCAGCGGTCGCCTCGAAGATAACAGTACTTATCAGAAACTGCGCTGGGTGATGGACTACTGGTGCGCGCTGTGGTTCTGGCCGATCGACAAAGCGGACGAACTGCCGGACCGCGGTATGTGGCTGATGGAGATGGAGACTCTGCTCGACGGTATTGTCGTCACGGAAAGAGTGATAGAAAGTACAGAACAGGCTACCGGCGATCTGTTTGCCGACGAGGGCGTTGTGCGTGAAGAGTCTTCGCTGTTTTCTGGCGTCGGTCGCCTGAAAACTGATGTGCTGTTCCGCCATTTGCCGCGTCTGGCGATTGTTGATGTGCTGAAGAAGCAGCACCGTTTTTTCCATTGGGATCTGGAATTCTGCGATCTGTTCGCCGAGCGCGGCGGCTTTGACCTGATGCTCGGAAACCCGCCGTGGTTGAAAGTAGAATGGCAGGAAGCGGGTGTGCTGGGCGACTACGAGCCGGAGTTTGTGCTGCGTAAGCTGAGCGCCTCGAAGCTGGCGACGTTGCGTATGGATACCTTTAACCAGATTCCGGCACTGGAAGATGCATGGCGCAGTGAGTATGAGGGCTGCGAAGGGATGCAGAACTTCCTGAATGCGCAGCAGAACTACCCTGTACTGCGCGGTGTGCAGACTAATCTGTATAAATGCTTCCTGCCGCAGGCATGGCGCTTAGGGGCGCAGAAAGGTGTGGCTGGATTCCTGCACCCGGAAGGGATTTATGATGACCCGAAAGGTGGGCAGCTGCGTGCGTCGGTATATCTGAGGCTGAGGGCGCACTTTCAGTTTCAGAATCAGCATATGCTTTTCCCAATTGGTCACAGGGTTAAATTCAGCATTAATATTTATACGGCTTCATCGAATCAATCTGTCGGTTTTATCAATATTGCTAACCTTTTCTCAGCCAAAACGATCGAGCTTTGCTTTGCTCATGATGGTTCCGGTGAAGTTGGTGGCATTAAGGATGATGAAACAGGTTCATGGAATGAATCGGGGCATCAAAGCCGTATTTTAACTGTCGGGATGGAACGGCTCGCTCTATTTGCCAGTCTTTATGATGAAGAGGGGACGCCAGCTCTTGAGGCCCGACTTCCTGCGCTTCATGCTGAACCGCTTGTTTCTGTACTTGATAAATTTGCAGTGCAGCCCAAACGGTTAGGGGATTTGCAGGGACAATATCTGTCTCTTGAAATGTGGCATGAAACAAATCAACAAAGTGATGGCACCATTGAGCGGCGTACCCAATTCCCGGAGGATGCTGCACAATGGATTCTATCTGGGCCACATTTCTATGTCGGAACGCCGCTTTATAAAACACCGCGAGAGATTTGCACCGAGAAAGGACATTATGACTGCCTCGATCTGCTAACTCTGCCTGATGACTATCTGCCGCGCACTAACTACATTCCGGCTTGTGATGCACAGGAGTATGCAAAGCGCACCCCACGGGTTTCGTGGACTGAACCGGGTGAAGATGAACCGAGAAAGGTGACAGATTATTATCGTTTTGTTGCTCGCTCAATGCTCAGTCAAGCGGGTGAACGAACCTTGATTCCTGCTATATTCCCGGCCGGTGTTGCCCATATCGATCCATGTTTCAGCATCACATTTAATGAAGTAGAAACTTTATTATCTTTTACTGGTCAATCAATGTCGATTTGCCACGACTTTTTGATAAAAAGCACAGGAAACCCTCGGTTCAGGGAAAATTTGGCAAGATATTTACCTATTGTTGAAAAATATAAAACCAAAATTCAAATACGAGCACTCTGTTTGGTTTCACTCACTAATAATTACAAGCAGTTGTGGGATAGTGCTGATTTAAAACTGGCAATGCACCAGCGTTGGAGCCGCGATCTCCCGCAGCTCCCCCAGGATTTCTTCGCCAATCTGACCTCAGAGTGGCAGCGTGACTGCGCTTTACGCTCTGACTACAGCCGTCGTCAAGCGCTGGTGGAAATCGACGTGCTTGTGGCACAGGCACTAGGTTTAACCCTCAAAGAACTGCTGACTATATATCGCGTTCAGTTCCCGGTGATGCGCCAGTACGAAGCGGACACCTGGTACGATCAAAACGGCCGCATTATTTTTACCCCAAGCAAAGGGCTGGTGGGCGTCGGCCTGCCGCGTACCGCGCGTAAAGCGGACCTGAAAAACGGTTTTGTCTTTAACGTCGACAGCCCAGACTGGACCGGCGGCGATTGCACCGATCAAGCCATCGGCTGGGATGATGTCAAGCATCTGCAAACCGGTACCGTCAGCGTCACTTTTGATGACTATACCCGCAGCGATGAAGGTGAGCGCCGAACCGTCACCTGGCTGGCACCTTTTATCAAACCTGACCGTGAAGACGACTATAAAGTTGCCTGGTCATTCTTTTCTGAACATATCAATTAATGTATCAGGCGTAGCCCTACGAGCTACGCCCTTTTCAGGACGTTTACATGGCGATATACCGGTTACCTGAGCAGTTGGATCAACTCTCTGACGAACAATCTTCCGAGCGACATAGCGTTGTAAAAACGGAACTGGATGCACTCGATGAAGTAATTAGTTATGCAGAAGAGCGTCGTCGCTCCGCAAGTGCGTTTCAACGAAGAGGCTACGAAGAGCTTTATCGCTATGGATTCGGGAAAACCGTCGTTATCGACACTCAACATGCGGGACGCCAGATATTGCGCACCTCGCTCGCGACCTGTGATTACGCCAGCACTACGTTAGGATATGCGACACCCGGCTCGCCAAAGGGACATTTATGTCGGATTGCCCGGCCTGGACAGGAATTTGAAAGCGAACAATGGGGGCGATATACCATTGTCGAAATCCGCAATTTCGCTCGTTTTAGCGGTATTGAAGCGGTACAGAACATCAAGAATTTTCAGGTCATGGAATCAACGTCAATTGCGGGAAAAGGTAAACAGGGTCTCCAGAGCATCGTCAATAATCTGAAGCTCTCGTTGCAGCGTTGGTATCGGCCAAAACATCCGCAGGCCGTGGTGACGGATATGGCATTGTCACCGCTACTCGAAAACACTCCCGCCGACACTATCGAGCAGGAATCAGAAAATTGGTTGGATTTTGCGACTGGACAAGATTATGAGTTGTTCCAGGATGATGCCGAAGAGCAATTAAATCACTACGATATTTATGGTCGCAGTGATGATGACCGTGATGATTATATTGGGCTGAGCAACTATTTCTTTCTTAACCCGACAGAAGAACAGCTCAGCGTTATGACTGGCGCGACCACTACGGGCCCCATGCTTGTTGAAGGCGTCGCCGGGTCAGGAAAAACCTGTGTCGCACTTGGGCGTGCGAAAACGCTATGCGACTTAGCCCGTACCCCCGATGAAGAACGGTTTAATGCTGACTTTTTAGATGAAAGCAGTGTGGGATTTGTACGAACGGGAGAGCTGGTAAACTATCTGAAGGCTTCCTGCCAGTCGCTGAGCATCGATAAACTACCGATAGAAGAGTACCGTTCATTAGTTTATCGGCTTAACAATGTACGCCAGCTTGAGCAGCGCTCTATGTCGACCAGCGCGGAAGGGCAGAAAGTGACTCGCGCTAAGTATACGAATGTCTCAGAAAATCTTTCCTATGATTTCTCTGCTGAAACAACCATGAACTGGCTTCATGCGTCAGCGCAAGCGATCGGCGCTCTTCTTCAGCTTGAACTGCAAAAACAACTGGCCTCACTAAACATCCCCGCTGAGCTACTCAAAGCGCGTTTCCTGGCAGAAACTAAAGCTGGAAATGCCTTACTGGAGCTCGTGAAACGGAGCCTGGCGTCAGATTATGCTTCTCTTTTCAATCAGCTCTCCGGGCATTCTGGCGACGCTTTTGCACTGGATAACCTTCTGAGCCGGTTGGTCAATGTACATGAGCGGATCGAACGTGATTTGTTTGATAAGAATACGCTCTGGATGCATCCGTCTGAAGAAAAATGGCTGATTGTTAAAGAGGCTAAAGCGGCAGTTACAACTCTCCGTGAAATGAGCGTGGTATTAGTCGTTGTCGAGCGGGTCCGTGATGAGAACGACCGAATCCGCCGGAAGGCGACGGAAATATTGATTGAAACATACACCGATTTGCTCAACATTTTTGCGCAAAACGGCATCGTGCGAAGCAAAGATGGTCTGAGCGTTTATGTCGCTGAAGATGCAGAGATTATTTGGGAATGTCGCACTGAGCTTAAACTGGTGTGTGATATTCCATCGGTGGTGAATAGCATCAAAATCACGTGGGCGAAAGATTTTGACGCGGTCAACATCCATCTTATCAACCACAAACTGTTTGGCATTAATCAGAAACGCATTTTTTCTTTGTCTGAGCCGAACCCCTTTGTACGCAAAATTGAAGTGGGTGAAGAGAAAACGCAAACCTCTCTCGCAGTACGGCTTCGCTCTCAGATGCAACGGATTTATAGCTCGTGGCAGTATGCCGATCTCTATCGGGATGCATTGCTCTCCTTCCCGCAATACTGGCAGGACTACCCGCATGTGAGTCAGGCGTCAGAACGTCTGAAAGCGAAATTACTGGCAGATCATGACAAAGATATTCTGTTAGCGCTTGCTCAAATCATAACGCGCGGTGCGCAATCCAGTCGGCTTCCTCCGCGTTTGCAGGAGCAGCCTTGGTATCCTTCTGTTTTTATTGATGAAGTTCAGGATTTTACAGAAGTGCAGGTTTTCCTGATGGCTCAACAGGCCGATCCGAAATATCACGCGGTAACGCTAGTGGGGGATATGCATCAGCAGCTAGGTCGTGGGAATGTGCACGATCTTGACGCCTGTTTCCCTTACCATTCTTTGACAAAGTTTCTGCTAAGAGAAAATAAAAGACAGGAACGAGAGCCACAGCTGGCGGCGACGTCGATGCTCTTTCGCGCGTTAGTTCAGAACGATAGTCGCCTGCAGGAGTCGGCAGAACAGCTCTCTCTCTGGCAAGAACAAGCGCAAAACGGGACAAATAAAAAATTCATCAACCAGCCTTTCGATAACATTGATGCTGAATTGGTCGATCTCATTAGTGAACAACCTCATGGGCGGACTATTGCTGTTATCTGTCCAGACCTGGCCCTGGCCCGGAAACTGGAGGAGCGTGTACGCAATGATTTGATTCAGAAGTCCTCAAGGACTCCGCGCGTTGCAGAACAAATTGATCTCGCCCAAAAGTATCAGATTCATTTCTCCTGTGCTGAGAATGTCAAAGGCCTGGAGTTTGACACCATGATTTATGTTGGGCTTGAGAAAATAGACTGGGCAAATCCACAAGAGCTCAACAAAGTATATGTAACGATATCAAGGCCAAGGAAGCGGCTGATTATGTTTGGTAATTACTATGATTTACCCGACACTGTCGCAACATGTTTACTTACTTATTCTGAACGCAGGAGCGCCTGATGTTGCCTTCCGTTGTTAGTCGGCAGGTTGCCGACAGCGTTGCTTCCTTTTTACGGGCTGCCTTTCCGCTTAACAGCCCGCTGTTTAATGGTGAAGAAAACAATAACGTCTCTATGCTGGAGCAATTTCTGTCCCAGCCGGAAACGCTGCTGAAAGGGCCATATCTTTCCGCTCAGCTGCCGTTTCGTAAAAGTGACTTATCGCTGAATTTCTTTCCCAACCTGACGCTGCCGTTCCCGCCGCACGCGCATCAGGCGCAGGCATTTCAGCGCCTGGGTATCGAGACGCCTCAGCCGACGCTGGTGGCGACCGGGACGGGTTCCGGTAAAACGGAATGTTTTATGTTCCCGCTGCTTAACCATTGTGCTGGGGCATCAGAGGCCGGTGTTAAAGCGATCATCATTTATCCAATGAACGCCCTGGCAACCGATCAGGCCAGCCGTTTCGCCAAAACTATCGCCAGCGATTCGCAGTTGCATGGCAAAGTAACCGTCGGTCTGTTTGTCGGCGACAGTGAAATCGAACCCAGCAAAAAGATGTCTGCAGATAAAGTTATCACCTGCAAACATACCCTGCGTGAGAACCCGCCGGATATCCTGCTGACCAACTATAAGATGCTGGATTACCTGCTGATGCGCCCCGGCGATCAGAAGCTCTGGCGCTATAACCAGCCAGGGTCGCTGCGTTATCTGGTGGTGGATGAACTGCATACGTTTGATGGTGCGCAGGGGTCGGATTTGGCCTGTCTGGTACGCCGCTTAAAGCATCATATCGGTGTCGATGACAAGCGTTTTGCCTGCGTGGGGACGTCGGCTACTGTAGGTGACGAACTGGGACAACTACTCGATTATGCGAAAACGATCTTTGATCAGCCGTTTGGTGATGACGCGGTTATTCGCGAAGATCGCTACACGGCGGCAGAGTATCTGCAAGGTTATACCATCGAGTACAGTCAGTATCCGGGCCAGGATGTCGGCGCTGCGCTGGATCCGCAAACGTACGCCAGCCCGGTAGACTATCTGAACGGACAAATTCCGCTGTGGTTCCCGGATAGTTCGCTGCAATTACCTGCCGATCTGGACAGCGATCTCGGACGTGAAAAGCGTATTGAATTGGGCTCATTGTTACGTCGCCACAGCATCCTGCACGTACTCCTTGAGGATTTGCAGGGGGGGATTTTGTCGGAACAGCAGTGCCTGGAAAATCTCCAGGTGATGCTGGCGGAAAGCGCCGGGCATGCGACCCGCGTGCTGCAAAGCATTCTGTCACTGATTGCCCAGGCGCGCCTGGACGTTCCAGAAAAACAGGAAGATCGGGAAAAGCGCCTGCAGGCGAATAAAGCGCGTCCCGTTCTGCCCTTTGTGCAACTTCGTTCTCAGCTGTGGTTGCGCGAGATGCGCCGCCTGGTCGCCAGCGTGTCAAAAACACCTGAGCTTGTTTTTGCTGATGATGTCGCGGTGGAAGATCGTGAGCATTATCTTCCCGTTATTCACTGTCGTGACTGCCATGCTACCGGGTGGGCGAGCCTGCGCCATGGTCAGAGCGTTCAACTCGAAACCGATCTGGACGGTATTTATCGTCAGTTCTTCGAAAAAGGCCGTTCTATTGTACTGGCCTTCCCGGATAACAACGATAAACCTGTCAGCGGTGTTCACCAGAAACTGTGCCCTTCCTGTTTAAAGCTCAATAAGCAATCTAACGTGCAGTGCGGGCATTGTGGCCATACTGGTCTGCTACAAGTACTTATCCCGGATATGCTCAAAGAGCGTAAGGATGAGCTGGGATTTGCCAACGAATGCCCGTACTGCAACAGCAAACAGGGTATTTCGATTCTTGGGTCACAGGCAGCCAGCCTGTCGGCGGTGATGATCCATCAGCTTTATGGCAGCCAGTTCAACGAACATAAAAAGCTGATTACGTTTTCTGACTCGGTACAGGATGCCGCACACCGCGCCAGTTTCTTTACCGCCCGAACCTGGCCGTTGATGGTACGCGGACAAATCGCCAGTGTGTTGGGTGAAAAAGAAACGTTACCGTTGGATGCCTTTGCGGCACGCGTCTGCCAGCAGACGCGTGAACGTTCACCGGATGACGCTCATTTTGCCGCGAGCTTCATTGCGCCCAACATGCAGTGGATAAACGATTATCTGACGCTGAAAAACGAAGGCCAGCTGGCAGAGAGTTCCGATTTACCGGAGCTGGTTTCGCTTCGTCTCGACTGGGAGGTATACAGCGAATTTACCCTACGCGCACGAATTGGCCGTACGCTGGAGGCCACCGGTTACGCAGCGGCAGGAATTGATATTGCACGTTTCAATTCAGCGATAACGGCGCTTCACCAACAGCTTGTCGAAGAGCTGGGTGATGAAATGGTTGGGGTTAGCGTTGAGCAGGTGGCACACCTGGTGATTGGCGTTCTTTGGCATCAGCGGCAGGCGGGAGCTGTTCTGCATCCGGCGTTCGAAAGTTATCGGCGTGAGGGTAAGACCTTTATGATGACGCAGAAGGAGCGAACTTCGCGCTATATGCCGTCTATTGGCCCGAAAACGCGTAAACCTGCCTATGCATCATTTGAAAAAATAAATGGCTTCCATCGCTTGATTGGCGCGAAATCTAACCCCAGCTGGTATCAGCATTGGATCAACCGCACGCTCAGCAACGGCAATAATCTGTTTATCAGCAGCCTGGCCGAGACGGTTTTACGATGTCTGTTTGCGACACTGAAAATGGCCGGGTTGGTAAAAGACTTCGACACAAAAGGTAAAGAAGCTTGGGGGCTAGTACCTTCAGCCCTAGTGGTGAGCCGTGATGTTGTTCAGCTAAATTGCTCTTGCTGTCGTGAGGTTGTTCGGGCACCGGCCGATCAGGGGTGGCACTGGCGAAACGCGCCATGTCTTTCTCTGCGCTGCGAAGGTCGCTATCAGGAAGTTGAAAATATGATGACCTGGCGCTGGGATAATATGGACATCGCGCGTGTTCAGGGCGCAGAACATACCGGATTACTGAGTCGTGAAGATCGTGAGGCTACGGAACAATCGTTCTACCGCGGTAATCAGCCATGGAATATCAACCTGCTTTCGGCAACACCGACGCTGGAGATGGGTATCGATGTGGGTGACCTTTCTACGGTATTACTTTGTTCTGTTCCACCCGCACAGGCTAATTACTTACAGCGTATTGGTCGTGCCGGGCGTAAAGATGGCAATGCATTTAATATCACGGTGGCTGAGGGTAACCCGCACGATCAGTTCTTCTTTGAAGAGCCTCTTGAGATGATGCAAGGGCAGGTTCAGGCTCCTGGTGTGTTCCTGAACGCAACGGCTATCCTGGAGCGTCAGCTGGCCGCATTCTGCATGGACAACTGGGTGAAAACCGGCGTCCCGGCATCTGCTATCAGTAAAAACGTGAAGCAGATGCTGGACGAGCTGGAGTTTGGACACAAGTCTGGGTTCCCTTATAACTTCCTGCGTTATATTGATCAGCATCATGTGTATATTGCTCAGCAGTTCTCGTCCATCTTCCCTGATCTTACGGAAGACACTCGTCTACAGTTACTGTCATATTTGCAAGGGGCACCAGGGCAGCGTTCTCTGGTTCAACGTATCGAACAAGCATTAAAACTGCTGGTGGAAGATCGCAAATCGTTGCGGTCCCGGATTGATAAACTCAAGCGCAGTATCGACAAGCTGGAGAGCGACCCGCACGATCAAAACTTTGACAGCGATATGCGCGAGTTGACTTCGGAACGTCAGGCGCTAATGACGCTGGTGAACCAGATCAATAACAAGCAAACGCTTAATTTCCTCACCGATGAAGGATTACTTCCCAACTATGCCTTCCCGGAGGCCGGTATTACGCTGCGTTCTGTGCTGTGGCGGCGCAAGGACGGTGGGGAGACGCGTGAGTATCAGAACACGACCTACGAATACGAACGTCCGGCATCAACGGCGCTGGCCGAACTGGCCCCGTTGAATAACTTCTATGCAGGCGGGCATAAAGTTGAAATCGAACAGATTGACCTTAAAGTGTCTGAGCCTGAAAACTGGCGTATTTGCAGCCACTGTAATTACAGCGAGAATATCGATCAGACCGGCGATCAGCATAAATACTGCCCAAAATGCGGCACACCGGGTTGGGCTGATGCCGGGCAAAAAACGACGTTACTGAAGCTTCGCCAGGTTTATGCCCGCTCAAGCGCCCGTGACAGCCAGATCAGTGATGAGAGCGATAGCCGAGAACCGGCATTCTTCCAGCGACAGCTGCTGGTCAGCTTCGAAAAAGAGGATGTATCGGCCGCTTATGCCATTGATGAAGGAGAAGTCCCGTTTGGCTTTGAGTTTTTGAGCAAAGTGACTCTGCGAGATATCAACTTTGGCAAAATGGCGGATGATGCCAATGAGCTGATGATCGCAGGAGAGGCAAAGAAACGCACCGGGTTTAAAGTTTGCCTCGGCTGCGGCATGGTGCAGCGTCCTCGAGATCATGAACCACGCCATGACCTGAGCTGTAAATATCGCGTTGAACCCGAAAAAGCGAAGTTTGAAGATTATCTCTACCTCTATCGCCAACTGGAATCTGAGGCATTGCGTATCCTGCTGCCGGTAACCAGCTACAGTAACGATCGCGTGGTGGAAGCCTCCCTGGGGGCAGCCATTCAGCTTGGGCTTAAACATTACTTCAAAGGTAATGTGGATCACCTGAAAGGCGTGGTGTATCGGGAGCCGGAAAATGAAGGCGAATCCTGGCGTCAGTATCTGGTGATTTACGACACCGTACCTGGGGGGACCGGCTCACTCAAAGAATTGATGCGTACACCTGACAATCTGCTGAAATTACTTGAGCTGGCCTACAAGGCGCTAGTGGAATGCAGCTGCAACCATGATACGCATAAAGACGGCTGCTATCGCTGTGTTTATGCTTACCGTGACCGCGGGCGTATGAAGTATGTATCAAGAGATCAGGCGCGTCTCTTACTGGCGAAAATCCTGAAGGCCAGTGCTTCTATACGCGTTATTGATTCCATCAAAAACATTTCGCTTGATGCAATGATGGGGAGTGAACTGGAAAAACGGTTCATTCACTGCCTGAAGGATAATAAAAATCTTATTGTGAGCCGGAGTTATGCCCATCAGAACGCAGGCTGGATTATTAATACCCGTATAGAACCAGCGATGAGCTGGCATCTCAAAGCACAAGTTGATTTAGGCGTTAAAGATGGGGTAGGTATCCTCAGCCGACCAGATTATGTGCTCTACCCCCTAATGCTGTCAGAGAAGATAAAACCGGTAGCAATTTTCCTGGATGGTTTTGCATTCCATAAGGATAGCGTGTGGGATGATGTCCAAAAACGGCAGGCAATTAAAGACAGCGGGAATTTTTGGGTATGGACAGTGACATGGGCAGACCTTCAAGAACAAGGACTGAAACATGTTCAGGATGTCATGGGGCTTGGGCATAACCCGGATATGAAACAGCCTAAGTTTTATAACCCGTTCCATGATACAAACTTTGCGACGCTTGAAGGTTCATTCAGGGAGAGAAACAGTTTTGCACTGCTACTCGATTATCTCTCTGATCCCGGTAATAAAACTCTACTATGGCAGAAAATGGCCGCTGCCTATGCTTGGGTGTGGCTGGATCCTAAAAAGTCGCAGGATACCGGAGCCAAACAAAAGTATGCCTATGAAATGCAGGAGAACGCTCCCGCTTATCGGTTGAATGCACTTTTGCCTGATGAACCTTTTGTATTTGGTGGTTTACTGGATAGCTGTAGTTCATCACAACAGTTCATTGAGCTGGCAGCTGTTGTACCGCAACAAGCCATTAAATCAACGACAAGCATTGAACAAATGCGAAATTGGTTGAGGCTGCATATTTGCTTTGACGATCGTTATTCCCAGGATGATGGCTATGAAGCAGGATTTAACGGTTTCTGGCGGATGGTGAATTTACTGCAGTTCTTGCCAGATATGACGTTTACCAGTCGTAAAGCGGTTAACTCACCGCAAGAGTCTGGAGCGGCCAAAATTGAGACGACGGTGGTAGCAGAGATTCAGTCTGATGAGAGCTGGGCGGAGATAATTGAGTTCGGTTTATTGAGTACAGAAGAAATCGCTTTGCTTCAGTCATTATCGCTACCTGCACCGACAGTCGGATATGAATTGCAGGATGACGATGGCGAAATTATTGCAGAAGCCGATCTCGCCTGGCCATTACAAAAACAAGCCTTGATTATCGATAATCAGGAGTTTACTGCTTTATTCGAAAGTAAGGGTTGGCACGTTGCATTCGGGCCAATTGACGAAAACACATTGCAGCATCTGTCCGGAGGTGACAAATGACGATTCCAACGCCAAAGGTGGCACTTTCTGATGGCTTTCTGGGGGCTTTTGCGCGGATTCCTAAAGCGCAGCAAAAAAAAGTCCAGGAATTCATCTCCAAGTTCCGCCAGGATCCGACGAGTAATGGGCTGAACTACGAAAAAATCCATGATGCGCGCAGCAATAACGTGCATTCCGTTCGTATTGACCAAACCTACCGGGGGATCGTCCTGAAACCTGCGCAGGGTGCTCTGTATATGCTGATGTGGGTGGATAAGCACGACGAAGCCTACGACTGGGCGCGGCGACACGAATGTGCGATTCACCCGGTAACCGGTGCGATTCAGGTGATTGATACCAGCTATATCAAACCTACCCCCGAGCCGACTGTTGTTGATAAACCCAAACTCTTTGCTGCTTATACGGCAGAGCAGATCCTCGCGCTCGGAGTTCCTCCTGTGTTTATTGAGCAGGTAATGGCTCTTGTAGATACAGCAGGGCTGAATCAGCTAGAAAGTGTGATGCCAGCGGAAGCCTGGGAACCCCTACACTGGCTGGAAGAAGGGCTGGATTATCAGGAGGTTCTGGAGGAATTCAACGATCATCGTAATGCGCTCGTTGATACCAATGACTTTAGCGAGGCAATTGAACGTAGTAAGCGTCGTTTCTATGTTGTTGAGAATGAACAAGAGTTACTACAGATGCTCAATGCGCCGCTAGAAAAATGGCGTGTTTTCTTGCATCCAAGCCAGAGAAAATTGATTGAGTCCCCGGCGAATGGTCCAGTACGCGTATTAGGCGGGGCGGGGACCGGTAAAACTGTTGTTGCGATGCACCGTGCCAGATGGCTGGCTCAACGGCTTGCAGATAAACCGGGTAAGAAAGTTCTTTTCACTACCTTTACCCGTAACCTCGCGGCAGATATCCGTGCCAACCTCCAGCGCTTATGTACCCGTGAAGAAATGGCGCGGATCGAGGTGGTCAACATTGATGCATGGATGAATGAGCAGCTTAAACGCCACGGATATGATTTCCGCGTGGTGTATGACTTTGATGAAGGTCGGCGTAAATGTTGGAATTATGCGTTGCAACAAGTCCCTGCAGACTTAGGGCTCCCGGATAATTTTTACTTAGAAGAGTGGCAACGTGTCGTTCAACCGAATGCGGTATATAGCCGTGATGATTATCTTAAAGTAAGTCGTATTGGTCGTGGCACGGCGTTATCACGTATTCAGCGTGCGAAAATCTGGCCTGTGTTCGAAGAGTTCCGGGCACAAATGGCGCGTGCCAAACTGCGAGAAATGGGTGATGCCATGCATGAGGCTATTATTCTGTTTAGAGAAAAACAGGTGCAATTGCCTTATAGCAGTATCGTAGTTGATGAAGCTCAGGATATAGGCGCTCCGGCCTTTACTCTTATTCGTAGCTTGGTCCCAGAGTCTCCTAACGATCTCTTTATCGTGGGGGATGGACATCAGCGTATTTACCGCAATAAAGTCGTTCTCGGCCAGTGTGGGATTAACGTTCGCGGGCGTCGTAGTAAAAAACTGAAAATCAACTACCGGACTACAGAAGAGACGCGACAGTTTGCTGTCGGGTTGTTAACCGGAGTTAAGGTTGACAACCTGGATGGTGAAGCGGATGCCAGCAATGATTATTTGTCATTGCTTCATGGTGAAAAACCCATCATCACTTATGCTCCAGATTTTAAAGATGAGGCAGCGACGATTATCAAGCAAATTCAGGCGTTATTAGCCAATGATGTCCGCTCTCAGGATATCTGCGTTACCGCTCGTACCAGACATGGTTACGAACGCTACGCTGCAGCGCTCAATGATTCTGGCATTGATACGTTCACTTTGACTAACGATAGTGGTGATAATGATCAACGTCCCGGGATACGTATGGCAACCATGCATCGTATAAAAGGGCTTGAGTTCCAGTATGTCTTCCTGGCGGGGATTAATGACGGAGTGGTTCCTGAAGAGAAAGCCATTGCATCCGATGATCCTGTTGAACAGCGTGATGCATTGTTTAATGAAAGGGCATTACTCCATGTGGCGGCCACTCGTGCGATTAAGGGACTTTTTGTCTCTTCATCCGGTGTGCCGAGTAAACTGTTAAGCGTGCAATAGCATCATTTATTAAATTTTAGTTTCTAGCTGACTTCTGTGCGGGGATTTTCCTCGCACAGAAGCGTATCAGAATTAAGAGTTAAGTGATTTTCCCATCGCTCTTTCAATTAAACTCAGTAATTCCTTTTGTCGCTGCTCGTAGAATTCTTCGAAGTTATCGTGACGTAGCGCACTCACTGGCATGTGATGGCTACGTAGCAGCGCATCCATTGCATCATCATCCAGCTGAACCTGTGAATGTGACTGGAGCGCTGACAGATATACAGATGGCGCTGAACCACCAATCATTCTGTTGGCCTTATAAGAAATTGGTGTTTTATTGATGATCGAATCGTACTGACGACGAGGAATGCCTTGTTTTTCACACCAGTCTTTCGGGAATATATGGTGGATATCCAGAGCGACTTCGTCTGCTTCAAGATTACGGATCTGGGATTTCCAGAACAAATCATGAGCACCATCTCGCAGAACAAGCACATTAATACCCTTATATGCCGCACTCAAACGGGAAGTGAGAGACCCCAGACGGTCAATCTGGAAATTTGCATCATTGATTGTTCTGGGCAGGTCACCGCCAGCTTCAATCCATGAAAGAAGCTCCTCGACGTCGTTAGCAATACGAGTTTCAACGGCGCCGCCATAGAGTTCACCTAACACACCGCACCAGAACCAGCGAGCAAGTTTCTGATGAATCTGCGGTTCTCTCCAGCGTTCATCATCTTTGCTACAAATAATAGTCATTACTGCAGCCAGAGGTGCAATTTGTGTACGGTACGGTAAATCACGCTGAGAGCTGAAGCACTCCTGACGCAAGAATTTTGCGGCACATTTAAACCCTTTCTCAACTGCTTCGGCCCAGTCCTGGTAAGCAGTTAAAGGCAGCTCAAGAACGGAAGCCCTTTTGGCGCTAACGGGAGATACCTGCTTTCCAGTTTTACCCGCCGCAAGGTCGGCTTTACGTTTTTCCAGCGTATGGAGCATCGTTACAGCTTGAAGGAAGTCCGTATTTTCAACCCCTTTAAGGATAGGCTCTACTGAAAGACGCTGCTTGCGAGAATCAACGTCGCGGATATCACTGCCGTACCAGTCATCCCTAAGGTTATAGCCATCAGCAGCATAACTGGCCGTTACAAGCTCAAACACCGACAACGGTACTCCACCGGTGTTCACTTTTTCAAAGACAAGACAAACGGCTTCTTTTGATGTGTCTTTTTTCAGGACAATAAGTGGGATTTGGTAATCATTATAGGCATCCAGAACTTTCGCCTTGAACTCGAAGAAGAGCTGTACTGCTTCGGAATTGTGGGTATAAAGATCTTGCAGCCAGGCCATCGCTTCGAGGATTTCGGAGCAAGGAAAATAGAGCTGCTGACACTCACGTTTTCTGTCAGAGAGATCAAGTTCAATCTTGCGGCCAAAATCGCTACGGAGCTGGCGGCTTCCATCCGTTGCGATAATTGCATCGTCCAGCCGGTCTGCACCTTCGAGCGCAGTAGGGATATGGATATAGTAATAACGATCTATCGGTTTACCTTTGTCGGTCGTCGTTTTTACCGGACCCGAGAGCTTAAGTACCTGGGTTAATGTTGTCAGACGTTGCTGGCCGTCCAGTATTAATTTTTCAGGGGCAGGAAGACCAACAGGAGACACATTTTCAACAGGGCGAACCTGAAAACGTACTTCGCCACCCGTTTCAAGAAGCATTACGGCACCGACAGGAAATGAACGACCGAGGCTTACCAACAGGCTACGAACATGTTCATCATCCCATACCCATCCGCGCTGAAAATCAGGGAGCTGAATTTTACCCTCAACGATATCTTTTAACAGATCCTTCAGCGGAAGTTTCGTACTATCAAATGTCGACATTTTCTATCCTTGCTGTGCGGAGCATAATAAATGCTGTGAAATTAATGCGATTATGAATTTGTATATTCTGTTTAATTTATCTTTATCAAATTTAGGAACGAAAAACTTCTTTTCTGTGCCACTCCACAAACCCCTCTTCTGGATAATTCCCTTTCACCATCGGCAGCGCAATCTGCTTGCCTGCAAAATCCCAGAACAATCGCCCAACAATCCCATTCCCATTTACCGCCTCAGACACGAGCACCCGCATACTCTCATCCAGTCCAATTGACCCCTTATCAAACGCCTTATGATGAATTGCGCACAGCGCCAATCCGTTCTGGATCTCACACGGCCCGCTAAACTGCTTCCACTTAATATGCGCTGCTTCGAGTCCAACAGAGGCGTTATCATGCCGCATATTGAATCCGCAAATTGCGCACTCGTAGTTATACGCACGCAACACTTGCTGGCGGAAAAGCGGATCGCGAACCTTACGGAACTGCTGGATATCAAAGCCCATTTCATCTGCGATCTCTTCCTGAATGCTTTCCGGGAAATGCGCCTCAAGGATCTTCTGTGTCAGCGAGCCGATTAGCTTCTTGTTCTTTCTCAGTAGCGCATAGTGTTCTTCATCAAAACCGCCAGCGACCTTATGTTCAACAAGCTCTTTTACCAGTGGTTGTTTGCTGCCAGTGGTGGAACAGAGTTCACTGTTCTCAAGTTCCCAGAATCCATCCCTTTTGAGTCGCCAGAAGGGCATGTTCGGGTAATGTTCTTTCCTGTCTGGACCAAAGCGTTCTAAGAGGCTTAGCAGTTGAGCGTGTACCCCGGTTCCATAATCAAACAGCCGCGCATGCCCCTGCTGATACTTCGCCAGCACGTACAGAAGCAATAAAGGCTTATGCGGCGCACGCTGTTCGCCTTTGCGCCAGATAGTGATGTCGGCAATTTCCTGTTCGAGAGTTTTGCTGGAAGCCATCGCGTTACGGAAGAAGGTAAATAATTGCGATGATGCTCGCAAAACCCAGACCAATCAACCCGAAATCAACAAAAACATGACCTTACCGCACACAACACTATTTCCTGAATCCCCCTCGCAAATTCCAAATTTCCCCCACACCAAACCGCTGTATTTATATTCAGCCCTGTATAATGAGCACCAGAAATGACGCCGAACGGCAAAGGAAGTATCAGAGAAATTTAAAGAAGAATTCGCGATATGAAGGTGCTGCAACACCCCCATACCGCTAACCACAACCAACTTGATAGGAGTTGTATATGGCTGCGATGAATTTTAAGCCAGAGTTTACTGTTTGCAAAACAGAATCAGACACTTTCACCGGCATGATTGAAAACCGCGAGCTGGTACGCAAAAACAGCGCCCGCCGACTTCACGGCAACCAGCCCGATACCGCGCCCGTCCATCCCCGCGCGGAAACGCCGCAGGAAAGTGCAGCCTGCTGCGAACTCTATGCACGCATAGACATGAAATATCTTCTGCTGGGCGGTGACTGGCTAACCCGTGCGGGCTTTATCAACGGCATGCCGGTAAAAATCCGCGCCATGAAAGACTGCATTGTGATTACGCCCCAGCATACAAGAGAATTATGGGGATGCCTGGAAGGGATGAGCGTGGTGAATATCAATAAACAGAAAGTCGCGCAGTGGTTAAAAACGTTTCCGGGGGCGTTGAATGATACCGGTGATATACCGGTCATTAAGCGTAACGCCTGAACATAGACCGCAGGGTGAAAATGAATTCCACCCTGCATAACTTCAGCGCGTAACGATCAGATTCACGTCGTAACCGCCCGTGTTATTAGCATATTCCGATGCCTTGTTGGTATCGTTAAAAATAAAGGCGATTTCTCCCTCCGTCTGGACTTTCAACGGCTTGCCGCCGGATCCGACAGAATAGATTTGATCACCAATTTTAATCAACAGCGCGCCTGCAATGGCGCCCGGCAGAACAAACGACGGGTCAGGTGCCTTAGCGGAAGGATGCTGGCTGTCGCCATCCGGTCCGAAGGTGCGTCCGCGGCTGTCATACTGGGCCTGACCCGCGGCAACCAGCAGAATGCTATCGTCCTGGCGGACGGTGATCCCGGTCTTCACCCATTCACTGCTGGTTGCAGGAATATGGCCTTTCCACTGAACGGGTTCTGGTGTCGGGTGTTCCACATCACTCCCCAGATAAACATCCGCCTGGAATGAACCGGTATTATCACTGTGGGATGAATCGCTAATGAATAATCTCAGCTCGCCGCTTTCCGGTGCAGCCAGTTGATATACGCCGGTACCGATATCATAGCTTTTGCCAGATTCGCTAAAACGCGCCTTGAGGATGGCAATATCCTTTTTTTGTCCGCCTTTACCGATATTGCCGCCCGGATAAGCCCATGCGTGCTCTTCCTTGCCATATTTGATCAGACCCGTAGCGATAATGGTGATCTTATCGCCTTTGTTGACCTTCAGACCGGTATTGATACCTTGTTCTTTTGTTGAATCAATGGCGCCAGACCATGCGCTTTTTGTAGACATGTTCTATCTCCCTTCGGATGTCAGTGTTTTGTATTTCAGCGGGGCTTAATTATTCCCGACGTGATAATAGTTATCTGATATCAACGGTACGAGACCGTGTGACGTAGACAGCGTAGAATTGGCCGTCGGTGTTGGCAAATATAAAAATGACAAATTGACGGATGTTATTTTTCTAAAAACAGGTCATGCCTGGGTTTGAGTATTTGCGTTTTAAGATAAATCTGAGTTAATTCGCTTTAGCAAAAAACGGCTCTGAATGAAAATGGAGGGGCGTATAAAGCAATTTAATTCCCCTGAGAAAATACAGGTGTTTTCTCAGGGAGATATTATGCAAGCGCGCTACTGAATATTGACGGCTTTGCCGTCCACCCAGACGCGGCTGATATTATTGCGTCTGGCGTTATAGATAATTTTCTGCAACCTGTCTTCCGGCGCGTCTTCAGCCGTATCGATATAAATATCGCTTCCGGCGGCCCGGGTATCGATCACAATGGCATCGAACTGGTAGCCGACCGCCAGTTTGCCCACACGCAGGTCAAGCACCTCTCCCGCGCCCCCGGTCGCCAGCCAGAACGCTTCCCGGAAGCTGATTGC
Organism: Enterobacter sp. UPMP701; assembly: GCF_053709515.1. Taxonomy (NCBI): domain Bacteria; kingdom Pseudomonadati; phylum Pseudomonadota; class Gammaproteobacteria; order Enterobacterales; family Enterobacteriaceae; genus Enterobacter; species Enterobacter sp. UPMP701. The sequence continues at coordinate 28,517 of NZ_JBSKJN010000007.1, read as the reverse complement.
CGAGCCGGGTCTGCCGCGTTGTTCCGAGGCGATACGGGCATCGACGCCATCATTCAGGGCTTTGCTGGCGGTCATGGCGTGGCGGCAGGCATCAAATACCGAAGGGCTATGACCGCCCGCAATATCGGTGCCTAAGCCGACGTTAAGCCCGCGGTCCAGCATGGCGCGAAGGGGGAAGACCGCATTGGCAAAGTAGAAGTTGGACAGAGGGCAGTGTGCGACGCCAGCTTGAGTTTGCTTGATCAGGTCGGCATCGTCATCTTCGATGTGGTTTGAATGCGCGAGTACGGTCTTTCTGGTCAGCAGGCCAAAATCCCGCAGCGCCGTGGTATCCGATTTACCCAAACGCTGCTTAACGTAAGCATGTTCCCAGTCGCTTTCCGAGCAGTGGGTCTGCACGTGGCAGCCTGTTTCAGTGGCAAGCTTGCCCAGGCCTTCCAGAAGCGCATCTGTACAGGACGGAATAAACCGTGGGGTGATAACCGGCAGCACGCGTTTTGCCGTATTGCCGGGGAGCTGTGCAACCGCGTGAATAAATGCGCGGGTCCCGGCGATGGCTGTCTCCGCGCTTTCATCCCGGTAGTAGTCAGGGCACTGGGAGGGGTCATCCATCGCCACCCGGCCAACCAGCGCACGCTGACCCTGCGCCAGACAGATACGGGCCAGCTCCACGCTACTTTCCGTGTGCAGGGTGGCAAAGTAGACGGCGGTGGTGGTGCCGTTTGCCAGCAGCGCGCTGACCAGTTCCGTGTAGTTGCGGCGGGCAAAGGCGATGTCAGCGTATTTTGCTTCCAGCGGGAACGTATAGTCATTCAGCCACTCTGCAAGCGGCTTATCGAGAGCCTTGCCCATCTGCGGCCACTGCGGGGCATGAACGTGGAGATCAATCAGGCCAGGCAGCAGGTACTGGTCTGAAGAGAGTTCGGTCAGATTTCCTGCCTTGCGGGCCGCGTCTCTCACGGGCCTGAACGCGCCATCGTCACCCTGTATAATATCGACAATGGTGCCGCTGCCGTCGATACAGAACAGTGTGTCAGTAAAGTGGGTTACACGGTCTTTCGATTCGGCCGTGTAGCCCTGAGCGCTGACAACCTGCTGCCAGGGGAATGCGTGTAGGGTGTTCATATCGTCGTCCTTATTCATCATCACGCTGAAAGGGAAATTACTCCAAAGTCATGCATTATTATTCGCTCAAAAAGCCTGGCATAAAATCACAATACATCAACTTATTGATGAGTTAATAAGGTGGCATTTGTTTCTGTATTTGCGGGGATAATAAAGGGAGACTGTAATGATAAGCGGAAGTTGCTGGGGCTTATTTGGCAAAGTAGTTAAATAACCGACGTGTTATCCACTCTTTGAATCTCTTTTTTCTTGCGCTCTTTTTCTTATACTTTTTATTGTGGTGAATCCCCCTGTGCGGTGGGGCATAATTTATGGGTTAACGTCATTATGCGGGCTTTGCTCACCGGGAGGCACCCGGCACCACAGCTCTTTTTTTGCAGTATTTCATATAATGATTGTGAATATTAACTGCGAATAGTTGTTTTCAGATGAATGTTTGATTTTTTATGAAAAATAAGCTGTGTCTCTCAAGATAAATTTTTATCAGATTTTATTATCTCTTCCTGGAGCAATCCTCGGAGGAAGAATGGACACAACTGAAGAACTAAATGGAACGTATTTTTATGCTGGCAGAACAAATCTTACCGCTGGCGGCTTTTTCTTTATGATTTACTGCGAATCAATTGCCGATCATTTTGGTATTGACGATGTCGCTGGAATTGCTGCGCTATACAGCGGTGCTAATAATCAGAAGACCAGAAAGAAACCCGCGGGAGCGAAGGAAGGAACGTCCCGAGCCTCGAAAGCCATGAGGCGCTATTTCAAACAAGCTAAGTTCCCGTATGGCATCAGGCTCCCGACATGGATTGGCGGCTACACGCCATGGACTGTACGCTGTAGGATGGTTTCACAAATCAGTACGTTTATCGGAAGAACGATTCCATTAGTTGGTATGGTGATATTAGTCGCTGACGTATCATTAATCACCTATGCTGCTATACGTGATTATAATCGAATCGCACGGGGCACAGACAAACTATGGTAGAGGATATTGAGCCGCGCATCTACGCCTTAGCCAGACGCTATAACGGCGTTTATCTGATGAATAACGAAGCGAAGCAAAAATTACTGAATGCTAAAACTGATTTGGATACTGACTTGCAGCTTGATGTCACTGAAGCAGAAGATTTAATGGAAGAGTTTTTTAAAGAATTTGATGTTGATAGAGGGAATTTTAACATAAACACCTACTATCCTGATGAGCCCTTTTCATGGAATCCATTCAAGAAATTCCCTGTGGTGATGGTTCCAGATTTCACTATTGGAATGCTTATCGAATCCGTAAAAGCGGGCAAATGGTTATACGACTAAAAAGCAAGGAGCAATAGAATGGCCGTACCTGTACATCTCTTTTTAACCAATGACGGCGGCACAATGATTTGTGGTTCTTGTGACGTTGCACAAAGGGAAGGAAGTATTGAACTAAGAGGATTACAACATAACCTCAGCCTGCCAACCGACTCGGCAACGGGAAAGGTCACCGGCACTCGCCAACATTCGCCGTTTCAGTTTACCAGGGAATTGGATAGCTCTTCGCCCTATCTGTTCAAAGCGGCAGCAACGGGTCAGACCCTTAAAACGGCAGAATTCAGGTTTTATCATATTAACTATTCCGGACAAGAGGAGGAGTATTACCGAATCACGCTCGAGAATGTTAAGGTCATTTCTGTGAGTCCAGTAATGTACGACACTCGAGGCTGTCCGGGGACGGGGCATATGGAGGAGGTGGCGTTTAATTATGAGAAGATTACCCATTTGTACAAGGACGGTAACTTGTTAGCGCACGATGCGTGGAATGAACGCCCAACCTCTGGCACTGCTGCATAACGTTATATGAACTTGCCCGCCAGCGTTTCGTATGCGCGGGCAGGGATTATCATTACTAATCTCTTTTCATAAATGATGGCCTAAACATCATAAAAATAATCCATGCAAACATCCCAATAATCTTTATCGGCCAGGGTTCTAACACATCCAGACACACAATTGCGCCAATCACTAATAGCGGTCCTTCAACTAATTCAGCTATCCCCCCTAAAAGATGTAAGTTATGAGGCAGTACCCGATTAAGTAATGTCGCAATAAGCTGTGCACTTCCTAATATGATTGTTATTGCGATTGTACGGTCCTCCCAGTTATCAAAACTAACCAAAAAAATGAGGCATGTAGCTAGTACATAACCACAAAAAAATATATTCAGCATGTAAATGATAAACTTGCTCATAACATTTGCTACGACGTTCGAAAAATATAAAGAGTCTATGAATATAGCGCTCTCAACAGAATGACAAACGACATTGGCTAATAATGCATTTTAGAGTTTATTGCGCCTCGCGGATTTCCGTAATAATCAAGTTAGCGGTTTCATGCCTATCCCACGCACTCCACCGCTAAACCTAACTTAACTAAACACCGGCACCCCCAGCCCAACCTTCACCTCCCTCAACGTCTCCTGCGTCACCCCCTGCGCCCGCTCGGTCCCGCGCTTCAGCATCGCCATCAGCTCCCCCTTATCTTGCATATACATCGCCCTCCGCTCCCGCATTGGCGCAATCAATTCCTGCAAACACCCCTCCAGCTCGTTCTTGCAAACCCGGTCCCCAAGCCCGCCCGCCTGGTAGTGCGCCTTCATCGCCGCCACTTTCTCCCTGTCCGGATGAAACGCGTCGAGGTACGTAAACACCACGTTCCCCTCAATCTGCCCCGGGTCGCTCACCTTCAGGTGATTCGGGTCGGTGTACATGGCGCTGACCGCACGGTGAATCGTCTCTTCGCTGGCCGAAAGGTGCAGCGTGTTGCCGAGCGATTTCGACATCTTGGCGCTGCCGTCGATGCCGGGCAGGCGGCTGGTGTCGCTCAGCATCGCCTTGCAGTGGCGCAGCACCGGGGCGGGTAGCAGGCTGTTCATCTTGTGCACAATCTCGTTGGTCTGCTCAATCATCGGCAGCTGGTCGTCGCCGACGGGCACGCACTCGGCCTTGAACGCGGTGATGTCCGCTGCCTGGCTGATGGGGTAGGCCATAAACCCGACCGGCAGCGAGCGGGCGAAACCCTTCTGCGCAATCTCGTTTTTCACCGTCGGGTTACGCTCCACGCGGGCGACGGTGACGATATTCATATACAGCATCGTCAGCTCGGCGAGGGCGGGCAGGGCGGACTGCAGGCAGATCGTGGTCAGGTTAGGGTCGATGCCGGCAGCGAGGTAGTCGGCCAGCACTTCGGGGATGTTGTCGCGAATTTTCTGCGGGTTGCTGCCGTTGTCGGTCAGCCCCTGGAGGTCGGCAATCAGCACAAACTGGTTGTGCGTGTGCTGGAGCGCCACGCGCTGGCGCAGCGATCCGACGAAGTGGCCGAGGTGCAGCGGGCCGGTTGGGCGGTCGCCGGTGAGGATGGTGGGTGCGTTCATAAAGACTCCTTAATGTGCAGCAGCCGAAAGGGGTCTTAGAAATGTGGAAGCCGCCTTTCGGCGGCTATCTGAAAATGGGGAAAACAACTCCGTGCCGCCTTTAAGAAGGCAGCCACCAGCGGTTTACGGTGAGCACGGCGTGGTTTATGTTCATCTCTTTACCGTACCACGTCCGGCGCGAAAAACAAAAGGGCACGTCATGCTGCAATCACTCAACCACCTGACCCTCGCGGTCAGCGACCTGCAAAAAAGCATCAGCTTCTGGCACGAGCTGCTGGGGCTGACGCTGCACGCCCGCTGGAATACCGGGGCCTATCTCACCTGCGGCGATCTGTGGGTCTGCCTGTCGTACGACGAGGTGCGCCAGTACGTGCCGCCGCAGGAGAGCGACTATACCCACTACGCGTTTACCGTGGCGGAAGAAGATTTTGAACCGTTCTCGCACAGGCTGGAGCAGGCGGGCGTCACCGTCTGGAAGCAGAACAAAAGCGAGGGGGCGTCGTTCTATTTTCTCGACCCGGACGGGCACAAGCTGGAGCTGCACGTTGGCAGCCTCGCCGCGCGGCTGGCGGCGTGTCGCGAGAAGCCCTACGCGGGCATGGTGTTTACCTCAGACGAGGCTTGAGGCGCGCACCTTCAGCCTGCCCGCCAGCGTCACGTGCGTGGCGGCATCTTCCTGATTGCATAGGTACTCCACCGCCAGCCGCCCCAGCTCGCTGTAGGGCAGCTGGATACTGGTCAGCGGCGGGGTGAGCTGCTCGGAGATCTTCTGGTCGTCGTAGCCCGCCAGCAGCATGTCCTGCGGAATGCGCACGCCGTTCACCGCCAGCGCCTGATAGCAGCCAATCGCCAGCCAGTCGCTGGCGCAGAAGATGGCGTCTGGGCGCTCGGCCAGTTCCAGCAGCGAAGCTGTCGCGGTAAAGGACTCGCTGAACTGCCAGTTGGTCTGGCGCACCAGGCCGTCGTCGCACGCGAGTCCGGCCTGCTGCAGCGCCGCCTGGTAGCCCGCCAGACGCTGGCGCGAGGCCTCCATCCAGCTCTCCCCGGTGATGTGGGCGATGCGCGTGGCCCCGCAGGCGATGAGGTGTTTAGTGACCTGGAAGGCGTTGGCGTAATCGTCCGGGATAAACGACGGCAGCAGCGGCGAGCCGGGGTCGCGCTGGTTGAGCAGCACCAGCGGGATGCGGGTGCAGTCCTGGAATGCCGTCATGTCCACCAGCGTGGTGACCGGAGACGCGAGAATAATCCCGATGCAGTTGCGCTTCTCCAGCTGGCGGATGATGTTCAGCGCCAGCTCGATGTCGTCGCCGTAGTCGTAGACGGTGAGCAGGGTCTCGTTGCGCCACGCGGCTTCCCGCGCCTGGCTGATGGCGTCGATAAACGGGTCGAAGCTCTGCATGGAACTGACCAGCAGGGCGATCTCTTCCTGGTTGCGCGGGGCGTGAACAGCGGGGAGGCGGTCGTAGCCGAGTTCGGTGGCGACGTTAATCACCCGCTGGCGGGTGTCGTCGCTGAGCTTGATGTTGCGGGACTGGTTGAGCACCAGCGATACCGTCGCCTGCGACACGCCCGCCGCCCGCGCAATATCGTTCATCGTCACTTTCGTTTTTCGCTTCATCCGTCCTCTCCTTTTCGCGCCTGCGTGAACGTTGTGAAGGGTTTCGCAGTTTACGCATTTATCCTTCGGATAATATTTATTAGCTAAATTTTATCAGCAAAAGGACACATTATGAAAGAGCAGTGGAGCAGGGAGCAGACACAGGCGTGGTATCAGAAAAAAGGCTGGCTGTGCGGGTTTAACTACCTGCCGTCGACGGCGGTGAACTGGACCGATATCTGGCAGGAAGAGACGTTCGATGCCGCAACCATCGAGCGCGAGCTGGGCTGGGCGGCGGAGGCGGGCTACAACACCCTGCGCATCAACCTGCCGTTTATCGTCTGGGAGCACGACCGCGACGGGCTGATGGCGCGCATCGACCGGTTTTTGACGATTGCCGACGGTCACGGGTTCAGCACCATGCTGACCCTGATGGACGACTGCGGCTTCTCCGGCGACGAGCCGTACCTCGGCCCGCAAAAGCCGCCGGTGCCGGGCAAGCACAACAGCCAGGCGGCGGCGAGCCCGGGGCGTGACAAGGTGTGCGATCCCGGCTGCTGGGGAGACATTGAACGCTATATCCGCGACGTTGTCCGGCAGTTCCGCGAGGATAAGCGCGTGCTGCTGTGGGATCTGTATAACGAGCCGGGCAACCGCGGCATTTTCGCGACGGGCACGCAGGAGGTGCAGTACGACGCGAAGCTGGAGACCTGCGCCCATAAGCTTATGAAGCTCGCGTTCCAGTGGGTGCGTGAAGAAGACCCTACCCAGCCGCTCACCGTCTGCGCGTGGCGTCTGCCGCCGGAAGAGGAGGGCGAGACGTTCTTCCGGCATCCGCTGGACCAGACCGCGCTGGCGCTCTCGGACGTGGTGAGCTTCCACGCCTACACCCACACCGGGCGCATGACGGCGATTATCCAGCAGCTGCAACAGCTCGGCCGCCCGCTGTTCTGCACCGAATGGCTGGCGCGCCACGTGGGCAGCACCATCGAAGAGCAGCTTCCGCTGATGTACGCGGCGAAGGTCGCGCCGTACCAGTGGGGGCTGGTGCGCGGCAAAACCCAGACGTGGCTGCCGTGGCCGGTGGTGATGAAGGAGTCCACGGACTACTGCCGCCTCTGGTTCCACGACGTGTTCGAGGAGAACGGCATTCCGTTCTCGCGCCGTGAAATCGCGCTGATGCAGTATCTGCGCAAGATCGCCCCGGGTGGCGGCTGCGCCTTATCCGGCCTGCAAAATCAACCTTTACAGGCCTGATAAGCGAAGCGCCATCAGGCTTCGCGTAATGACTTACAGCGACTTCACAAACGCCAGCAGATCTTCGTTGAGCTGGTCCTGGTGGGTCAGCGCGAAGCCGTGCGGCGCGTTGTCGTACACCTTCAGCGTGGCGTCTTTGATCATCTCTGCCGCCAGCTTGCCGGTGCTTTCAAACGGCACGATCTGGTCGTTGCTGCCGTGGATCACCAGTGTCGGAACGTCGATTTTCGCCATATCCGGGCGGAAGTCGGTTTCGCCGAACGCGGTCACGCAGTCGATGGTGCCCTTCAAAGACGCCAGCAGGGCGATGTTCAGCGTCTGGGTGAGGGCACCGGCAGAGACGGTCTGCCCGGCGTTGGTGCCGTAGAACGGGGTGGCGAAGTCGCTGATGAACTGGGCGCGATCTTTACGCAGCCCGTCGCGAATGCCGTCGAACACGCTCTGATCCACACCCTGCGGGAAGGTGTCGGATTTGCCGAAGATTGGCGTCACCGCGCCCAGCAGCGCCAGACCGGCGACGCGCGCGCTGCCGTAGTTGTTGATGTAGCGCGTCACGTCGCCGCCGCCCATGGAGAAGCCCACCAGCGTCACGTCCTGCAGGTCCAGGGTGGTAATCAGGTCGTTGATGTCGGACGCAAAGGTGTCGTAGTCGTAGCCGTTCCACGGCTGATCCGAGCGGCCAAAGCCGCGACGGTCAAAGGCGATGGCGCGGAAGCCGCGCTCCGCCAGGTAGTTCAGCTGGCTGTCCCACATGTCGCCGTCCAGCGGCCAGCCGTGGCTGAAGAGAACCGGTTTGCCCGCGCCGCCGTCTTTGTAGTAAATCTGCGTGCCGTCTTTTGCCTTAAACGTTGCCATAGTGTGTTCCTGTGCAGGTGATGGTTAGGGTTATACCGGCGCGACCAGGTAGCGAATTGCCGGTGATGTTGTGCCCTGATGAAAAGCCAGAACGCGGCTCTGCAGCAGGAGGTCATTCATGGTGTGGCGCTCCTGCTGGCGCAGATGCTCAATCCAGGAGCCCATCAGGAAGGTCTCGATAAACAGGCCGGGGCGCTCAATATCTTCGTATACCGCCCAGCTCATCGCTCCGGCGCGGCGGCGCACCCGGCGAAGCTCGTGAACCGCCTCCAGGAAGGCTTTCGCGTTCTGCGGGTCGATGATGTACTCGTGCGACACCAGCACCGGGCCGCGCTCGTTGGGCAGGTCAATCTCCACGCCGTCCAGCGGCTGGCCGCTGAGGTCGAGGTTCAGATCCGGATCTTTGCCCAGCTTCCAGCGGAACACCGTCGCGCTCGCCAGCACCATCCCCAGCGTGGCGACAACCAGCGAGGTCGGGGTGCCGAACCGGGAGGCGATCTGCCCCCAGATGGCGCTGCCCGCGGTCATCGAGCCGAAGAACACCGTCAGGTAGACCGCCAGCGCGCGGGCCTTCACCCAGCGGGCGGCGCTGCGCTGCGCGCCGAGGTTCAGCGTTGAAAGCACCGCAATCCACGCGAAGCCGGTGAAGAACTCAAACAGATTCAGCAGCCAGACGTGGCGCACGAACGCCAGCGCCAGCATGGTGAGGGCAAAGGTCAGGCTGGCGGCCACCATCAGGCGGTCGGCATTCAGCCGCTGGCGCAGGCGCGGAAGCAGAATGGCCCCGGCAATCGCCCCCAGGCCAATGCACGCCAGCATTACGCCGTAGCCCGCCGGGCCTAAGCCCAGCTCGCGGCGCGCCACCAGCGGCAGCAGTGCCCAGCCCGCGCTGCCGAAAACGAAGAAGGCCACGGTGCGCACCAGCACGTTGCGCAGCACCGGCGCGGCGTGCACGTAGCGAATCCCGGAGCGCACCGCAGAGAAGAAGTGCTCCGGCGGCAGGCGCTGTATGGACGGGGCCGGACGCCAGCGCCACAGCACCCACGCCACGCCGACCACGGAGAGCGCGTTCAGGGCAAACACCATCCACGGCCCGGCGAGCGAGAGCAGAAAACCGCCCAGCGCGGGGCCAATCGCCCGGCTGATGTTCACCCCGAGCGAGTTCAGCGCCACGGCGGCGCCCAGTTCCGGCTTGCTCACCAGATCGGGCACCACGGCCTGGAACGGCGGCGAGCTCATCGCCGCGCCCACGCTCAGCAGAAACGTCGCCACCAGCAGAACGGTGGGGGTGACGTGTCCGGTGAAGGAGAGCACCGTCAGCCCGGCGGCGGCGATGAACACCCACAGCTGGGAGAAGAGCAGGTATTTACGTCGGTCGACGATGTCCGCCATCACCCCGGACGGCAGGGCGAAGAGGAACATCGGCAGGCTGCTGGCCGCCTGCACCAGCGCGATATCCAGCGGGTCGGCGCTCAGGGCCAGCATGCTCCAGTTGATACCGACGTCGCTCATCCATGAGCCGACGTTAGAGACCACCGTGGCGATCCACAGCATGCGGAACACCGGCTGGCTCAGCGGCTGCCAGGGCGAAACCGTCGATGCGGGCGTCGTCTCGACGTGTGCGTCGCGAACGTCGTTAACCTGGGTCATGCGAACCTCTCCGTTGCCTTACGCTGCAGCCGCCACTGGCCCGGCCCGGTGAGGGCGAGGGTGGTGAAGATAATCAGCAGCAGCCAGCCAAACTGCCCTTCGGCAATCGACCAGTTCGGGTGGACCGCCAGCATCGCCACCAGCAGCACGGCGATAATCGGCAGGCACGCCAGGCGGGTGTACACGCCCGCAATGATAAACAGCGGGCAGATCACCTCGGCGACAATCGCCGGGATCAGGCTGGCGTAAGGCCCGAAGCCGAACGGATCTTCAATGCGCGTCAGCTCTTCGCTGAAGTGCAGCACCTTCGGCAGGCCGTGCACGTAAAGCAGCAGCAGGCTGCCGGTCAGGCGCAGGAAGAACAGCCCCAGGTCGACCCGGGGCGGAGCAAAGGTGTTTTTCATCAGAATGCAAAGCAGCTGCAGCCCAGCGCCCCCCAGAAAGCGTTATCGTCGGACACCGGCATCTCTGACGTGCGGGCGAAATCATGCTGGTGGCTGTGAACCCCGCACGGGCCGCTGCAGTGGTGAACCACACTCAAGCCGACGCGTGCGGCCTGCGGCGGCGCGCTGCGGTAGTGGCCCGGCACCTTCACCACCGGGGACCACTCGGGCAGAACCGGAATGGCCGGCGGCGCGAGCGGGCCAAAGCTGCCTGCGGCGTAAACGATGTCGCCGTTGACCACCGTCAGGACGGATTCGATGCCCTTGATCTCCTCTTCCGGCACGCGGAAGTAGTCTTTGCTCAGCACCGCCAGGTCGGCGAGCTGGCCGACCTTGATCTGCCCCTTCTGGTTCTGCTCGCTGGAGAACCACGCGCTGCCCTGGGTCCAGAGCATCAGGGCGGTATCGCGATCCAGGCGGGCGCTGTGATCGTACATCTGCATCCCGCCGACGGTGCGGCCGGAGACCAGCCAGTAGAGGGCGGTCCACGGGTTGTAGCTCGCCACGCGGGTGGCATCGGTGCCTAAGCCCACCGGTACGCCGGTCTCGAGCATTTTCGCCACCGGCGGCGTGTGGCGGGTGGCTTCGATCCCGTAGCGCTCGGCGAAGTATTCGCCCTGGAAGGCCATGCGGTGCTGGACGGCAATGCCGCCGCCCAGTTCTTTGATGCGGTCGATGTTGGCCTGGGTAACGGTTTCCGCGTGGTCGAAGAACCAGTGCAGGCCGTTGAACGGAATGTCGCGGTTCACCTTCTCGAAGACGTCCAGCATGCGGCTGATGGATTCGTTATAGGTGGCGTGCAGGCGGAACGGCCAGCGGTGCTCCACCAGATGGCGCACCACGCGCTCCAGCTCGTCCTCCATGCCCGGCGCGAGGTCCGGGCGCGGCTCGAGGAAGTCTTCAAAATCGGCGGCGGAGAAGACCAGCATCTCGCCCGCGCCGTTGTGGCGGAAGAAATCGCTGCCCTGGCCCGGCGTGAGCATGTCGGTCCATTTTTCAAAGTCTTCCAGCTCGTGGCCCGGACGCTGGGTAAACAGGTTGTAGGCGATGCGGATGGTCATCTGCTTTTTCTCGTGCAGCTCGGCGATCACCTCGTAATCTTCCGGGTAGTTCTGGAAGCCGCCGCCCGCGTCGATGGCGCTGGTCAGCCCCAGGCGGTTCAGCTCGCGCATGAACTGGCGCGTGGAGTTGACCTGCTGCTCCAGCGGCAGTTTCGGCCCTTTGGCCAGCGTGGCGTAGAGGATCATGGCGTTCGGACGGGCAATCAGCATCCCGGTTGGGTTGCCGTTGGCGTCGCGCTGGATCTCCCCCCCCGGCGGGTTCGGCGTGTCTTTGGTGTAGCCGACCACCTTCAGCGCGGCGCGGTTGAGCAGGGCGCGGTCGTACAGGTGCAGGATGAAGACCGGGGTATCCGGCGCGGCGTCGTTGATCTCGTCCAGCGTCGGCATGCGGCGCTCGGCAAACTGGAATTCGGTCCAGCCGCCCACCACGCGCACCCACTGGGGCGACGGCGTGCGCAGGGCCTGCTCTTTCAGCATCCGCAGGGCGTCGGCCAGCGAAGGCACGCCTTCCCAGCGCAGCTCGAGGTTGTAGTTCAGCCCGCCGCGAATCAGGTGCAGGTGCGAGTCGTTCAGGCCGGGGATGGCGGTGTGGCCTTTTAAGTCAACCACTTTAGTGCCGTCGCAGTGGTGCTGCATCACCTCGGCGACGGTACCCACTTCCAGAAATTTTCCGTCGCGCACGGCAACGGCTTCCGCGACGGGGTTTTCGCGATCGACGGTGTGAAACTGGCCGTTAACCAGAATGAGATCGGCTTTACCGAGGGTAACCATAAACTGCTCCTGACTGAGAGGGGAATGGTCAGGATTATGGGAACCGGTTTCGGCAAAGATCCAGTTATACAATAGGATAGGTATACCAAAGTATAACTATACCTAAGGTTAACTATACGAAGAGATAATTACGCCCAAGGACGGAAAACCGCAGGATGAGGGTGATTTTATCGTCGCGGCGCTCGCGGCGATTTCACCCTTAACCACTGGAAAATGCTATGACCTCTTCAAAGCTCGAAGTGTTAACCCCTGCGAACTGTCAGATAATCTTTATCGATCACCAGCCTCAGATGGCGTTTGGCGTGCAGTCGATTGACCGCCAGGTGCTGAAAAACAACACCGTGGCGCTGGCGAAAGCGGCTAAGGTGTTCAACATTCCAACCATCATCACCACCGTTGAGACCGAAAGCTTCTCCGGTAACACCTATCCGGAGCTGCTGGATGTATTCCCGGGCCAGGACATCCTGGAGCGTACCTCCATGAACTCCTGGGACGACCAGAAGGTGCGCGATGCGCTGCAGGCCAACGGCAAGAAGAAGGTGGTGGTTGCCGGCCTGTGGACCGAAGTGTGCAACAACAGCTTTGCCCTGTGCGCGATGCTGGAAGGCGACTACGAAATTTATATGGTGGCGGACGCGTCCGGCGGCACCTCCAAAGAAGCCCACGACTACGCGATGCAGCGCATGATCCAGGCGGGCGTGATCCCGGTGACCTGGCAGCAGGTGATGCTGGAGTGGCAGCGCGACTGGGCGCGTAAAGAGACCTACACCGCAGTAATGGATATCGTGCGCGAGCACTCCGGCGCGTACGGCATGGGCGTGGATTACGCCTACACCATGGTGCACAAAGCGCCGTCTCGCCAGAAGAGCGAGCACCGCACCTTAGCGCCGGTCCCGGCTCGCTAAGCCCCGCTGGCGGGCTGGTCCCTCATCCGGCTCGCCGCTGCCTCTTTCTCTGGAGTTCACAATGAGTACTGGGCTGATATCCCTTGCCGCAGGCGTGCTGATTGGCCTGATGTATGCCGTGCTGAAGGTTCGCTCCCCCGCGCCGCCCGCGCTGGCGCTGATTGGCCTGCTGGGGATGCTGGCGGGTGAACAGGCGACGCGCCATCTGTTATCACGCGACGCTGCGCCGCTGCCTCAGGCGACCGTTCCGCAGGCCAAATCGCAGACGGGAGCGACCTCATGAAAGCATGGATAATTTCTCTGGTGTGCGGCGTGGGTGCTGGGGTAATTTACGCTCTGCTCGACGTCCATTCCCCGGCGCCGCCGGTTGTCGCCCTGCTTGGCCTGTTTGGCATGCTGGTGGGCGAACAGCTCATCCCGGTGGGACGGCGTTTACTGAGTCGCGAACCGCTTACCCTCGCCTGGTTTCGTCACGAATGCGTGCCGAAAATCAGCGGCACGGCGCCTCCTGCGCCCGCGAAGGACGATCGCGACGTTTAATGTTTTGTGAGAGGAAGACAGCATGACGCTGCCGTGGCGCATTGCCATCATTGATGACGAACGTTCCGTCCGCAGCGGGCTGAGTAATCTCCTGGAGTCGGAGGGCTATGCCGCCGATACGTTTGATTCGGCAGAGGTATTTCTGAGCCATCCGCTCGCCCTGTCCGGCGCGGCGCTGGTGATCGCCGATCTCAAGCTGCGGGGCATGAGCGGCCTGGAGCTGTTTGACAAGCTGCGGCTGCTGGCCGTCCCGCCTCCGCCCGTGATCTTTATCTCCGGTCATGCTGATGAAAATATGCAGCGGTACGCTCTCAGCCTGGGCGCCGCTGCATTTTTGCGTAAGCCCATTAACATCGATATTCTGCTGGATCATATTCAGCGGGAGCTGGCCCGCCGACAATAAGGATCGCGGATGAACGAACACGAGCAGCCTGCATTCTGGCCCGCCCAGGGGAATCTTCACCAGGGGCGGGTTTTTGTCCTTAAAGAGGATGTGATTTTTACCGTGCTGGTGCAGGAGGGCGGTATCGCCTGGATGCACGCGCGACATCCTCACTCCGGCGGCTCGTTCATTATCGCCACCGCGGTGAGCGACGAAGAGGAAGAGCGGGCCACGAGGCTGCTGAAAAACGAGTTTGCGCTGCGCGACGTGCTGCAGGACAGCTGGGCGATCCGCGCCGTTGCCTCCACCCAGTACCGGGGACGCTTCGCGCTGGTGTACGCCCCGTTTGCGTTTGAGATGCTGGCGCGACGCGCGGGCAGGGCGATTTCGGGGATCGCGCGCTTTATTGAGATGGCGATCCAGATCTGCGTTCCCCTGCGCCAGATGCATCTGCAAAACTTGATCCACGGCGATATCAAACCTGGCTCGATCTTTGTTCATCACGATGCCACCTGCCGTCTGGGCAGTTTTGGTCTCTCCTGTAGCCTCTCCGGTGCCTTCTCCCAGACCCGGCTTGCCGTTTCAGGCGGTACGCCCGCGTATATGTCGCCGGAGCACACCACCCGCACCCATCGCCCGGTCGATGGCCGCAGCGATCTCTACAGCCTCGGCATGGTGCTGTATGAGCTCCTGACCGGACGCCTGCCGTTTGAGCTGGGGGAGGACGAACAGACCAACTGGGCGCACTATCATATTGCCTCGGCGCCGCTGGCCCCGGATGCGATCCGCCCGGACGTGCCGGAAATGCTGTCGACCATTATCCTCAAGCTGCTGGAAAAGCACCCCGAAAACCGCTACCAGACGGTCGACGGGCTGATTGCCGACCTCCGCCGCTGTCAGGCGACGCTGACCTGCGAGGGCGAGATCGTCGCTTTTACCCCCGGCCAGCAGGACCGTACCCCGGCGATCCATCTGGCGGACTCCCTGTTCGCGACGCATCCGCAGGCGAACGACGTCATTGCCGCGTTTGAGCGGGTGGGTCAGAATCTGGTGCCGGAGCTGGTGACGATCGGCGGGCCGTCGGGGATCGGCAAATCCTCGATCATCGCGACGGCGCTCAAAACGCTGCAGCAGCGTACGGTGCTGCTGGCGGTGGGCAAAGTCGACCAGTTTTCACCGTCGCTGCCCTACGGCGTATTAAGCTCCGCGTTCCGCACCCTGACGCTGCACCTGCTGGGGCTGCCCGCAGAGGACGTGGCGAAGTGGAAAATCCGCCTCTCGCGCGCCCTTGAAGGGTATGAGGAGCTTGCCGTCAGCCTGGCGCCCGAGCTGGGCCTGCTGCTGGAGAGCCAGCCGCGCTTCTCGGCGGATACGTTTTCCATTGATGCCCGGGCGCGCTTCAGCCATATGGTGCTGGCGCTGGTAAAAACCTTTGCCTCTCAGGGCTGCCCGCTGGTGCTGGTGCTCGACGATCTCCAGTGGAGCGACGCCGCCAGCCTGCATACGCTCAAATATCTGCTGATGAACTGCGGCGCTGTTCCGCTGCTGGTGGTCGCGGCCCACCGGGATATCGGCTCCGTGTCCGACGCCGCCCTGCAGGCGCTGCTGGCGAGCCTGCCGGAAGCGGCGCAGCACGCGAGCGAGATTGTCCCGCAGGCGCTCTCGGTGAAAGCGGTGTCCCGCTGGCTGGCGACGGTATTTCGCACCCGCAGCGCGGCGACGACCGATCTCGCCACGCTGATCCACGAGAAGACCGGCGGCAACCCGCTCTTTGTGCACGAATTTTTCCGCCGCATCGTTGATGACGGCCTGGTGGTGCACAATAAATATCAGGACAAGTGGCACTACGATCTGCAGGCGATCCGCGCCAGGCATTACACCGAAAACGTCGTCACCCTGGTGCTGGAGCAGCTTGAAGAGCTGCCCGACGAGACGCGCCGCCTGCTGGGCAGCATCGCCTGCCTCGGCGGCACGGGCGAGATGGAGATGATCTGCCGTGTGGTTGGCCTGTCGATGGCGGAAATGCGCTATGCGCTGCACCCGGCGGTGATGGCCCAGCTCATCGTGCTGACGGAAAAAAAGTATGCCTTCACCCATGACCGGGTGCAGGAGGCCGCCTTTGCGCTGCTGGATCGGCATGAGAAAAGCCATATTCACCTGACGACCGCCAGCCTGCTGGCCGACGCCGCGCGTCAGGCGGCGGGGAACGAGCTGCTGTTCCGCGCCGTTCACCACGTCACGGCCGCGCTGGACAGCATCCAGCCCGCGCCGCAGCGCCAGATGTTCCGCGAGCTGAGCCTGCTGGCCGCACGACGCGCGAAGCGTTCAGGAGACTACCTTTCGGCGCTCGGCTATATCCAGACCGCCAGAGCGCTGGGCAACGCCGGGACGGTGTCAGACTTTATGCTCGATATCGAAGAGGCGGGCTGCGAGTTTGCGCTGGGGCACCTGGAGCGGACCCGCGAGCTGTGTGATGCCATCCTCGGCTGCCCCGGCGGGCTGACCGAAAAAGCGCTGGCGGCCAACCTGCTGGTGGAGGTGTACATTCGCCAGTCGGACAGCCGTCTGGCGCTGGAGGCGGCGCTCTGCTGGCTGGGGATTTTTGGTATTCAGATTGGCCGCCACCCGGAAGACGCCGACTGCGACGAGGCCTGGGAACACTTCTGCAACCGCACGGCCGATGCGCCGCAGAGCCTGTTTGCCCGGCTGTCGCGGATGGATAACCCGGAAACCGAAGCAGTGATGAACCTGCTCTACAGCGCCAGCATTTGCGCCAGCTTCATCTGCCCGCGCCTGCACTTTTTGCTGCTCTGCCGCATGATGCAACTGACCCTCGACCACGGCATTACCGGCGCCTCCACCACGGCGATGGCCTGGTTTGGCGTGCTGATTGGCCAGCGCTACGCCGAGTACCGCCTCGGGTTCCAGTACGGCACCCTGGCCCGCGAGCTGGTCAATCGCCACGGCTACGACGCGTTCGAAGCCAAAACCCTGCTGCCGCTCGACCAGCTCAGCGTCTGGACCCAGCCTTTATCGTTTACCATCGAGTGCGCGAAGGCCTGCTTCACCTCGGCGGTGACCCACGGGGATATGACCATGGCCTGCTTTGCGGCCTGCCACCAGGTGATTAACTTCCTCTCGCGGGGCGATCACCTGGACGGGGTGCTGACCAGCATCGATCGCGGCCTGGCGTTCGTGCGGAAAACCCACTTCCAGGACGTGGAAACCATTTTGATGGTCCAGCGCGGCTACGTTGAGTTCCTGCGCACGCCGGTCATCGGCACCTGGACTGCGTCGCAGGTGCTGCCGGAGGCGCTGCTTCCCGCGTCGCCAGAACAGGCGCCGGAGAAGAACGCCACCATGCTGTTCTGGTACTGGCTGTATCGCGGCATGGCGCACTTTACCTGCGGCGAATATGCCGACGCCCAGGCGGATCTCGAGATGGCGGGCTGGTACGCGTGGTCTGCGCCGGGGCACATTCATCTGCTGGATTACCATCTCTACAGCGCCCTGGCGCTCTCCCGTCAGTTGACCCCTGAGACCTTCTCGGCGAATCACCGCCGCAGCATTCACGCCCACTACGACAAAATCGCCCTCTGGGCGCGCATTAATCCGGCCACGTTTGCGGATAAAGAGGCGCTGATCTACGCCGAGATCGTGCGTCTGGACGGGATGAACAGCATTGCGCTCGAGCAGTATGAGAAAGCGGTCCGGCTCTCCCGCGAGGGGGGTTTTAACCCGATCAATGCCCTGGCCCACGAGCTGGCGGGCCGCTTTGCGCTGGCCTGCGGATACCCGACCGCCTCGGACGCGCACTTCCGCGGCTCGATTGCCGCCTGGGGCCGCGCGGGCGCGCAGGCCAAGGTGCGCCAGCTGGAGCAGGATTTCCCGCATCTGCTGGCCTCCGGGCAGGCCAGCGCCTACGACACGGTGGCCTTCGCCCAGAATGAGACGATCCGCGATCTGCAGAGCGTGATCAAAGCTTCCCGCGCGCTGTCGGAAGAGATCAACCTTGAGCGCCTGATCGAAAACCTGATGACCATCCTGCTCGAACGCGCCGGGGCGCAGCGCGGCCTGCTGCTGCGCGTGAGCGAGAGCCTCATTCCGGAGATTGAGGCCAGCGCCTGGACCAGCACCGAGGGCGTGCGGGTGCGGATCCTGAAAGACGTGCCGACGGCCACCGACCTGCCGCTGTCGGTGCTGGCGGCGGTGATCCGCACCGGGCAAGAGATCCGCACCGGCAGGCCGGAGGAGTTTCATCCCTTCAGCCAGGACCCCTATCTGGTGACCTCGGGGGCGGCGGTCATGTGCGTCCCGATGTTCAAACAGGCGCGGCTGGTGGGCGTGCTGTACCTGGAAAACCGCCTGATGCCGGAGGTCTTTACCGCCGAGCACTCGCGCGTGGTGAGCCTGCTGGGCGCGCAGGCGGCGGTCTCCCTGGAGACGGCGCGGCTCTACGCCGAGCTGCTGGCGGAGAACATCCAGCGCCGCCGGGTGGAGAAAGAGCTGCGTGCCAGCCAGACCTCGCTGATGCTCGGCGAGCAGATCAGCCACACCGGCAGCTGGCGCTGGGAGCTGGAGCAGGATCTGATGTTTGTCTCGGAAGAGTACGCCCGCATTCTCGGCCTGCCCGAGCAGCAAAAGATGATCTCCATGGCGGAGTTTTTGACCTTCGTCCATGAGGACGATTACGGGCGCATCAGCGCCATCGTCACTGAGAGCGTGCGCGACGGGCTCTCCATGCGCGCGGAGTTTCGTATTAAACGTACCGACGGCTCAACGCGCTACATCCTCGGGATCGGCGATCCGGTGGGCGTGGGCAGTGAGGTGAACGAGTATTACGGCATCATCACCGATATCACCAGCCAGCGCGCCGCGGAGGATGCGATGCGGGTCGCGCAGGCGGATCTGGCGCGAGTGTCCCGGGCTACCACCGTCGGGCAGCTGACCTCCTCCATCGCCCACGAGATCAACCAGCCGCTGATGTCGATCGTCTCGAATGCCGGGGCGAGCCTGCGCTGGCTCAACCGCGAGCCCGCCCGGCTGGACAAGGTTCGCGAAGGGCTGGAGGAGATCGCCGCGGAAGGCGCGCGGGCGGGGGAGATCATTCGCAGCATTCAGTCCCTGACGCGCAAGCAGGATCCCACCTTCTCGCGCATCGACATGCACTACCTGATCCACCATATCATCACGCTCTCCCGCAGCGAGCTGGAGCAGAGACACATTAGCGTTGATTATCTTTTAAACGCGCAGGACAGCTTCATCACCGGCGACAGCGTGCAGATCCAGCAGGTGCTGCTGAATCTGGTGATGAACGCGGTAGAGGCGATGGCCGAGGTGAAGGATCGCGCCAGCACCATCACCCTCAGCACCGCCAACGCCGACGGGAAAGTGATCGTTGAGATCGCCGATACCGGCAGCGGCATTGAGCCCGAGCGGCTGGATCAGATTTTTGACTCGTTCTACTCCACCAAGCCGCAGGGGATGGGGATGGGGCTGACCATCAGCGCCAGCATCATCGAGCGCCACTGCGGGAAGCTGAGCGCGCGCCGCCGGGAGCCGTACGGCACGGTGTTTGCGTTTGCACTGCCGCTGGCGGCGCAGGAAGGGTAAAGGTTACTCTGCAGGCTGGCTTTTGGTCAGGCGCTCAACGGCCCTGACCAGCTCCGCGACGGAGCGCACCTGCATTTTCTCCATCACGCGGCGGCGGTGCACTTTCACCGTGATCTCGCTGACGCCCAGCTCGGCGGCAATTTGCTTGTTGAGCTTGCCGCTGATGGCAAGTTCAAGCACCTCGTGCTCGCGCGGCGTAAGAGACAGATGGCGCTGCTTCAGGGCGTAGTGCTCTTTATTGCGCTCGGCGTTGTGTTCCGCCAGCTGCAGCGCGGACTCGATGGCGTCAATAAGCGCGGCGGATTCGACGGGCTTGGTGAGAAATTCGTACGCGCCGCCTTTAATGGCGCGCACTGACATCGGGATGGTGCCGTGACCGGTGAGAAAAATAATCGGGATCTCGCGCCCGCTGTCCTTGAGCGCGTCAGCCACCTCAAAGCCCGAGATGGCGGGCATTTGCATATCGAGGATCACGCACGACGGCAGATCCTCAAACCGGTGTTGAAGAAACGTTTCTGCTGATGAAAAGCCGATGGCGTTTAAGTCTGCCGATTCCAGCAGCCCGATTACGGACTGCCTGACGGCGTCATCGTCATCAACCACATACAC
Organism: Enterobacter sp. UPMP701; assembly: GCF_053709515.1. Classification (NCBI taxonomy): domain Bacteria; kingdom Pseudomonadati; phylum Pseudomonadota; class Gammaproteobacteria; order Enterobacterales; family Enterobacteriaceae; genus Enterobacter; species Enterobacter sp. UPMP701. Next base: position 8,303 of record NZ_JBSKJN010000007.1, on the reverse strand, counting down.
AATGTGTTCCATTCACCGCCCCGGTGCTGATTTAAATGTCGAGGATGCAAACTGTCACTACGGCTACGTAAGAGACTGTTTATGCTGACTTTCATCTTAACACATTAAATATCATTATCATTTAACAATATGATAACCATATGAAGTATAGCGAGCCGGGGCGGAGGCGGTGAAGGAACGAAACGCCGTTTTTATGCACCGACAAGCTCAATGCGGTTGCCGTCCGGGTCTGCAATCACCGCTTCATAGAAGCCGTCCCCGGTCATGCGCGGGGCGCTGAGCAGCGTACCGTTGGCCTGCGCCCGCTCGGCCATGCTGTCCACTTTTGCCTTGCTGCCGACGTTGATGGCGATATGCGCCCAGCCGACAAACTCCGGGTGCGCGGGGGCACCGGGCAGATCCGGCAGCGTCATCAGCTCGATGGTTGGCCCGTTATCCAGCGTAATAAAGTGTGATTCGAAACCGGGACGGTTTTTACTGACGTAGCGTTCATTACTGCGGCCATTAAACACCGTTTCCCAGAACCGAACCTGCGTCTCCAGGCTGCGGGTCCAGAGTGCAACATGGGCAATATTCATAAGATCCCTCGTTATTTGTCTGTGAGGACTTTCACCGGTAAAACAGGCTACACTCTGGTTTTGAGCGCGACAAGCTGAGGAAAAGACAATGCACTACACACTGAAAGAAAGCGACAAGGAAAAAGCGGAAGGGTCAAACGGCGCGGGCGCTCTGCAGCAAAAACTGCTGGAGTCCCGTTCGATTGTGATCTCCGGTGAGATTAACCAGGAGCTGGCGCAGAAGGTCATCACCCAGATGATCCTGCTGCAAAGCGTCAGCAACGATCCGATCAAGCTGTACATCAACAGCCAGGGCGGCCACGTGGAAGCTGGCGATACCATCCACGACTTCATCAAGTTCATCCGCCCGGAAGTGCACGTTATTGGCACCGGCTGGGTGGCAAGCGCCGGGATCACTATCTTCCTGGCGGCGAAGAAAGAGCACCGTTACTCGCTGCCGAATACCCGCTTTATGATCCACCAGCCGCTGGGCGGCGTGCGCGGGCAGGCGACGGATATTGAGATCGAAGCGCGCGAGATCATCCGCATGCTGGATCGCGTGAACAAGCTGATCGCCGACGCCACCGGCCAGCCGCTGGAAAAAGTGAAAAAAGACACCGACCGCAACTTCTGGATGTCTCCGGCAGAAGCGCTGGACTACGGCATCGTGGGTAAACTGATTACCCATTATGACGAGCTGAAGCTGGATTAAGTTTTATCCATCTGTAAGCCTAAAAGTTCTTGCTCCCTGTTCAAGGGGAGCAAGAATAATCCAAAGCATGTCGCTACTCGCCAGACTCAATAAATCTTTCTGCAACTAATACGTGCCCTGGGCACAATGAAATTGCGACGTTGCTATCCAGACGAGTTAATACCTCGACTCCCGTGAAATCAGGGATAACGCACCTGGCTCCATTAGCAATCAGTTCAATCCCACCTATTCCAACGCAACAGGTGCCAGCGCTCACTGCAGAAGTCACTCCACTCCTTGAATCTTCAAAAACAATGATTTTCTCGGGTGGCGTTGAGAGTCGTTCTGCTGCAAGTAGATAGGGATCAGGAAAGGGTTTACCTTTTTTGACATCATCACGCTCAACAATAACCGAAATACAGTGTTGCACCCCTAGCATGGCCGTTACACGATCAATTTTCTCTCTCCATCCGCTAGTCACTATGCCAACGCGGATTCCTACTGAATCAAGGGAAGTAATTAGCGCAGCAACGCCCGGAATAGGATCATATTCGGCTGTATTCTCAACATAAATAATGTGTGCCTGAATTTTTCTCTGCGCTTCAACAGGCAGATCACTAAAAAGTGCCTGGATAGTATGAGGTCCCGGCTGTCCGTGTATGTGCTTGATAATGTCGTCTTGCGAAATTGTCTTGCCAAATATTTCCGCAGCTTCTCGCCAGCCTCTTTCAATGACTGAGTTGGAGTCAATAAGCACGCCATCCATGTCAAATAATACGGCTGAAAAATGATTTACGTTTTCACGCATGCTCGATCTCCCTGACATCAATATGTTTTGCCTGTAATTGCCCCCTCGCTACAACAATTTGTCCTAGTGATATACCGCCATCGTTGGTGGGGACGCTCTGGTGGAAATAAGGCTTCAGACCAGCGATATTTAAACCTTCCACAGTATTAAGCAGGATAAATTCATTCAAAAATACACCTCCGCTTAATACGACCTGTCTTGTTGCGGATACTTTTGATAAACGTATACATACTGAGATGATCATATCCACAATCGTTGAATGAAAACGCCTGCTCAATAGGGGGAGATTAGGCACCGTCGTAGTAAGCTCAGACACTAATTCCCTTATCATTGGACGATAATCCACTTCCAGGTGACCATTTTTTTCCTGGATACAATATGAAAAAGGTTGTGACATGTAGAGATCGCGATTCAGTAAGGCTTCAAGCTCAATAGCCGCTTGTGCTTCATATTCGACATACGAGCAAATACCTATTAACGCTGATATGCCGTCAAATAACCTGCCCATACTACTGGTTTTGGGGGAGTTGAAATGCCTGGCAGCCATTTTAGCGTACACGCTACGCTGCTGAGCCGGCAGCGCATCAAGCGCAGGAAGATTAACGCCCTCTAAATGTTCTCCGTATAGTGCTGTTAGCAACGATATAGCAACCCTGATAGGCTCTTTAACAGCCTTGTCTCCGCCCGGAAGAGAGAAGGTACGAAGGTGTGCAGTCCTTTCAAAGCTTTTTTCATCACCGGTAAGGAATTCTCCACCCCATATGGTGCCGTCTGTTCCATATCCCGTACCATCGAAAATAACGCCGATAGTTTTACCAGAAAGCCCATTTTCTGCCATGCATGACACCATGTGTGCGTGGTGATGCTGTACCTGAATAACGTGTAGCTTTGATTGCTTTAGTGCATTACGTGTAGAGCGAAAAGAAGGATGCAGATCGCAGGCTATTGCATCAGCGCTTGCGCCAAGTAATGTTTGCAGATGGTTTACACATTCGATATGGGAATTGAACGTTTGGTCATTTTTTAAGTCGCCAATGTGTTGGCTGATGAAAACCTCTTTACCCTTAGCGATACTCACGGTGGTCTTTAGTTCAGCACCTAGCGCAATAGACTTACCTACATCAAACGGCAGATGAACAGGATAAGGAGCATACCCGCGCGAGCGTCGAATGAAAGAAAGGTGACTATGTCTTCCCTCTGGTAACGACATAACACGAACGACAGAGTCATCAACGCGCGTATGTATGTCGCGATTGTTGAGAATAAAATAATCAGCAATGTCACCTAATTGTTCAATTGCGCTAGCATTATCACAAACAATAGGGTAGCCAGAGCGATTCCCGCTCGTCATCACCAGTGCTGGCATTTTCGGATCGCTCAGCAATAGATATTGAAGCGGGGTTGAGGGTAGCATTACTCCAATACTGGGATTATGTGGTGCAACAGAGTTTGCGAGCATATTGTGTCGCTTTCGTAGCAATACGATTGGTCGCTGTGAACTTTCAAGAACTTCTTGCTCCTGCACATTTACATAAGCAATACGTGATGCACTATCACTGTTTAACAGCATCACCGCGAAAGGTTTTGAGTCTCTGCGTTTACGTTTTCTTAATTCCTGAACAGCATTATCGTTACTTGCATCGGTGACGAGATGGAATCCACCTAAGCTTTTCACGGCAATAATGGCACCTTCTTGTAACCGTGCTAGGGCGTAATCAATAATATCATCGGTAACGATTGTTGAGCCGTCGCGTTGAGTTAATTGCAATTGTGGTCCACATTCGGGACAAGCATTTGGTTGAGCATGATAGCGACGATCTTCAATATCATTATACTCATGCTGACATGCGCTACACATAGAAAAGGCACGCATCGTGGTTTTTTCCCGATCGTAAGGCATCCCTTTAATGATGCTATACCGTGGTCCACAGTTCGTACAATTTGTGAACGCGTATTTATAGCGCCTATTATTTAGTGTGTTCATTTCTTCCAGACAGTCACTGCAAACATTTGAATCTGGAGGAATAATAGTATTCATGTTGCTAAGGAGATGACTTTCACGAATGTTGAACTCGTTATACCGCTGTTCGCTTTTTTCTCTTTGTACTTCCTGAACACTGATAATTTTGGCCATAGGAGGAGGACTTAATATCAGTTCGTCAAGGAAACGGGTAATATTATCTTGTGTTGCTTGTATTTCAATTAATACGCCTTCCGAATCATTAAGGACCCAGCCTGTAGCATCAAATAACTGTGCCAGGCGATGAACAAAGGGCCTGAATCCGACCCCCTGGACGATACCACATACGCGATAACGCCGTATTAAAAGGTCATCGAATTGATTAACAGAGTCGTGGGAGTTCAGCACCATAAAGTTCCTCAATTGTTGACAGTGTTCCATCTGGCTCAAGCATGGTGACTTTTTGCTCAATGGTTGGAAGAACTTCGCCGATAATAGCCGCATTTTGGCCGAGCGGGTGGGCCCGTAAAAGCGCAAGCGCCTCATCTGCGCTATCTGGCTCAACGAACAAGCAAAGACAACCTTCATTAGCAAGGTTTATTACATCCACTCCTAGCATATTGGCAGCCATTGCTGCTTCAGGCTGTATTGGCAAGGATTGCTTCTCGCAACGAATCTCACTTCCGGAAGCTCGGGCATGCTCATGGAGAACGGCAGATAATCCGCCACGCGTAACATCCCTCATGGACGCTATTTTTCCAGCGGGAAGATTATTGAGCAGGGATCGAATCATATGGTTGAGAGGTGCGCAATCGCTCAGAATATTTCGTTCAAATCCCAGACCTTCTCTGATAGATAAAAGGTGAATAGAGTGGTTTCCAATATACCCGCTAAGAATGATTTTCTGTCCTGGACGTACATTTTTGATTGAGACCGGCGGATTTTCGAATACACCAATGCCTGCGGTATTGATAAACAACTGATCGGCTTCACCTTTACCTACGACTTTAGTATCCCCTGCTACAATTTTAATATCGGCCGCTTTAGCTGTTTCACGCACTGATTCAATAATCTTGATCAGGTCTGACATTAACATGCCAGCTTCAATGATCAGACTGAGCGTCAGATAAAGCGGTTTTGCTCCGCTTACAGCGAGATCGTTGACGGTACCACATACCGCAATTTTTCCTATGTCGCCATTGCCGTAGATGATCGGCGTTACGACAAAAGAGTCTGTAGTGAATGCGAGCTTACGGGAAGGTAATTCCAGCAGTGCGCTGTCTTCCATTGTTCCAAGGTAGGTGTCTCCCAGAATATGCGCTATCAACTCAACCAATTCACGACTTAATCGAGCACCAGTACCATGATCCAGCACGACAGTCTCTGTTGTGTTACCTTCAATTTCTAAAACGTTGCTCATGATCCTCTCCTTTCACTACGTTCCGGAAGATCATCATGTTTTTCCAACAAAGAAAGGATCTCAGAGGAGGATGCGACAGTAGCGCAATAACTTGAAAGCCATTCCAGAGCACGGGCTGTATCTTCTGAGGAAGGGGCGAATACACAGTCTTCCGGGACCCAAACATTGTATCCGCGAAAAAATGCATCTGCAGCCGTTGTCTGTACGCAAACATGGGTTTGCAAACCCGTAACGATGACTGTTTTGATTCCGAGTTCCTGTAGCGTCTCATCAAGGTTATTGTTGAAGAAACCACTATCTCGACCTTTTACAACGATAAGGTCTGATGAATGGCATATACTACTGATAATTTGATTTTCAGGTCTTCCGGCTAAAGCGGGAATGCCCGCAGCGCGGTTTTTATAGCGCCGTTGAACAGCGGGATCGCAGGGGTCATTTATGAGTTGCAGATGAATGACCGTTTGATTTTGTTTTCTCACGCCGTCTAAAAAGGCATTGAAAGCTGTCAACTTTTGCGCGAGTTCTGCTTCAGAATACGTAATTTTATAAGTGAACTCATACTGCAGATCGTTAGTCAGTACAGCAACATTTGGCATTTTTATATATTCCTTTATATTCATATAGTGAATTACATAAATCTTACTGCCAGACACGGTTTCTTATTTGGCAGGTATTTTCTATAATGTGTTTATGACGTGTTCTTGTAAAATTCCATTTTTTCAGGGTTTGATAAATGAAAGGAATCGATATCAAGTTGTTACGGGCGTTTGTAACACTTGCAGAGCAGGGGAGTTATCATCGCGCTTCGCGGTTGTTGTTTTTGACGCAACCCGCGTTATCAAAGCAGATAAAAATGTTAGAGACGCTTATTGGCGGTCCTCTTTTCACTCGCGGTCGATATGGCGCAATGTTAACTGAGCACGGCTGCCAGCTTTTTTTAAAGGCAAATGAGTTACTGAAGATTCATGCTGATTTTTTGAATTATGCCGAAAAACTATTTAAAGATAACCATGAAAAACTTATGCTTGGTTTTGGGATTTCAACTTTTCATACAGTACCATTATGGATAAATACCTTCCGGAATAAATTTTCGGCGTGTGAAGTAAATATAAGCAATCTCCCCTCAGGTGTGCAGCGTAAAATGCTACTTGAAGGAACACTCGATATCGGCTTCTTCCGGATGCCAGCTGGCAATGAGTTAACCTCTAGAGTGCTGTACAAAGAAAAGTTGATACTGGCTATACCATCAACTTATAAAAAGGATATTACACATATCCGTGATGTGCTATCTCAGTATCCTTTATTACAATTAACTCCTGCTGTTGGTCCATGTCTTGCAGAACAAACTACTCAGTTTCTCCTTACCAACCAATTACATGCTGACCCTGTCTCGGTGACAGATGATATGCCAACTCTGCTGGCATTGATCGCGGGGGGAAATGGAGTCGCTTTTTTGCCTGAAAGCGTAAGGCATTTTTCACCAGAAGGAGTAAGGCTTATTGCACCTGACCTGGAATCACTGTACTGGGAAATTTGTGTGGCGTGGGATCCTAGAATAATACGTCCATATCGGGATGAATTTTTACGCATTGTTGAAGCGCATACGGGAAAAGATTTGATGCGATCTCATAATTCCGTCCGTTGAAGAGTCTTCGACATTGACCCATGACAAGGCAGTTTGATGCGCTCTCTTCCATAATCGCGCCTGTTTCCCCTCTCACTGGTGCTACCCATGGCGTATCAACTGAACCTGAACTGGCCGGAATTTCTTGAAAAATACTGGCAAAAACAACCCGTAGTGCTGAAAAATGCCTTCCCAAATTTTGTCGATCCGATTACCCCGGACGAGCTGGCAGGGCTGGCGATGGAGCCGGAAGTCGATAGCCGTCTGGTGAGCCATTTCAACGGCAAATGGCAGGCCAGCAATGGTCCGTTTGAGCACTTTGACGATCTGGGCGAAACCGGCTGGTCGCTGCTGGCGCAGGCGGTGAACCACTGGCATATGCCTGCGGCGGAGCTGGTGCGTCCGTTCCGCGTCCTGCCGGACTGGCGTCTGGATGACCTGATGATCTCCTTCTCCGTGCCGGGCGGCGGCGTGGGTCCGCATATCGATCAGTATGATGTGTTCATCATTCAGGGAATGGGCAGCCGCCGCTGGCGCGTGGGTGACAAGCTGCCGATGCGTCAGTTCTGCCCGCATCCGGCGCTGCTGCATGTCGATCCGTTCGAGCCGATCATCGACGAAGATCTGGCCCCGGGCGATATCCTCTACATCCCGCCTGGATTCCCGCACGACGGCTTTACCCATGAAACGGCGCTCAACTATTCCGTCGGATTCCGTGGGCCGAACGGTCGCGATCTGATCAGCAGCTTCGCCGATTACGCGCTGGAAAACGATCTGGGCGGCGAGCACTACAGCGATCCGGATCTGACCTGTCGCGAACACCCGGGCCGCGTGGAGCAATACGAGCTCGATCGCATTCGCCAGATGATGATCGACATGATCGGCAAGCCGGAAGATTTCACAAAATGGTTCGGCAGCTTTGTCTCGACGCCGCGCCACGAGCTGGATATCGCCACCGCCGAGCCGCCGTACGCGCCGGAAGAGGTGCTGGACGCGCTGCAGGGCGGCGAAACGCTGTCTCGCCTGAGCGGCCTGCGCGTGCTGAACATCAACGGCAGCTTCTTCATCAACAGCGAACAGCTGGAGACGGTAGATGCGAAGGGTGCGGATGCACTGTGCCGCTACACCGAGCTCGGTCAGGCCGAGCTGGGCGATGCGCTGAATAACCCGGCGTTTGTTGAAAAGCTCACCGGGCTGATTAACCAGGGATACTGGTACTTCGACGAGTAGTACTGCATGGTTT